>NZ_JAIUHZ010000005.1:0-389389 GCF_020165355.1 Mesorhizobium sp. BR1-1-6 | reverse complement strand
GGGAAAAGGGCTGGATCATGGATACGTACGTGCTGCGGAAGGTAGGGCAGTAGGGCAGTAGGGCAGTAGGGCAGTAGGGCAGTAGGGCAGACCAACTCGGGCGCGTCGAATTTTTGTGTGCTTTCTTGTGTTCCGGCTCCTGATGTCTCGTTCACTTACTGCCTTACTCCCCTACTCCCCTACCTTCCGCAGCACGTACGTATCCATGATCCAGCCCTTTTCCCCGCGGGCCTGCTCGCGGATTTTTTCGATTTCGGCGCCGACGTCGCCGAGGCGGCCGGAGACGATGATTTCGTCCGGCGTGCCGAGATAAGCGCCCCATTGGATGAAAAGATCCTGGTCGGCGAGCGTGTTGAAGGCGCATTTGCCGTCAAGCATGACGACGGCGCTGCCGGCATTTTGCGGCATGCCTTCTTCCGTCAACCGGCGGCCGGTGGTGATCAGGATGGAATCGCCGATGCGATTCAGCGCTGTCGCGTGGCTGGCGGCGAGCGCCTGAATGGCGGTGATGCCGGGAATAACCTCCAGTTCGAAGGCGACGTTGCCCCTGAGGCGTACGCGCTCCAGGATGCGCAGCGCGCTGTCGTAGAGCGAGGGGTCGCCCCAGATCAGGAAGGCGCCGCAACCATCCTCGGCGATCTCTTCGCGGATCAGGTCTTCATAGATGGCGGCGATTGCCTCGTGCCAGTCATCCACCGTCGAGCGATAGGAAGGCGCCGGTTCGGCCCGCACGGGCACGTCGAATTCCACGCGGCGTGAATTCGGGTTGGTGACGAAGCGGTCGCAGATGTGACGGCGCAGTTCGGCAAGATCGTTCTTCTTCGCACCCTTGTCGGGGATGAACAGCACGTCGGCCCGATTGAGGCCGTCTATGGCCTGCACGGTCATATGGTCGGGATTGCCGGCGCCGATGCCGATGACGAGAAGCTTGCGCATGAAGCGAACTCCTGCCCGATCGCAACCCTTTAGTCCAGACTGGCGTGGCGCGGATGCGGAAGGGCTTTGAAACGCCACGTTGAAACCGCTAGGGTCATCGCGACATTCTCGCCGAGGGGCTTTCATGTTGCGATATGTTCTGACGGCGGTGCTGGCCTTGTCGGCCGCACCCGCGTTCGCCAATGATTCCGTTGCCGAACTCGGCACCGGCGGCCTGGTGCTGTCGCGCAGCGATGCCGTGGCGATGCAGAGCGAGGACCTCTTCATCTCGCCGGAAAAGGTGACCGTGGATTACGTCTTCCACAACAACACCGATAAGGACGTCGACGCGATCGTCGCCTTCCCAATGCCCGACATCTCCGGCGATCCCGAGGAGATGCCGGCGATCCCCGAAAACCAGAGCGACAATTTCCTTGGCTTCGAGGTGACGATCGACGGCGTGGCGGCAAAGCCTGAGCTCGAGCAGAAGGCGTTCGCGCTCGGCATCGACATCGGTGCCGACCTGAAGGCGCAGAACGTGCCTTTCAACCCATTCGGCGAAGCGGCAAAGGCGGCGCTCGGGAAGCTGCCGCAAACGGTGGCGGACGACTGGGTCACCCGCGGCATCATCATCGAGGACACTGTCGATGACAGCCCTGGCGCGAAACCCAATTATGCACCGTTCTGGCAATTGCGCTCGACCTATTGGTGGCGCTCGACCTTTCCGGCCAACAAGGACGTCCACGTTTCCCACCGCTACAAACCGAGCGTCGGCGGCACCTCGTCGGTCAGCTTCTTCTACGACGGCAAGTTCCAGGGACAGTACGCCGCCTACAAGTCCCGCTACTGCATGGACGACACCTTCGAGAACGCAGTGCGCAAGGCTGCCAAGAACGATCCCGACGGCTATCCAAAATATTACGAGAGCCGCATCGCCTACATCCTGACCACCGGCGGCAACTGGGCGGCCGGTAGCATCGGCAAGTTCAAGCTGACCGTCGACAAGGACAATCCCAAAGCCCTGGTCTCGTTCTGCGGCGACAATGTCAGGAAGGTCGGGCCGACGAGTTTCGAGATGACGGCTGAGGACTTCTATCCAGAGCGCGACATCGACATCCTTATCCTCGATCCATCCGACAATGGGGACGGCAACTGATGCACGTGGCAATCTATGTCGCCATCGCCGAGAACGGCGTTATCGGGCGGGACGGGGGGCTGCCCTGGCGGCTTTCCACCGATCTCAAGCGCTTCAAGGCAGACACGATGGGCAAACCTATCATCATGGGACGCAAGACCTATGAAGGCATCGGCCGGCCGCTGCCGGGCAGGCTGAACATCGTTGTCACCCGTGACAAGGCTTGGCGCGCCGACGGGGTGGAGGTGGCGCATACGCTCGAGAACGCGATCCAACTGGCTGATGTGCGTGGGCGCTGCATGAGCGGGGTGAACGAGGTCTGCGTCATCGGCGGCGGCGAAATCTATGCGCAGGCGCTGCCGCTGGCCGACCGGCTGCACGTCACCCATGTGCTGGCCGCTGTCGACGGCGACGCGCATTTCCCGCCGATCGATCCGAAACGCTGGCGCGAAGTCAGTTCGCAGGAGATCCCAGCCGGCGAAAAGGACAGCCACGCGACGCGCTATACGGTTTACGAGCGACGCCGCGAGAGCCATTGAAAGAAAAAAGGCGTTTAAAGACGACAAAGGGTCGCGACCGGCCCAAAACCGATGATGCCAGCAGAGCATCGCGTTGAAAGCATGCCGTGGCGTCCCTATAGAAGAACAAGACTGGATTTGCGCCGTAATTCCGGCGCTTGAGGGAATTCCAAGCGAAAGGACATTCATGCCCTGGAACGACAAAGGTGGCGGTGGCGGCGGCCCATGGGGCGGCGGCGGCAACAATCAGGGACCCTGGGGGCAGGGACCGAAGGGGCCAAGCGGCCCGCAAGGCTCGCCTCCCGACCTCGAGGACATCATCCGCCGTGGCCAGGACAGGCTGCGGCGCGCGCTGCCCGGCGGTGGCGGCGCCAGTCCGGCCATATTCGGCCTGATCGGCGCGGCGCTGGTCGTGCTATGGGCGTTCCAGGCAGTCTACACCGTGCAGCCCGATGAGGTCGCGGTCGAGCTGCGCTTCGGCAAGCCGAAGGCCGAGCTGTCGCAGCCCGGCCTGCATTTCCACTGGTGGCCGCTCGAAACCGTCGAAACGGCCAAGATTTCCGAGCAGCTCGTCGACATTGGCGGTGGCGCGTCCAGCGGCAACACGTCGGGGCTGATGCTTTCGGGCGACCAGAACATCGTCAACGTGCAGTTCTCGGTCGCCTATCAGGTCTCCGATCCCCGCGCCTATCTGTTCGACGTCTCCGACCCGGACGGCATGCTGCGGCAGGTCGCCGAGAGCGCGATGCGCGAGGCTGTCGGCCGCAGGCCGGCGCAGGACATCTTCCGTGACGACCGCCAGGGCATAGCGGCTTCGGTGCGCGAGATCATCCAGACCACGCTCGACGGCTACAAAGCCGGGCTTCAGGTCAACGCCATCTCGATCGAGGACGCCGCACCGCCACGTGAGGTCGCCGATGCCTTCGACGAGGTGCAGCGCGCCGAGCAGGACGAGGATAAGTTCGTCGAGCAGGCCAACCAGTACTCCAACCAGAAGCTCGGCCAGGCTCGCGGCGAGGCCGCACAGGTCCGCGAAGACGCGGCCGCCTACAAGAACCGGGTGGTGCAGGAGGCCGAAGGTGAGGCCCAGCGCTTCATCTCCGTCTATGACGAATATGCCAAGGCGCCCGACGTGACGCGCAAGCGGCTTTACCTGGAAACGATGGAGAAGGTGCTGAAGGACTCCGGCAAGGTGATCGTCGAGCAAGGCAACGGGCAGGGGGTTGTCCCTTATCTGCCGCTGCCGGCATTGCAGCAGAAAGCGCCGGCTCCGGCTCCGCTTGGCGCGACGACGGGAGGTAACCAGTGATGGCCAACCGTCTTCCCGTCATCGTCGTCATCGCGGCGGTCATCCTGTTCCTGCTCTATTCGTCGGTCTTCGTGGTCAATGCGCGCCAGCAGGCGCTGGTGCTGAGGTTCGGCGAGATCGTCGACGTCAAGACCGAACCCGGCATCTACTTCAAGGCGCCGTTCTCGTTCTTCGACGCCGACACGGTGCAGTTGATCGAGAACCGGGTGCTGCGCTTCGACCTCGACAACATCCGCGTCCAGGTCTCGGGCGGCAAGTTCTATGAGGTCGATGCCTTCATCGCCTACCGAATCTCGGATCCGCGTGTCTTCCGTGCCGCCGTATCCGGCCAGATCGAGCTCGCCGAAGCCCGGCTGAGGACGCGTCTCGACGCTGCCTTGCGCCGGGTCTACGGTCTGCGAGACTTCGAGGCCGCCCTTTCGGAGGAGCGCGCGGTGATGATGCGCGAAGTGCGCGATCAGCTACGGCCCGACGCCACCTCGCTCGGCCTGCAGATCGAGGATGTCCGCATCCGCCGCACCGACCTCACCGCCGAAGTCTCGCAGCAGACCTTCGATCGCATGAAGGCGGAACGTCTGGCTGAGGCCGAAAGGCTGAGGGCGCGCGGCAATGAGGCGGCGCAGCGCATCAAGGCCCGCGCCGACCGTGAGGTGGTCGAGATCATCGCGGAAGCGCAGAAGGAGTCCGAAATCCTGCGCGGCGAGGGCGAGGCGCAGCGCAGCGCCACCTTTGCCGAGGCTTATCAGCGCGATCCGGCGTTCTTCGATTTCTACCGGTCGATGAACGCCTATGGCACGGCGCTGGACAACACCGGCACGACAATGGTGCTGTCGCCGAATTCGGAGTTCTTCCGTTTCTTCCGCGACCCTGACGGAAAGGAGGCGCCGGCAAGGCCGGCGGCTCCGCAACCGGCACCTCCTGCCGCACCGGCGACCGCACCCGCAACTTCGCCCGGCACCGGCCAGTAGCGGCCGGTGCAGGATTTCTTGGCGGCAATAGGCCTGGTCGTCGTCATTGAGGGCTTGGTCTATGGCGGCTTTCCCGGTTTCGCCAGGAAACTGGCGGGCGAGGTGCTGTCATTGCCGGAGAATGCATTGCGGATTGCCGGGCTGGTGGCGATTGGCGCCGGCGTCGGTATCGTCTGGCTGGTCCGCGGCGGCTAGGGGGGTGTGCAAAAACGCGGGATTTACACTCTGCCAATAGCCATAGCCGCAAACGTGCCCTATTTCTTGCCATCATGGCGCGACACGGCGTTTCCGTCGAAGCGCTTTTCTCTTTCAGAAGTGCCGGGAGGCTTCTCGATGACATCCAACACCCTTTTGCGCGCGGTTCGACGCACGTTCGTCGCTGGCGCGGCAGCGCTTCTTCTGGGCACCGTGGCCGTTCCGGCCTTCGTGACGTCGACAATGGCCGCCGACGGGCCTGCTTCGGTGGCCGACCTGGCGCAAGGCCTGCTCGGCGCGGTGGTCAACATCTCGACGTCGCAGACGGTGAAGGGCACGGAAGGTCCGGGCGCGGTGCCGATGCCGCAGCTTCCCGAAGGCTCGCCGTTCCAGGATTTCTTCGACGATTTCTTCAAGAACCGTGGCGGCGACAAGGACAATGGCTCGCAGAAAGTGCAGTCGCTCGGCTCCGGTTTCGTCATCGACGCCGAGCAGGGCATCGTCGTCACCAACAACCATGTCATCGCCGATGCCGACGATATCGAGGTCAATTTCTCCGATGGAGTCACGCTGAAGGCGACGCTGGTCGGCACCGACACCAAGACCGATGTCGCGGTGCTCAAGGTCGATCCGAAGGGCCACAAGCTGACGGCGGTGAAGTTCGGCGATTCCACCAAGATGCGCGTCGGCGACTGGGTGATGGCGATCGGCAATCCGTTCGGCCTCGGCGGCACGGTCACGGTCGGCATCGTCTCGGCGCGTAACCGCGACATCAATTCAGGCCCCTATGACGATTTCATCCAGACCGATGCCGCGATCAACCGCGGCAATTCGGGCGGGCCGCTGTTCAACAGCGCCGGCGAGGTCATCGGCATCAACACGGCGATCATTTCGCCGTCCGGCGGCTCGATCGGCATCGGCTTCTCCATCCCCTCGCAGCTCGCATCGGGCGTTGTCGAGCAACTGCGCCAATATGGCGAAACGCGGCGCGGCTGGCTTGGCGTGCGCATCCAGCCGGTGACCGACGACATTGCCGAGAGCCTCGGCATGGCGACCGCCAAGGGTGCGCTGGTCGCCGGCGTCATCAAGGGTGGACCGGTCGACAACGGCACCATCCAGGCCGGCGACGTGATCATCAAGTTCGACGGCAAGGACATCCACGAGATGCGCGACCTGCCGCGTGTGGTCGCGGAGAGCCCGGTCGGCAAGGCGGTCGACGTGCTGATCGTGCGCAAGGGTGTCGAGCAGACGGTGAAGGTAACACTTGGCCGGCTCGAGGACAGCGAGAAGCTCGCCAGCGGCGAAAACGGCAACACCGACC
This sequence comes from Mesorhizobium sp. BR1-1-6, assembly GCF_020165355.1. Lineage (NCBI taxonomy): Bacteria > Pseudomonadati > Pseudomonadota > Alphaproteobacteria > Hyphomicrobiales > Phyllobacteriaceae > Mesorhizobium > Mesorhizobium sp. BR1-1-6. Next base: position 383,028 of record NZ_JAIUHZ010000005.1, on the reverse strand, counting down.
AGGACAAGGGCGACAAGGCGCCGGCGGTTTCGACGGCCTCGGTGCTTGGCATGACCGTCGGCGAACTCAACGACGAGACGCGCAAGAAGTTCAGCATCGCCGCCGATGTGTCGGGCGTCGTCATCACCGACGTCGCCAAGGACTCGGCCGCGGCTGAACGCGGCATCCAGCCGGGCGAGGTGATCACCGAAATTGCACAGGAATCGGTTGCCACGCCCAAGGATGTGATGGACCGGATCGGCGCGCTGAAGGAGCAGGGACGCAAGAACGCACTGTTGATGCTGGCGTCCAAGACCGGTGAGCTGAGGTTTGTGACGATCCGGATGGACTGAGGATCGCTAACGATGGTCATATTGTAACATCCCATGGGATGTACTATTTTGACTTGTGAGGCGGATCGTACTGGACACAAACGTTTTGACGGCAGGTTTGCGAAGCAGGAATGGCACGTCTTTCGCCATCCTGCAGCTGATTGCGGATCGGCAAATTCGCCCATTAGTGACGACAGCGCTGTTTCTTGAATATGAAACCGTGCTGGCCAGACCCGAGCAGGTGGCGGCTCACGGGTTGTCCGCGCCGGATCTGGGCCGTTTGCTGGCCGGCTTTGCATTGCTGGCTGAGCCGGTCGAGCTGCACTTTCTCTGGCGGCCGCAATTGAACGATCCGAAGGATGAGATGGTGCTTGAAGCAGCGATCAACGGCCGGGCCGATGCGTTGGTGACTCACAATCGCCGGGACTTCCTAGCTGCGGCAGGCCGTTTTGATGTACTGCTTGTGAGCCCGGCCGAGTTCTTGGAAGGACTTCGTACATGAGCAAAGCGACTTATCCGCTGAAACTGCCACAGTCGGTTAAGGAAGCAGCCGCGCGCCTCGCGAAGGCCGATGGCGTGTCGCTCAATCAATGGATTGCGTCGGCTGTGGCGCAAAAGGTCGGGGCAATGGAAGCGGCAGCTGACTTCCTGCGTCGTCGTGCCGGCGACGCGTCACCGGGCGATTTCGCGAAAATGCTGGGGCGGGTCGCAGACAGATCGCCACAGTCCGGCGACGAATTTCCACCTGACAGGCATTGATCAGCGACGATTCTTCCGCCAATCCGCGCTCGTCAGCCTGTAGAACACATGCCTTTTCAGCTCCGGGTGGCTGTCGGGAATGCCGGGGTGGTCGAAGTTGGCCGAGGGATCGGCGGTCATGCCGAGGCGCTTCATGACGGCAGTGGAGCGGCGGTTGTTCTCGACCGCGAAGGAGACGATCTCGCCAAGGCCGAGTTTTTCGAAGCCGTAGGCCAGCCATGCCTCGGCAGCTTCCGTGACATAACCCTTGCCCCAGAATTCGGGCGCCAGCCGCCAGCCGACCTCAACGGTGCCGGCGGGAAGGAACGGCAGATGGTCGGTCCCGGTGATACCGACAAAGCCGATGCATTGACCTGATGCAGCGACCTCGGCGGCGGCAAAGCCATAGCCGTCCCGATCGATGATGGCCCGCAGTTCGTCCATCTTGGCGTCTGCTGCGGCGCGGCCGCGACGGAAGGGGAAGAACTCCATCACGCGTTCATCGGAATTGATGCGACGGAACAGCTCCCGGTCGCGATCCTCCCAGTTGCGCAGGATTAGGCGCTCGGTGCGCATTGGTTTCATTGGACGAAATCTTCCTGCCCGTAGCCTTGCAGATAGAGCAATGCGGTCAGGTCGCCATGGTCGATGCGAACCTTTGCCTGCGCGGCCACCATCGGTTTGGCATGCAGCGCAACACCGGTGCCGGCAAGGCGGATCATGTCGAGATCGTTGGCCCCGTCGCCGACAGCAATGGCATCGGCCGGGGTGAGGCCGAGACGCGCCGTGATCTCGATCAGCGCCTCGGCCTTGGCGGCGCGGCCGAGGATCGGCTCGCCGACCAACCCGGCAAAGAGGCCATCCTGTTCGAGCAGGCGGTTGGCGCGGTTTTCATGGAAGCCGAGCATGGCGGCGATGCGTGAGGTGAAGACCTCGAAGCCGCCCGAGACTAGCGCGGTCCAGGCGCCGTTGGCCCGCATCGTCTGCACCAGCGCGCGACCGCCGGAGGCCAATGTCAACCGGTTGGCAACGATCAGATCGACCACGGCCGCATCGAGCCCCTTGAGCAACGCCACGCGCTCGCGCAGGGCGGGCTCGAAGGCGATCTCGCCATTCATCGATCGTGCCGTGATCGCCGCGACGTGCTCCTTGACGCCGATCTCGTCGGCCAGCTCATCGATGCATTCCTGGTCGATCATGGTCGAATCCATGTCGGCGATGAGGATCTTCTTGCGGCGCGTTGCCGACTGCTGGACGATCACGTCGATCGGCTCGGCGGCCAGCGCCGCGCGCAGATTGGCGGCCGCCTCGTCGGCTTGTGCATTCGCTGGCAGTGCGAGATCGCAGGCAATGTCTTCGGCCATCCAGCGAACAGTGCTTGCGCCCACCGACCGTGAGGCCATATTCGCAAGCGATGGCGACAAGGCACGATCGGCGGGATGGGAAACAAGCGTGGCGATAAGCGGCATCGATAATTCCGGTGCGGATGCGGGCGAAGGCCGCGTGAAGAATGCGATCCTGATAGCCGGGCCGACCGCCAGCGGCAAGTCGGCGCTGGCGCTCGACCTGGCCGAACGTATAGGCGGCGTGATCGTCAACACCGATTCCATGCAAGCCTATTCGGTTCTCGACGTGTTGACTGCCCGGCCGGAGGCGGCGGACCTCGCTCGGGCACCGCATTATCTCTATGGGCATGTCCATCCCGGCACCGCCTACTCGACCGGGGCGTGGCTGCGCGACGTGACGAGGCTGATCGAAGACGGCGCGCTCTCGCGGCGACCGATCTTCGTCGGCGGCACCGGCCTTTACTTTCGCGCCTTGGCCGAGGGCATATCGGAAATGCCCGACATTCCGCGGCAGGTACGCGACCGTTGGCGCTACGAGTTGAAGGAGCAAGGCGCCGTCAAACTGCATGGTATCCTGCTGCGCGAGGATTCCAGGGCAGCCATGCAGTTGAAGCCCACGGACAGCCAGCGCATCGTGCGGGCGCTCGAAGTGCTCGACGCATCCGGCCGCTCGATCCTGGACTGGCAGGCCGCGCGGGGCCGGCCGCTCATCGACAGACAGACGGCCCGCTTCTTTGTCATCGAGCCGGACCGGGCCGCGCTGGTCGGACGCATCGAAAGGCGTTTCGACCAGATGCTGGCCAAGGGCGCACTGGACGAAGTCAGGCAACTTGCATCGCTTCGTCTCGATCCGCAATTGCCGGCGATGAAGGCGATCGGCGTTCGCGAACTGCAAGCGGCGATGGCCGCACAATCGGGTTTTCCCGAGGCGATTGAGCGCGCCAAGATCGCAACCAGGCAATATGCCAAGCGGCAGACGACCTGGTTTCGGCACCAGCTAGGACCGGAATGGCAAAGATTGCATCCTGGTGACGATCTCGAAACCACGATCCAAACGCTTGTTGCTAATGCAACCTAGAAAGCCTTTCCTTCACGGAAAGGTTCTCGTTGTGGTTGTCCAAATTAACCCTCCGTAAGGCCCGCCATGCCATAAGGTCGATGGGCATTTTTCCATCGGGGAGCAGATGCGTTTCCACAAGGCGGAATCGGCGTTTTTCGTCTTTATCTTCGTGATCCTGGCCGCCGGCCTGGTGACGCTGCATGCCTATGGACTGCTACAATCCTTTGCCACCGAACTGCACACGGCCTCCGGCCTGGACAAGGTCATCTACCTCAACAAGCTGCTTTTCGCGACGGGCGTGCTGCTCGCGACCGCGCTGTTCTTCGGCATCTTCTTCATCTACCCGCTGATCCGCAGGCAGGCGACGGAGGAAGGCAAGCTGCGCGCCATGACCGTGTCACTGAGCGCCCGCTCCGAGACGTTCGAACATGCGGCGCTGACAGACAGCCTGACCGGCATGCAGAACCGGCGCTATTTCGACGACGCGCTGAAGGAATACCTCGAAGAGTTCAAGCGCATCGAGAAACCCGTCGGGCTGATGATCCTGGACCTCGATCATTTCAAGCAGGTCAACGATACACACGGCCACGACGTCGGCGACGAGGTGCTCAAGGCCGTCGCCAGCTGTCTCAAGGACATGACGCGCTACCATGACGTGGTGGCGCGATTGGGCGGCGAGGAATTCGCCGTGGTCACGCCCAACATGGAGGCGGAATTGTTGTCGAAATTCGCCGAGCGTATCCGCAAGGCGATCGCCAACATGTCGGTTCTCTCCGGCAATGTCCGGCTCAAGATCACCACCAGCGTCGGCCTTGCCGTTTGGGACCGCAAGGAGACGGCGGAAGAATTCTATCGCCGCGCCGACCGCCAGCTCTACGAGGCCAAGAGGCAAGGCCGCAACCGCGTCTGCGCCTGAAATCCCGAAGAAGAATTCATGAGGCCGGTTGCCTGACGCGGCTTTTTCGACTTCCGGTGCTCACGGACTGAATGTCCGCTCCGCTCCGGCTTCTCGAAAACCACGCCATTCAATCCGGCCTCATGAATTCCCTTTCGGGATTTGACCAAGCTGGTTCGATGAAGCCTTTGGAAGCTTGTGTGCGGCTTCCCGGCCGGTCGTCAGAGAGCTTGCAGGCTCAATCGTTCTGGGGGCGCATGCCGAAGGTGGCGGGCTTGAGGCCGTAGCGCATATCGAAATCATCATCCGATTGCACGCGTGCGGCCGGCGGCTTGCGGTAGTCGGGATCGCCAGCCTGGCGGCCAGAATCGACCACTTCGGCAAAGGCCATCGCCTGCTGCTGCGGCTTTGGAACGTTGCGAAGCCGTTCCACGATCGCCACCAAATCGACATCGTCGCCGGTTTTCGACGACATGGCTTGTTCGCGCTTCGCCGTGCCGGGGATCAGTTCAGCCGGCAGTCTCTCGAACTTCAGCCGCATCGTCGTGGCCACGCCTTCGCCGAAGGCGATGGCTTCGCGCTGGCCCATGGACGACAGGAAAGCAAGCGTGGAGGCGGACGAGTCGGCGATGGCCGAGCGGATGATCGCCTGGTCTTGCTCATTGGCGAGCCGCATGGCGAAAAAGGTCGAGCATTGCGACAGGATGGTCGGGTCGAGTTCGCCCGGGCGTTGGGTGACGACGCCGAGATAGCAGCCATACTTGCGGCCTTCCTTGGCAATGCGCGACAGCGCGTGCCTTGTCGGCGCGAAGCCGAGGCGCGCATCGGCCGGCATGTAGCGATGCGCTTCTTCGCACAGCAATAGGAGCTGCAGCTTGCCCTCGCTCCACAGTGCAAGGTCGAACGCCAGGCGCGCCAGCACCGAACAGACGGAATTGACCACTTCGGACGGCATGCCGGCCATTTCGAAACAGGTCACCGGGCGGCCGTTATGCGGCACGCGGAAGATGTTGCCTATGGTCTCGTGGATGGTGTCCTCGATCAGGCGCGAGTTGAACATGAAACGGTAGCGCGGATCGGCTGCCGCCGATTCGATGCGAGTCTTCAGCGATTTGAGCGTCGGGCGCTCGTTCTTGCTTTCAAGCATGCCCATACGCTCGTCAATCTGCTTGAGCAGATCGGCAATGCGGTAGGGCACTGGCGTATCGGCGGTCAGCGCATCGCTGCCGCGCCTGAGATAGGCGCCGGAATTGGGGTTGCGATAGAGGTTTTTGGCGAGCGGAATGAGGTCGCGCAGCGCATCGATCTCGTCGGGCACGGTCTCGCGGCCGCGAAACAGAACCTCGGCGAATTCCTCGAGCCGGAACATCCAGAACGGAAGGTCGAGCGTCTTGGAATCGACCTTGACGCAATATTCGGGCAGCGACGCGGCGAATTCGTTGTGCGGATCGAGGATCAGGATGCGCAGATCCGGCCGCGCCGCGATCGATTTGCGCAGCAGCAGCGAGACGGCGGTGGACTTGCCGACACCGGTGGTGCCGACAATGGCAAAGTGGCGCGCCAGCGTGTCGTCGATGGCGATGTTGGCGGCGATCGCCTCGTCCTGCGACAGCGAGCCGATGGTGATCGAATGACGCCCGGCCAGATCGTAGACGGCCTGCAGGTCACGGCTGCGGATGCGGTGCGCGATGGCGCCGATATGGGGATAGGTGGTGATGCCGCGGTCGAAGATCGGCTTGGAGCCGGGCTCGGCGCCGTCGCGCACTTCGCCGATCAGCTCGATGCTGACCTCGATGGCGTTCTGGCCTTCGCTGTTCCAGGCGCGATCCGACTTGCCGATCGCATAGACCAGGCCGACGGTGCGCGTGGTGCCGAGATTGACCGAGATCATCTTGCCGACCGTCCACAGGCCGGTCACCGCGCCGTCGACGTCGTCCGCAAAGGCGCTGATGGTGGCGCGCGCACCGTCGCATTGCACGACATTGCCCAGGATGCGCCTGTCGTTCTGTTCGGCGTTGCGGCGCTCCTGCGATGTCGGTTCTCCGACCGAGGCTTCGCGTTCGACATACATGGACAGGCCAATCCCCATTTTCCCTCACGTCGAAGCCTACAGGAACGGGGTTAAGGTCGAGTGTGGCCGGATGGTGTAGGGAGGATTAAGAAGCTGGTGAAAATTGTCGCGACAAGGCTCTTTTCCAGCTGTCGGATTTTCGCTATAATAAACGAATGAATGATATAGCGAACGATATCTCCTCCACAATCGGCAGACGGATACACGCCGAGAGGACGATACGGGACTGGTCCCTGGCCGAACTCGCCGAGCGCTCCGGCGTCTCCAAAGCCATGCTGAGCACGATCGAGCGCGGCATGACCAGCCCGACGGCAGCGCTCTTGGTGCGGATCGCCGCCGCCTTCGGCATGACGCTGTCGACCCTTATCGCACGCGCGGAATTGCAGGGCGGCGGCTTGCTGCGGGCGAGCGACCAGCCCGTTTGGCGGGATCCCGACACCGGCTATGTCAGGCGGCATCTTTCGCCGGCCGGCGACATGCCGCTCGAACTGATCAGGGTTCATCTGCCGGCGGGCGCCAAGGTCAGCCTGCCCGCGGCATCCTACGCCTTCATCAAACAGCAGATATGGCTGATCTCCGGACGGCTGGAATTCACCGAGGGCGATCTGGTGCACAGGCTCGAGCCCGGCGACTGTCTGGCGCTCGGCGCGCCGTCGGACTGCACCTTCCATGCACTCGAGGCGGGCGCCGACTATCTCGTCGCGCTGGTCAGGGCCTGACATCATGCCGAGACGTCCAAAGCGCTCCCACAATGGGGGACCGCCGCTCGACGACTACAAGGGGCCGCCATGGGGCAAGGGCGATCCTTATATTTTCCTGGCCTGGCAGGCCGCGCATGCCAAGGCGTGGAAAGCACCGAGCCGCGACGTCATGCTGATGCGCGTGGACAAGGCGGAACGGCTGGGACTTACCTATGAGGAATACACGCTCGAACTCCTCGAACGCGGACGCCACCTTCAGGAAGAGGACACCGAACGCATCGCCGCGATCAAGGCGGCGCGCAAGGGAAAGCGATTCAGCGCTTTCGATTGACGCCAGTTCGACCGTATCGATCCTTCCATCTCAGCCAGGCAGAACGAGCATGCATTCCATCGAGATCAGAATGTTGACGCAGGACGCGCGGACACAGGCGTTGCTTGGCGATCTTCTGGTCGAAACGGTTGCCGCGGGCGGGTCGGTGAGCTTCATGCATCCGCTGGCGCCGGAAACCGCCCGCAGGTTCTGGGACACGTCGCTGACGGCGGCCGCAAGAGGCGAGCGGGTGGTGCTTGGCGCGTGGGAGGCAGACACGCTGGTCGGCACGGTCACGCTGCTGCTCGACTGTCCGCCCAACCAGCCGCACCGGGGCGAGATCGCCAAGCTGATGACGCGCCTCGATCGTCGAGGCAAAGGCGTGGCGACCCGCCTGATGCAAGCGGCCGAGGCCCTTGCGGTGGAGAGGGGCCGCACGCTTCTGGTTCTGGATACGGCGACCGAAGAGGGGGCGTCCGGGCTCTATGAGAGGCTGGGCTTCACGCTGACCGGGGAAATACCGGACTATGCATTGAAGCCCCATGGCGGGCTGACCGGCACGCTCATCTACTGGAAGCGCATCGGCCGGTGAACGTCATGTCGGAGATGGCTCGCCGAGGCGCGACAGCAGCCATTGGCGGAAATCCTGCTCGGCACCGGTCAGTCGCGCGATCGGTGCCTTGGTCAGAAAATGCCCCGATGTGCTCGGGAGCTCGAAATCGGAAAGCCTGGCCAGGGCCTTGCTTTCGAGTGCCGCGTCAATCAGCGGCCGCGAGCCCAGAAGCACGCCCGCGCCGGCTCGCGCAGCCTCCATCGCAGCCACGAAGCTGTCGAAGCGATGCGAGCGCCTGGGGTGACCGGCCAATCCCGCCGCGGCGAACCATTCCGCCCACATCTCGCGCGCACCGGCCACCAGGAGCAGCGGCAGGGATGTCCAGTCGGCATCACTGGCCAAGGCCGGGGCGGCCACCGGCACAAGCCACTCGGCGGTCAGCCTGTCGGCCAGGCGTCCGGGAAAGGATCCGTTGCCGAAACGGATGTCCAGCGCTGAGCCCGGCAGGTCATAGTCGGTCGGGCGATGGATCGTCACCAGGTCGACATGGATGCGCGGCAGCGCCTTGGCAAGGTCGGGCAGCTTCGGAACGAGCACCAGCAAAGCGAAAGAGATCGGCGCCCGCAAGGTGACGGTCTCGACGGCGCGGGGCTCGAACAGTTCCGCCGTGCTGCTGCCGATGGTGGCGAAGGCTGATTGGATGTGGGGCAAGTAGGCGGCGCCCTCCGGCAACAGTGCGACGCCCCGCGCCAGCCGTGAGAACAGACGCGTCTTCAGCCGATCCTCGAGGAGCCGGACATGCTGACTGACGGCCGCCTGGGTCAGGCCGAGTTCGGCGGCCGCCGCCGTAAAATTCGAAAGCCGCGCCGCTGCCTCGAAGCTGCGCAGCCAGTCGAGTGGGGGCAAGGTGGGGATGGTTCTCGCAGGCATTACGATTTTGCAGCCATTGACCGTAAAATGATAATTTCAATTATACCTTTCGCTCGATCAACATGCAATCGAGGCCCCGCTGAGCGGACTGCGGGGCGCAATGGACAGGAACATCTCCATGTTGACCGATGCGCTGATAGGCGACGCAGGAAGAATGATCGAACTGGGCTGGAAGGACGGGACGCGCTGCCGGTTCCATGCCATGTGGCTTCGCGACAACGCACTCGACGACAAGACACGCAGCGCCGGCAACGGCCAGCGACTGATCACCATCCTCGATATTCCAGCCGAGACGCGGATCGGTGCCGCTTCGATCAAGGGCAATGCCGTGGAGATCAGATTCGTGCCCGAGAAGAAGACGGTCAGCTTTCCCGAGGCGTGGCTTCGAGCCAATGCCTATGATCGCGCCGAGGCCCGTCAGTCCGGATGGACCGCCGACGCGGTGCAGCGCTGGACAAGGGCGACGATGCAGAATTCGGTGCCGCGCGCCGGCTATCCGGCGGCAGGCCGCAGCCGCGGTGTACTGCGGGAATGGCTCTCGGCGGTGAGGACATATGGTTTTGCAGTGATGGACGGACTGCCGGCCGAACCAGGCGCTCTGTGCAAGGTCTCCGACCTGTTCGGCTACATCAGGGAGACCAATTACGGGCGCTGGTTCGAAGTGCGCGCCGAGGTCAATCCGAACAATCTGGCCTACACCAATCTCGGCCTCCAGGCGCATACCGACAACCCCTATCGGGATCCGGTGCCGACGCTGCAGATCCTGTCCTGTATCGAGAACACGGTGGAGGGTGGCGAGTCGAGCGTCGTCGACGGGTTCGCCGTGGCGGCCGCCTTGCAGGCCGAGAACCCCGAAGGCTTCCGACTCCTGAGTTCGCATCCGGCGCGTTTCGGATATGCCGGCTCGTCCGGCGTGCGGCTGCAGGCGAAGCGGCCTATGATCGAACTCGGGCCGGACGGCGAACTGATCTGCATCCGCTTCAACAACCGCTCGCTGGCGCCGACCGTCGACGTGCCTTTCGCCGAGATGGAGGCCTACTACGCCGCCTATCGCCGCTTTGCGGAGTTGATCGAGGATCCGGCCTTCGAAGTGACGTTCAAGCTCGAGCCGGGACAGGCCTTCATCGTCGACAACACCCGCGTCATGCATGCGCGCAAGGCGTTTTCGGGAACCGGGAAACGCTGGCTGCAGGGCTGTTATGCCGACAAGGACGGCCTGCTGTCGACGTTGGCGGCGATCGAGCACGGTTTCAAGGAGGCGGCGGAATGAACGCACATGATCTGAACGCCGGCAACATCGTCGAATTCATCGCCGATATCTTCGAGCGCCGGGGAGCCGAATCCTATCTCGGCGAGCCGGTGACGATGTCCGAGCATATGCTGCAGGGCGCCTGGCTCGCAGAGCAGGATGGTGCGCCGGAAGAACTGGTGGCAGCAGCCCTGCTGCACGATATCGGCCACTACACCAGCGAGTTCGGTACCTATTCGCCCGATGACGTCGAGGACAAGCACCATGACGAGGCCGGCGGCGAGGTGCTGGCGCCGTTCTTCCCGCCGGTCATCGTCGAATGCGTCAGGCTGCATGTCTCGGCCAAGCGCTATCTCTGCGCCACCGACCCGACCTATTTCGACAAGCTGTCGCCGGCTTCGGTTCATACGCTGTCGTTGCAGGGCGGGCCGATGAGCCCGGACGAGGTGGCCGGGTTCCGCAAGAACCCGTTTCACGAAGAGGCGGTGCGCGTCCGCATCTGGGACGAGGGCGGCAAGGTCGCCGACATGAGGACGCGCACGTTTCGCGACTATGTGCCGTTGCTAGAACGCGTGGTGGCGCGGTTCGCGGCCGACCAGGCGGCGTAGCCGATCGCACTGATCAGGAAAGGGAGGCGCGGTCCAAAACCGCGCCTCCCTCGGTTTTTCACCACGATCTGGCTTATCCCTTGTGGTGAACCTGCTGCAGCCCATAGACGGGCGTCGCAATGCCTTCCTGCCTGGCCTTCAACTGCAGCGACAGGAACTGCGAATAATGGCGCGACTGGTGCAGGTTACCGCCATGGAACCAGAGCGCCTCCTGCTGCGTCGGCTTCCACATGTTGCGCTGCTCACCTTCCCATGGGCCGGGATCCTTGGTGGTGTTCGAGCCGAGCCCCCAGCATTTGCCGACCTTGTCGGCAACCTCCTTTGAGATCAGCTCCGCCGCCCAGCCATTCATCGAGCCGTAGCCGGTGGCGTAGACGATGACGTCCGCCGGCAGTTCGGTGCCATCGCTGAGCAGGACGGAATGTTCTTTGATCTCGGCCACATCGACGCCGCTCTTGAGCTTGATGGCGCCATCGATGATCAGCTGCGAAGCGCCGATATCGATGTAGTAGCCGGAGCCACGCCTGAGATATTTCATGAACAGGCCGGAGCCGTCGTCGCCCCAGTCGAGCATGAACCCCGCCTTTTCCAGGCCCTTGTAGAACGCCGCGTCGCGCTCCTTCATCTTCTCATAAAGCGGAATCTGGAACTCGTGCAGGATCTTGTAGGGCAGGGAGGCGAAGATGAGGTCGGCCTTGGCGGTGGTCATACCGTTCTGCACCGCCTGCTCCGAGTAGAGCGCGCCAAGCCCGATATCCATCAGCGTGTCGGATCTGACGATGTGGGTGGTCGATCGCTGCACCATGGTGACGTCGACGCCGGCTTCCCACAGTGCTGCGCAAATGTCGTGCGCGGAATTGTTCGAGCCGATGACGACAACCTTCTTGCCGGCATATTGGTCGGGGCCGGGGTGCTTGGAGGAGTGGTGCTGATCGCCCTTGAAATTCTCCATGCCCTTGAACTTCGGCAGATTGGGACGGCCGGACATGCCGGTGGCCAACACCAGCTGCTTCGGCTTCAGCGTGATGTCCTTGCCGTCGCGGTGGACGACAACTGTCCATTCCTTCTTCTCCTCGTCGTAGGAAGCGCTCTTGGCCTCGGTTGAGGACCAGTAATTCAGCTCCATCACCTTGGTGTACATTTCCAGCCAGTCGCCGATCTTGTCCTTGGGCGAGAAAACCGGCCAGTTCCGGGGAAAATCGATGTAGGGCAAATGGTCATACCAGACCGGGTCGTGCAGGCAGAGCGACTTGTAGCGCTTGCGCCAACTGTCGCCGGCACGTTCATTCTTCTCGATGATGATCGTCGGCACGCCGAGCTGGCGGAGCCGCGCGCCAAGCGCGATGCCGCCCTGGCCGCCGCCGATGATGACCGTATAGGGCTGCGTCTTGAAGCCAAGCTCGGCCGCTTCCTTTTCGCGCTCTTCCTTCCAGGTCGGGCGGTTCTTGCCGGAGCCGTGCTTGGCGCCCATCGGCCGGGCGAAGCCGGCCGGCTCTTCATGCCCTTTCAGCTCGACCATCGTGGTCAGCAGCGTCCAGATCTTGCCGTCCTTCAACCTGATATGGCCGAAGCCGCGCGCCACATCCGTCTCGAAGCTGATCCAGCCGTCGATCACCCCGTTCGCCTCGGTCGCGTCCTCGCCCCTGGCGATGGCGAAATGTGATGGCTTCGTCTTCGACAGCTGGCTTTCCAGCATGTCACGCACCTGATCGCGGCCTTCCATGGTCTTAATATTCCAGGTGAAGGTGACGAGGTCGCGCCAATAACAATCTTCCTGGAAGCATTCGACCGCCTTGTCGACGTCGCCGGCGGCAAGGGCCGCGCCAAATCGTTCGAGAAGGTCGGAAAGCTTCCTGTTCGGGGCCTTGTCGAGCATCAGTTTCCTCCGCGTTTTTGTTGATCGGCCTCGTTGCGAGCTGCCTTTGCCGAGCTTGGGGTCCGGCCTCGGGCAGTATCGCGGCAAACCATGGGCCGCGTCACGTCGCCAAATAGTTCGCTTTGTTTTCAAGGGTTTGACCAGCGACCCGACGTCGAGCCGGGTCTAAATGACGGCGTGCGCGTGCTTCGTGCCATGCACCGGGCAAGCCGGCATGAAAGCGGAATCGACCCCATTGACGAACGGCTGCTTTCACCCTTATGGTTCGCCACCATGAAAAAGGCACTCATTCTCGTAGGAAGGCGCGTGGGCAAGGCGGTGTAACCGCCGGGCGAAAACCTCCCATGCGCAACACACAGGCTCCCTCGGGGGCCTTTTTTATTGCCTTAAACACGACTAAACGACCAGCAAATCGCCAGATGGCGGACAGTACGGGACCAAACCGATGAGCAACGGACAGAGCGAGCGGCGCGAAATGACTGGCGCCGAAATGGTGGTGCAGGCGCTGAAGGACAATGGCGTCAAGCATGTCTTCGGTTATCCGGGCGGCGCGGTTCTCCCGATCTATGACGAGATATTCCAGCAGGACGACGTCGAGCACATCCTGGTGAGGCACGAGCAGGGCGCCGGCCACGCGGCCGAGGGCTATGCGCGCTCGACCGGCAGGGCAGGCGTCATGCTGGTGACATCGGGTCCGGGCGCGACCAACGCGGTGACGCCTTTGCAGGACGCGCTGATGGATTCGATCCCGCTGGTGTGCCTGACCGGGCAGGTGCCGACCTCGCTGATCGGTTCGGACGCTTTCCAGGAGTGCGACACGGTCGGCATCACGCGCCCCTGCACCAAGCACAATTGGCTGGTGAAGGACGTCAACGAACTTGCCGCAACCATCCATGAGGCCTTCCATGTCGCCACCACCGGCCGTCCCGGTCCTGTCGTGGTCGACATCCCGAAGGACGTGCAGTTCGCCAAGGGTTTTTACGTTTCTCCGCAAACCGCGCCGCGCACCAGCTATCAGCCGAAGGTGCAGGGCGACCTGGAGAAGGTCAAGGCGGCGGTCGAACTGCTGGCCGGTGCCAGGAAGCCGATCATCTACAGCGGCGGCGGCGTCATCAACTCCGGTCCGGAAGCGAGCCATCTGCTGCGCGAACTGGTCGACCTCACCGGTTTCCCGATCACCTCGACGTTGATGGGGCTCGGCGCCTATCCGGCATCGGGCAAGAACTGGCTCGGCATGCTCGGCATGCACGGCACCTACGAAGCCAACATGGCCATGCATGATTGCGACGTGATGATCTGCATCGGTGCGCGCTTCGACGACCGCATCACCGGCCGGCTCAACGCGTTCTCGCCGAACTCGAAGAAGATCCATATCGACATCGATCCGTCCTCGATCAACAAAAACGTCCACACCGACGTGCCCATTATCGGCGATGTCGGCCGGGTTCTGGAGGATCTCGTGCGGCTGTGGCGGGCAACCGCCAAGGCCGACAAGAAGGCGCTCTATCCCTGGTGGGAGCAGATCGCCAAATGGCGTGCGCGCGATTCGCTCGCCTACAAGATGAACAACGACGTGATCATGCCGCAATATGCCATCCAGCGGCTCTATGCCCTGACCAAGGACATGGACACCTACATCACGACGGAGGTCGGCCAGCACCAGATGTGGGCGGCGCAGCACTACCATTTCGAGAAGCCGAACCGCTGGATGACGTCCGGGGGGCTCGGCACGATGGGTTACGGCCTGCCGGCGGCACTCGGCGTGCAGATCGCGCATCCGAACGCGCTGGTCGTCGATATCGCCGGCGACGCTTCGGTGCAGATGACGATGCAAGAGATGAGTGCCGCGGTGCAGTTCGACGCGCCGATCAAAATCTTCATTCTCAACAACCAGTATATGGGCATGGTGCGGCAGTGGCAGCAGCTGCTGCACGGCAACCGGCTGTCGCATTCCTACACCGAAGCCATGCCTGATTTCGTCAAGCTGGCCGAAGCCTATGGCGGCCACGGTATTCGCTGCGACAAGCCGGACGAGCTGGACGATGCCATCAAGGAGATGATCTCGGTCAGGAAGCCGGTGCTGTTCGACTGCCGCGTGGCGACGCTCGCCAACTGCTTCCCGATGATCCCGTCGGGCAAGGCGCACAATGAGATGCTCTTGCCGGACGAGGCGACGGACGAAGCGGTGGCCAACGCCATCGACGCCAAGGGCAGGGAACTGGTTTAGCAGCGGACAGAGGCAGGGCTGTCGCGAGAAGCCGTGCGTAAACAGAGATTAGATCCAAGAGTTTGAAGTCGAGATTCACATCATGAACGCACAGCTACAACCGACCGGCTCCGCCTATTTCATCGCCAAGGAAACGGAAAAGCCCGAGAACCACACGCTTTCAGTGCTGGTCGACAACGAGCCGGGCGTGCTTGCCCGGGTCATCGGCCTGTTTTCCGGGCGCGGCTACAACATCGAGAGCCTGACGGTCTCGGAAACCGAGCATGAGAAACATCTGTCGCGCATCACCATCGTGACGCGCGGCACGCCGCATGTGCTGGAGCAGATCAAGCACCAGCTCGAGCGCATCGTGCCGGTCCACCGCGTCGTCGACCTCACCGTGCGCTCGCAGGAGTTCGGCCAGGAGCGGCCGCTGGAGCGGGAACTGGCGCTGGTCAAGGTCGCCGGCACCGGCGAAGCCCGCGTCGAGGCGCTGCGGCTGGCTGACGCCTTCCGCGCCAGCGTCATCGACGCCAACACCGAGCATTTCATCTTCGAGATCACCGGCAAGGGCTCCAAGCTCGACCAGTTCATCGCCATCATGAAGCCACTCGGCCTGGTCGAAATCTGCCGCACCGGCGTGGCGGCGATGAACCGTGGCCCGCAGGGGATGTAGCACCGGTAAGTTTCTCCACAGCGCGACGACGGGATCGGCCACCGGCCGAGGGTGGCATTTGTGCGGTCGTTGGAAGAGACAATAATACTGGCTTATCTGGGAGGATATCATGTCGCTCGACGCATTCCTCGCCTTGCTTGTCTACGCCTTCGTGACCTCGATCACGCCCGGGCCTAACAATCTGATGCTGCTCGCCTCAGGTGTGAATTTCGGCCTGGTGAGGAGCGTGCCGCATATGTTCGGCATCAGCATCGGGTTTCTTGTCTTGCTGCTGGCGGTCGGCCTTGGTCTTGGCGCCGTGCTGACGGCGTTCCCGGCGCTGCACACCGCGCTCAAGATCGCCGGCGCCGCCTATCTGCTCTACCTTGCCTGGAAAATCGCCATGTCACGCTCGCTCAGCGGCAAAGGCGAGACGAAGGCGCGGCCGATGCGTTTCATCGAGGCGGCGGCGTTCCAGTGGGTCAATGCCAAGGCCTGGGTGATGGCGATCACCGCCATGGCCGTCTACTCCAATCCGGAGCATCCGTTCCTGTCGGTGGCGCTGATCTCGGTGGCCTTCACCATCGTCAACCTGCCGAGCGTTTCAGTGTGGGCGGGATTCGGCACGGCGCTGCGCGGTTTCCTGTCCGATCCAGTGCGGCTGAAATGGTTCAACATCGCCATGGGCGTGTTGCTGGCCGTGACGCTTTGGCCGATGCTGCGGTGAGTTGTCCAGGGTCGCGATCCGCCTTTTGCACGCGATCATGGTGGCCAGCCCATCCATTGTGCAGTGCACATTAAATCTTCGTAATGCCGTGTTTTGGCCCTTTTCCGCCAAAGCCCTGTCCTATCTATTCAGCGAAATCGCGGCAGGGCGTCGTGATTTGAGCTAGAATACGACCACCTGGCTATGGCGTGTCGGACGGAGAGGGTCTTTTGTCGATGCGTGGAAAAGTCATTCTTTCATTGCTTGCGGTCGCCTGCGCAGGCGCGGCCTGGCTCTATCTGTCTCCCGATGCGCTGAGCAGGGCCCGGCAGATCATCGGTGTAAATCAGGTCGCGTCGGACAAGCCGGCGTCGGATAGCCAGGATCCGCAGGCAGGGGGCAAGCAGGCGGCTGGCGGCACTGGCGCCCGTTCGGCCTCGATCATCTCGGCCACGGCAACGACGGCCGATTTCCCGGTCCGGCGCTACGCCATCGGCTTCGTCTCCTCTCCCGCCGTGGTCAGCATCAACGCGCGCGTGTCCAGCCAGATCGTGTCGATCGACGTCAAGGACGGGCAGATGGTGAAAACCGGCGATCTCCTGTTTTCGCTGGATGACCGTGCCTTGAAGGCGCAACTCGCCAAGGATCAGGCGACGCTCGCCAAGGATCAGGCGCTGCTTGCCAGTTCGAATTCCGATCTTCAGCGCGCCAAGGATCTTGTCGCCAAGCAGGCCGGTACGCAGCAGACCTACGACCAGGCCGTTGCCGCGCAGAAGGCGGCGGCAGCGACTGTCGATGCCGACAAGGCGACAATCGATGCAGACAATGTCCAGCTTGGCTTTGCCAGGATCACCGCGCCGATTTCCGGCAGGCTTGGCGCGGTCAACGTTGCCGTGGGCGATCTCGTGACCACGAGCAATGGCAGCAGCAGCACCTCGACCCCGCTCGTCACCATCACCCAGATGGATCCGCTGCAGGTGAACTTCAACCTGCCCGAAAGCAACCTTGCGCTGCTGCACAAGGCACTGGCAAAGCCACAGCAAGGGGCAGTGACCCTGACCCAGGACGGCGACCCGACACCCATTGGCAAGGGCACGCTCGATTTCGTCGATTCCAGCGTCGATACCGCTTCCGGCACCATCGCAACGCGAGCCAGCATACCCAACGCCGATCTGTCGCTGTGGCCGGGCCAATATGTGAATGTCGTGCTCGACGCCGGCATCATGCCGCAGATGACGTCCGTCCCCACGGTCGCGGTGCAGCCCAGCCAGAAGGGGCCGTTCGTCTATGTGGTCAAGCCTGACAACACAGTCGAAATGCGGCCGGTGCAAGTGGCGCTGACCGTGGGTCAGAGCGCCGCCATCAGCGATGGCCTGAAAAGCGGCGAGAAGGTTGTTATCGAAGGCCAGACGCGACTGAAGAACGGGGCTGCCGTGCACGAAGGCAACGCATCCGCCGGATCCGGCGACCAGGCAGCACCCAAGATCGCGCAAGCGGACAAGGCCGGCGAGGCGGCCCAATGATCTCCGAGTTCTGCATTCGCAGGCCTGTCGCCACCCTCCTGATGTCGTTCGCCCTCGTTCTGGGCGGGCTGTTCGCCTACAAGTTCCTCCCGGTGGCCGCGCTGCCCAGTGCCGAATTCCCTGTCGTCAACGTCTCGGCTCAGCTACCCGGAGCCTCGCCGGAAACGATGGCAACGTCGGTGGCGACGCCGCTGATCAAGCAATTCGCCACCATTGCCGGAATCGATTCGATCTCGACCACCAACTCGCTCGGCCAGACCTCGATCGCCATCCAGTTCGTGCTCAACCGCGACATCGATGCCGCGGCCGCGGACGTGCAGGCAGCGATCGCGCGCACGCAAAGATCGCTGCCGCCGCAGATGACCTCGCCGCCGAGCTATCGCAAGGTCAATCCGGCCGACGCGCCGATCCTTTTGATGTCGCTGGTCAGCGATACGGTTCCGCTGACCGATCTCGATGCTTTCGCCGAAAACGTCATCTCGCCGTCGCTGTCGACCATCGACGGCGTGGCGCAGGTCTCCATCTTCGGCCAGCAGAAATATGCAGTCCGCATCCAGATCGACCCGACCGCGCTTGCCGCGCGCGGCATTTCGATCGACCAGCTGCAGGCGGCGATCGCATCCGCCAACTCCAACACCCCGCTGGGTGTTCTGAAGAACAACAAACAGCAGTTGACGATCACGGCCAATACGCAGCTGACCGACGCCGCCGGATTCTCCAACCTCATCATCGCCACCAAGAACGGTCATCCGGTGCGGCTGGGCGAGGTGACACGCGTCGTCGATTCGGTGCAGACCACGACGACTGCAAGCTGGTATGACGGCACGCGCGCGATCATCATGGCGGTGCAGCGCCAGCCCGACGCCAACACTGTCGATGTCGTCGACAAGGTCAAGGCGATGCTGCCGTCCTTCCAGGACCAGATGCCGGCCGCCGCCCAGATCAAGCTGCTCAACGACCGTTCGACCTCGATCCGCCAGGCCGTGGATGACGTGCAGTTCACGCTGCTGTTGACCATCGCGCTGGTGGTCATGGTGATCTTCGTGTTCCTGCGCCGCGTTACGGCGACCATCATCCCGGCCGTGGCGGTGCCGATCTCGTTGATCGCCACGCTCGGCGCGATGTTCCTGTTCGGCTTTTCCATCGACAACATCTCGCTGATGGGCCTGACGCTTGCGGTCGGCCTCGTCGTCGACGACGCCATCGTGATGCTGGAAAACATCTTCCGCCATATGGAGGAGGATGGGTTGTCGGCGTTCGATGCTTCGCTGAAGGGCGCGCGCGAAATCGGCTTCACCATCATCTCGATTTCGATCTCGCTCGTGGCCGTGTTCATCCCGGTGCTTCTGATGGGCGGCGTCATCGGGCGCATCTTCAACGAGTTCGCCGTCGTGGTGACGGTCGCCATCCTGGCGTCAATGTTCGTGTCGCTGACGCTGACGCCGATGCTGTGCTCGCGGCTGCTGTCGGTGACCAAGGCCGACCGCGAGGCGCATGGCGATGGCCACAGGCGCGATTTCATCACCCGCGGCTACGACCGGATCCTGAGCTTCTGCCTGCGGCACACTTTCCTGGTGTTCCTGGTCTTCATAGGCACCGCGGCGGCGTCGGTGTGGCTGATCGAGGTCTCGCCGAAGGGCTTTTTCCCGCAGGAGGATATCGGCCAGATATCGGTGACGACCATTGCGCGCCAGGACATCTCGTTCGACGCCATGGCAAAGCTGCAGGGGCAGGTGGCCAGCGTGTTCTCGCATTCGCCCTATGTCGACCATGTTGCGTGGTCGGCGGGCAGCGGCAACAATGCGCTCAACCAGGGGCAGCTTTTCGTCCAGCTCAAGGGCAAGGACCAGCGGCCCAATATCGAGAAGGTGCTTGCCGATCTGCGCAAGCAATTGGCCGGCGTCGCAGGCATCGAGACCTACATGCAGCCTGTGCAGAATCTGAGGCTGGGTTCGCGCTCGTCTGCCAGCGCCTACCAGCTCGTGGTTCAGGGCCTCGACACCGGCCAGACAGACATCTGGGCGCAGAAACTGAATGACGCGATGGCGGCCGATCATGCGACCTTCACCGACGTCACCAGCGATTTGCAGAACAATGCGCTGCAGGCGACGCTGGTGGTGGATCGCGACAAGGCGGCCCAGCTCGGCATCGACACCGACACGCTGCGCTCGGCGCTTTATGGCGGGTTCGGCACCGACCAGGTTTCGACGATCTTCGGCTCCGCCGACAGCTACGAAGTCATCACCGAGCTCGATCCCAAGATCGAGTGGTCCCCGGAGCGGATGCTGGCCATCCAGATGCGGACGGCGAGCGGCTCGCTGGTTCCGCTTGGCGCCTTCGCCCGGGTCGATCGCACGGCCGGCGCCTTGACGGTCAACCAGCTCGGCCAGCTTCCGGCCGTGACGATCTCCTACAATCTGCCGCAAGGCGTGGCGCTCGGCGACAGCGTGAGCCGCATCAACGCGCTCAAGGAGCAGATCGGCATGCCGGAGACGATCTCGACCAGCTTCGCCGGCACGGCCAAGACCTTCCAGGACTCGCTCGCCAACCAGGGCCTGCTGATCGGCGGCGCGATCCTCACCATCTATATCGTGCTTGGCATTCTCTATGAGAGCTTCATCCATCCGCTCACGATCCTCACAGGCTTGCCATCGGCTGTGCTGGGAGCGGTTGTCGCCTTGCGCTTCGCCGGCATGGACCTGTCCGTTATCGCGGTGATCGGCATCCTGATGCTGATCGGCATCGTCAAGAAGAACGGCATCATGATGGTCGACGTCGCGCTCGAATTGCGACGAGAAGGAATGTCGGCCACCGAGTCCATCCACAAGGCCTGCCTGATGCGGTTCCGGCCGATCATGATGACGACGCTGGCCGCCTTGATGGGCACGTTCCCGATCGCGCTCGGCACGGGCGCCAGCGCGGAGCTGCGCCAGCCGCTGGGCGTCGCCGTTGTCGGCGGTCTGCTCGCCTCGCAGGCGCTGACGCTGTTCGTCACACCGGTAATCTATGTCTACATGGAAAATTTCTCGGGCTGGCTGGTCGGGCTGATGCCGAAGCGCAAGCCCGAATTGCATCTGGTCGAAGCGGGGGATCAGCCTTCGCTGTTCGACGATGATGACGAAATCCGAAGCGAGCCGCAAAAGACGGCCGCGGAGTAGTGTATCCGCGTCGCGCCCACTGGCCCAAGTCGTCATGCTTGCGGCCGGCGGATCGCAGCCGTAGTTTGTGGCCATGTCCCACGATCATGACCACGACAACGAACTCGATCCGTTTGCCGCTCGCGTGCGCGCGCTGGAAACCATTCTCACCCGCAAGGGATTGATCGATCCGGCCGCGATCGATGTCATCGTCGATACCTACGAGACTAAGATCGGTCCCCGCAACGGCGCGAGGGTGGTGGCCAAGGCCTGGAGCGATCCCGCTTTTGCCGACTGGCTGAAGCGCGATGCTACGGCGGCGATCGGATCGCTGGGCTATACCGGCCGGCAAGGCGAGCACATGCAGGCGGTGTTCAACACCGAAGAGACTCACAATCTCGTCGTCTGCACGCTGTGCTCCTGCTATCCGTGGTCGGTGCTCGGCCTGCCGCCGGTCTGGTACAAGGCGCCGCCCTATCGCTCGCGCGCGGTCATCGATCCGTGCGGCGTGCTTGAGGAATTCGGGCTGACGCTGCCGACCTCAACAAAGATACGCGTCTGGGATTCGACCGCGGAGTTACGCTATCTCGTCGTCCCGATGCGGCCTCAAGGAACCGAAGGCTGGAGTGAGGAGCGCTTGTCCGAATTGGTAAGCCGCGATGCGATGATCGGCACTGCGCTGGCCCAAAAACCGGAACAAACAGGGGGCCCGGCATGAACGGCCCGCAGGATCTCGGCGGACAGATGGGATTCGGACCGGTGGCGCCGGAACGGGACGAGCCGTATTTCCATGCCGACTGGGAGCGGCGGGCGCTCGGCGTGACGCTCACCGCCGGCGCAATGGGTGCCTGGAATATCGATGAGAGCCGGCATGCGCGGGAATCGCTGCATCCGGCCGACTATTATGCCTCCAGCTACTACCAGATCTGGATCGAGGCGCTGGAAACCCTGCTCAAGCGCCATGGTTTCGTCAGCGAGCGTGATCTCAAGGCAGGCGAGGCGATCGATCCGGCGGCGACGCCCAAAAGAGTGCTGAAGGCCGATGACGTTCCGGCCGTGCTGGCCAAGGGCGCTCCGTGCAACCGGCCGGTCGAAACGGCGCCGCGGTTCAGGGCCGGCGACCGCGTGCGGACCAGGAATTTCAATCCGATCGGCCACACCAGGTTGCCGCGCTACGCGCGCGGCAAGCATGGGAGGATCGAAGCGGTGCGCGACGGCTTTGTGTTCCCCGACACCAACGCGCATGGGCAGGGCGAGAACCCGCAATGGGTCTATACGGTGGTTTTCGACGGAGCCGAGATCTGGGGCGACGGGGCCGATCCGACGCTGACCGTGTCCATCGATGCCTGGGAGAGCTATCTTGAACCGGCCTGAGGCGAACGGGCCTGCCGGTCTGCCCGCCGGCCTCGATGCGCCCGTCTTCGCCGAGCCCTGGCAGGCCGAAGCCTTCGCGATGACGGTGGCGCTGCACGACAAGGGCCTGTTTTCGTGGAGCGAGTGGGCGCAGGCACTGTCGGCCGAAGTGAAGAAACCCGGCGCCGGGGCTGACGGCCATGACTATTACGAACATTGGTTGGCGGCGCTGGAAACGCTGCTGGCGTCGAAAGGATTGGCCGCCAAGCCCGATGTCGATGCGATGGCACGGGCCTGGGAGCGCGCCGCGCACGCCACGCCGCACGGCAAGCCGATCCTGCTGGAGAACGATCCGCACGCCGTCAGGTGATCGCGCGGACATGGCGCCCGTTCCCTTTACGTTCCCGTCCTCGCCTGATAGGCTGAAGCGTAGGGAGTTTGCCACCAGGCTGCGCCGATGGCGGTGGCGGCTATCTTGTCTTTCCCTCGCGAATCCGGTCACACGATCAGATGGAATTTTCACCCCAACAGGACGAGGCGCTGCAAGCAGTTGCCCGCTGGCTCAAGGACGGCAAGCCGCAGTTGTTCCGGCTGTTCGGCTATGCCGGCACCGGCAAGACGACGCTGGCGCGCTATTTCGCCGAACATGTCGACGGCCAGGTGCAGTTCGCCGCCTTCACCGGCAAGGCGGCGCAGGTGCTGCGCTCCAAGGGCGCGGTTAATGCCCGCACCATCCATTCGCTGATCTACAGGCCCAAGGGGGAGGAATCGGTCGAAGACGAGGTGACCGGCAAGACGTCGATGTCGCCGACTTTTTCGCTCAACCGGCAGAGCCCGATCTCGCGTGCGAAACTGGTCATCATCGACGAATGCTCGATGGTCGACGAGCAGCTTGGCCGTGACCTCTTGAGCTTTGGCACGCCGATCCTGGTGCTGGGCGATCCCGGCCAGTTGCCGCCGATCTCGGGCGGTGGCTTCTTCACCGACCACGAGCCGGATTTCCTGCTCACCGAAATCCACCGGCAGGCGCGCGACAATCCGATCCTGCGGCTGGCGCTCGACGTGCGCGAGGGGCGCGAATTCATGCGCGGCGACTACGGCACTGCGCAGGTGATCGGCAAGGAAGACGTCAACCAGGACCTAGTGCTGAGGGCGGACCAGGTGCTGGTCGGCACCAACCGCACGCGCCGCCGCTACAACCAGCGCCTGCGCGAGCTCAAGGGGTTCAATGCCGACTATCCGCAGGCCGGCGACAAGCTGGTGTGCCTGCGCAACGACCCCGCCAAGGGCCTGCTCAACGGCTCGCTGTGGAAGGTGATGACCTCGTCGCGCGAGACGGTGAAACCTGGCATCAACCTTCTGGTGTCGCCCGAAGAGGATGATCCGGACCGCGGTGTCGCCAAGATCAAGCTGCTCAAGGCGGCGTTCGAGGATCCCGACGCCGATATCCCGTGGCAGCAGAAGAAGCGGTTCGATGATTTCGACTATGGCTATGCCCTGACCGTGCACAAGGCGCAGGGGTCGCAGTGGAACGAGATCGTGCTGTTCGACGAAAGCTGGGCGTTCAAGGAAACGCGCCAGCGCTGGCTTTACACCGCGATCACCCGGGCGGCCGAACGGTTGACGATCGTCAGGTAGCGGAGCCCAGTTGCCTGGCGCCGAGCCATTGCCAGGCATCGGCCTCGTCTTTGAAATGCCTGAGTTCGACCGGCGGCGGGGTAGGGAGGAAGTCTCGCGCCTGCGCCGTCCAGTCCGGCTCGCCGATCGCGGCACAACGGCCGATATGCTCTGCGGCCTGGACCGCGCCCTGTCGCAGCGTCTCGTCCGATATGTCGCTCCAGTCGACGCCGTCATGATCGATCACGCGCACCAGCACATCGATTCGCGGGTGAAGCGCGTAAGCCGCTTCGAGCAGGCCGAACAGGTTTTCCGCGTCGGCCGCCGAGACATGGCCGACGATATCGATGGCGAAGAGATCCTCACGGTCCGTATCGATGCGCCGGATTGCCGGCACGGCTTCGAGGAAATTCAAGGGATCGTATCCTTTCACAAACGTCATGCGATCTTCTGGAACACCGGAAACCCCCTATCTGTTCCCGTCAAAGGCGGTATAGATGCGCCGAAATCGAGCAGGATCCGAAGCCATGCCCGCAAAGCTTTCCGTCAATCTCAACGCCATCGCCATGCTGCGCAACCGGCGCGACCTGCCGTGGCCTGATGTGATCAGGCTTGGCCGCATCGCGCTTGCGGCGGGAGCGCATGGGCTGACGGTGCATCCTCGCCCGGACGAGCGCCATACCCGCCTTTCAGACCTGCCTGAGATCAGGGCCTTGATCGACGATGAGTTCCCGCGGGCCGAATTCAACATCGAGGGCCATCCGACCGAGCATTTCCTGGCGCTCGTGGAAAAGCACCAGCCGGAACAGGTGACCCTGGTGCCCGACGATCCCTCCCAGGCAACGTCGGACCATGGCTGGAACTTCATCGCCGATGCAGCGTTCCTGACACCGATCGTGAGACGCCTGAAGAAGGGCGGTTTCCGGGTCTCGTTGTTCTCCGATGCGGATCCTGCCGGCATAAACGCCGCGCGCGATACCGGCGCCGACCGCATCGAGCTTTACACGGGACCTTATGGCAGTTGCCATGCCGATTCCGCCAAGGCGGCCAAGGAGCTGGAAAGACTGGGAAAAACGGCCGATGCGGCCTTTGTTGCGGGCCTTGAGGTCAATGCCGGGCACGATCTGACGGTGAGCAACCTGCCGGCCTTGGCGCGACGCGTTCCGGCATTGGCCGAAGTGTCGATCGGACATGGGTTGACAGCCGACGCGTTGGAGTATGGCATGGCCGGCACGGTGGGCCGCTTTCTCAGGGCTTGCGGGTGGTAATGGTGGCAGCCTCGCGTGCAAAGCATGGCAGCCATAACGCGACGGTACTTGATATTGCATCGCAGCAAGCGTAGAGCACCGCCCGCTTATCGGAGTGTCGTTCATGGCCCTTGCCAACACTGGTAGTGAGGCAGAAACCGTCGAACAATCGAGCCATCCTGAAATCGAGCAGCACAGCACCAAGGTGTTGATGCTCGGCGCGCTCGGCGTTGTTTACGGCGATATCGGCACCAGCCCGATCTACGCGTTCCGCGAGGCGCTGGTGGCGTCGTCGGGCGGCGAAGTGGCCGACCGTGGCGACATTCTTGGCGTTCTCTCGCTGATCATCTGGTCACTGACGATCATCGTCACCATCAAATACATCATGTTCGTGCTGCGCGCCAACAACCGCGGCGAAGGCGGCGTGCTGTCGTTGATGGCATTGGCGCGCGGCAGTTTCCCGAAGCGCTCGGCGATCATCCTTGGCATCGGTATCGTCGGCGCCTCGCTGTTCTTCGGCGACGCCGTCATAACCCCGGCAATTTCGGTGCTCTCGGCGGTCGAGGGCATGAATGTCGTCACGCCGACCTTCCAGCCCTATGTCGTGCCGCTGACACTGGTCATCCTGGCGGTTCTGTTTTCGGTGCAGCGCTTCGGCACCGGCGGCGTGGCGCTGATCTTCGGCCCGATCACCGCGGTCTGGTTCCTGGCCATCGGCCTGTCCGGCCTCAACCATATCATCGCCGACCCGGAAATCCTGTGGGCGATCAGCCCGCACTATATCGTCGCCTTCCTGATCAATTCGCCCGATGTCGCCTTCGTCACCATCGGCGCCATCTTCCTTGCGGTCACCGGCGCCGAAGCGCTCTATGCCGATCTGGGCCATTTCGGCCGCAAGCCGATCGTGCTCGCCTGGCTGGCGATCGTGTTCCCTTGCCTGCTGCTCAACTATGCCGGCCAGGGCGCCTTCGTGCTGGCCAAGAACGGCGTGGTCGGCCATCCCTTCTTCGAAATGAACGAAGGCTGGACGCTGATCCCGATGGTGGTGCTGGCGACCGCCGCGACGGTGATCGCCAGCCAGGCGGTGATTTCAGGCGCATTCTCGCTGACCAGGCAGGCGGTGCAGCTCAATATGCTGCCACGGCTGGAAATCCTGCACACGTCGGAAAAACAGTCCGGCCAGATCTACATGCCGCGCGTCAACCTGTTGTTGGCGCTGGTGGTGATGATGCTGGTGGTGGGCTTCGGCGAATCCAGCAGGCTGGCTTCGGCATACGGCATCTCGGTGACCGGCAACATGCTGGTGACCACGGTGCTGCTGTTTGTCGTCATGACCCGCATCTGGAAATGGCGGCTGTGGGTGGCTGTCGCGATGACAGCCTTGTTCGGTTTCATCGATGTCGGTTTCTTTGCTTCCAACATCGTCAAGGTGTTCGAAGGCGGCTGGGCCTCGCTGGCGGTGGCCTTCACCATCGTTCTGGCGATGTGGACCTGGGTGCGCGGCAGCCGTTATCTCTTCGACAAGACCCGCCGCAACGAGATCCCGCTCGATTTCCTGGCCGGCAATCTGTTGAAGAAGAAGCCGCAGCTGGTATCCGGCACCGCGGTGTTCCTGACCAGCGATCCGCTCAGCGCGCCGACCGCGCTGATGCACAGCCTGAAGCACTACAAGGTCCTGCACGAGCAGAATGTGATCCTCTCGGTGGTAACCGCGCCGCAGCCGGTGGTGCCTGACAGCGACCGGGTCAAGATGGAGACGGTCAACGAGCTGTTCATGCGGGTGACGCTGACCTTCGGCTATATGGAGCAGCCCAACATCCCGCGCGCGCTGGCGATCTGCCGCAAGCAAGGCTGGAAGTTCGACATCATGACGACGTCCTTCTTCCTGTCCCGGCGCTCGCTGAAAGCCTCGCCCAATTCCGGCATGCCGGTGTGGCAGGACCGGCTGTTCATCGGGCTGGCGCGCACGGCGGCCGACGCCACCGAATATTTCCAGATACCGACCGGCCGTGTGGTAGAGATCGGCACGCAGGTGGCGATCTGACTGTCTCGATCGCCTTGGGCTGACGCTTCGGGGGACGGGCATGAGCGGCGAATTGGTGCTTGTCACCGGCGGATCTGGCTTTCTCGGCGCCCACTGTATCCTTGAACTGCTGAAGGCGGGCTACCGCGTGCGCACCACCGTGCGCTCGGCCAGGCGGCAAGCCGATGTCCTGGCCATGCTCAAGGCAGGTGGCGTCGAGCCGGATGACAGGCTCTCCTTTGCAATCGCCGATCTCATGAGCGATGCCGGCTGGCCGCTAGCCGCTGCAGGCTGCGACTATGTCCTGCATGTCGCCTCGCCGTTCCCGCCCGGCGTGCCCAAGCATGATGACGAGCTGATCATTCCGGCCCGTGAAGGCGCGTTGCGGGTGCTGCGGGCGGCACGAGATGCCGGCGTCAGACGCGTCGTGCTGACGTCCTCCTTCGCGGCTGTCGGCTACGGCAAGATGCCGCCCGACGGCCCTCCGTTCACCGAGGAGAACTGGACCGATCCGATGGGAAGGGTCAGCGCCTATGTGAAGTCGAAGACGCTCGCCGAGCGCGCGGCCTGGGATTTTATCGCCGCCGAGGGTGGCGGGTTGGAGCTTGCTGCCGTCAACCCCGTCGGCATCTTCGGGCCTGTGCTTGGCTCCGACCATTCGACCTCCACCGAATTTGTCCAACGCATGATGAATGGAGCCATGCCGGGGCTGCCGCGCCTGTCCTTCGGCGCCGTCGATGCACGCGACGTGGCGGACCTGCATGTCCGCGCCATGACCGATCCAGCTGCCAATGGCGAGCGCTTCCTGGCGGTGGCCGGCGATTTCATGACCGTGCGGGAAATCGCGCAAACCTTGAGAAAGCGGCTCGGCAACGCGGCGAAGCGCGTTTCGACCAGAGAGCTTCCCGATTGGCTGGTGCGCATGGTGGGACTGTTCAATCCGGAAGTCGCGCAGCTCGTGCCTGAGCTGGGCAAGGTCAAGAATGCCACCAATGCCAAGGCGGTTCGCATGCTCGGCTGGAAGCCGCGTTCGCGCGAAGACGCGCTGGCTGCGACCGGAGAGAGCCTTATTCGGCACGGCCTGATCAAAGCATCGAAGTAGGGGCGGAAAGTCGAGAACAGACTTCCCGCCGCGTGGATTTCAACCTGCCAGGGCAGCCTTGTTCGCCTCGAGGAATTGTCTCAACGTCCTTGGCGTCCTGCCGGAAAGCATCTCGATCGCGTCCGTCACCATGGCGATGCGGCCGGCACGCGTGTTGACGTCGAAGGAAACGATGACACCGGCAAAATCCTCGGGAACGCCTGATGCCTTTACCCCTTCGGTCAGGACATCATCCGAAACCTGCACGACATCGAGCGGCTTGCCGGTGACTTCGCTGACGAGGGCGGCGATCTCTGCCGTCGTGTACGCTTGCGGGCCAGTCAGCGTGTAGGTTTTGTTGTCGGTCGTGCCAGAAGCGAGACCGGCGGCGATCGCCGCTGCCATGTCTTCGCGTGCGCCATGGGCGATGCGGCCTTCGCCGGCGGACGTGTACCAGTGCCCCGAGGCGATCGCGTGCGGCAGCGCCATGAACAGGTTCTCCTGGTACCAGCCGTTGCGGAAGATCGTGTAGGGGATGCCGCTCGCCTTGATTGCCTGCTCGGTGCTGTAGTGGTCACCGGCAAACAGGACCGGTGACACCGGTTCCGGGTTGGGCATCGAGGTGTAGAGCAGGTGCAAAACGCCGGCGTTTTTGGCCGCCGCGACTGCATTCTCGTGCTGCTTCAGGCGCTTGCCGCTTTTGAGATCGAGATCGCCGGTCGAAATGATCAGCGCCTTGTCGGCGCCCTTGAATGCGGTTTCCAGCGAAATGGCGTCGTTGAAGTCTGCGGCCCTGACAACGACGCCGCGCACCGCCAAATCTGCCAGGCTTTCGGGATTGCGCGTGGTGGCGATGATCTTTGCAGGCGGAGTTTTATGCGCGTCTAGGAGATAGCGGATGACGCCGCGGCCAAGCTGGCCGGAGGCGCCGGTGACGAGAAGGGTTTCGGTCATCGGAGATCCTGATTTGTGCCGAAGCGGCGGGTGCTCTAGTGGTCTCAGAAAGAGACCAGCACTAAAATAGGAATTGACCTGCCACCGTAAAGGAGGCAGTTTTTCGGGAGGTAGGCACATCCAGGGAACCAGCGATGGACGGCAAGGTCACCAATCTGAAATCGAAGCTGGAGACCTACAAAGCGATGAGCGGGGGCGGTAATTTTGCCGACTGTCCGGTTCGCAATGTCATCCAGGGCGTCAGCGGCAAATGGAGATCGCTGCTGGTGATGGCGCTGGCTGAAAGGCCGTATCGCTTCGGTGAGTTGCGGCGGCTGGTGCCCGACATTTCGCAGCGCATGCTGACCCAGACACTGCATGATTTGCAGCGCGACGGCTATGTGCATCGTGAAGTGTTCCCGACCAAACCACCGAGCGTTGAATACAGCCTGACCGATCTCGGGCGCTCGATGTTCGGCGCCTTTCATCAACTGATCCTATGGGCCGAACTCAACCATGATGCGGTGCGCGAAGCGCGTGCGGATTTTGATGCCGCCCAGGCATAAGCCGCGGGGTGGCGCCGCGACGCCGCGCATTCGCCGCAGTTCCTCGCCTCAATGGTGGCCGGCACGGTGGTCCATCCGTTCAGGCGAACTGGGCTGGCGGAAGCGCGCTGGCCGGATCGTTCTTGCGAATGACCGTCGAAAGATACGATCCCTTCGCCCGCAGGAAGGCATGCAGGCGCAGTGGATAGTCCTGCGCCACGGCATGCTTGACGGACGGGCGTCCACTCAATGCCTGGCGCCAGGCCTGGACGAGCGGTTTGCCGTCCAGAATGCCGAAATCGCCGATCCGGTCGAAGGTATCGATGTAGCGGAAGACAGGGCCGTAGACTGCGTCGACGAGCGAAAAGCGCCCGCCTTCGAACCATGGTCCAGTCCGGCCGGCTTCGCCCGCCAATTCGGTCTTCACACGATCGAACATTTCCGACAGCGTCCGAGACTCGGCAAGGAATCCTGCCTCGGTCGACGCCGAATAGAACCGGCCGACGGCGTTGAGGATGGCTGAGCCATACTCGATCCAGGCACGATGCCGGGCACGGGCATAGGGGTCGGCCGGGTGGAGGGGATTGGCCTCAGTTTCTTCGAGGAATTCGAGGATGACGGCGGATTCGAAGATCACCGTCTCATCGTTCCCCCGCTGCACGCGCAGCAGCGGCACCTTGCCGAGCGGCGAGACCGCCTTGAACCAGTCAGGCTTGTTGGCGAGGTCGATGTCGACGCGCTCGAACGGCACGCCTTTCTCGGTCAGCGAGATCGCCGCACGCTGGACATAGGGGCAAAGGGGATGGCTGACGAGAATGAGGGTGTTGGCATGCTTCATCGGATTTGCCTCTCAATATCGATGCATTCGCATCTATCTAGATGCAAATGCATTGGTCGTCAAGCTTGATGCAATTGCATCTATCTCTTATGATGCCGTCATGATCGAGACAGCCATGCCATCGCCGGAGGCCATCAAGACCTGGGCACGCCTGATGCGGGTATCACGCCAGCTGGTGGAACGTGCCGAAGACGCGCTGAAGGAAGGCGGCCTGCCGCCGCTTGCCTGGTATGACGTGCTGCACGAACTCGCTGAGGCGGGCGAGGGCGGCTTGCGGCCGTTCCAGCTGATCGAACGAACCCTGTTCGCGCAGTATAATATTTCGCGGCTGCTGGCCCGACTTGAAGCCGATGGGTTTGTCGAGAAGCTGCCGGTGGCTGATGACGGCCGCGGCCAAACCGTCCGCATCACGGCCAAGGGACGAGAGACGCGCCGCCGTATGTGGGCCGTCTATGGCAGGTCGATCGCGGAGCTGGTTGGCGACAAGCTCTCGCCGCAAGAACTGAACACGGTATCGGCCTTGCTCGGGCGGTTGCGCGATCCGCCAGCCGGCGACTGAACATACGCGTTGCGCGGCTGCGGGGACACGGGAAAGACATTTCGTCATTTTGGCCTTGCGCCGATCTTCGGATTGCGCAATATGCCGAACCGTAACGTACGGTACTGAGCTCGGGCGATCTACGGCTCTACCATCAAACGGGAACAGAGCGTGTTGCAGGCAAATGCCGATATCGACAACGGCGAAGCGCTGACGGAGCGTCAGAAGGCGGTCCTGGATGCAGCGCTCCGCCTGCTGGTCGAAGAGGGCGACAATCTGACCATGACCGCAGTGGCGCGGCGGGCGAGCTGCTCCAAGGAAACGCTCTACAAATGGTTCGGCGACCGCGACGGACTGCTGACGGCGACGGTGCAATGGCAGGCCTCGAAGGTGCGGGTGACGGCGGTCGACGGCAGGGGGCTCGACCTTGCGTCGTTGGCCGCGAGCCTGGAGCGATTTGCTTCCGACTGGCTGAAGGTCATTTCCAGCGACACTTCGATCGCACTCAACCGGGTGGCGGTCGGCCATGCCGGTTCGGGCAAGGATGATCTTGGCGCGGTGGTGCTGGAGAACGGGCGCTTTGCCCTCGCCAAGCGCCTGAAGCCGGTGCTGGAGGCCGGCCGCCAGGCCGGGCTGCTCGATTTCTCGGACGCCGAGACGGCGTTCCGTACGTTTTTCGGGCTGGTCGCCCGCGACGTGCAGATCCGTCTCTTGCTTGGCGACCGGCTGGAATTGACTGAGGCGGCGATCGGCGGTGATGCCGTCCGCGCGACGCAGCAGTTTCTCGCTCTTTTCGGAGCAAAAACCGGGCCGCAAGGCCTCTGATCTTCAAACGGGAAGGAAGACAAAAATGCGCGTCTATTACGATCGTGATGCCGATCTCAACCTGATCAAGGGCAAGAAGGTCGCCATCATCGGCTATGGCAGCCAGGGCCGGGCGCATGCGCTCAACCTCAAGGATTCCGGCGCCAAGGAGATCGCCATCGGCCTCAAGGCCGGATCGGCGACCGCCAAGAAGGTCGAGGCCGACGGGCTCAAGGTGATGAGCGTGGCCGACGCCGCCAAATGGGCCGACCTGATGATGATGGCGACGCCCGACGAATTGCAGGCCGACATCTACAAAAACGAGATCGCGCCGAACATCCGCGACGGCGCGGCAATCGCCTTCGCGCATGGCCTCAACGTGCATTTCGGCCTGATCGAGCCGAAGTCGACGGTCGACGTCGTCATGATCGCGCCGAAGGGGCCCGGCCATACGGTGCGCGGCGAATACCAGAAGGGCGGCGGCGTGCCGTGCCTGGTCGCCGTCAACCAGGATGCTTCGGGCAACGCACTCGACCTCGCGCTCTCCTACGCCTGCGGCGTCGGCGGCGGCCGTTCGGGTATCATCGAGACCAATTTCCGCGAGGAATGCGAGACCGATCTGTTCGGCGAGCAGGTCGTGCTGTGCGGCGGCCTGGTGGAGTTGATCCGCGCCGGGTTCGAGACGCTGGTGGAAGCCGGCTATGCGCCCGAAATGGCCTATTTCGAGTGCCTGCACGAGGTCAAGCTGATCGTCGACCTGATCTATGAAGGCGGCATCGCCAACATGAATTACTCGATCTCGAACACCGCCGAATGGGGCGAATATGTCTCGGGGCCGCGCATCATCACCGCAGAGACAAAGGCCGAGATGAAGCGGGTGCTGAAGGATATCCAGACCGGCAAGTTCACCTCGGAGTGGATGCAGGAATACCGTGCCGGCCTGTCGCGTTTCAAGGGCATCCGCCGCAACAACGACAGCCATCAGATCGAGGAAGTCGGCGCCAAGCTGCGCGCGATGATGCCGTGGATCTCCAAGAACAAGCTGGTCGACAAGGCGAAGAACTGAGCGATCCACGCTCCAAAAGAAACGGCGCCGCGCGGCGCCGTTTTTTATTGCAGGATTGTGCGGCCTGGCTCAGCGATAGGGCGAGTAGCACTGCTGGCGTGGGCCGTTGTAGGGCTGGAAGGTGTTGTCGTAAGCGCGATACGAGCGGTATCTATTGTAGCACCACCGGACATGGGCGCTCGACAGCCGGCCGGCGCGATAGTAGCGGCGCGGCGGTGCATCGTAGTAATTGTAGTTGTTGTACATGCTGCCGAGGCCGAGCCCCAAGCCAAGCCCCAGGATCGCGGCGCTGGCGCTGTCATCATAGTAGCGGCCGCGATAATGGTGGCGGCGCCAACGCCAATCATCGCCGCCGTTCCAGCGACGACCGCTCCAGTGACGGCCGCCCCAATCGCCGCGGTTCCAATTGCCGTGGTTCCACCCGCCCGACCGGCGCCATCTCCAGTCGTTGTTGAAGCTCCGGTTGTTGCCGCCGGCCCAGCTGTCACGCACAGGCGTGACCGTCGGCGCCGCGGTGCTGGCTGGGATCGACAGCTCCGGCTGAAGGATTGGTCCGGCAGCGGATGGTGCCGTGATGCCGGAGAAGATACCGAGCGCTATCAGCCCGGATTTGACTGTGGAAGAAAAGAGCGCGTTCATTGCACTTCTCCAAGAGAACAGGCCCCACGCCGACCCTGGGATGGGCCCACTGTGGGTCTTTGCGTCTGAACGGCGGATGAACGGAATGGTTCCCTCAACCATGGCGCGAGGCGCGCCAGGATCAATCGATTCCAGCTGGTGGTTGCCCGGCCTTGTTTTCTGCCGCGCTTGCGGGCAAAGGTCATGATATGTCGCTGCGTCTTGCAACCTTCAATGTCGAGAACCTGATGAACAGGTTCGATTTCTCCGGATACCGCAACCAGCTCAACGAGGACCGGACGCTGGCTCTCTTCGATATCCAGAGCGAGGCCGAGTACAAGATGCTGGAGCAGGCCCGCGCCATCGCGCAGTCGGACGACATGCGGCAGCTGACGGCGCTGGCCATAGCGGCCACGCGCGCGGATATCATCTGCATGCAGGAGGTCGACAATATCGAAGCCCTCAAGGCGTTCGAATATGGCTATCTTTTCAAGATGGTGGGGCAGGGCTACCGCCAGAAGTACACCGCTGCCGGCAATGATTCGCGCGGCATCGACGTCGCCGTGATGATGCGCAGCGAGACCGCGCAGGGCCAGCCCATCGAATTCGTGCGCATGACCAGCCACGCCTATGTGACCTATGAACAGTTCGGGCTGCACACGCCGGAGCTGGCGGCGCTCGGCAACCAGCCCAATGAACGCATCTTCCGGCGCGACTGCCTGGAAGTGGACATTACCGTGGGCGGCTCGCCGCTGACGCTCTATCTCGTGCACTTCAAGTCGATGGGCTCGCCCCGCAACGGGCTCGACGGGCGTGAAGCGACGATGCCGATCCGCATCGCGGAGGCGCAGGCGGTGCGCCGGATCATCGAGGAGCGCTTCGGGGCAGATCATGCAGCCGACAAGCGCTGGGCGATCTGCGGCGACATGAACGATTACCGCCAGCGCGTGAAGATCGCCGGCGACGAATTCGACGGCTATCGTTTCGAGGTGGTCGACGAGAACCTGTCCTGCATCAACGTGCTGACGGCCGGCGGTTTTTGCGAAAACGTGGTCGAGAGGCGGCCGGAAATGAACCGCTGGACCTTCTACCACACGCGTGGGCCGCAAGAGCGGCATTTGTGCCAGCTCGATTATATCCTGCTGTCCAAGGGATTGGCGGCTAAGAACGCCACCGCCGTCCCGGACATCATCCGCAACGGCCAGCCCTGGCGCACGATCTTTCCTGCCGGCCAGGAAGTGGAGCGCTTTCCGCGCGCCGGCTGGGACCGGCCGAAGGCATCGGACCATTGTCCGGTGGCGATCACGCTGGACATGGCCTGAACCGTGAGCTTCGACCTGCCGCGCAATGTCATTTTGCCGGTCGACGCCGTCGATGTCAGGCTCGACCCCGGCCCGCATCCTTTCGCGCTGGACAATGCCGAGGCGATCGCCGCGAACTGGCAGCACGAGATCGCGGCCAACCCCGCGCTGTTCGACGGTCCCGTGGTGCTGCTCTCGCGACTTGCCTGGCGCGACAATCGCCTCGTCGGCCGGTGCCACGCGGTCAACTACTCCACCTTCATGCTCTGGCGGAAGCGGCGCGAGAATTCGGGCGCCGAGCACGCCTATGCCCATGCCATGCTCGTGGCCGGCGACAATGCGCTGGTGGCGATTCGCATGGCCGCCCACACCGTTACTGCCGGCCGCGTCTATTTCGCCGCCGGTTCCTTCGAACCGGCCGATTTTCGCGATGGCCTCGTCGATGTCGATTTCAATATGATCCGCGAGGTGCGGGAAGAAACCGGCCTCGACATTTCAGGCGCCGCACGCGGCCTGCATTACCATGCCCTGTCGACGGAAAGCGGCACGGTGATCTTCCGCCGATACCGGGTTCCCGAGCCCGCCGAGGAGATCGCGCGGCGCATCTCGGCCTTCGTCGCAACCGAGGCCGAACCGGAGATCGTCGGTCCGGTCATCATCCGCCACGCCGCCGACCTGCCGCACGGGCTGATGCCGCACATGAAGCCGCTGATCGAGTGGCATTTTGCGAACGCGGACTAAACCTTACCTTCCGTGCTGATCGCCAATGCCGGCATACGAAGGTCTGAGTGGCTGCCTGCAACCCCAAACATCGGGTGCGTGCGCGGACAATCGTCTCGATCAGGATGTGTTGCCACTGTTTGCAGGCCGCATTCTGCCTTTCGACCTCGACGCGTCGCGCGCCTATGCCGACCTCATGGTAAAGGCGAGAGCCTCAGGCAAGGCGATCGGCAATGCGGATGCCTACATCGCGGCCACGGCCGCAGCAAACGGTCTTACGGTCGCCACCCGCGACACCGGCCCATTCGCGGCCGCCGGATTGAATACGATCAATCCCTGGGAAACAGCGTCGTAGCCGCGCCTTTGCTTTCCAATCGCCTTATTCATGCCGCAGCGCGTCGATCGGGTCGAGCCTGGCGCCGCGCAGCGCCGGGAAGAAGCCGAAGACCATGCCGATCAGCGCGGAAAAGCCGACGGCGAGCAGGATGACTGCCGGGCTCGGCGCAAAGGGAATGGCCAGCGTCGCCGAGGCGAGACCGGCCAGCGAGAGCCCGATCAGGATGCCGATGATGCCGCCGAGCAGCGACAGCACCGTCGCCTCGACCAGGAACTGGATGAGGATGTGCTTTTCATGCGCGCCGATGGCGAGCCTGATGCCGATCTCGCGGGTGCGCTCGGTGACCGACACCAGCATGATGTTCATGATGCCGATGCCGCCGACCAGCAGGCTGACGCCGGCGACCGCGCCCAGCATCCCGGTCATGGTGGTGGTGGCGCTGGCCATGGCGTCGGCGATCTGGGTCATGTCGCGGATCGCGAAATCGCTTTCGCGGTCGGGCGTGAGGCGTCTGGCGTCGCGCAAAATATCCTCGACGCGCGGCTGCAGCTCGCTGGTGGGCGTGCGGTCGTCGGCGGCGACGTAGATGTTGTCGATGTTGCGGTTGCCTGCAATGCGCCGCTGATAGGCATGCAGCGGCATCAAGACGACATTGTCCTGGTCCTGGCCGAAGCCGGTATAGCCCTTCGGCTCGAGCAGGCCGATGATCTTGCAGGAGGTGCGGTTGACGCGGATGATTTCGCCCTCAGGGTCGCCAGCGCCGAAGAACTGCTGGCGCACCGTCTCGCCGATCAGGCATACGCCGGTGCCCGAGCGGGTCTCGGACTCACTGAACGAACGGCCTGAGACCAGTTTCCAGTCGCGAGCATCGAGATAGGCACTGTCGGTGCCGGTGACGCCGGAGGTCAGGCTCTCGGTACCGAAGATGACGCGGACCTGCTTCTGCGAGGCCGGCGAAATGGCGCGTGCGCCTGTCAGATGGGCAATGAGCGCGGCAAGATCCTTTTCGGTGAGCGGACGGACGACCTGGTCGAGCCCGCCCGGGCCGCCGGGACCGGCCGGGCGGCCGGAGCGCACAACCAGAAGATTGCTGCCGAGCTTGGCGATGTCGTCCTTGACCTTGGCGGTGGTGCCGGCGCCAATGGTGAGCATGGCGATGACCGCGGCGACGCCGATGACGATGCCGAGCAAGGTCAGGAACGAGCGCAGCATGTTGCGGCGGATCGAGCGTAAGGAGAGGCGGACGGTTTCCCAGAGCATTGTCAGGCCACCTCGACGGTCATGGTGTCGGAGGCGACATGGCCGTCGAGGAAGCGCACCGTGCGCTCGGCATATTCGGCGACGTCGGCCTCGTGGGTGACCATGGTGATGGTCAGGCCAAGCTCCTTGTTCAGTTGCGTCAGCAACTCCATGATCTCGTGCGTGCGGGCAGTGTCGAGATTGCCGGTCGGTTCGTCGGCGACGAGCAGCGTCGGCCTCGTGACGATGGCGCGCGCGATCGCCACGCGCTGTTGCTGGCCGCCGGAAAGCTCGGCCGGCGTGTGATGCTCGCGACCGACAAGGCCGACTTGCGCCAGCGCCTGCATGGCAAGATCGCGGCGCTCGCGGCCGGCCACGCCGCGATAGATCAGCGGCAGTTCGACATTTTCCGCCGCCGTGGTGCGCGCCAGCAGATTATAGCCCTGGAAGACGAAGCCGACATAGAGGTTGCGCAGCATGGCGCGGCGGTTGCGGTCGAGCCGGCCAGCATCGACGCCCATGAAGGAATAGGTGCCGGCGGTCGGCGTGTCGAGGCAGCCGATGATGTTCATCGCCGTCGATTTGCCGGAGCCGGACGGGCCCATGATGGCGACGAATTCGCCGCGCCGGATCGCCAGGTCGACGCCGGCCAGCGCGTGCACCTTGGCTTCGCCATGGCCGTAGCTCTTCCAGACCTTGTCGAAGGTGATGAGGGGGGCGCCCATCGCCACGGCGTCAGCTCCGCTGCTGCGAGGCCGTGATGACCTGCGCCCCCTCTGACAGGCCCGAGGTGATCTCGGTCAGCTCGCCGTCGGTCGAGCCGATCCTGACGTTGACCGGATGCGGACGGCCTTTCTCCAGCACGTAGAGCATGCGTGAGCCGTCGGTCGGCGGCGCTGCCGCCTGGCGCTGGCGATTGCCGCCGGGACGTCCCATGCGGCCGGTGAACAGGTCGCTCAGGCTCCAGCCGCGGGCGGCCTGCTGCGCAGGACGATAGCGGAAGGCGGAGGAGGGGACGGTCAGCACGTCCTTGGCCTGCCGGGTGACGACCGAAACAGTGGCCGTCATGCCGGGGCGCAGCAACAGCTCGTTGTTGTCGACCTCGAGCCGCGCATTGTAGGTGACGACGCCGTCGGTGGTGACCGAGGCGTAGGAGATGTCGCGGATCTCGGCGTCGAACGGCCGCTCCGGGAAGGCATCCACGGTGAAGCGGGCATGCTGGCCCGGCTTCACCGCGCCAATATCGGCTTCGTCGACCGCCGCCACCAGTTCCATGTTCCTGAGATCGGCGGCGATGATGAACAGCACCGGCGCCTGCAAGGAGGAGGCGACCGTCTGGCCGGGGTCGACAGAGCGCGTCAGCACGATGCCGTCGATCGGCGCATAGATGGTGCTGTTGGCAAGGTCGGTCTGCTGCGATTTCAGGTCGGCGTTGGCGATGGCGAGATTGGCCTCGGCGCTATCGAGCGCTGCCTTCGAACGGTCGCGGGTCGCGGTCGCCGCTTCGAGCGACTGGTCGGTGGCCATGCCGCGCTTGGTGAGGGCGGCGGCGCGCACGAGCGCGCTTTCATTCTCGGCCAGCGTCACGGTGGCGTCCGCGACATTGGCGGCGGCCGCCTTGGCGGATGCCTCGGCGCGTTCGATCTGCACCTGCAGCTTGGCGGTGTCGAGCGCGGCCAACACATCGCCCTTCTTGACCCGCTGGTTCTCGTTGACCGAGACTGAACGGATGATGCCCGAGAGCTGGCTGGAAATGTCGACCTGGGTGAGGGGCTGCAAGGTGCCGGTCGCCGAAACCTCGACAGTGAGGTCGGCCTTGGCGGCGGGCGCCGTCGTATAGTCGATCTTGACCGGCGAGCCGGCATACCACTGGTAGCCGGCAAAAGCCGCGACAAGGACGATCAGCGCCAGCAGCGCATAGAGCCAGCCGCGGCGGCGATTCTTGCGCCGCCCCGTCTGGTCGAGCCCGAGCGCGGTCTCGATGGCGGAATCCGATTCCGTCTTTGGCAGATTGACAATCTGGTCCACGCCGGACCCCCTGAAGCGCAATAAGTCCCTATGAGTGCACAGATCAGTGCTAATGGTTCGAATATCAAATTAAATTTCGCTCATGTTGGGATTGAGGCAGAAATTCGGATCAAAGCGGAAGGTTTCCTCCATGAGACGCGATTACTTGCTTTACGATGTGTTTACGACCGATCGGCTGGCCGGCAACCCGCTGGCGGTGGTGTTGGACAGCGGCGGACTGGACACGGCTGCGATGCAGGCCATCGCACGAGAGTTCAACCTGTCGGAATCGGTGTTCGTGCTGCCGCCGGACAATCCCAAGCACCGCGCCCGTATCCGCATCTTCACGCCCGATTATGAAATGCCTTTCGCCGGCCACCCGACCGTGGGCTCGGCGATCGCGCTGGCCGAACTGGCCGATATCGCGCTCGCTGAAATGGCCGACAATGACGGCGCTGCGAGCATTTTCGTGCTGGAGGAAAACATCGGCCCGGTGCGCTGTGCCGTCAGCAAGCACGATGGCGCCACCTTCGCCGAATTCGACCTGGCGAAGCTGCCGGAGCCGCTGAAGCTCGAAGCCGACCCGGTGGCGATCGGCGCCGCCCTTGGCCTGGCGCCGCACGAGATCGGTTTCGAGAATCACCGCGTCGCGTTCTGGTCAGCCGGCGTGCCCTATGTGACCATACCGGTGGCCAATCTGGAGGCGGCCGGCCGGATCCGGCTCGACAACCAGGCCTGGTCGGAACTGGCGCCCCGCAAGAGCGAATGGGCCTTTGCCAGTCCCTATGTCTATTGCCGAGAGACGGTGAACCACGAGAGCGCCTTCCATGTGCGCATGATCGTGCCCGGCACGCCTTCCTACGAGGACCCGGCGACCGGCTCGGCGGCGGCGGCTTTCGCCGGCGCCGTCATGCATTTCGACGCTCCGACGGATGGCGTTTCGCAGCTGTGGATCGAACAGGGGCTGGAGATGGGGCGGCCCTCGCGTATCCGCCTGGAACTAAGTGTACAGGGCGGAAAACTGGTCTCGGCGCGCATCGGTGGCAACGCGGTCAAGGTGGCGGAAGGCAAGCTGTTCGTCTGACCATCTGCGTCACTTCGGCGATTTGTCGGGAAATGATTCCGGCAGGGCTGGACAGGACCGGCATCGGCGGCTATATGCCCGCCAACGCCGGTTTTTGCCGGCCGAGTGGGTGCGTAGCTCAGTTGGTAGAGCAGCTGACTCTTAATCAGCGGGTCCACAGTTCAATCCTGTGCGCACCCACCAAATTCTTCAAAGACTTGGTGGAAAGACCCTGAATAGGCCGGTTCAATTGCCGCGCTCGTTCATCAGTGTTTGGCTGCCTTCGCAACCCGGCCGCCGTTGGCCAGGTGAGACGCGGGACTTTGCAGCTTGGTCAAAGACTACGATTGGCCGCGCCGAAAAACGCGGCTCAGAAACCTGCCGAACCGAAAAGCCATGCCGTTGTCCGCGCTCCGACCGTCGTCGGCATCAATGGCGGCCTTTCCGCCTGAGAAATCGCTGATGAGCCACCAGAAGAAAACCAGAAAAACAACGAGAATTGCGGTGTCGATCGGGCCGTAAGTTGAATATCCACTGTGCCGAAGCACACCAGCAAGCAGCACGGCGATAGTCATAGCAGCGGCAGCCGGGTGAAGCTTTTTCATCCACCAGATCTATTCGAGAATCGCTACAACCGGAAGATGTTACTTCTCCGACACGCCGGCCTCGGCAAAGCTCGCCATCCTCGCATGGCACTCCAGCGCCGAGCGGACGATGTTGACGGCGAGGCAAGCGCCGGAGCCTTCGCCGAGCCGCATGCCGAGGTCGAGCAGCGGCGGCAGGTCGAGCGCTTCGAGCAGGCCGCGGTGACCCGATTCAGCCGAGACGTGGGCGGCGATCGTATGAGCAAGGCCTGTGGAGTGCAGCTTTGCCAAAGGTGCTGCGGCTGCGGTGCAGACGAAGCCGTCAAGTAGCACCGGTATGCCCATGTGACGGGCGGCAAGCGTGGCGCCGAAGATGGCGGCGAGTTCGCGGCCGCCGAGCGCCATGGCAATCCCCAGTGGATCGGCAAGAACAGCGGCATGGCGCTCCAGGCCCGATTCGATGGCGACCACCTTGCGCTCGAGGCCGGCATCGTCGACGCCGGTGCCGCGTCCGGTCCATTTTTCGGCACCGCCGCCGAACAGCGCCGCCGAGATCGCGGCGGCCGGCGTGGTGTTGCCGATACCCATCTCGCCGAAGCAGACGAGATCGAGATCATCAGTCACCGCATCGTAGCCGGCCGAGACGGCGGCAAGAAATGCCTTGTCGTCCATCGCCGGCGTTTGCGTGAAATCGCCGGTCGGATGGTCAAGATCGAGCGGAATGACATCGAGTTCGGCGCCTGCGATGCGGGCGAGCTGGTTGATGGCCGCACCGCCGCCGGCGAAATTCGCCACCATCTGCACCGTGACTTCCGAAGGATAGGCCGACACGCCTTGGGCGGTAACGCCGTGGTTGCCGGCGAAGACGAAAACTTTCACCCGCTCGAGCCTAGGCATGTCGCGGCCCTGCCAGCGCGCCAGCCACGCGGCGATGGACTCAAGCCGGCCGAGGCTGCCCTGCGGCTTGGTCAACGTGTCCTGGCGGCGAGCGACCGCGCTCGCGGCGGCGTCATCGCCATCAGGCAGGTCGAGGCAAGCAGCGCGCAGTTCATCTAGGGATTTGAAAGGCATGGAAGGAAATTCTCCGAAACAGAGTCAGGAAAGGGCTACGGAAGCGACGAGCAGCACCGCGATTTCGCTCACCTGTTGCATAGCGCCGATCGTGTCGCCGGTCTGGCCACCGATCTGGTTGAGGCAAAGCGCGTGGACGGCGGCAAACAGCAGTCCGAGCAGGATAAGCGCCGCGATGGCGCCGCCAAGCCCGAGCAGGAGGAGCGGGATGGCGCCGAGCACGGCGCCGGCGAGGGCAATTTCCCGCGAGACGGTGCCGGCGCCGGCCGAGAGGCCATCGTCGCGCGCCGGGGGCAAGAGATGCATGAAGGTGCCGAATACGCCGCGCGAGGCCGCATGGGCGGCCAGGAGCGCGAAGAGAGCTTGTGTGGGATCGACGAATTCCGACAGCGCGCTCCAGCGGATGAGCAGCGACAGCGCCAGCGCCATGGCGCCGTAGGCGCCGATTCGGCTGTCGCGCATGACCTCCAGCTTTCGACCGCGCGTGTTGCCGCCGCCAAAACCGTCGGCGACATCGGACAGCCCGTCCTCGTGCAGGCAGCCGGTGGTGACCGCGGTTGCAACCAGGGCAAGGGCTGCCGCCGACCCGATGGCAAGGCCAAACCGTTCCGCCGTGGCAAAGACGATGGCGCCGATCAGGCCGACGACGAGGCCGGCGACCGGGGCGGCCCAGATCGCGGCGGCAAGGCTGCGGCCGCGAAAGTCGATGACGGGCAAGGGCAGCCTGGTGAAGAAGACCAGGCAGAGGGCAACATCGCTGGGGATTTGCCGGGGCGAAAGGGTGACC
Organism: Mesorhizobium sp. BR1-1-6; assembly: GCF_020165355.1. NCBI lineage: Bacteria > Pseudomonadati > Pseudomonadota > Alphaproteobacteria > Hyphomicrobiales > Phyllobacteriaceae > Mesorhizobium > Mesorhizobium sp. BR1-1-6. The sequence continues at coordinate 340,381 of NZ_JAIUHZ010000005.1, read as the reverse complement.
TTCGGGAACTTCATGCCTCAGCCCCTTGCGATGGCATGGAAGAAGGTGCCGCTGATCTGGCCGCGCCGGTAGCCCGAGGCGCCGATCGGATTGCCTTGCCCGTCGGCGAGGTCGGCCAGGGGCTCGTCATCGCCGGCCGCCGTCGTCTGCGCATAATGGAATTCGTGCCCGCGGATCAGCGCGCCCCGCGGGCCGAGCGGACAGTCGGCGCGCAGCCGCGCTTCGCGATAGCCGAGGTTCATCTTGCGCTTGGCGAAGCTGGTTGAATGGCCGAGCAGGCCGAGCATTTTGTGCGTTTCGCCAGATGCATCTTCCAGGGCTTCGCCAAGCACCATGAAGCCACCGCACTCACCATGGATGGGCTTCGTCCCGGCGAACCTTGCCGTTCCTTTCCGAAAATTCGCAGCGGCGGCGAGACGGCCGGCGTGAAGCTCGGGATAGCCGCCGGGCAGCCAGCAGACGTCGCAGCTGTCGTCAGGCGCCTCGTCCGCGAGCGGCGAGAACGGAACGATCTCCGCGCCGGCCTTGCGCCAGTAGGCCGCGACGTGCGGATAGAGAAAGGTGAAGGCGGCATCCTCGGCAAGTGCGATGCGCTGGCCGGGCGGCTGCAGCGCATCGTCGAAGCTGCCGGGCTCCGGGGCGAGAGGTGTTGCTAGCGCCATGACGGCGTCGAGGTCGAGCGACTTTTCCGCCATGTCGGCCAACCGGTCGAGATGCGCCATCAGGTCATCATATTCACTGGCCTGGACGAGGCCGAGATGGCGCTCGGGCAAGTTGAGCGTGGGATCGCGCAGGATGGCGCCGACGACCGGCAGGCCGATCGCCTCGATGGCGTCGCCGGACAGCCGGCGATGGCGCTCGCTGCCCAGCCGGTTGAGCACGATGCCCGCCATGCGAACCTCCGGATCGTAGATGGCGAACCCCTTGGCGACGGCCGCTGCCGTGGTCGACTGGCCGGAAACGTCCAGCACCAGCAGCACCGGCAGGCCGTAGAGCCGCGCGAGATCGGCCGCCGAACCGCTGCGGCCCGGCGCGGCCGGAATGCCGTCGAACAGGCCCATGGCGCTTTCGAGGATGACAAAATCGGCGTCGTCGGCGGCATTTACGGCCAGTGCGTTGAGCAGCGACGGCGACATCGCCCAGCTGTCAAGATTGACGCCGGACAGGCCGGTGGCGGCGGTGTGGAAGCCGGGATCGATGTAATCGGGGCCAGACTTGGCGCCGCGTACTTTCAGGCCGCGCCGAGTGAGTGCGCGTAAAATGCCGATGGTGACGCTGGTCTTGCCCGAGCCGGAGCGCGGTGCGCCGACGATGATCGCGCGGGCGCTCACGATGCACCCGCCAGCGCCGCGCGCATGGCGACGATGCCGCCGACGACGATCAGCGCCGGTGCGGACAGGCCGGCGGCGGCGGCTTCCTCGGCGATGGTGGCCAGCGTGGCGACGACGATGCGCTCCTGCGGCGTCGTCGCGGCGACGATCACCGCCGCCGGCGTCGATGGCGCCAGCCCGCCGTCGAGCAATGCGGCCGATATCACAGGCAGATTGGCCATGCCCATGTAGACCACGACAGGCTGGCCGGTGCGCGCGATCGCGGCCCAGTCGAGATCGTCATCGGTGCCGGCGGCATGGCCGGTCGCCAGGATTACCGCCTTGTTGATGCCGCGCATGGTCGCGGGGATGCCGGTGGCGGCCAGCGCGCTGAGGCCCGAGGTGAGGCCGGGCAGGACGCGGAACGGGATGTTTTCCCGCGCCAGCGCCAGCGCCTCTTCGCCGCCACGGCCGAAAATATAGGGGTCGCCGCCCTTCAGCCTGACGACGCGGCGGCCCTGGCGCGCCAGCCGGACCAGCAGGGCGGTTATGTCGTCCTGTTTCATCGAGGGTTTTCCGCCGCGCTTGCCGGCAAAGAAAAGCTCGGCGTTTTCGGCAACCGCGACGACGTCCGGGGAGACCAGCGCATCGTAGACCAGCGCATCCGCCTCACTCAGCGCCGCCAGCACTTCCAGCGTCAGGCAGCCGGGATCGCCGGGGCCGGCGCCGGCGAGCCAGACATGGCCGGGCTCAAGCGTCCGCGGCTTGAAGTTCAGCCGGGCAAGCGCCTGTTGGAGCGCGGCGTTCTCGCCCTTATTTTTGGTGCTGTCGCTCACAATCCGTCCCGTCCGCGAAAACGCCGTTGGTAATGCGCGTCGTACAATGAACTCTCGCCAAAGCCTTCCGCCGCCAGCGAGCGGCCGACGAAGATGATGGCCGTACGCTCCATCGGGTCGGCGGCCAGTTGTGCCTCGATGGTTTCCAGCGTGCCGGTCAGCACGCGCTCGTCCGGCCAGGAGGCACGGAAGACGACCGCCACCGGGCAATCGCGGCCATAGAGCGGCGTCAGCTCGGCGACGATGCGATCGATGGCGTGGATGGCAAGATGAATGGCAAGCGTGGCGCCGGTGCGGCCGAAACCGGCCAGCGTTTCGCCAGGCGGCATTTTTGAAGCGCGGCCGGAGACGCGGGTCAGCACCAGGCTCTGGGCGACTTCGGGAATGGTCAGCTCGCGCCGCAGAGCAGCCGCCGCGGCAGCGAAAGAGGGAACGCCCGGCGTCAGCGTGTAGGGAATGCCGTGCCTTTCCAGCCGGCGGATCTGTTCGGCAACCGCGCTCCATACCGACAGGTCACCGGAATGCAGCCGCGCGACATCATGGCCGGCCTTGTGGGCGGCCAGATATTCGGCCTCGATCTCGTCGAGCGACATCGGCGCGGTGTCGATCAGCTTCGTTCCCGGGGCGCAATGCTGCAGCAATTCGGGCGCCACGATCGAGCCGGCATGGAGGCAGACCGGGCAGCTTGCCAGCAGCCGCGCGCCGCGCAGGGTAATGAGGTCGGCGGCGCCCGGACCGGCGCCGATGAAATGCACGGTCATGCCGCGTCTCCGCTGATGGCGATGGCGCAGGTGACCGGGCCGAGCACGATGCGTGGTCCCAGCAGCCTGGCGCCTTCGCCGGCGACGGCCAGCGCCGATGCTTCGGAAACCGACGGTGTGCCGGCCAGACCCTGCGAGAGGCTGGAGTTGCTGAGCGCCTTCGTCGACGCTGCTTTAAGCGCTGCCTCATCGACGACGATGACGGGAAGGTTGAGTGTGCGACCTGCGGCAGCGATCGCCTGTTCATCTTTCTTGAGCATGGCGGTGGCGAGCGACGAGAGCGCCGTCATCGCCAGCCCGTGCGCTTCGAGCGCGGTTTCTATCGCGGCAAGCACGTCCTCGACGCTTACACCCTTTCGGCTGCCGACGCCCGCGACCATCATGGCTTGATCCAACTCCATTGGGTAACCGGCATCGCCGGCCGCCAGGCCTGCATCGAACCGACAGGCGCGGCGCGGGATATGGCGATGCGGGTCAGATCGCCCCCGAGCTCGGTATGACGGGCAAGAAGCAGCGTCTCCATTTCCAGCGTCACCGCATTGGCAACGAGGCGGCCGCCGGTGCGCAGCGCCTTGATGGCGGCGGCCAGCACGCCGGCGTCGCTGCCGCCGCCGCCAATGAAAATCGCGTCTGGCGTATCGAGCCTTGCAAGCGCCTTGGGTGCGCTGCCTTCGACTACGATGAGTCCGGGAACGCCGCAGGCAGCAGCGTTGTGGCCGATGCGGGCGGCGCGGATCGGGTCGGCTTCGATGGCAACAGTGCGCATCGAAGGGTGGGTGAGCATCCATTCGATGCCGATGGAACCGGAGCCGGCGCCAATATCCCACAGCAGTTCGCCGCGCCTCGGCGCCAGCGCCGACAGCGTGATGGCGCGGATCTCATGCTTGGTGATCTGGCCGTCATGGTCGAACAGATGATCGGCGAGGCCTGATGTCAAAGGCAGGATACGCGCATCCGGACCAGATTGAATTTCGAGCGCCAGCACATTGAGCGGATTGATGTTTTCGAGGTTGAAGGCATCGGCCCGGGCCGTGCGCAGGTTCTCGTTCGGCCCGCCCAATGCCTCCAGGATCGTCAACCGCGAGGCGCCGAAATCAAGCTCGGTGAGCAGGCGGGCGATTGCCGCCGGTGCATCGCCGTCGGATGTCAGGGCCAGGATGCGTGCGTTGGGTTGCAGCAATGGCCGGATCAGGTCGATGGGGCGGCCATGCAGCGAGACGGTTTCGATGTCCTGCAGCGCCCAGCCAAGGCGAGCGGCCGCCAGCGAAATGGCCGACGGCGCGGGAATGACATGCATCTCCCGCGGCATGACCTTGCGGGCGAGGGTGACGCCGACGCCGTGGAAAAAGGGATCGCCGGAGGCAAGAACGCAAACGCGCTTGCCGGCGAGCGACAGCACGTCGTGCATCTTGGCATCGAAGGGAACCGGCCATGGGCGCGGATCGCCCTTGGCGAATGATGAGACGAGCGCCAGATGCCGCTTGCCGCCAAAGATGATTTCAGCGTCGGCGATCCGCTGCTTGGCCTCGTCGCCGAGACCGGCTACACCGTCCTCGCCTATGCCAACGATGGTGAGCCATTTTTGGTTGGCGCCGCGTAGACTCTTAGCAGGCATGATGACCCACCGCATTCTGATCCTCGGCGGAACCACCGAAGCCCGGCAACTGGCTGGAAAACTGGCAGCCGGTTACTCGGTGATGCTGTCGCTGGCGGGCCGCACCGAAAGCCCGGTGACGCAGGGCGTGCCGGTACGCAGTGGAGGGTTTGGCGGCGCCGATGGTCTGGCCGCCTATCTCAAGGAGACAAGCATCGAGCTGCTGATCGACGCCACGCATCCCTACGCGGCGCGAATTTCCGCCAATGCGGCGCAGGCCGCGCGCATGGCTGGGGTGCCGATCGTCGCTCTGCGCCGTCCCGGCTGGGAGCCTGTCGAGGGCGATCGCTGGACGCAGGTCTATACGACAGGCGATGCCGTGCAGGCGCTTGGACCGGCGCCGCGCCGTGTATTCCTGGCTCTCGGCCGGCAGGAGGTCGCGGCTTTCGAAGCCGCGCCCCAGCACCACTATCTCATCCGCAGCGTCGATCCGGTCGAGCCGAAGCTGGCAGTGCCCGATGCCACCTATCTCCTGGCGCGCGGGCCGTTTCGCGAGGCGGAGGAACACACGCTGCTCCAGCGGCACGGCATCGACATCGTCGTATCCAAGAACAGCGGCGGCGCGGCGACTTATGGCAAGATCGCCGCGGCGCGGGCGCTTGGCCTCGACGTCGTCATGGTGCGCAGGCCTGCGCTGCCGGAGATTCCTTCGGCTGCGACCGTTGATCAGCTTGCCGACATGGTCGATCATCTTGTCGAGCCTGCCGCGGAGCGCGGCGTGTAAACCAGCGCCGGCCTGTTACCGCGCCTGATGATCCGGGTTTCTGGCGAACCGATGATGATGCAGGTTGCCATATCCGCCTTGTCGGCATCGGCATCCGCCAGCAGGAACACCTCGATGCGCTCATCGGGCCGGCCTGCGGCACGGCCGAATATAACGGGCGTGGTGCCCGGCAGAATGGCCTTCAGACATTCGAAGGCGCGGCCAAGCTGCCAGGGGCGCGCCTTGCTGATGGGATTGTAAAGCGCGATGACGAAGCCGGCGCCGGCGGCCGCCAGCAGGCGCAGTTCGACCAAGTCCCATGGCTTCAGATTGTCGGACAGCGAGATGGCGCAGAAATCATGGCCGAGCGGTGCCCCGATGCGGGCAGCGACAGCGAGCATGGCGGTGACGCCAGGCACGATTGCGAGATCGATCGCGCGCCATTCGGAGGGGCCGGCTTCGATCGCCTCGCAGACGGCCGCCGCCATGGCGAAGACGCCTGGATCGCCCCCGGAGACGACGGCGACATTGTGACCTTCGGCCGCCTTCGCCAGCGCCTCGTTGGAGCGGGCAAGCTCTTCGCGATTGTCGGAGGCGATGCGGGTCTGGTCCGGGCGCAATTCCAGCCGGTCGAGATAGGGCTTGTAGCCGTAGAAGAAGCTTGCCTCGGCGACGGCGTGGCTCGCCTGCGGCGTCACCTGATCGGCGTTGCCAGGTCCGAGCCCGATGACAGTGAGGCGGCCGCTCATGCGCCACCCGCCGACGCGACAGGGCGTCCGGACCAGCCGGCAACGAGCACAATGGCGAAATAGGGCGCCTTGTCGTCCGGCTTGTCGGTGAGCCGCATCGAGACGCTGCCCGGCATGGTGCCGCGCTCGACATAGACGGCGCGTGTCAGCTTGCCGGTGGCCTCCAGCGCCCGCCGGATTTTGGGCAGGTTGCGGCCGACCTTCATGATAACGGCGGCATCGGTGTCGGCGAGGCGCCGGGTCAGTTCGAACTCGCTCATCGTGCCCGGCAGCACGGTCAGCACGTCGTCGCCCTGGACGATCGGCAGGCCGGTCGCCGACCAGCAGCCCGACATGGCGGTAACGCCGGGAATGACCTCGGTCGGAAAACGATGGGCGAGGCGCACATGCAGATGCATGTAGGAGCCATAGAAGAGCGGATCGCCTTCCGACAGCACGGCGACCATCCTACCGGCATCCAGATGACCGGCAACGGTCTCGGCGGACTCCTCGTAGAAGGCCGATATCTGCGCGCGGTAATCGTCGTGATCCTTGTCGATCTCCGTGGTCACGGGATAGAGCAACGGCAGTTCCAGCATGTCGGGCCGGAAGCGCGTTTCGACGATGGCGCGCGCATTGCTGTTGTTGCCGCGCTTGGCGAAATACGCCACCACATCGGCCTCGGCCAGCGCACGCGCGGCCTTCAGCGTCAACAGTTCCGGGTCGCCGGGACCGGTACCGACGCCGACCAGGCGGCCCCTCGGGCCGGTTTTGGGGAGCGCGTTCACAGGCCGGGCCTCGCGAGAGAATTGAGGGCTGCCGCGGTCATGGCGCTGCCGCCAAGCCTGCCGCGCACGATTGCATAGGGTACGCCGTAGGAATTCTGCGCCAGCGCGTCCTTCGATTCGGCGGCACCAACGAAGCCCACCGGCATGCCGATGATGGCGGCCGGTTTCGGCGCACCGTCGCGCAGCTTCTCCAGAAGATAGAAGAGTGCGGTCGGCGCATTGCCGATGGCCACCACCGAACCGGCGATGCGCTCGCCCCACAGGTCGATCGCGGCGGCAGAACGTGTGTTGCCGATCGTCCTGGCGATTTCATGCGTGCGCGGGTCGCGCAAGGTGCAGATCACCTCGTTGCCGGCAGGCAGACGGGCGCGGGTGACGCCGTGCGAGACCATTTCGGCGTCGCAGAAGATCGGCGCGCCGGCGGCAAGCGCGGCCCGTGCGGCGGAAACGAAATCGCTGGAGAAGACAAAATTCTTGGCGGCTTCCACTTGGCCGCAGGCATGGATCATGCGGACCGCGACATCGGCCTCTGCTTCGGAAAAGCGCGCGAGATCAGCCTCGGCGCAGATGATGGCAAAGGAGCGTTCGTAGATCGCCGTGCCGTCGTGGATGTAGTCGTAGGCGACCATTGTCATTCCTGTCGATAAGCCTCTGCGATGTCGGCCGGCCCCAGCCTCGTCAGGCAGGCGGCGGCGGTCTCGCCCTGATAGCGTTCGCTGCGGATTGCCGCCGCGACGCGGCCGATGCCGCGCGCGGCGTCATAGCCCGGCCTGTAACCGGCAGGAAGGGCCTTTGCCGTCGCGTTCACGACAAGTCCGGCTCCATTTTCGCCGCCGACCACGGTCAGCGCCGCTGGGCCGGGATGCGCGCAACCCTTGGCGCAGCCAGAAACATGCAAGGTGAAGTCAAGACTATCGGCGTTTTCGGTGGCGATCGCCTCGGCAATGTCGCGCGTGGCGATGCGACCCGAGGCGCAAGCCGGCGCGCCGGGACAAGCAGCGATGCGCGTGCGCGGGTCGGTGGGGGCGGTGACGAAGCCGAGGGTGGCGGCTGTTTGCTGGAGGGAAGGATTGGCGGCTGGTGGCTGGCCGAGGAAGAGCAGGGCGCGGCCCGGGGCGAGGCGGATTTCTGACGTGCCGAGAGTGACGGCGCTTTGAGCGAGGGCGATGAGCCTTTCGGTGGGCATGCTGCCGTAGGGGAGACCGATGCCGAGAGTGGGGACGTCGCCGGCTAAGGGGAAAAGGCCGATAGGTTTGCGCGAGGCGCCCCCCTCTGTCCTGCCGGACATCTCCCCCTCGAGGGGGGAGATCGGCGGCTTCGACGTCGGCTTTTCTTTAGCAGCACCGGAAATTGGCGAAACCGTCGGTGACCACGTAATCTCCCCCCTTGAGGGGGAGATGTCCGGCAGGACAGAGGGGGGCGCCTCGCGCAAACTTGTCAGGCATAGCCAACCCGCCAGAGACACCAACTGCCGCTCCGACAAATCCCTTGCGTGAGCATCGCGGCCTTTCTCGGCGATCATCCTTAGAGCCGCGACGGCTATATCACGAGCCACACCTTCATCAGCAACCGCGAGCAGCCTTGCATTCCGCCCGTCACCGGCAACCGACACCCGCCAGCGGATTCCCGCCTCGGTGCTCACCGCCTTCAGCCGCACGTCGGCCGTCACAGCATCCATCGTCAGTTGCCCGCCACCGTCGACAACGACCGAAACCTTCGGCCCGAGCCGCTGCGACAGCCCGGCGTCCTCGACCGCTTCCCTGATCCGATCAGCCAGCGGCCTGGGGTCGACGATCTCCTGCGGATCGATGCCGGCCAGTGGTCCGGTCTCCACTGGTACGCCAGTGCGGACCACAATGCCCAGCGCATCGACTTCCTTCGCCAGCAGGGTTGCACTTTGCGTGGTCAATCCGCGTATTTGCAAGCTGCCGCGCGCTGTCACTTCCATGATGCCGTTGCCGTGCCGCAGGGCGGATTCTGCCAGCCCGATCAGAAGCTTCGGCGACAATCCGCCAGAAGATGGGCCTCCGGCGACCGGGTTGAGCCGCACCAGCAGGCCGTCGCCGGTCTGCATCGGCGCCGAAAGGACCGGGCAGGCGCCGCGGCGTGAATAGGCGTTCATGCCGCCAACTCCCGTGCCTCGGCGATCAGTGCCGCAAGGTCGTCGTCGATCGAATTGCGCAAGGGATGCCACAGGCCCCGCCGGCGCGCCGACAGGAGGCGTTCGGCAATGGCCTTCGCGGCGGCCGGGTTTTCGCGCAGGATGAAGGCGCGGACGTCCGCATCGCCGAGATAGGCATCGTGCACGGCCTCTATAAGCGCGCCTGGTATGGCCTGTGTGGTTTCGGCGAAGCCAACCAGCCTGTCGACGGTTTCGGCGAATTCCGAGGCGCCGCGGGGGCCGTGGCGCATCTGGCCCGCTATGAAGCGGGCGTTGACGGCGCGGGCGCGCACGACGCGCGTCACGGCCTCACTAACTGAACGCGGCTTCGGCCTCTGCGGATCGGTCGTGTCGAGCACGATGACGTCGGCATTCCTGCCAAGCGCTGCAAGGGCGGCCGAGAAGCCGCCGATGAAAGCGACATCGGCCGAGCCTTCGAGGATGTCGCGGCCGGGATCGTCGCCGGTGTGGACGAGAAGATCGGCTTCGGCGATGCGGTTCTCGAATGCGCCGGGCGCGGCGATCCCCTCACCGCCGGCGCCGCCATAGGAATGCGACGTGGCATCGAGATAGGCGCGGCCGATTTCCTCGCGCGCCGCCCAGTCACCGCTCGACAGGATTTCCTCGACGCCAGCGCCGTAAGTGCCAGGCGAGGTGCCAAAGATGCGCGGGCTGATCTTGCCCTCGGCGCGGGTCCTTGCGGCGAGCGGATTTTCCGAATCGACCTCGTCGCGCGCGGCAACGGCGTTGGCAGCGGCATCGATCAGCGCGATCTGGGTCGGGAACATGTCGCGGAACAGGCCCGATATGCGCCAGGTGACGTCGACGCGCGGGCGGCCAAGCGCTGCCGGCGCCAACACCTCGATGCCGGTGACGCGACCTGTGGCGGCATCCCATTGCGGTCGGCAGCCCATCAGCGAAAGCCCCTGCGCGATCTCTTCGCCGCCGGTGCGCAAAGACGCCGAACCCCAAAGGTCGATGATCAGCGAGCGCGGCCAGTCGCCATGCGATTGCATATAGGCGCGCACCACTTCCTCGGCGGCAGCCTTGCCGATGTCGTAAGCCGTCGGCGTCGGCATGGCGCGCGGGTCCGACGTGAACAGGTTGCGGCCGGTGGGCAGAACGTCGGAACGCCCGCGCGCGGGCGCGCCGGCCGGGCCCGCGGTGACATGACGACCGTCGAGCGCGGCAAGAAGGGCGGCCTTTTCGGCCTCGGCGCTTTGCCGGCGCATAAGGTCGGGCTCTTCGTCGGGCGCGCGGCCGTAGACATGCAGCCCATCCTTGATAGCGAAATCCTTCAGGTCGCAGAGCCAGGCATCGATGCGGCGCAGGGCCTCGTCCGGCGCGTCGGTGCGGGCAACGCCGGCCTCCGCGGCGAGGCCCGTCGTCTGCGCGGTTTCGACGATCAGACTGGCCAGACGGTCGCGGCGGCGGCGGTCGAGACCGTCAGCCTGGGCGTATTCGTCGACCAGCCGTTCGAGCCTGTGCTGGTTCTTGTCCAATCCGGCGCCGGTGAGCGGCGGCGGCAGATGGCCGAGCGTGACGGCGGCGATCCGCCGCTTCGCCTGCGCCGCCTCGCCGGGATTGGAGACGATAAAGGGATAGATGACGGGCAGGGGACCGGTGACGATCTCGGGGAAGCAGCTTTGCGAAAGCGCAACCGTCTTGCCCGGCAGCCATTCCAGCGTGCCATGCGCGCCAACATGGATGAGCGCATGGACGCCGAGCAATTTGCGCAGCCACAGGCCGAAGGCGAGCAACGCATGGCGCGGCGGCAGCGTCGGGTCGTGATAGTCGGCGCGGCGGTCGGCCGAGCGGCCGCGGTCTGGAGCCAGCGCCACGGTGATGTTGCCGAAGGTCGCGGCGCGGAAGGGGAATTTGGCGGCGGGCAGCGCTCCCTCTGTCCTGCCGGACATCTCCCCCGCAAGGGGGGAGATTGGCAGTTTCGACGCTGGAGCTACTCTTGCAACGTTGGAGATTGGCGAAGACAGAGATGACGGCGTAATCTCCCCCCTTGCGGGGGAGATGTCCGGCAGGACAGAGGGGGATGCCTCGCGCAAACCTGTCTCGCCTTCGGCTTTGCCCCAAGCTGCTTCTACGGCAGCAATTGCTGCGCCCGGCAATTCCGTTGAGAAGGCAAGGTACTCATCCAACTCCAACCCAGCCTTGCTGCGCTCCAGCGCATCCAGCAACGCACGCGACGTTTGGGGAATTCCCTCAACTACATAGCCCTGTTCCTGGAGGTCGTGCAGCATCGCCAGCACGCTGGATGGCACATCCAACCCGACCGCATAGCCGGTGCGGCCGGGAGCGCTCGGGTAATCGGGGATCAGAATGGCGACCTTGCGCTCGGCGCGCGGCGTTTCCCGAAGCCTGATGAAGGCCGCGACCCGGTCCGCCACCTGTTCGACGCGATCGGGCTCCGGCCGGTTGGCAAAGGCGCGGTGGCCGAGCGCCGGGTCGGTCTCGCTTTCGCCCTTGAACGAAACGGCGCCGGCGAGGATGCGGCCGTCCAGTTCGGGCAGAACGACATGCATGGCGAGGTCGGCGGGGGCCAGCCCGCGCTGGTTCTTCTCCCATACGTCGCGGCGGGTGGTGGCGACGATGACCTGGAAGACGGGAACGCCGGCGCGGTCGAACAGGGTTTCGACGCCGGGTTCGGCGCCGGACGCGAAAGCGGTCGCGGTGATGATGGCGGCGGGCTTGGGCTGGGCAATCGCGGTTTCAACAAAAGCCAGAGATTCCGGGTCTTTCAGGCTGGAGACAAAGATCGGCACCGGCAGCATGCCGCGCTGCCGTAGCGCCTCGAAAAGCGCGTCGATGGGCGCGACATCGGCGGCGAGCAGCATCGAGCGGTAGAAGAGGATGGGAATCACGGGTGGGTTGACGTTGCCGGCGTCGAGTTCCGTCACACCCCCCTCTGTCCTACCGGACATCTCCCCCGCAAGGGGGGAGATTGCTCTTTCATCGACGATTTCGCCTATCGCGGATGGTCGAGATAAATCCCTGTCCAAGGGGACAGAAGAGGAGCCGGCCTTGATGACAGCCGATCTCCCCCCTTGCGGAGGAGATGTCCTGCCGGACAGAGGGGGGTGTGAAGGATCGTCAACATTCGATAAGTCCGGCTTCTCCACGACTCCGCGCCCCGGCTCATAAAACCCGGCTTTCGGCACGCTTACCGGCTCGGCAATCTCGCCATCAGACCCCGCCAACCGCGCCAGCCTGCGCACCAGCGCGCTCATATTGGCCGGGCCGCCCTGGCGGAAATAATTGAGCAGCCCGTCCAGTTCCTCGCGCGGCAGCGTCGAGGCTTCGATCAGCCTGATATCCTCGTCGTGGCTTTCACCGGGAAGTAATGCCAGCTTTATGCCGCGCTCACGGGCAACCACGGCCAACTGGTCGCAGCCGTAGCGCCACCACTCGTAACCGCCGAGAATACGCACCAGAATGACTTTGGCGTGACGGGCGACGCTGTCGATCCAGAGGTCGACGGACATGGGGTGGCGCAGGTCGCGCAGCGCGGCCAGCCGCATCGTGGGCAGCCGATCGGCGTCGCCTTTCCAGGCCGCTGCCAGTCCGGCCAGGTCGCTGTCCGTGAAGGACAGCGCCACCATTTCCGCCGGCGTCTGCCGCAGATCGACCGGCTCGGCGAGATCGTCGAGCGAGGCGGATGTGGTGGTGAGGATGTGCATCGCGGTCGGTGTTGCCTCAGCCGGCGAGGATATGCTCGATCGCCGGGCGGTTCAGCCCCTTGAGGCCGATGACGACCAGGCGCGAGCGGCGGTCGTCGTCAGCCGTCCAGGCGCGGTCATAATAATGATTGACGCGCGGACCGACCGCCTGCAGCAACAGCCGCATCGGCTTGCCGCCGACCTCGACGAAGCCTTTCACCCGCAGCACGTTCTCCTGTTCGGCGGCGGTCGCGACGCGCTTTGCCAGGTCGTCCGGGTTGGCGATCGAGGGGATGTCGACGATGAACGTATCGAAGTCGTCGTGCTCGTGGTCGAAGGCGCCGTCATGATGGGACTTGCGGTTCTCGATGTCGTCCTCGACGGCGAGGCCTAGCCCGAGCAGCACGGACGGATCGACCTTGCCATGAGCCGTCGGCACGACCTTCACGGCGCGGGCGGAGTGTTCGCCAATGATGGCGTTGGCGCGAGCCGAACCTGCGGCATCCATCAGGTCGCTCTTCGACAGGATGATGAGGTCGGCGCAGGCGATCTGGTCCTCGAACACCTCCTCGACGGGGTCGTCGTGGTCCAGTGTCTGGTCCTGCGCGCGTTGCGCCTGCAGGGCGTCCATGTCGTTGGCGACGCGCCCCTCGGCCAATGCCGGACCGTCGACCACGGCGATCACGCCGTCGACTGTCACCCGGCTCTTCACTGTCGGCCACTGGAAGGCCTGGACCAGCGGCTTGGGCAGAGCCAAGCCTGAGGTCTCGATCAGGATGTGGTCGACCTTCGGCGTCAGCGACAGGATCTGGTCGAGCGCCGGGACGAAATCGTCGGCGACGGTGCAGCAGATGCAGCCATTGGCCAGTTCGACGATGTTTTCCTCCGGGCAGGTGTCGATGCCGCAGCCCTTGAGGATCTCGCCGTCGATTCCGATGTCGCCGAATTCGTTGACGATGATGGCGATCCGCTTGCCGCCCGCGTTTTCCAGGAGATGGCGGACCAGCGTGGTCTTGCCGGCACCCAGGAAGCCGGTGACCACGGTACAGGGGACGCGGGAGAGAGTGGCGGCGGAAACTGCGGCGGTCATGATCAGTCCTTCAGCATGTCGAGGGGAGGAATGCGGGCGACGAGGCCGCGCTTGAGGGAATCCGGGCGACCACGCCACGGAATGAGGCCGTTGGTCGAAGCGGCGAAGAGTTTCGCGCCGGTGACGAGATCGGCGCCGCTGGCGATGTTCAGGTCGCCGAAGACATAACTCCAGCAGCCGTCGCGAAGAATCGCGGCACTGAGACGGCGCTTGCAGTTGCCGAGGCATTCGACGGTGCGGACACGGACATTGTCGGCCGTTGCGGCTTGGCGCGTATCTTGAGCCAAAACTTCGCCGGCGCGGGGATGGGCATCGGAACCGGTCTCGTCGCGGCAGGAAGCGCAGATGATGACAGTGACGCCGGCCAAGGCGTCGCTATCGCCAGACAAGTCGCTATCGCCAGACAAAATGTCCGCTGTTTCAGCCGGGAAACTGCTGTCGCGTTCCAAATCGGGCTCCTTGCCCGGAAAACCCGCCGGGCGATCGGATTCTTATGTCTCAGACGGCAGGTCTCCTGGCTCGCGGGTCATCGCCTTCGTGCCGCCTTCCCGGGACCGTCCCAGTGGTTTTCGGCCTTGGCTCGTCGCTTACAGTTGCGGGGACAGCCGCGGATTTGAAATCGAGATTTCGCACCGCATTCCCTCTTGGCTCCTCCCTTTGCCGAGAGGAGACCGTCTGGAATGGATTTAGGCTCTTGCAGGCGGCGGTGTCAACGCGCGTCTACGACACGGCAATGTCGGCGAGCGGCTGCCCAAGGTCGCCGGCGGGCGTAACCTCGATCCGTTCGAGGCCGAGCCAGCCCTGCATCTGCGTCAATTCCTGGAAGAGTTGCGCGGCGGTTTCAGGCGGCGCGCTGGGCTCGGCATAGGCCGCGTGGACGCGTAGCACGCTGGCCGGCCGGTCGGCCTTGAGGTCGACGCGCGCCACGATCCTGTCGCCGAGCAGGAACGGCAGGACGTAATAGCCGTATTGCCGCTTTTCGGCAGGGGTGTAGATTTCTATGCGGTAGTGGAAATCGAACAGCCGCTCCGTGCGCGAGCGCTCGAAAACGACCGGATCGAACGGCGCCAGCAAGGCGCGGGCCTCGATTTTTCGTGGAATACGGGCCTCCTTATGGAGGTAAGCCGGTTTGTTCCAGCCCTCGACACGCATCGGCACCAGCTCGCCTGTTTCAACCAGCTCCTCCAGCCGGCCCTTCATGTCGGCCGGCGACAGGCGGAAATAGTCGCGCAGGTCGCTTGCTGTCGCGACGCCATGAGCGCGGGCGGATATCCGCAGCAATTCCCGATGCGCGTCCTCGGCAGACGGCACCGGCAGATCGAGGATCGCCTGCGGCAGTACGCGCTCGGGCAAATCATAGAAGCGTTCGAAGCCACGGCGGTGCGCGGTGGTGATGCGTCCTGCCCAGAACAGCCATTCGAAGGCATGCTTGGCGTGGCTCCAGCCCCACCAGCCGCCGGACCCTTTCTGGCCTTCGAGCGCGGAGGCGGCGATCGGGCCGCGCTCCGCGACCTCGCGGTAGATCTCTTCGATATAGGCGGCGTGCTCGCGGCCCCATTTGGCGAGACCCAGATACATTTCATCGCCACGCTCCGCGCGCTGCATGCGCCAACGCATCAGGGGATAGGTCTCGACCGGCAGGAAGGAAGCCTCGTGCGCCCAGTATTCGAAAACCGTGCGCTTGCGCGTGACGGCGGCGTTGTCGAGCAAGGCGAACGGGTAGGGGCCAAGGCGCGAGTAGAGCGGCATGTAGTGAGCGCGCACCACCGCGCTGACGGAATCGATCTGCAGCAGGCCGGTGCGCGAGAGCACGCGGGCGAAGTGGCGTCGGTCGGGCGTGCCGGCGGGGCGGGGATCAGTGAACCCTTGGGCGGCGAGCGCGATGCGCCGGGCCGTGGCAAGCGAGATCTTTTCCTTCATTCGGATGCGACTCTGATGGCTTGTTGAGCGTCGTTCGGACGGTTGATTCCGGCCATGCTAGCAGGGTTTTGGCGGCAACTCTGTCAGGAGAGAAAAGTGGAGTAAAAAGCGAAGGAAATCAAACAGGAGCGGATCGGACCAGTTTCTTCCCTTCTGCCGTCCAGGCCAGTGTTTTGAACAAGGTTTGACTTGCTTCGCCGGAAGCGCTGCGCTAACCCTCGCCGCGTTGCAGCAAAGGCCCCCTAAAACGGTTCAGCGGTTAAACTGTCACGCTTCCGCAATAGGGTCTGGTGCTGTAATCAAAATGGATTGGCGCCAACGGAAAGCCGCAGCATGAACGCACTTCTCAGTTCGTACCTGCCCATCGTCCTGTTTATCGCAGTGGCGGCGGCTGTCGGCGTCGCGCTTATCGTGGCGCCGTTCCTGGTGGCCTATCGCAATCCCGACCCGGAAAAGCTTTCCGCCTACGAATGCGGGTTCAACTCGTTCGATGACGCCCGTATGAAGTTCGACATCCGCTTCTACCTGGTGTCGATCCTGTTCATCATCTTCGACCTGGAAGTGGCCTTCCTGTTTCCGTGGGCGGTGTCGTTCTCGAAAATCGGCATGCTCGGTTTCTGGTCGATGATGGTGTTTTTGGCGGTGCTGACCATCGGCTTTGCCTATGAATGGAAAAAAGGAGCGCTCGAATGGGATTGAGCGACAGTTCCGGCACGCTCGTCGCGCCGAAGCCCAAGGGTCTGATCGATCCCAATACCGGCAGGCCGGTTGGGTCCGATGATCCGTTCTTCCTCGAAATCAACAACGAACTCGCCGACAAGGGCTTTCTCGTCACCTCGACCGAGGCGCTGATCACCTGGGCGCGCAGCGGCTCGCTGATGTTCATGACCTTCGGTCTCGCCTGCTGCGCCGTCGAGATGATCCACACCTCGATGCCGCGCTACGATTCGGAGCGGTTCGGTGTTGCTCCTCGCGCGTCTCCGCGCCAGTCCGACATCATGATCGTTGCCGGCACGCTGACCAACAAGATGGCCCCGGCGCTGCGCAAGGTGTACGACCAGATGCCGGAGCCGCGCTACGTAATCTCGATGGGCTCCTGCGCCAATGGCGGCGGCTATTACCACTATTCCTATTCGGTGGTGCGCGGCTGCGACCGCATCGTGCCGGTCGACATCTATGTGCCCGGCTGTCCGCCGAGCGCCGAAGCGCTGCTCTATGGCATTCTTCTGCTGCAGAAGAAGATCCGCCGCACCGGCACGATCGAACGGTAAATCCATGGCCGCATCCCTGAGCGAACTGTCGACCTATCTCGGCGAAAAATTGATTGGCCGCGTCAATGAAGCAGTGTTCGCCTATGGCGAACTCACCATCCATGTCGAACCGCGCGATCTGATCGAAGTGGTGACTTTCCTGCGCGACGATCCGCGCTGCCAATTCATCTCGGTCATCGATGTCTGCGGCGCCGATTATCCGTCACGGGCCAAGCGCTTCGACGTCGTCTATCACCTGTTGTCGCCGAAGCAGAACGTGCGTATCCGCATCAAGGTGCAGGCCGACGAGGAGACGATGGTGCCGTCGATCACCGGCGTCTATCCCGGCGCCGACTGGTTCGAGCGCGAGACCTACGATCTCTATGGCGTGCTGTTTTCGGGTCACCCCGATCTGCGGCGCATTCTCACCGATTACGGTTTCGACGGTCACCCGCTGCGCAAGGATTTCCCGCTGACCGGCTTCGTCGAGGTGCGTTACGACGACGAAGCCAAGCGCGTCATCTACGAGCCGGTGGAACTGAAGCAGGAATTCCGCAATTTCGATTTTCTGTCCCCATGGGAAGGCACCGATTACGTGCTGCCAGGGGATGAGAAGGCAAAGCAGTAATGGCCGAAACTTCCGTCCGCAATTTTAACATCAACTTCGGACCGCAACACCCTGCCGCGCATGGTGTTTTGAGATTGGTTCTGGAGTTGGACGGCGAAGTGGTCGATCGTGTCGATCCGCATATCGGGCTCTTGCATCGCGGCACCGAAAAGCTGATCGAGCACAAAACCTACCTGCAGGCAGTGCCTTATCTCGACCGGCTCGACTATTGCGCGCCGATGAACCAGGAGCATGCCTTCGCACTGGCCGCCGAGCGCCTGCTCGGCATCGAGGTGCCGAAGCGCGGTCAGCTGATCCGCGTGCTCTACTGCGAGATCGGCCGCATCATGTCGCACATCCTCAATGTGACGACGCAGGCGCTGGACGTCGGCGCGCTGACGCCGCCTCTGTGGGGCTTCGTCGAGCGCGAAAAGCTGATGGTGTTCTATGAGCGCGCCTCGGGTTCGCGCATGCATGCCGCCTATTTCCGTCCGGGCGGCGTCCACCAGGACCTGCCGCAGAAGCTGCTCGAGGACATCGGCAAGTGGATCGATCCGTTCCTGAAGTCGATCGACGACCTCGATCAGTTGCTGACCGGCAATCGCATCTTCAAGCAGCGTAATGTCGATATCGGCACGGTTTCGCTGGCCGACGCCTGGGCCTGGGGCTTTTCCGGCGTCATGGTGCGTGGCTCGGGCGCTGCCTGGGACCTGCGCAGATCGCAGCCCTATGAATGCTATTCGGAGCTCGATTTCGATATTCCGATCGGCAAGAACGGCGACTGTTTCGACCGCTACCTCGTGCGCATGGAAGAGATGCGCCAGTCGGCGAAGATCATGCGCCAGTGCATCGATCTCCTGCTCGGCAAGGAAAGCGCCGGGCCGGTGTCGAACCTCGACGGCAAGGTCGTGCCGCCAAAGCGCCAGGCGATGAAGCGCTCGATGGAAGCGCTGATCCACCACTTCAAGCTCTACACCGAGGGCTACCGCGTGCCGGCCGGCGAGGTCTATGCGGCGGTCGAGGCGCCCAAGGGCGAGTTCGGCGTCTATTTGGTCTCCGACGGCACCAACAAGCCTTATCGCTGCAAGCTGCGCGCGCCCGGTTTCGCGCATCTCCAGGCCATGGATTTCCTGTGCCGCGGTCACATGCTGGCCGACGTCACCGCCGTCCTCGGCTCCCTCGACATCGTGTTTGGTGAGGTCGATCGCTAAATGTCAGTCCGTCGTCTCGCAGAAGCCAGCGTCCAGCCAGCATCCTTCGCCTTCAACCGGGCGAACGCGGCCGCGGCCAAGCAATGGATCAAGAAGTACCCGAAGGGCCGGGAACAGTCTGCGATCATTCCACTGCTGATGCTGGCGCAGGAGCAGGAAGGCTGGGTCACCAAGGCGGCGATCGAGACGATTTCGGACATGCTCGGCATGCCGCGCATCCGCGGGCTCGAGGTCGCGACCTTCTACACGCAGTACCAGCTGAATCCTGTCGGCACGCGGGCGCACATCCAGGTTTGCGGCACCACGCCCTGCATGCTGCGCGGCTCGGAAGCGCTGATGGACGTGTGCCGCTCCAAGATCCACCATGACCAGTTCCACACCAACGACAAGGGAACGCTGTCGTGGGAAGAGGTCGAATGCCTCGGCGCCTGCGTCAACGCGCCGATGGTCATGATCTTCAAGGACACGTTCGAAGACCTGACGCCGGAACGGCTGGCCGAAATCATTGATCTCTACGATGCGGGCAAGGGGGCCTCGGTGACGCCGGGGCCGCAGAACGGCCGCACCGGCTCGGAGCCGGCCGCCGGCCTCACGACGCTGAAAAGCGAGAAGGCGATCCTCAAGTCGACCCGTGACAGGGAGGCCAGGGAAGCCGCCAAGGCCGCCAAGGCGGCACCCGACGCGATCATCGCGGCGCCGGTGCCAACGCCGGCCGCCACCCCTGTCGCGCCGTCCAATGCCAGCAAGCCGAAAACCGATGCGGCTGAAACCAGCCCGGCGCTGAAAACGCCGTCGCCGGCCAAGGTCGCGTCGGCAACGGAAAAAGCGGCGAGCGTCGCGGCTCCCCGCCACTCGGCGACAAACGCCAACAAGGCGGCGCCCGAGGTCGAGAAAGTTTTGAAGCCGCGCAGCGGCCCCCTGAACAAGGCTGAGCCGGCTTCCGCGTTCAAGTCGCCGGAAACCAAGCTTCCCGCCAAAGCGGCCAAGCCTTCGTTGGAAGACAAGAACCGGCCGGCCGGCATCGCCAGGCCGGCGCTGGTCGACGATCTCAAGCTGATCTCCGGCGTCGGCCCGAGGACCGAGAGCATCCTGCATTCGCTCGGCATCTTCACCTTCGCCCAGGTTGCGTCTTGGAAGAAGGCCGAACGGGAGTGGGTGGACAGCTATCTCTCCTTCCGCGGCCGCATCGAGCGAGACGACTGGGTCAAGCAGGCCAAGGCGCTCGCCAAGGGCGGCGTCGCCGAATATATCCGCGTCTTCGGCAAGAAGCCGGTCTGAGGGACGAACAATGCTTCAGGACAAAGACCGCATCTTCACCAACATCTACGGCCTCTTCGACAAGTCGCTGGCCGGCGCAATGGCGCGAGGCGCCTGGGACAACACGCCCGGCATCGTCGCCAAGGGGCGCGAGTGGATTGTCAACGAGATGAAGGCGTCGGGCCTGCGCGGCCGCGGCGGCGCCGGTTTCCCGACCGGCCTGAAATGGTCGTTCATGCCCAAGCAGAGCGATGGCCGGCCGAGTTATCTCGTCATCAATGCCGACGAATCCGAGCCCGGTACCTGCAAGGACCGCGACATTCTGCGCAACGATCCGCACACGCTGGTCGAAGGCGCCTTGCTCGCCGGCTTCGCCATGGGCGCGGTCGCGGCCTACATCTATGTGCGCGGCGAGTTCATCCGCGAGCGCGAGGCGCTGCAGCGTGCCATCGACGAGGCCTATGAGGCCAGGCTGATCGGCAAGGGCAACACTTCAGGCTACGATTTCGACGTCTATATGCACCATGGCGCCGGGGCTTATATCTGCGGCGAGGAGACGGCGCTGCTCGAAAGCCTCGAGGGAAAGAAGGGCCAGCCCAGGCTGAAGCCACCATTTCCGGCTAATGTCGGCCTTTATGGCTGCCCGACCACCGTCAACAACGTCGAATCGATCGCGGTGGCGCCGACGATCCTGCGCCGGGGCGCGGCCTGGTTCTCATCCTTCGGCCGGCCCAACAACGTCGGCACCAAGCTGTTCTGCGTCTCCGGCCACGTCAACAATCCGTGCACCGTCGAAGAGGCGATGTCGATCCCGTTCCGCGAGCTGATCGAGACGCATTGCGGCGGCATCCGTGGCGGCTGGGACAATCTTCTGGCGGTCATTCCTGGCGGCGCCTCGGTGCCGCTGGTGCCGGCCGAGCAGATCATCGATACGCCGATGGATTTCGACGCGCTGCGCGACCTCAAATCCGGCCTCGGCACGGCGGCCGTCATCGTCATGGACAAGTCGACCGATGTCGTCAAAGCCATCGCGCGGCTGTCCTACTTCTACAAGCATGAGAGCTGCGGCCAATGCACGCCGTGCCGTGAAGGCACCGGCTGGATGTGGCGGGTGATGGAACGGCTGGTGCGCGGCGAGGCGCAGAAGCGCGAGATCGATATGCTGCTCGACGTGACCAAGCAGGTCGAAGGCCACACGATCTGCGCGCTGGGCGACGCGGCCGCTTGGCCGATCCAGGGCCTGATGCGGCACTTCCGCGGCGAGGTGGAGCGGCGCATCGACGAGTTTTCGCGCAACGCGCACCGGGCCGAGCCGGTGTTGGTGGCGGCGGAATAGAGAAGCATTGAATGGGCGATAGCCCGGAGCGAGAAGAACGGGGCGGGGCGAACGAAGAAACGACCAGGAGAATTCTATGGCGCCGTATTCGACACCCCACCCGTTGATGCCCAATTTGGACCAGATCGAGAAGATGAACCAGGACCTGACCAGGATGATGCCGAAGGAGATGGCCGGCGCCGTCAACCTTCTGGCGCACCCTGTCGCGGGCGCGGCGGCGATGTCGGCCCTGGGGCTTGGGCTCGCCAACCACGCTTTCGGCGTCTGGTTGGGCGCGCTGTCGGGCGCAGCCGAGGCGTCGCAACGCCTCATGCAGCCGCTCATCGAGGATTTCGAGGCGCGCGTCGAACAATTCGAGGATGCGAGCCTTTCATCCACCAGAGCGCGGGCGACGGCCAAGACCCTGATTGCGGAGGCGCAGTCCTTCGCGCAGGAAGTCACCGACATTGCCGCCAGGGAGGCCGCCACCACGGTGCCGGCGGCACAGGCGGGGCGGTCAGCGGACGAGCTTTCGGATGTGCTGCTGCCCGAGGATTTCCGGCAGCCCAAGGCTATTGAGAGACCGGCGAAGCCTTCGGATCTCAAGAAGATATCGGGCATCGGCCCGAAGCTGGAGACGGTGCTCAACGGGCTCGGCATATGGACGTTCCGCCAGATCGCCGACTGGTCGCCCGAAGAGATCGCCTGGGTCGACGACTACCTCTCGTTCAACGGCCGTATCGTGCGCGACGACTGGATTGCCCAGGCGGCCGCGCTCGCGCCTGCCGGCAAGGCCAGGAAATAGGGGGCGGCGATGCAGGTTCACGACCAGCGCGATGTCCTTGATGTGCGCAGCGCCATCCTTATGAATTCGAGTTTCGATGACGTGACCATGTCCAACACGCGGTTGCACAATGTGAACCTGTCGGTGGCGATGATCCTGCGCGCCAACCTGAGCAACGCCAAGGTGGAAGACGCAAACCTTTCGAATGCGCATTTCACCAATGTGAATATGAGCAATGTGAAGATAGAAAACGCGCAGGTCGCCGGCATGATGATCAATGGCATCAGCCTCGGCGACCTGTTCCATGCATATGAGACGGCGAAGACCGCCGGGGGCAATTGATGGCAAAGCTCAAGGTCGACGGGAAAGAAATCACTGTACCCGACCATTACACGCTGCTGCAGGCGGCAGAGGACGCGGGCGCCGAAGTGCCGCGCTTCTGCTTCCACGAGCGGTTGTCGATCGCCGGCAATTGCCGCATGTGCCTGATCGAGGTGAAGGGCGGGCCGCCCAAGCCGCAAGCGTCCTGCGCCATGGGCGTGCGCGACCTGCGTCCTGGTCCGAACGGAGAAGCGCCGGAAATCTTCACCAACACGCCGATGGTCAAGAAGGCCAGGGAAGGCGTGATGGAATTCCTGCTGATCAACCATCCGCTGGATTGCCCGATCTGCGACCAGGGCGGCGAATGCGACCTGCAGGACCAGGCGATGGCCTTCGGCGTTGATTCCTCGCGCTATCACGAGAACAAGCGCGCGGTCGAAGACAAGTATATCGGCCCGCTGGTCAAGACGGTGATGAACCGCTGCATCCACTGCACGCGCTGCGTTCGCTTCACCACCGAGGTTGCCGGCATTTCCGAACTCGGCCTGATCGGCCGCGGCGAGGATGCCGAGATCACCACCTATCTCGAGCAGGCGATGACCTCGGAGCTGCAGGGCAATGTCATCGACCTGTGCCCCGTCGGCGCGCTGACCTCCAAGCCTTTCGCCTTCCAGGCACGGCCGTGGGAACTGACCAAGACCGAATCCATCGACGTCATGGATGCCGTCGGCTCGGCGATCCGCGTCGACAGCCGCGGCCGCGAGGTGATGCGCATCCTGCCGCGCGTCAACGAGGCGGTGAACGAGGAATGGATCTCCGACAAGACCCGGTTCATCTGGGACGGCCTGCGCACGCAGCGCCTCGACCGGCCCTATGTGCGCAAGGACGGTAAGCTGGCCCCGGCGAGCTGGGCCGAGGCCTTCGCGGCAATCAAGGACGCCGTGTCGAAGACTACGCCCGAGAAGATCGGCGCCATAGCAGGCGATCTTGCCGCGGTCGAGGAAATCTACGCGCTGAAGCTCCTGATGGCCGCACTCGGTTCGAAGAACATGGATTGCCGCCAGGACGGCGCCGCGCTCGACCCGTCGCTTGGCCGGGCAAGCTACATTTTCAACCCCACCATCGAAGGCATCGAACAGGCGGACGCGGTGTTGATCATCGGCGCCAATCCGCGCTTCGAAGCCTCGGTGCTCAACGCCCGCATCCGCAAGCGCTGGCGGGTCGGCAATCTGCCGGTCGGCGTCATCGGCGATGTCGGGGATACACGCTATGACTACGAACTGCTGGGCGCAGGACCGGAATCGCTCAAGGATCTGGCTGACGGCGATGGCAAGTTCTTCCAGGTGCTGAAGAAGGCCACGCATCCGCTCATCATCGTCGGCCAGGGCGCGCTGGCACGCCCCGATGGCGCGGCGGTGCTCGGCCAGGCAGCGAAGCTCGCCATGGCCGTGAACGCCGCGCGCGCGGACTGGAACGGCTTTGCCGTGCTGCACAATGCGGCTGGACGCGTCGGCGGCCTCGACCTTGGCTTCGTGCCGAGCGAGGGCGGCAGGAACGTCGCCGGCATGCTGGGCGAGACGGACGTGCTGTTCCTGCTCGGCGCCGACGAGATCGACATGGCAAAGACCGGCGGCGCTTTCGTCGTCTATGTGGGCACCCATGGCGACGCCGGCGCGCACCGCGCCAACGTCATCCTGCCGGGCGCTGCCTACACCGAGAAGTCGGGCACCTATGTCAACACGGAAGGGCGCGTGCAGCAGACCAACCGCGCCGGCTTCGCGCCGGGCGACGCGCGCGAGGATTGGGCCATCGTCAGGGCATTGTCGGATGTACTGGGCAAGAAGTTGCCGTTTGATTCGCTGCCGCAGCTGCGCGCTAAACTCTACGGCGAATACCCGCATCTTGCCCGCATCGACCAGGTTGCTGCGGGCAATGCCGAGGATATCGCCAATGTGGCGAAGCTTGGCGGACGGCTGAACAAGGGCACGTTCACGTCGCCGGTCCAGGACTTCTACCTGACCAACCCGATCGCGCGGGCCTCTGCCGTGATGGCGGAATGCTCGGCGCTTGCCAAGAGCGGCTTCAAGCAGGCGGCGGAATAAGCATGGACACCTTCTTCTCCTTTTACGTGCTGCCGGCGCTGATCATCGTGTTGAAGTCGGTCGTACTGATCGTCGTGCTTCTCATCGCCGTCGCCTACCTGCTCTATGCAGACCGCAAGATCTGGGCGGCGGTGCAACTGCGCCGCGGCCCGAACGTCGTCGGCCCCTGGGGCACGCTGCAGGCTTTCGCCGACCTGTTGAAGTTCGTCTTCAAGGAGCCGGTGATCCCGTCCGGCGCCAACAAGGGCGTGTTCCTTTTGGCGCCATTGGTATCGGCGGTTCTGGCGATCTCGGCCTGGGCGGTCATTCCGGTCAGCCAGGGCTGGGCCGTCGCCAACGTCAATGTCGGTATCCTCTATGTCTTCGCCATCTCCTCGCTCGAGGTCTATGGCGTGATCATGGGCGGCTGGGCGTCCAATTCGAAATATCCGTTCCTCGGGGCGCTGCGTTCGGCCGCACAAATGGTGTCCTACGAGGTCTCGATCGGCTTCGTCATCGTCACCGTGCTGCTTTGCGTCGGCTCGCTCAACCTGTCCGACATCGTGCTGTCGCAGCAGGATGGGCTCGGCACCAGGCTCGGCCTGCCCAACACCTTCCTCGACTGGCACTGGCTGTCGCTGTTGCCGATGTTCGTCATCTTCTTCATCTCGGCGCTAGCCGAGACGAATCGCCCGCCTTTCGACCTCGTCGAAGCCGAATCGGAACTGGTCGCCGGCCACATGGTCGAATATTCGTCGACGCCGTTCCTGCTGTTCTTCCTCGGCGAATATGTCGCCGTCGTGCTGATGTGCGCGCTGGCCACCATCCTGTTCCTCGGCGGCTGGCTGCCGCCGTTCGACTTCGCGCCCTTCACCTGGGTGCCGGGGGTGATCTGGTTCGTGCTCAAGATCTGCCTGATGTTCTTCATGTTCTCCATGGTGAAAGCGTTCGTGCCGCGTTACCGCTACGACCAGCTGATGCGGCTTGGCTGGAAGGTGTTCCTGCCGATCTCGCTGTTCATGGTGGTGCTGACCGCCGCCTTCCTCAAGATCACGGGGTTTGCGTGATGTCCGCTCTGTCCCAGGCCGCCAAATCGCTGCTGCTGAAGGATTTCGTCAGCGCCTTCTTCTTGTCGATGCGCCAGTTCTTCGCGCCGAAGGAGACGATCAATTATCCGCACGAGAAAGGGCCGGTGAGCCCACGCTTCCGGGGCGAGCATGCCTTGCGCCGTTATCCCAATGGCGAGGAACGCTGCATCGCCTGCAAATTGTGCGAGGCGATCTGTCCGGCGCAGGCCATCACCATCGAGGCCGGCCCGCGCCGCAACGACGGCACGCGCCGTACCGTGCGCTACGACATCGATATGGTGAAGTGCATCTATTGCGGCTTCTGCCAGGAAGCCTGCCCGGTCGACGCCATCGTCGAGGGGCCGAATTTCGAATTCGCGACCGAGACGCGCGAGGAACTCTACTACGACAAGGACAGGCTGCTGGCGAATGGCGACCGGTGGGAGCGCGAACTGGCGCGCAACATCTCGCTGGACGCACCGTACCGCTGATATCGCATGGACAGGGGCGAGGGCCCTTGTCCGGGGATGACCCGAAGCATTTCAGGCAAGGTCATCCCTCAGGACTTCAGAGTTGCCCATGTTTCTTTGCGCCGGGTCTTTCAACCCGGTTGGAACATGGGCTAGGACAACGCGGCTTCGCACCGGAGGCGGAACGAAGCCACAGACAACAAACAGGACGAACGTCCTGTTTGGACAGGAACCCGGGGGAACCCCAATGCTGAGTGGACTAGAGGCGGCCTTTTTCTACCTCTTCGCCTTTGTCGCCGTGGCGTCGGCGTTCATGGTCATTTCGTCGCGCAACCCCGTGCATTCGGTGCTGTTCCTGATCCTGACCTTCTTCAACGCCGCCGGCCTGTTCATGCTGACGGGCGCCGAGTTCCTGGCGATGATCCTGCTCGTCGTCTATGTCGGCGCTGTCATGGTGCTGTTCCTGTTCGTCGTCATGATGCTCGACGTCGACTTCGCCGAGATGAAGGAGGGCGCTCTGCAATATGCGCCGATCGGCGCGCTGGTCGGACTGATCCTGGCGGCGGAACTGATCGTGGTGCTCGGCGGCTATACCTTCGCGCCGCAGCTCGCCTCGACGGTATCGAAGCCGATTCCCGATCTCGCGGCGCGCTCGAATACGGCAGCGCTCGGCGACATCCTCTATACGGACTACCTCTACTACTTCCAGATCTCGGGCCTCGTGCTGCTGGTGGCCATGATCGGTGCCATCGTTTTGACGCTGCGCCACAAGGAAGGGGTCAAGCGGCAGTCGATCGCAGCCCAGGTCGCCCGCACGGCGGCGACGGGCATGGAAATCCGCAAGGTCAAGTCGGGCGAAGGAGTCTGAGATGGTCGTCGGCATCGCACATTATCTGACCGTATCGGCGATCCTTTTCACGCTCGGCGTGTTCGGCATCTTCCTGAACCGTAAGAACGTGATCGTCATCCTGATGTCGGTCGAGTTGATCCTGCTTGCGGTCAACATCAATTTCGTCGCCTTTTCGGCGGCTCTCGGCGACCTCGTCGGCCAGGTGTTCGCGCTGTTCGTGCTGACGGTCGCAGCGGCGGAGGCCGCCATCGGACTTGCCATTCTCGTCGTCTTCTTCCGCAACCGCGGCTCGATCGCGGTCGAAGACGTGAACATGATGAAGGGTTGACGGAACCACCATGTACCAGGCCATCGTCTTCCTTCCGCTGCTCGGCTTCCTGATCGTCGGCCTGTTCGGCACGTCGCTCGGCGCCAAGGCGTCCGAATACATCACCTCCGGCTTCCTGGTGATCGCGGCGGTGCTGTCGTGGGTTGCTTTCTTCACCGTCGGCTTCGGCCATGGCGAGGTGTTCACCGTGCCGGTGCTGCGCTGGATCCAGTCCGGCGGACTGGAGGCGTCCTGGGCGCTCAGGATCGACACTCTGACGGTGGTCATGCTGGTGGTGGTCAACACCGTGTCGGCGCTGGTCCATATCTACTCGATCGGCTACATGCACCACGATCCGAACCGGCCGCGTTTCTTTGCCTATCTGTCGCTGTTCACCTTCGCCATGCTGATGCTGGTGACGGCCGACAACCTCGTGCAGATGTTCTTCGGTTGGGAAGGGGTGGGCCTGGCGTCCTACCTGCTGATCGGCTTCTGGTACAAGAAGCCCTCGGCCAACGCCGCGGCCATCAAGGCCTTCGTCGTCAACCGCGTCGGCGATTTCGGCTTCGCGCTCGGCATCTTCGGCGTGTTCGTGCTGTTCGGCTCGGTCAATCTCGGCACCATCTTCGCCAATGCGGCGACGTTCATCCCGGCTGAAGGCGCCCCGCAAGGTGCTGCGGTGCTGACCTTCCTCGGTTATGCGCTGGATAAGCAGGCAGCGATGACGATCGTCTGCCTGCTGCTGTTCATGGGTGCCATGGGCAAGTCGGCGCAGGTGCCGCTGCACACCTGGCTGCCGGACGCCATGGAAGGCCCGACGCCGGTCTCGGCGCTCATCCATGCCGCCACCATGGTGACGGCCGGCGTGTTCATGCTGGCGCGGCTGTCGCCGCTGTTCGAGCTGTCGCATTCGGCGCTGACGGTGGTGACCTTCATCGGCGCCTTCACCGCCTTCTTCGCGGCGACCGTCGGCCTCGTCCAGAACGACATCAAGCGCGTCATCGCCTATTCGACCTGCTCGCAACTTGGCTACATGTTCGTGGCGCTCGGCGTCGGCGCCTATGGTGCGGCGATCTTCCACCTGTTCACGCATGCCTTCTTCAAGGCGCTGCTGTTCCTCGGCTCGGGCTCGGTCATCCATGCGGTTTCCGACGAGCAGGACATGCGCAAGATGGGCGGCCTGAGGACGCTGATCCCGACGACCTACTGGATGATGGTAATCGGCACCCTGGCGCTGACCGGCGTCGGCATTCCGGTCACCGTTATCGGCACCGCCGGGTTCTTCTCCAAGGATGCCATCATCGAGACGGCCTTTGCCGGGCATAATTCCGTGGCGGGCCTCGCCTTCGTGCTGCTGGTGATCGCCGCCGGCTTCACCTCCTTCTATTCCTGGCGGCTGATCTTCATGACCTTCCACGGCAGGCCGCGGGCGAGCCATGAGGTGATGCACCATGTCCATGAATCGCCGCCGGTGATGCTGGTGCCGCTGTTCGTGCTGGCGGCGGGCGCGCTGTTTGCCGGCATCATCTTCCACGGTGCCTTCATTGGCGAAGGCTATGCCGAATTCTGGAAGGCGTCGCTGTTCACACTGCCGGACAATCACATCCTGCACGACATTCACGAACTGCCGCTATGGGTCGAGCTGTCGCCGTTCATCGCCATGCTGATCGGCCTGGCGCTGGCGTGGAAGTTCTACATCCGCTCGCCGGAAATGCCGGTCAATCTGGCCGCCCAGCATCGCGGGCTCTATGCCTTCCTGCTCAACAAATGGTATTTCGACGAGCTCTATGACTTCCTCTTTGTGCGGCCGGCCAAACGCCTCGGTTCCTTCCTGTGGAAGACCGGCGACGGCACCGTCATCGATGGTCTCGGGCCTGACGGCATTTCGGCACGCGTCGTCGATGTCACCAACCGCGTCGTCAAGTTGCAGACCGGCTATCTCTATCACTATGCCTTCGCCATGCTGATCGGCGTTGCCGCATTCGTCACCTGGATGATGCTCTGATGACCGCTTGGCCAATTCTCTCGCTGGTCACCTTCCTGCCGTTGGTTGGTGTGCTGCTCATCCTGTTCATCAACGACGACAGCGAAAACGCACGCCGCAACATCCGCGCCATCGCGCTGCTGACGACGACGTTCACCTTCATCGTCTCGCTGTTCATCTGGACCGGCTTCGACAATTCGCAAGCCGGCTTCCAGTTCGTCGAGAAGGTCGCCTGGCTCGATTCCGGCATCTCCTACCATATGGGCGTCGACGGCATTTCGATGCTGTTCGTCATTCTGACCACATTCCTGATGCCGCTCTGTATCCTGGCGTCGTGGGAAGCGATCGAGAAGCGCGTCAAGGCCTACATGATCGCCTTCCTGCTGCTCGAAACGCTGATGATCGGCGTGTTCTGCGCGCTCGACATCGTGCTGTTCTACGTCTTCTTCGAAGCCGGCCTGATCCCGATGTTCATCATCATCGGCGTCTGGGGCGGCAAGCGCCGCGTCTATGCCTCCTTCAAGTTCTTCCTCTACACGCTCGCCGGCTCGGTGCTGATGCTGCTCGCCATCATGGCGATGTTCTACCAGTCCGGCACGACCGATATCCCGACGCTGTTGACGCACAATTTCCCCGCCAACATGCAGACATGGCTGTGGCTCGCCTTCTTCGCCTCCTTCGCGGTGAAGATGCCGATGTGGCCGGTGCATACCTGGCTGCCGGATGCGCATGTCGAGGCGCCGACAGCCGGTTCGGTGATCCTGGCCGCCATTCTGTTGAAGATGGGCGGATACGGCTTCCTGCGGTTCTCCTTGCCGATGTTCCCGCTGGCCTCCGAGATGTTCGCGCCGCTGGTCTTCGCACTTTCGGTCGTCGCCATCATCTACACCTCGCTGGTGGCGCTGATGCAGGAGGACATGAAGAAGCTGATCGCCTATTCGTCGGTCGCCCATATGGGCTTCGTGACCATGGGCATCTTCGCCATGAACCAGGAAGGCGTGCAGGGCGCGATCTTCCAGATGCTCAGCCACGGCCTGGTCTCGGGCGCGCTGTTCCTGTGCGTCGGCGTCATCTATGACCGCATGCACACGCGTGAGATCGCCGCCTATGGCGGCCTGGTCAACAACATGCCGAAATACGCCACCGTGTTCCTGATCTTCACCATGGCCAATGTCGGCCTGCCGGGCACGTCAGGCTTCGTCGGCGAGTTCCTGACCATGCTCGGCGTGTTCCGGGTCAATACCTGGGTGGCGTTCTTCGCTGCCACCGGCGTCATCCTGTCGGCCGCCTACGCGCTTTGGCTCTACCGCCGGGTGATCTTCGGCGCGCTGACCAAGGACAGCCTCAAGGGCCTGCTCGACCTGTCGACACGCGAGAAGGCGATCATCTATCCGCTGGTTGTGCTGGTCATCTTCTTCGGCGTCTATCCCGCTCCCGTCTTCGACGCGACGGCCCAGTCGGTCAAGTCGCTCGTCACCAATGTCACCGCATCCATCGGCGCCGCGCAGACCGCGGCGGCGAACTGACCCAGGGGTTTTGCGAACCATGACGCCGGACCTTCTCTCCAGCCTGTCGCTCTCGACGCCCGAGCTGATCCTTGCCATCGGCGCGCTCGCGCTGCTGATGGTCGGGGCCTATTCGCGCGCCAACACCGCCAACACCGTAACCGGCCTTGCCGTCGCCGTGCTGGTGATATCGGGCGCCTGGCTGATCTTTTCCACCGGGCAGGGCAGTGCCTACGGCAATGCCTTCATCCAGGATTCCTTTGCCCGCTTCATGAAGCTGCTGGCGCTGGTGGGCTCGGCGGTGACGCTGATCATGTCGATGCGCTTCGCCAGGGCGGAGCGGTTCGACAAGTTCGAATATCCGGTGCTGATCCTTCTGTGCACGCTCGGCATGATGCTGATGATCTCCGCCAACGGCATGATCGGGCTTTATCTCGGCCTCGAGCTTCAGTCGCTGGCGATCTATGTCTTGTGCGCGATCAACCGCGAGAACCTGCGCTCGACCGAGGCGGGCCTGAAGTACTTCGTCCTCGGCGCGCTGTCGTCGGGCATGCTGCTCTATGGCATCAGCCTGGTCTATGGTTATACCGGCAACACCGGGTTCCAGGAGATCGCGACGGCGCTGGGCGGCGGAGAGCGCCAGCTTGGCCTCGTCTTCGGCCTGGTCTTCGTGCTGGCCGGCCTCGCCTTCAAGATCTCGGCGGTGCCGTTCCACATGTGGACGCCCGACGTCTATGAGGGTGCGCCGACACCGGTGACGGCTTTCCTGGCGGCGGCACCCAAAATGGCGGCTATGGCGCTGATCGTGCGCGTCACCATGGGCGCGTTCAAGCCGATCGCTTCCGACTGGCAGCAGATCATCGTCTTCATCTCCATCGCCTCGATGGCGCTCGGCTCTTTCGCGGCGATCGGCCAGACCAACATCAAGCGCCTGATGGCCTACTCCTCGATCGGCCACATGGGCTACGCGCTGGTTGGCCTTGCCGCCAACAGCCAGGCCGGCGTGCGCGGCGTCGCGATCTACATGCTGATCTATCTGGTGATGACGCTCGGCACCTTCGCCTTCATTCTCGCCATGCGGCGCAAGGAAGGCAATGTCGAGCAGATCAGCGACCTGGCAGGCCTGTCCTCGACCAACCCGATCATGGCGACGATCCTGACCATCCTGATGTTCTCGCTGGCCGGCATCCCGCCGCTCGCCGGCTTCTGGGGGAAGTGGTACGTCTTTCTCGCCGCCATCAATGCCAACCTCTACGCGCTGGCGATCATCGGCGTGCTGGCCTCGGTAGTGGGCGCCTATTATTACCTGCGCATCATCAAGATCATGTGGTTCGACGAACCGGTCGGCGGCTTCGTGCCGATGGCCAGTGAATTGCGCCTCGTACTCGGTGTCTCCGGCGCTTTCGTGCTGTTCTATGTGCTGATCGGCGGTCCGATCGGCGCCTATGCCGAAGCCGCCGCCAAGACATTCTTCTGACGGGATGGCATTTCGGCTGGCTCCAACCTCGGCGTCGGAAGGATTCCGGCTGGAGGCGCATGACAGCGTCGGCTCCACCAATGCGCTGGCGCTGGATCACGCCCGGGCCGGCGACCCCGGCAGATTGTGGGTCGTTTCCAAGAAACAGGAAAGCGGGCGCGGGCGGCGCGGCCGCGTCTGGGCGACACCCGAGGGAAATCTGGCGGCGACGCTGCTCGTCCTCACCGGGGGCGAGCTTCGACTCGCCGCGACGCTCGGTTTCGTCGCCGGCCTGGCGCTGGCCGATGCGCTCGATGCCGTGGTGCCGGGGGGCCGGATCGCCATCGGCCTCGACGGCGGCAATGAAGGCAAGAACCGTTTCGAGCTGAAATGGCCGAACGACGTGCTCGCCTCCGGCGCCAAGCTCGCCGGCATCCTGCTGGAATCGGCCATGCTGGACGGCGGCCGTTTCGCGGTGGCGGTCGGCATCGGCGTCAATGTTGTGGCGTACCCTGAGGATTTGCCGTATCCCGCGACGTCGCTTCACGCACTGGGTGCGGCATGCGATGCCGAAACGCTGTTCCTGGCGCTGTCGGATGCCTGGAGCGAGAATGCCCGCCTGTGGGACGACGGGCGGGGACTTGCCGCCGTCAGGCGGCGCTGGCTGGCACGCGCGGCAGGGCTTGGCGGCGAGGTTGCTGTCAGAATTGACGGTAATGTGGTGCGCGGGGTGTTCGAGACCATTGACGAGGACTGCCGTTTCGTGATCCGCGACGATGAGGGCTCGGTTTTGACGATCGCCGCCGGCGATGTGCATTTCGGCGCGGTCGCATCCGCCCGGGTATAGTTTTGTTTTTGCGCAATTCCAGACGGAAAACCGTTACAGACTTTTCCCGGAATTGCTTCAATGGCTTGGCCTGAGGGCCAGGAAGGAAAAAATCATGGCGAAAGCGGAAAACGCCGAACTCGTCTTCGTGCCGCTGGGCGGCGTCGGCGAGATCGGTATGAACTTCGCTCTCTACGGCTATGGTCCGCCGAGCGCGCGCGAATGGATCGTCATCGACGTCGGCGTCACCTTTCCCGACGCGGCGCATCCGGGCGTCGACCTGATCCTGCCCGACACGCGCTTCATCGAAGAGAACATCGCCAATTTGCGCGGTATCGTGATCACCCACGCGCATGAGGACCACTATGGCGCGCTGCTGGATATCTGGCCGAGGCTCAAGGCGCCGGTGTGGATGACGCCGTTCAGCGCCGGGCTGCTGGAAGCCAAGCGCCAGGGCGAGCAGGGCGCGCCGAAGATCCCGCTGACCATCTACCGCGCGGGCGAAAAATTCACTGTCGGTCCGTTCGAAATCGAGGCGATCCCGGTCGCGCATTCGATTCCCGAACCGATGTCGCTGGCCATCACCTCGCCGGCAGGCACCGTCATCCACACCGGCGACTGGAAGATCGACCCGGCGCCGACGATCGGACCCAAGACCGACGAAGCACGGTTCCGCGCCTATGGCGACAAGGGCGTGCTGGCGCTGGTCTGCGATTCGACCAATGCTATGCGCGAAGGCGAATCGCCATCGGAAGTCGCGGTCGGCGAGGGGCTGAAAGGGGTTATCCAGGCCGCCAAGGGCCGCGTCGCCGTCACCACCTTCTCCTCCAATGTCGGCCGTATCGTTTCCATCGCCAAGGCGGCGCGCGATGCCGGCCGTCAGTGCCTGGTGCTCGGCCGGTCGCTGAAGCGCGTCATCGATGTCGCCGGCGAACTCGGCTACATGGACGGTCTGCCTGAGTTCATCGCCGAGGAGGATTTCGGCTTCATTCCGCGCGAAAACCTGGTCGTCATCTGCACCGGCAGCCAGGGCGAGCCGCTGGCGGCGCTTGCCAAGCTCTCGCGCGACGAGATGAAGTCGGTGTCGCTGACGGCCGGCGACACGGTGGTGTTTTCCTCGCGTACCATTCCCGGCAACGAGAAGGCGATCCTCGAAATTAAGAACCGCCTCGTCGATCTCGGCATCAAGATCATCGAGGACGGCGATGCGCTGGTTCATGTCTCCGGCCATCCGCGGCGCAGCGAATTGCGCAAGATGTATGAATGGGTACGGCCGCAGATCGGCGTTCCAGTGCATGGCGAGGCCGCGCATCTGGTGGCGCAGGGCTCGCTGATGTCGACGTCGGGCATCGGCCAGGTGGCGCAGGTGCGCGACGGCGACATGCTGCGGCTTGCTCCCGGCCCTGCCACGATCATCGACCAGGTGCCGTTCGGCCGCATCTACAAGGACGGCAGGTTGATCGGCACCGACCAGGCGATGGGCATTCGCGACCGTCGCAAACTGTCCTTTGCCGGCCATGTCGCGGTCAATGTGGTGCTGGACGAGAAGTATGAGCTCGCCGGCGATCCCGATCTGGTCGCAATCGGCGTCGCCGAGGCCGACGCCAGAGGCGAGACGCTGGAGGACCTGATGATCGATGCGGCAATCGGCGCGGTGGACTCCATCCCCCGTCAGCGCCGAAAAGACCTCGATCTGGTGCAGGAGGCGGTACGCCGTGCCGTACGTGGCGCCGCCAACGAAGCCTGGGGCAAGAAACCGCTGGTGACTGTATTTGTCACGCGGTGACGAATAGGGGAATAGGGGAATAAGGCAGTAGGGGAGTAGGGGAGAATGAGCCGTTGCTTTTCTTCTGTCTTGTTTCCCTACTCCCTTACTCCCCTAAAGCGGAGCGCTCTATGCTTGGACGCCTGAACCATGTCGCGCTTGCGGTGCCGGATCTGGCTGCGGCTGTCGCTTGCTATCGCGACACGCTAGGCGCCGAAGTGAGCGAACCACAGGCGCTGCCCGGGCATGGCGTCACCGTGGTGTTCGTCAATGTCGGCAACACCAAGATCGAGTTGCTGGAGCCGCTCGGCGAGGGTTCGCCGATCGCGGCTTTCCTCGAGAAGAACCCGTCGGGCGGCATGCACCATCTCTGCTATGAGGTCGACGATATCCTTACCGCGCGGGACCGGCTCCAGGCGGCCGGCGCCCGGGTTCTGGGCGACGGCAAGCCGAAGACCGGCGCGCATGGCAAGCCTGTGCTGTTCCTGCATCCGAAGGATTTCTTCGGCACGCTGATCGAACTGGAGCAACCATGAGCTGGGTTTCGTTCACCGCACTGTTTTTCGCGACCTGGTGGGTGGTGCTGTTTGCCGTTCTGCCGTTCAGCGTCAGGACGCAGGATGACGATCGTGACGTGACGCTGGGCACGGTGCCTAGCGCGCCGCGCGGACCACATATGCTGCGTGCGGTGATCCGCACCACCGTCGCCACGGCGGTGCTCATGGGCATTTTCTACGGCCTGACGCACGGGCTGGGATATAGCCTCAACGACATCCCGCACATCGTGCCGGAATTCGGCCAGGCCACGGCAAAATAGCAGCATTCAAACCGGCTCTTGCGCTTCGGGCGAGGTCATGCCGCCATTCGGCGCCGGCTCATCTGTTCAGGCTTCAAAAATCATGACGCAGGGTAAGGTGGTTTGGCAACGCATTGCGCTAAGCAGGTGATTGCACAAAAAAAATGCAAGGCACAAGGCCTTGCAATTTAAACGCGTCCGATCTGTTTCCGGTTTCCGGCGGCAGCGAGTAACCGCGCCTAGATCGCATCCTCCCAAGACTTTGACCGCGTAGGAGAACAGATTTTTCTCTGCTCTCTCGGTTATCGGGGCACATTAGCCCAACGGAAATGAAAATGTCACGAAGAATTTTGCCTTGAAACGGGCATTCTCGTGCTGCACTGCACAATAGTACGGCAGGCTTTGCTTGGGAAACCACCAGCCGGGCGTTTTATGCAACCGTGGCTCCTTCGATCGTCCAGCATTCGCGGCGCGCGCGAGGGGTGCTCAAAACGTTTTCATTCCGCGCGCCACGCCGTTCGTAAGCTGAATTTCCGATTTCCGGGTCGATGCGTCCGGGTTCCCATTGCGCCATGAAATGGCTATGAAGCCGGGGCAAGCAAGCCTGCGTCGCACCGATTCTGGCGCGGCCTCCTCATTCACGGACCAGTCCATGCGTTTGTCGCGCTATTTCCTGCCCATCCTCAAAGAGAATCCGCGCGAGGCGGAGATCGTCTCGCATCGGCTGATGCTGCGCGCCGGCATGATCCGCCAGCAGGGGCAGGGCAGTTTTTCCTGGCTGCCGCTGGGCAAACGGGTCCTGGACAAGGTCTGCCAGATCATCCGCGAGGAACAGAACCGCGCCGGCGCGCTGGAAATCCTGATGCCGACCATCCAGTCGGCCGACCTTTGGCGCGAAAGCGGCCGCTATAACGACTACGGCAAGGAGATGTTGCGCATCAAGGACCGCCAGGACCGCGACATGCTTTACGGCCCGACCAACGAGGAAATGGTCACCGAGATCTTCCGCGCCTATGTAAAGTCCTACAAGGACTTGCCGCTCAACCTCTACCACATCCAGTGGAAGTTCCGCGACGAGGTGCGGCCGCGCTTCGGCGTCATGCGGAGCCGGGAATTCCTGATGAAGGATGCCTACTCCTTCGATCTCGACTTCGAAGGCGCGAGAGCCGCCTACAACAGGATGTTCGTGTCCTATCTCCGGACCTTCACCCGCATGGGCCTACAGGCGATCCCGATGCGGGCCGACACCGGTCCGATCGGCGGCGATCTCAGCCATGAATTCATCATCCTGGCCGACACCGGCGAGAGCCAGGTGTTCTGCCATCGCGATTATCTGTCGCTCGGCGTGCCCGGAGCCAACACCGATTTCTCCAACGACGCCGAGATATCAGGCATCGTCAAGACCTGGACGACGCCTTACGCCGCGACCGACGAAATGCATGACGAAGCGGCCTGGGCTGAGGTTCCCGACAGCGACAAGGTTTCGGCGCGCGGCATCGAAGTCGGCCATATCTTCCATTTCGGCGAGAAATACTCCAAGCCGATGGGCGCCAAGGTGACCGGGCCCGACGGCAAGGATCATTTCGCTTCCGGCGGTTCCTACGGCATCGGCCCGTCGCGGCTGGTTGCGGCGATCATCGAAGCCAGCCATGACGAGAACGGCATCATCTGGCCGGAAGCGGTGGCGCCGTTCGACATCGGCCTGATCAACATGAAAGCCGGCGATGCCGATTGCGACCGTGTCTGCGATGAACTCAACGCAGCTTTCACTGCCGCCGGCAAGGATGTGCTCTATGACGACACCGACCAGCGGCCGGGCGGCAAGTTCGCCACCGCCGACCTGATCGGCCTGCCCTGGCAGGTGATCGTCGGACCGCGCGGCGTGGCCGCCGGCGAGGTCGAGATCAAGAACCGCAAGACCGGCGAGCGCGTGACGCTGCCGATCGCCGATGCGAAAAAACGCTTCGGTGCCGCCGCATGAGCGAGGCGGCGGCAGCGAGACCGGCAGGCGCCGGACCGTTTTCCATCTTCGAACGCACGGTGGCGTGGCGCTATCTGCGCTCGCGACGCAAGGAGACGGTGATCTCGGTCATCGCCTCGATCTCCTTCCTCGGCATCATGCTGGGAGTGGCGACGCTGATCGTGGTGATGGCCGTCATGAACGGGTTCAGGGCCGAGCTGCTCACCCGCATCCTCGGCGTAAACGGCCATCTGATCGTGCAGCCGCTGGATTCGCCGCTTGAGGACTATGCGCAGGTCGCCGGCCGCATCAACGGCGTGGCCGGCGTGAAATACGCCATTCCGCTGATCGACGGCCAGGTGCTGGCGCAAGGTAATGTCGGCGGCGGCTCCGGCGCGCTGGTGCGCGGCATCAGGGGCGAGGACCTGGGCAAGATTGCCATCGTCGCCAACAACATCAAGCAGGGCTCGATCGCCGATTTCGACACGGGCGAGGGCGTCGCCATCGGCAAGCGCATGGCGGAGAATCTCGGCCTGGCGCTCGGCGACACGATCACGCTGATCTCGCCGGACGGCGACGTGACGCCGCTCGGCACGACGCCGCGCATGAAAGGCTACAAGATCGCGGCGATCTTCGAAGTCGGCATGTCGGAATATGACGCCTCCATCGTCTACATGCCCTTTTCCGAGGCGCAGCTCTATTTCAACATGGATGGGCGAGCCCAGACGATCGAGATCTATGTCGACAATCCCGATGATGTCGACGCGCTGAAACCGAAGGTGGAAGAGGCGGCGCAGCGACCCATCGACCTCGTCGACTGGCGGCAGCGCAACGAGACCTTCTTTTCCGCCCTGCAGGTGGAGCGCAACGTCATGTTCATGATCCTGACCCTGATCGTTCTGGTGGCGGCGCTCAACATCATCTCCGGGCTGGTCATGCTGGTGAAAGACAAGGGGCACGACATCGCCATCCTGCGCACCATGGGCGCCTCGCGCGGCGCCATCCTGCGCATCTTCCTGATGACGGGCGCGGCGATCGGCGTCACCGGCACCATCGCCGGCGTGCTGCTCGGCGTGGTCATCTGCCTCAACATCGAATCGATCCGCGAGTTCTTTTCCTGGATGACGGGCAAGGTGCTGTTCAATCCGGAGCTCTATTTCCTCAGCCAGTTGCCGGCGAAGATGGATCCGCGCGAGACGACCTATGTCGTCATCATGGCGCTCGGCCTGTCCTTCCTGGCGACGTTGTTTCCGGCATGGCGGGCGGCCCGCCTCGATCCGGTCGAAGCGCTGAGGTACGAATGATGGCGCAGGCCATTATCGAGTTGAAGAGCGTCGAGCGGCACTATGTCCAGGGGCCGCGCAAGCTCACCATTCTGAACGGTGCGGACTTCTCGCTGAAGCGCGGCGAGATGGTGGCGCTGGTGGCGCCGTCCGGCACCGGCAAATCGACGCTGCTGCATACGGCAGGGCTCTTGGAACGGCCCGACGCCGGCGACGTGATTCTCTCCGGCCGGGCCTGCGGCCGGCTATCCGATGACGAGCGCACCTCGATCCGCCGCAACGATGTCGGCTTCGTCTACCAGTTCCACCATCTGCTGCCGGAGTTTTCGGCGCTGGAAAACATCATGATGCCGCAGCTCATCAAAGGGCTGCCGCGCAAGGAGGCGGCCGAGCGCGCGGCGCAGCTGCTCGACTACATGCAGATCGGCAAGCGCGCATCGCACCGGCCGTCCGAACTGTCGGGCGGCGAGCAACAGCGCGTGGCAATCGCACGCGCGGTCGCCAATGCGCCGCTGGTGCTGCTGGCGGACGAGCCCACCGGGAATCTCGACCCGGTCACTGCCTCCTATGTGTTCGAGGCGCTGGAGGCATTGGTGCGGCAATCCGGCCTCGCGGCGCTGATCGCCACCCACAATCACCAGCTGGCAGCGCGCATGGACCGGCGCGTCACCCTGGCCGAGGGCAAGGTGGTGCCGCTCTAAGGGGTACCTCGATGTCCGCTGCGAGATTGGGTTCAACCTTAACAACGTCCAGCGAGATTTCCGCGGGTTTAGTTTGCCTTCGGGGATACTGATCCCTCCGGGAGTCCTCTGGATCAGAACCGCCAGTGAGCCTTCAGTGCGATCAGGGCGGAAGAGATCGCGGTCATCACCAGGATGAGCAGCCAGGGTTACAAAGTTGCGCGAGAGGCGCCACCGGCGGCCTTGCCTCATGCGCTTTCGCCAGCGATCAGCTTGATTGGCGCCTTGGTGTTGCCTCACGTCATCACTCGGCAGTCGTAGCTTACCCACTATTGTCTCGACTGAGATTGAGGGCAGCAGGCGCTCATCCCATACGCTAACTGACGATAGCGTCGCCGACATCTTCCTGACCTGTTGATAGGTCCCGCGCCGTCAACCTTTTCTTAACCCTGCCGGTTTGATCGCTCGAAAATTCCGGCTGCGGACGGATGCCGCTCGTTGACTTTGAAACAAAATTAGAACAAATTGCGAACATATCAACAACAGGAGAGAGTTATGACCGATCTGGTTCAGGATGTCATCTCGCTGGTTTGCATGAGCACCTTCCTCATTTCCATGGCGATCTGGATCGGAGCCATGTGAGGTGACCGTCTCTGCAGTCGCTGTTCCGGCGGACGAAAGTCCGCTTTGCCGTTAAGCCTTTCTTGCCGCCCATGGCGCTAGGGTGTCGCTCCTGAAAGCAGGAGCGCCGCGTGTCGCCCATCGTCGCCGCCTTCCTCGTGGCCAGCAATCTAGGGCTGATTTTTCTCCTGATGAGCGTGCCGCTTGGTTTGCGCACAATCAGGCTCAGCCGCACGGTCGCGGCCGACCGGCAGCGTCTGTGGCAGGCGCTGTGGCCGCTCGGGAGCAATGCCGGCTGGTCCGGCGAAATCCTCTCGGCAGAGATGCTGGGCGAGGAGTGGTCCGCACCAGAATGTCCTGGGAGGGCCGGGACGGCCTGCCGATCGAACGCAAGGCCCTGCTCGAGAATGTCGTGCATGGCAGGTGCTTTTCGATGCGCGTCATCGAGGACACGGC
Source organism: Mesorhizobium sp. BR1-1-6 (assembly GCF_020165355.1). NCBI lineage: Bacteria > Pseudomonadati > Pseudomonadota > Alphaproteobacteria > Hyphomicrobiales > Phyllobacteriaceae > Mesorhizobium > Mesorhizobium sp. BR1-1-6. The sequence continues at coordinate 299,907 of NZ_JAIUHZ010000005.1, read as the reverse complement.
GCTCGATCCGTCTTTCTGGGCGCATTATTGGGAAACCGCGCAGTTGGTCTCGATTGGCGAGGCCACCCGGGTTACGCTCACCCAGACCGACCGTTACCGCGGCGTGGCCTTCCTGGCGTTCCGCTATTTCGCCATGCGCCGCGAACTCGCCAAGCTGGATGGCTGGGCCAGGACAGGGCGGTATCGCAAGGGCGGCTGGTTCGAACATCCGCTGAGCCAGCTCGGCTTCGCCGCTCTCTCGGCATTCATCCTGTGGCCGTTCTTCGGGCTTCACCGCGGCGGGCTTGCTCTGGCCGCGATCCTGACTTCCGTTGTCGCCCTGCACGAGCTCGGCCACATGGCGGCATTCCGCCTGATGGGCCATCGCAGGGCGCGCATGATCTTCATCCCGCTGCTCGGCGGCCTCGCCATTGGCGGCCGGCCCTATGACAGCCGTTTCGAAGTTGCGTTCGTGGCGCTGATGGGCGCCGGGTTCTCTGCTTTCCTGGTGCCGTTGGCGATGATGGGCAGCACGTTTGCAAGCGCGGAAGGGCACTGGCTTGCCGCGACATTGCTGGCGACACTGGCGGGCTGTGCTGCCCTGTTCAACATCGCCAATCTGGTGCCGGTGTGGAAATTCGATGGCGGCCAGGTGCTGCGCCAGATCTGCCCGGGGCCGGTCGCGCTGGCGCTGGCCTCCTTCTTCCTGCTCTCGGCGTTCCTGGCGCTTGGCTGGCGGGCCGGCTTTTCCATCGGCTTTCTGCTCGCGGCCGGCGCGGTCTTTGCAATCCTCAGCCTTCTGACAGCGGGCAGCGGGGTGAGGCCGCGCCACGAACTGAAGCCGATCCGCACGGCCGACCGTTTCGTCATCGCCGGCGCGCTGCTGGCGGTGTTCGTCATCCACGGTTATGGAGTGCTCTGGGCGTCGGCACGGCTGATCTGAGCTGTCCGGGAAGCGTTCAGCCGGCCTCGCGGGCTGTTTCCAAGGGCAAGGCCGTAGCCGGGCCGAAGATATCCTCGAACGCTGATTTCAGCGCCAGATCGAGATCGGCCATCGTCACCGGCAGCCCGAGATCGACGAGGCTGGTGACGCCGTGGTCCTGCACGCCGCACGGCACGATACCACTGAAATGGCCGAGGTCCGGCTCGACATTGATGGCGATGCCGTGAAAACTCACCCAGCGCCTGAGCCGAATACCTATTGCCGCGATCTTGTCCTCCGCGGCAGAGCCGTCCGGCAGGGCAGGGCGATCGGGCCGCACCACCCAGACGCCGACGCGATCCTCACGGCGCTCGCCATTGACGTTGAAGGCGGCGAGCGTGCCGATGATCCATTGTTCGAGGGCGGCGACGAAGGCGCGCACATCCTCCCGGCGGCGTTTCAGGTCGAGCATGACGTAGGCGACGCGCTGGCCCGGCCCATGATAGGTGTATTCGCCGCCGCGGCCGGCCGAAAACACCGGGAACCGGTTGGCGTCGATCAGGTCCTCGCTGCGCGCACTCGTGCCGGCGGTATAGAGCGGCGGATGCTCGACCAGCCAGACCATCTCGCCGGCGGCCCCGCTGCGGATCGCTTCGGCGCGCGCCTCCATGAAGGCAAGCGCCTCGGGGTAGGCGGTGAGGCCGGGCTCGATCGCCCATTCGACGGGCGCCGAACCGGGCAAAGGCAGGAACGACGTGGCGATCTGGCTGCGTTCTGGCATGGGATGTCTCTTGTTGTACTCCATATGGCGATATCGGGCCGAAACGTCCAGTTCGCGGTGCATTTTGGCGCTTTGATCCGTTATGGCAATTCCCAGCGATTAAATGCTCGGGGCGCACTTGTTTCGCCGGAAACGATTTGCTACACGCCGCGAGCCGGTCGGTTCCGGCTCCTACCACGTGCGGTCGTGGCGGAATTGGTAGACGCGCAGCGTTGAGGTCGCTGTGGGGCAACCCGTGGAAGTTCGAGTCTTCTCGACCGCACCATTCTCTCTCCCCAGAATCTGATTTGTAGCGGCACCTCCAGCCCTACGGACACCGCGCATTTCGTTTGATATTCCCGCGCGTTACGCCAGTTTCTTTTTGAGCGTCGGATTTTCCCGAAACCGGTTTCCACTTTCGGGTCCGATGTTCTAGACCTGAGATGCACCTTTTCCAGGATTGCAATGGCGGGAGGCGCTGGTGGAAGGCCAGGACGAACGGACGACCGGCGCTGGGGTCGCTGACGAACACCGCGCCGACATCTACGGTGAGGACGGCGCTGTCCTTTCGTCCTTTCTCGCCCAGATCGGCGCGGCGATCGCCGACCGCGATACGCTCACGCTCAAGCGTGAGGTCGACGACCTGCACCAGTCGGAAATGGGCGACCTGATCGAGGCGCTGCATCCCGACCAGCGGCGCGCCCTTGTCGAGCTTTTGGGGGCCGACTTCGATTTTTCCGCGCTGACCGAGGTCGACGAGGCGATCCGCATGGACATCGTCGACAATCTGCCCAACGCGCAGATTGCCCAGGCGGTGCAGGAACTCGATTCCGACGACGCGGTCTACATCCTCGAGGATCTCGAACCGGAGGACCAGGACGAGATCCTGTCGCAGCTGCCGTTTACCGAGCGCATCAGGCTACGTCGCTCGCTCGACTACCCCGAGGAGACCGCCGGGCGGCGCATGCAGACGGAGTTCGTCGCGGTGCCGCCGTTCTGGACGGTCGGCCAGACCATCGACTACATGCGCGAGGACAAGAACCTTCCCGACCGCTTCAGCCAGATCTTCGTCATCGACCCGAGCTTCAAGCTGCTTGGCGCCATAGACCTCGACCAGATCCTGCGCACCAAGCGCTCGGTCAAGGTCGAGGAGGTCATGCATGAGACGCGGCACGCCATTCCGGCCACGATGGACCAGGAAGAGGCCGCGCGGGAGTTCGAGCAATATGACCTTCTGTCCGCCGCCGTCGTCGACGAGAACGAGCGGCTGGTCGGCGTGCTGACCATCGACGACGTCGTCGACGTCATCCAGCAGGAAGCCGAGGAAGATCTCCTGCGCATGGGCGGCGTCGGCGACGAAGAGCTTTCCGACAGCATCTTTTCGACCTCGCGTTCGCGTGTGCCATGGCTGCTTGTCAATCTCCTGACCGCCTTCCTTGCGGCATCGGTGATCGGCCTGTTCGACCACACGATCGAGCGCATTGTGGCGCTCGCCGTGCTGATGCCGATCGTGGCCGGGATGGGCGGCAATGCCGGTTCGCAGACCATGACCGTCACCGTGCGGGCGCTGGCGACAAGGGATCTCGACATCTACAATGCCGGCCGCATCATTCGCCGCGAGATAGGCGTGGGCTTCATCAACGGCATCGTTTTCGCCATATTGATCGGCATCGTAGCCGCCGTCTGGTTCCGCGATGCCAATCTGGGCGGCATCATCGCCGCGGCCATGATCATCAACATGTTCGTTGCGGCCCTTGCCGGCATCCTGATCCCGCTGCTGCTCGACCGCTTCAAGGTCGATCCCGCGGTCGCTTCGGCGGTCTTTGTCACCACGGTCACCGACGTCGTTGGTTTCTTCGCTTTTCTGGGCCTTGCCACGTGGTGGTTCGGCGTCCATTGATCCGGCTCAATTGACTTTTACGTAAATGCCGTGCGAGGCTCGGCGACAGGCAGACTGCGGCCGATTCCGGCAGGTCTGCCGCGGACGGAGAGCAGCAGTCGCCAATCTCCGGCTATGGGGCGAGAATGCGGGAATATTATTCGATCACCGAGCTGACGCGCGAATTCGACGTCTCGACGCGGACGCTGCGGTTCTACGAGGACGAGGGACTGGTGCAGCCGGTGCGGCGGGGCCGCACGCGGCTGTTTCGTCCATCCGACCGACACTTGATCCGGCAGATCATGCGCGGAAAACGGCTCGGCTTCTCGATCAACGAGATCCGCGAAATCATCCAGATGTACAAGGAACCGCCCGGCGAGGTCGGCCAGCTCAAGCTGATGATCAAGCGCATCGAGGAAAAGCGCGAGGATCTGAGGCAAAAGCGCCGCGACCTCGAGGAGACATTGGCCGAACTCGACCAGGCCGAGGAATCCTGCGTCGAGCGGCTGGTGGAGCTCGGGGTTAATACGTAGCGGACCGCGTTTGAGCGGCCATGGCAAACATTCGAGATTAGCCGAGCCCTCCGAACTTCATCCTAGGGTCTGCGCTGCGTCGCTGCGCTCCTTGCTTCGCCCAGGATGACGACGGAATGGACGTTTCGGCTAATGGCCGAAGTGCGATTCACGGCGGAAACCATGGCGCGGATCAAATCCAGCGCCGCACTCTTTTGGCATAGTCGCGGTATTTTTTGCCGAACTTTGCCGACAGCATCTTTTCTTCCTTTTCCACCGCGACCTTCTGCGTGACGAAGGCGGCGACGAAGGCGAGCGGCAGGAACCAGACGATCCCGGAGATGAAGGCGACGCCAATCAACAGCAGCGTGTTGGCGAGGTACATCGGATTGCGGGTGACGCCGAAAGGACCCGTGGTGACGAGATGGTCCGGGACGGCGTTGGGGTTGAGCGTGGTCTTGGCCCGCGTCATGGTGCGGATGGCGGTGAACCAGAGTGCGGCGACGCCGAACAGCGCCACCCAGCCGGCCGCGTAGAGGAGGTCGCCCAGGAGGTCGCCGATCCAGGGCAGGGGAAAGAGCAGGCCGAGCGCGATACTGATGGCGATGGCGGCGATGTAGATCAGCGGCGGCCACGGTATCAGCCCAGGTTTGGGCGGGGTCTCGGTCATTCGACACCTTCCTCCGTCATCTTGCTGTCGGTCTGGGCCGTGCAGGTGCCGGCGAGATCCGCCAGATGCGCTCTCCATTCGGCGGTCTGGTCGTTCTTGTAGAGCCGATCAAGCGTTGCCTCGCCCTCCAGCGTGTCCAGCATGCACCCACAATAGCTCGAACAGAACTTGCTGTCGCGCTGCTGCTCGCACGAGATCTGGCAGGTCTTGAGAAAGTTCACCTGCGGGGTTTCGACCTTGGCCGGCATTACTTGCGAGAACAACCAGACACTGCCGATCAGCAGCGGCTGGTGAATCAGGTAGAAGGCCAGGCTGTGCCGGCCGATGAAGCCCAGCGGGTTGGACCAGCGCCCGGGTGCCACATCTGCCAGGCGCGCCACGGCGCCGAAGCCGGAGGCAAGCTTGGTCGCTCCGAGGCCCACAAGCACCGCACCGAACCACGGGAACAGCGGGACATAGTCGTTGGAGTGTGGGTTGACCGCGGAAAGGCCGACCCACCACAGCCAGGGGTGATCGAACGATTCCAGCCGAAAATAGAAGGGAATGGCGATGACCGCCGCGGCGATCGGCAGTGTGAGCAGCGCCGGCAGGCGCAGGAATGCCAGCCCGAGCAGGCTCGCCAGCGCGATCTGGTGCAGGATGCCGAAGAAGATCCACCCGTCCGGCGTGGCGATACGGGTGGCGACCGAAATGGCGATCGCCGCTCCGGCGACCATGGCGAAGCGTCTCCAGAAGCCGTTCCAGCGGATCTCTTTGCCATGGGCGAGATACAGGCTGACGCCGACCAGGAACAGGAAGGTCGAGGCGATGCAGCGAGCATAGAACTTCCACCAGCCGAAGGCGGTCAGGCCGGGATCGGTGTAGCCGAAGAATTCCAGGTCCCAGGTGAAATGGTAGCTCGCCATGGCGATCAGCGCGATGCCGCGCAGCATGTCGACGGCGACGATGCGCTTGGTCTTCGGCAACTCCGCGGCGGGCATGGTCGGCGTCTGGATGCTCATGGTCTCGCGATCTGATTCAGCCCCGCACGAGGACTATCACGGTTACGCCGGACAAAAGAAGGCCGTGAGCTTCGATACGGACGATCAGCCGGCGCTGCATCAGGCACCCCTTTAGGCCAGCACCGGAAAGCCTTTGACCGGCTTCGTTTTAACCGGGGCACGTCGGTTTCCTGTTACCGGTCGCGAAATGATGGCCGCAGATTTGGCTGGTGATTCTGCTTTGGGGAAGCAATGTCCACGCATGTGCGCCATCCGATCTGGCTACCGGCCCTCAAGGCCGCGGATGCCCGCACCTTCGCCTCGCTCTACGCGGTCGAATCCTTCGCTCGCGCCACGGTGTCGAGCGTCATCCCGATCCAGGCCTACGAGATCCTCCACAACGAGCAGATCGTCTCGATCCTCTACACCATAGTGGCGATGCTCGGCCTGTCCGTGACCTTGTTCATGCCGATGCTGATCCAGCGTTTCGCGCGGCGCTGGGTCTACACGGCGGGCGCCTGCCTGCTGGCGATCGGCTCGCTGTTCTTCGTCACGCATACGCTCGCCGGGCAATTGGCCGGCATGCTGTGCCGTGTCATGGGCGCCAGCGCGCTGTCGATCACGCTCAACCTCTACATCATGGACCACATCCGCAAGACCGATTTCATGCAGGCCGAATCGCTGCGCATGGCGTGGTCGATGTTTGCCTGGACGGGTGGGCCGACGCTCGGCATCTTTCTCTACACACGCTTCGGCATCTATGCCGCGCATGGCGCGGTCGCCGTATTCGCCTTGGCCCTGCTGGCGTTGTTCTGGACCTACCGGCTCGGCGACAATCCCTCGATCCGGCCGGGCAAGACGCGCCCGGTCAACCCGCTAGCCAATATCGGCCGCTTCGTCGCGCAGCCGAGGCTGAGGCTGGCCTGGCTGATCGCCTTCGGCCGCTCCTGCTTCTGGACGACATTTTTCGTCTATGGCCCGCTGTTCATGGTCATCACCGGTGAGGGCGAACTTGCCGGCGGCATTCTGGTTTCGGCAGGCAACGCGCTTTTGTTCATGGCGATTTTCTGGGGCAAGGCCGGCAAGCGCTTCGGCGGCCGCAGGACCATGACTTTTGCCTATTTCGCCATGTCGGTGGTGCTGCTGGCGGCGGGTGCCGTCGGCGAAAGCGCGCCGCTCGTCACCGGCGCCTTCCTGCTGTGCGGCGCCTTCTTCACCATCGCGCTCGACGCGCTGGGCTCGACCGCCTTCATGCGCTCGGTCCGCTCTTATGAGCGGGCGCAGATGGCTGCGGTCTACCGCACTTATCTCGACTTTTCCGAACTGACGCCGCCGCTGGTCTACTCGGTGGTGCTGGCCTTTTTCGGACTGGGCTCGGTTTTCGTCACGCTCGGCCTGCTTGCGGCGGTCTGCGGTTATGTCACCTGGCGGTATCTGCCGAAGTCGCTGTGAAGCTTACGGCGCAAGCGCAGCATGTCGTTCGCGTACCCAATCGTGGAAGCGGTGGAGGTCGTACTCCTCCGGCATCAGCACGCCGGCCTTATGGCGCATGGAGCGCAGCCCTTTCTGGTTGACCTCGCAGATCGCGGCATCCTCCTCCAGCACCTGGGTGCCGAATCCGACGATGTTGTCGATATCGGTCGCGGCGAGCGCCTCGGGCGCGAACAGCCATTCGGCGGTCAATTCGGTCTGCTCTGGTCCGAGCGGCGCCAGCCGCACGGTTCTGACATAGTCGACATGACCGACGATGAACATCGAGGGCAGGCTGGTGACGTAGGTCTGGCCGGCGGCGTGCTCAGCCGGTGTCAGGCCGGCGAAGACCGGCCCGTGCGTCCGCCCATCGCGCGACCATGTTTCGGCCCCGGCGCGCAGCCCGCCGGAAAACTCCGGCGCGTCGTTGTCAGCGTGGAGGGTCCATTCGGGATCGTCGTGGCGGCTCATCAGGCCGCGGCCATAGATCGGCACCAGCCGCGACAGGTCCTTGTGGACGCCAGGACAATGAAGGCACTCGTTGAAGTTCTCCCAAAAGACCTTCCAATTGCAGTTCATCACCTTGCGCAGCGCATGGCCGGTGACCAGCGCCTCCAGCGGCCAACTGCCAAGATTGCCGGAGGCGGGGTCGAAGGAGGCCTGCGCCGAGCCGGCCGCATCCTTTTGCAGGTTGATGAACACGAAGCCGCGCCACACCGAAAGTGCGACGCCATAAAGCGGATGATCGGCCTTGTCGAAGCCGTCCGGCAGCGATTTCGACGGCACGCGCACGAGGTCGCCGCGAAGCGAATAGGACCAGGCGTGGTAAGGGCAGGTGATCAGTCGCGCCTTCAGTCGGCCCTCGCTCACCTGGCAGAGCTGCGAGCCGCGATGCCGGCAAGTGTTGTGGAAAGCGCGCAACTCGCCGGTTTCGTCGCGCAGCAAGACGATCTCCTGTGTGCCGACGCGGAAGGTGCGGAAATCCAGGGGGTGGGCCAGCTCGGCCTCGCGGCAGACGAGCAGCCAGCTCCGATACCAGATGGCGTCGAGATCCTGTTGATAGGCGCCTGCATCCCAATAGGCCGCCGACGGCAACGTCGCTTCCGCCCGGGTCAAACCATTGTGGGATGCGGGGTTGCTCGAGCTGGGCTGCATGGCTGGCTTCCTGTGATGCGCGCAAGCCGACACCTGGCCGGCAAGATTGTCAATTGGGGCATCGGCGGTTCCAGGACAGCACGGCGTATTCGCGATGGTTGCTGGCGGAATTTGGTTTGCCGCGAGCGCCGATTCTGCCTATAGTCCAGTCTGTCGTCGGTTCCGTTTGGAACCAAGAGGGAATGCGGTGCGGGCTGACCTGTCGCCCAAAGCCGTCGCTGCCCCCGCAACTGTGTGCGGTAGTCCTCTCCATATGCCACTGAAGATTTTCTTCGGGAAGGTGGGGAAGGGCGCTGATCCGCGAGCCAGGAGACCTGCCGGCGACAGGAAACTGACTTCGATGCCCTCGGGTGGAGGGTGAAAGGACAAGGCATGAATACCGCTTCCGTCTCTCTCGGCGCCTCCGTCTCCTCGCAATCGCGCCTCATGCAGCTTGCGCTCGCGGCGCTGCTCGGCCTTTTCGTTGTCGGCTTTGTCGGGTTCTCGCATATCGATGCGGTCCACAATGCCGCCCACGACTATCGCCACTCGATGGCGTTTCCCTGCCACTGATAGGGATTTGACATCATGAACCTGTTTCGCAACGTCGTGTTCATCGCGGCGATCGCAGGGCTCGTGGCAGGTGTCGTTCTCGCCTGCATGCAGGCCTATGCCACCGTGCCGTTGATCCTGAAGGCGGAAGTCTACGAACAGGCCGGCGGCGGCCACCACCACGACCATACCGCACCGGCCCCGACCGACAACAACGCCATGAACTCTGCCGCCCCGGCGGGCAATGCCATGAGCTCCGCCGCGCCGGCAGCCGCTGAAGCTGTTCCGGCTGAAGAGGAAGGCTGGGCGCCGGCCGACGGCTTCGAGCGCTTCGCCTTCAGCGTGCTTGCCAACATCGTCACCGGCATCGGCTTCGCGCTGGTTCTGGTCGCGGTTTCGGAATTCGCGGGCGGCATCGGCAATTGGCGCCAGGGCGCGTTCTGGGGCCTGGCCGGCTTTGCCGTATTCACGCTGGCACCCGGCCTTGGCCTGCCGCCGGAACTGCCGGCGATGCCGGCGGCCGACCTGACGGCACGCCAGATCTGGTGGTGGGCCACCGTGGCGGCGACCGCGGCCGGCATCGGCCTGATCGCCTTCCGCAAGTCGCTGCCGCTTGCGGTCCTTGCCGTCTTGCTGATCATCGCGCCGCATATTGTTGGCGCGCCGCAGCCCGACAGTTTCGAGACTCTGATCCCGGAAGGACTGCACCATCAGTTCGTGGTGGCGGTGACAGTGACCAACCTGGTGTTCTGGTTGGTGCTCGGCGTCGCCGTCGGCGTGGTGCGCGGGCGCTTCACCGGCACGGCGAGCAGCCTGCGCGACAGCTTTGCCTGATCGCGGCAAGCTGACTTTCATCATTGGCGGCGCGCGCTCCGGCAAGAGCGCGCACGCCGAGACGCTGACGATGGCCCTGCCACCGCCCTGGGCCTATATCGCCACGGCGCAAGCCTATGATGACGAGATGAGGGAGCGTATCGCATTGCACCGGTCGCGGCGCGGTAAAGGCTGGACGACCATCGACGCATCGCTTGACCTTGTCGGAGCGCTGGAAGCCTTGCCGGCCAACCAACCGGTGCTGGTCGACTGCCTGACGCTGTGGCTGACCAATCACATGCTTGCCGAACATGACCTCGAGCTCGAATGCCGCCGGTTGGCGGAGGTGCTGTCGCGGCCGCGAGGACCATGCTTCGTGGTGTCCAATGAAGTCGGCTTGGGCATCGTGCCGGACAACGCGCTGGCGCGCCGGTTCCGCGACGCGGCTGGCCGGCTCAACCAGCAGGTCGCGGCGATTGCCGATAATGTCCTGTTGATGGTGGCGGGGCTGCCCCTCAAGGTGAAATGAGATGACCGGTATCGAAGACAGGGATGCGGAACGCCACCGCGCCAAGATGGCCAAGCGCAAGGCAGTGCAGGATGCCGAGGTGGCAAGCAAGACGGTCGAGAAGGGGTTGCTGATCGTCAACACCGGTCCTGGCAAGGGCAAGACGACGGCCGCCTTCGGTTTGGCGCTGCGCATGCTGGGCCATGGCAAGCGTGTCGGCGTCGTCCAATTCATCAAGGGCAAATGGCACACCGGGGAGAAGGATGCTTTTGCTGCTTTCGGCGACCGCGTCGTCTGGCATGCGATGGGCGAGGGCTTTACCTGGGAGACGCAGGATCTGAAGCGCGATATCGCCGCCGCCGAAGCTGCGTGGGGAAAGGCGCTGGAGTTGATCGCCGATGCATCGATCAGCCTGGTCGTGCTCGACGAACTCAACATCGCGCTGCGCTACGATTATCTCGACCTCGACAAGGTCGTTGCCGCGCTGAAGGCCCGCCGTGAGGATCTGCATGTCGTCGTCACCGGCCGCAATGCCAAGCCGGCTCTGGTCGAAGCGGCCGATCTGGTCACCGAGATGGGGCTGGCCAAGCACCATTTCGCGGCCGGCGTGAAGGCGCAGCAGGGGGTGGAGTTTTGAGAGCTGTTGTCCCCTTTTGTGGATGAGCATTCAAGTCGGGTCGCCAAACGCTTCCAGCAGGGCTCACTTCCTTTCCCTCCGGAGGGAGGAAAGGTGGCGCTGCGAAGCAGCGACGGATTGGGGGAAGGCGGTGATCGAACGCGCGGTCCGCAGACAGGCAGGCGCAACCCGGCGGGTGCGAGAACCGCGACTGCCGAGCTCGTCGACCCCCACTCCGTCTCGGCTTCGCCGAGCCACCTCTCCCCCGATCGACGGGGGAGAGGAAAGGCGCGAACCTGTTGCAGCCCGGCTCCCTTCCTCCCCTTCGGGAGAGAACTCACGGGGGGTGAGATCATGCCAGAATGACGATCGCCGAAACCACGCCGAACAGCGCGATCAACAGGCAGTCGGCGACACGATAAAGTTTCAGCGCCCGCCTTATGTCGATGCTGTCGGCTTCGCGCCGGCCGCCTTCGCCCATGAACGCGTCGTCGACCGTTACGCCGCCATAGCTGCGCGGCCCGGCGAGGGCCAGGCCGAGCCCGCCCGCCATCGCCGCCTCCGGCCAGCCGGCATTGGGCGAGCGGTGCTTTTTCGCGTCGCGCCGCACCGCCTGCCATGCGGCTTTCGCGTCGGCGCCTTTCACCAGGAAAGCCGCCAACGTGATGAGCAACGCCGTCAGCCGCGACGCCGGCAGGTTGATCCAATCGTCGAAGCGTGCGGCTGCCCTGCCGAATGCTTCGTGGCGCGGCGTGCGATGGCCGATCATCGAATCGGCGGTGTTGGCGGCCTTGTAGGCGGCGCCGCCGGCGAGGCCGCCGACGCCCGTCCAGAAGGCGGGGGCAACGATGCCGTCGGAAAAATTCTCGGCCAGGCTCTCGATCGCCGCGCGGCAGACGCCGGCCCTGTCGAGGGTTTCGGGATCGCGGCCGACGATGCGCGAGACGGCGGCGCGGCCCATGTCGAGGCCGCCCGAGTCGAGCGCATCGGCGACGGCCTCGACATGCTCATAAAGGCTCCGCTGCGACAGGAACGATGTTGCCAGAAGGGCGGTGATGAACAGTCCCAGGGGAATGAACCAGAGCAGGATCTGCACGCACAGGCCAATTAGCGCCGGCACCAGCACGATGACCAGAAGCGCCTGGACACCACGTTGGCGACGCAGTGCGTCGGGATCAGTGGCGCGGTTGAGCCTGCGATCGAGAAAGGATATCAGCCAGCCAAACCACGTCACGGGATGGCCGATGGCGCGAAACAGCCAGTCGGGGTAGCCCAGCGCGGATTCGATGGCCAATGACAGGAAAGCGATCAGGACTGACATGAAGCTTCTTGAAGGAGCGGTGGACCATGGTGGAAGTCTCGGCCGGGCAAGGGCGCTTTTCCCCAACGCCCCCCAGCCTTTCGTCGACCTCTCGACCGGAATCAATCCGCACTCCTACCCGCTTTTCGAGCTGCCCGCCACCTCGCTGTCGCGATTGCCGGAAGCGGGGCGGGCGCGTGAGCTGACGGCGATCGCAGCCAGTAGCTATGGTGCGCCCTCGCCAGCCAATGTCGTCGCTGCGCCCGGTACGCAGATCCTGCTGCCGCGCGTGGCATCGCTGGTCGCGCCGGGCAGGGCGCTCGTTCTAGGGCCGACCTATGCCGAACATGCCCGCGCGGCGGCGATCGCGGGGCACGAGGTGACCGAAGTCAGCGATTTCGCTGATCTGGCGAATGCCGACCTTGCCGTCGTGGTCAACCCGAACAACCCGGATGGGCGCATCGTCGAGCGCGACCGGCTGCTGGCGCTGGCCGCCGGTTTGCGCGCCAAGGGCGGGCTGCTGGTCGTCGACGAGGCGTTCATGGATGTCGGCCCGCGCGAACACAGCCTTGCCGGCGATGTCGGCCAGGGCGGCATCGTCGTGCTGCGTTCTTTCGGCAAGTTTTTTGGGCTGGCCGGCCTGCGGCTTGGATTCGCGCTTGCCGATGCGCCGACGGCCCAACGGCTGGAAACGCAATTCGGACCTTGGGCCGTCGCCGGCCCGGCGCTGGAATATGGCATTCGCGCACTTGCCGATATCGGCTGGCAGGACGCGATGCGCGCGTCGCTGGCGGAGGTATCGGCTCGGCTCGACGGGCTGTTCGGTCGTTTCGGCGTGCCTGCCGCGGGCGGCACCACATTGTTCCGCTATCTCAGGCTGTCGGATGCCGCCGGCTTGTTTTCTGTGCTTGGGGAACGCGGCATCCTGCTTCGCCATTTCACCGACCGCCCGCATGTCCTGCGGGCCGGCCTGCCGGGGAACGGGGAGGAGTGGCTGCGGCTTGAATCCGCCCTTGCCGAATGGGCGGCCCGGCGCGAGGATCGAGCGGAAGGTATCAAACCATGATCCATGTCTGCTCGCTGGCAAAGGTCGAGGAAACGGTGGCGAGGACCGGCGCCGAGCGGCTGCTGTCGCTGTTGGCCGCCGGCACCGATGTGCTCCGCCCGGCCTCGATCATGAGGGAAAACCATCTGCACCTGGTCATGCACGACATCGCGGCGGCGCAGGATGGCATGACCATGCCGGGCGAGGAGCATGTGCGCAATCTGCTCGATTTCGCGCGCCGCTGGGACCGCGCAAGGCCGATGGTCGTTCACTGTTATGCCGGCATCAGCCGCTCGACAGCCTCCGCCTATATCATCGCTGCCGCGCTGGCGCCGAAACGCGACGAGGCCGAGCTGGCCCGGACGTTGCGGAGGTTGTCGCCTTCGGCGACGCCCAATCCGCGGCTGATCGCGGTGGCCGACGCGCTGCTTGGTCGAGGCGGCCGCATGATCGCGGCAATCGAAGCGATCGGGCGCGGCGCCGATGCCTTTGAAGGCAACCCGTTCGAACTGAGGATCGACGGCTAGAGGCTACTTCAGCCAATCGGCGAGCTTCGCCTTGCGTACGTCCCTAAGCAGGCTGACGAAACCATCAGCCTGATGTTCCGCTGTCAGCCGACCTTTTTCAGCCGTGGCAATGCTGGCGTCGCCGACCACGCCGTTCGGGTTGAGATCGCTGGCGATCCAGGCGAAGGCGTGGGTGCCGGTGTGCCGCAGCAGCGCGAATTCCTTCTCGGCCTTGGCGACATTGGACACGAAATTGTCGGCCCTGGCCATGTCGACGAGATCCGGCCGGAAATGCAGCATCAGCGAGGTCTCGACGTCGCCGCCATGGATGCCGTGGCGGTCCTCGAGTTCGGTGTACATGCCGGCCGGGCGGCCGAAGCGTTGCCAACTGGTCTTCACCGCCAGCATCTTTTCGCGCACCCGCAATTCGCGCGTGACGATGCCCATGATCTCCTCGTTGCCGCCATGCGAGTTGACGACGACCAGCTTGCGCACGCCTGCCCGCGCAATCGACACGCCAAGCTCGGTCCAGGCGTCCGCCAGCGTCGTTGCCGGCAAAGTAAGCGTGCCCGGCGCGTGAAGATGCTCGTTCGATTTGCCCACCGCCTGGACCGGAAGGATGCGGATGTCGAGATCGTCGGGCAGGCGGGCGATCACCGTGTCGAGCATGCCGTTCATGATCGAGGTGTCGGTCGAGACAGGCAGATGCGGTCCATGCTGCTCGATCGCCGCCACCGGCAGCACGGCGATCGTCGCTTCGGGATCGATCGAGGCATATTCGGTGGTCCGATAGTCACCCCACCACACACGTCTTTTTGCTACGGTCATGTCATGCCTCTTCGATGAACGGTGAGACCTAGCGCGAGATACACGGCGTGTCGATCACCCGGCCGCGATGGCCTCGACCTCGACCTTGAATTCAGGCCGGGCAAATCCGCTGACGATCATCAGGGTCGAGGCCGGCGCGGGGTTCGAAAAAAGCCGGTCGCGAACATCCATATAGGGTCTCAGATGCGCGCGGTCGGTGGCATAGGCGTTGATGCGAACGATATCGCCGAGCCCCAGCCCCGCCTCGCCGAGGATCGCGGCGATGTTCTTGAAGCAAAGCTCGGCCTGGGCGCCGGCGTCTTCGGGGATCTGGTCGTCCGCCGTGATCGCGACCTGGCCTGAACACAACACCAGCCGCTTGCCCGGGGGCACTTCGACGCCGTGACTGTAGCGGGCAAAAGGCGGCTTGATCGACTTCGGGGTGAGGAACTTGAACATGGCAATCTCCTGGATACCGCCAGCCTAAGACTGGATTCATCACAGCTTCAAGATGGCGGTGCATGTCGCCGGTGCGATTGTGGACAGGCGTTTAAAAAATAGGCACGATGCCTCCGGTGCAGCACGACCTTTCCGGCGTTCGCAGATGGCTGTGGTGCAGGCGGGCGGGTCCCGGCGCGAGACGCCGGTGGCATGTGTCTTGCTTCTTGAATCTCTGGTGTCGAGCCTGGCGCGTGGCGCGCCGGAGCAAACAAAGGGTGGTGGTGTCGATGTACGGAAAACTGAAGATGTCGGTAGCGGCGGTGGCCGTGCTTGCGGCGAGCACGCTTGGTGCCGCGGCAAATGAAAAAGTCACCTTCGGCACCAACTGGCTGGCCGAGCCGGAACATGGCGGCTACTACCAGGCCGTGGCCGACGGCACCTATGCCGCCTGCGGCCTCGACGTCACCATCATGCAGGGCGGCCCGCAGGTCAGCGGCCGGCCGATGCTCCTGGCCGGCAAGATCGATTTCTACATGGGCGGCAACCTGCTGTCGGCCTTCGACGCCGTCCAGCAAGGCATTCCGATGCGCGTGGTGGCGGCCGATTTCCAGAAGGATCCGCAGGTCATCATGTCCCATCCCGGCGAGGGGCTGGACAAATGGGAGGACCTGAAGAACGCCGAGCAGTACATTCTGGGTGACGAGGGCGCGCAGACCTTCTTCCAGTGGATGATCATCGAACTCGGCTTCGACGCGGCCAAGCGCGTGCCCTACACCTACAACACTGCTCCCTTCCTCGCCAACAACAAGTCGATCCAGCAAGGCTATGTCACCTCCGAGCCGTTCGCGGTCAAAAAGGAAGGCGGCTTCGTGCCCAACCAGTTCCTGCTCGCCGACTATGGCTGGGACACCTATTCGACGACGATCGAGGTGATGCAGGACACGATCGACAAGAAGCCGGAGGTGGTCCAGTGCTTCGTCGATGGCTCGGCCAAGGGCTGGTACAAATATCTCTACGGCGACAACAAGGCCGCCAACGACATGATCAAGAAAGACAATCCTGACATGACGGATGAGCAGATCGCTTTCTCGATCGAGCAGATGAAGAAGTTCGGCCTGGCCGATTCCGGCGACACCGAGAAGCTCGGCATCGGCGCCATGAACGAGGCGCGGATCAAGAGTTTTTACGACAAGATGGTCAAGGCCAAGGTCACGCCCGCCGGCATCGACATCACGAAAGCCTACACGCTGGCCTTCGTCAACAAGGGCGTCGGGCTCGAGCTGAAGAAATAGGCCGTCCCAGCATGATGCGGGAACAGGTAGCGCAGGCGCCGGCGAACGGGTCCGACACGGCTCCGGCATTGTTGGCGCTGCGGGGCGTCGGCAAGGTCTTTTCCAATGGCGTGACGGCGCTCGCCGACGTCGACCTGACGATCCGGGAAGGGGATTTCCTCAGCCTGCTCGGGCCGTCCGGCTGCGGCAAGTCGACGGCGCTGCGGCTGATCGCCGGCCTGTCAACGCCGACCTCCGGCATGCTCGACTGGCGTGCGGGCGGTTCGCTCGACCGCTCGAACATCGGCTTCGTGTTCCAGGAGCCGACATTGCTGCCCTGGGCCAGCGTCTTCGACAATGTCTGGCTGCCGCTCAGGCTGAAGGGCGTCAGCCGCGCCAAGGCGGCACCGGTGGTGACCGAGATGCTGGCAAGGGTTCATCTCACCGGCTTCGAGAACGCCGTGCCGCGCGAATTGTCGGGCGGCATGAAGATGCGCGTCTCGATCGCACGGGCCCTGGTGACCAAGCCGCGCGTGCTTTTGATGGATGAGCCGTTCGCGGCCCTCGACGAAATCACTCGCTTCAAGCTCAACAACGATCTGCTGGAGTTGTGGCAGGACGAGCGCTTCACCGTCGTCTTCGTCACGCATAGCGTCTTCGAAAGCGTGTTTTTGTCCAACAGGGTTGTCGTGATGGCGGCGCGGCCAGGCAGGATCTTCGACGAGCTTGCCATTGATGCGGCCTATCCGCGCGACGAGGCCTTTCGCACCTCACCCGATTATGCGGCGCTGTGCCGGCAGACGTCCGACGTGCTGGTCAAGGCCATCAACTCAATTGCAGGCTCGCATCATGACGGCCATTGACGGTGCATTGAAACTCGACCCCGAGGAAGCACGCCGCGCGCGCCAGGAGCGGCTCGAGCGGATCGGCCGCTGGGTTCTGCCGCTGGCGATCATGATCCTGGCGATCTGGCTGTGGGACCGTATCTGCGTGTGGAATGAAATTCCGCAATACATCCTGCCGCGTCCCGGTGTGGTGCTGGCAACGCTCTACAACGACGCCGGCCTGCTGTTCTCCGCACTGCTGGTCACCTTGCGCATCACCTTCCTCAGTCTGCTCCTTGCCGTCATCGGCGGCGTCGGGCTGGCGGTGCTGTTCGCGCAGTCGAAATGGGTGGAGATGTCGTTCTTTCCCTTCGCCATCGTGCTGCAGGTGACGCCGATCGTGGCCATCTTCCCGCTGATCAACATCTATGTCGACAACCAGACGACCAAGCTTCTGCTCTGCGCCTGGATTGTCGCCTTCTTTCCGATCCTCTCCAACACCACCCTCGGCCTGAACTCGGTCGACCGCAATCTGCGCGACCTGTTCAAGCTCAACGGCGCAACGCGCTGGCAGCAATTGCGCTATCTCAGGCTGCCGGCGGCGATGCCGTATTTTCTCGGCGGGCTGAAGATCGCCGGCGGCCTGTCGCTGATCGGCGCGGTGGTGGCCGAGTTCGTCGCCGGCGCCACCGGCCAGTCTTCGGGCCTCGCCTCGCGCATCATCGAGGCCGGCTACCGGCTGAACGCGCCCAGGCTGTTCGCGGCGCTGTTCCTGATCTCGCTGACCGGCATCCTGATCTTCCTCGTGCTGTCGCTGATTTCGCATCTCATCTTACGGCGCTGGCACGAGAGCGCGCTGAAGCAGGAGCGGTAGCGCCTTGATTCCGAACACAGGTTCATACCGGCTCGCCAACGCACGCGTTCATCGGTCCGTCACGCCTGGCCTTGCCGCGCCCTTCGACGGCGACGGTTTCGCACTTGCCGACATCGCGGTGGGCGACGGCAAGATTTCCAGCATTGCTGTTCCTGGCAGATCGAACGCACCTGCCGATGAGATCCACCTCGGCGGGCGGATTCTGCTGCCGTGCTTCATCGATTGCCACACCCATATCGACAAGGGCCATATCTGGCCGCGAAAACCCAATCCTGACGGCACTTTCATCGGGGCGCTGAATGCCACAGGTGCCGACCGCACTGACCGCTGGAGTGCCGAGGACGTGGCGCGGCGCATGGATTTCTCGCTGCGCTGCGCCTACGCGCATGGCACCAAAGCACTGCGCACGCATCTGGACAGTGTCCCGCCGCAGGAGGAAATCTCCTGGCCGGTGTTCGAGACGATGCGCGAGAGGTGGCGCGGCCGCATCGAGTTGCAGGGCGCCTGCCTGATTGGCGTCGAGGGCGTGCGCGACAAGAATTGGTTCGACAGGCTGGCCAAAAGGGTGGCCGCCGCCAAGGGCGTGCTTGGCGTCGTCACCTACATGGTGCCGGATCTGGAAGAACTGCTCGACCATGTCTTCTCCCAAGCCGTCAAGCATGGCCTCGATCTCGATTTCCATGCCGACGAGACCGACGACGTCGCGGCGATCTCGCTGAAGAAGATCGCCGAGGCGTCGCTGTGGAGCGGCTTCGAGGGCAAGATCCTCGTCGGCCACTGCTGTTCGCTGGCGCGCCAGCCGGACCTCGAGGTGCTGGACACGCTGGACAAGGTGGCGAAAGCCGGGCTGGCGATCGTCTCGCTGCCGATGTGCAATCTCTATCTGCAGGACCGGCGGCGCGATCAAACCACGCCGCGCTGGCGTGGGGTGACGCTGCTGCACGAGATGAAGGCGAGGGGCATTCCGATCGCGGTCGCTTCCGACAATACCCGCGATCCGTTCTATGCCTATGGCGATCTCGACATGCTGGAGGTCTACCGCATGGCGACGCGCATCCTGCATTTCGATCATCCGGTCGCCGATTGGCCGCAGGCCGTCACGGCAACGCCGGCTGATGTGATGCGGCTCGATGGTTTCGGCACGCTTGCCGCCGGCGGGGATGCCGATTTCATTGTCTTCAAGGGCCGCAGCTGGACGGAATTGCTGTCGCGGCCCGAATCGGATCGCATCGTCGTGCGCGCCGGGCGCGCAATCGACCGGCAATTGCCCGACTATGCCGAACTCGACGAGCTGATGGTGGACTGATGGATATCGCCGCGCTGAAACGCGATCTCGACGGGATAAAACTCGACGACAATCCGGCCATCGTCCAGCAGAAAAGCCGCGATTTCTACTGGTACAGCCCGGTGCTGAAGCAGCAGCTCGATCACGTCACCGGCGATCTTGTCGTGACGCCCAAGAACGAGGCCGAGCTGATCCGCGTGCTCGCCGCCTGCCACCGGCATGGCGTGCCAGTGACGCCGCGCGGCAGCGGCACAGGCAATTACGGCCAGGCGATGCCGCTCTCGGGCGGCGTCGTGCTCAATCTCGCCGAGATGAACGAGATCAAGTCGATCGCGCCGGGGCGTGTGGTGACCGGGCCGGGCGCGGTGCTGGCCGACATCGACAAGGCAACGCGGGCGCATTCAGGGCAGGAACTGCGGCTCTCACCCTCGACCTACAACACCGCCTCGATCGGCGGCTTCATCGCCGGCGGTTCGGGCGGCGTCGGTTCGATCAATTTCGGCGGCTTGCGTGATTTCGGCAATGTGCTGCGCCTGCGCGTGGTAACCATGGAGGCCGAGCCGAGGGCGCTCGAACTCACCGGCGAGGATCTGCACAAGGTGACCCACGCCTACGGCACCAACGGCATCATCATGGAAGTCGAAATGCCGCTGACCGCGGCCTATGAGTGGATCGACATCATTGTCGGCTTCGACGCCTTCATGAATGCGGCGCGCTACGCCAACGCGCTGGCCTGCCAGGACGGCATCCTGACCAAGCTGATCACGCCGATCGCGGCACCGGTGCCGCAGCTCTATTTCAAACGGCACCAGAAATTCCTGAAGGATGGGCAGAGCATCTGCGTCGTCATGGTGGCGCGGCATGGGCTGGACGCCTTTCTCGCTTTCACGCGGCGGGCTGGAGGCGAGGTGGTCTTCAATGCCGCGACGGCGACGCCAGAGGAGAAAAAGGGCCTGCCGCCGGCCTATGAGCTGGCCTGGAATCACACGACGCTCAGGGCGCTGCGAATCGACCCCGACATCACCTATCTGCAGTCGCTCTATCCCTTTCCCAACCAGCTGGCGCTGGTCGAGAAGATGGACGCGATGTTTCCGGGCGAAGTGTTCTCGCATCTGGAGTTCGTGCGGCTGGATGGCAACATCACCTGCTTCGGCCTGCCGCTGGTCAAGTTCACCACCGAGGCGCGGCTCGACGAGATCATCCGCTTGCATGAGGAGAATGGCTGCCCGATCTTCAACCCGCATCGTTACACGCTGGAAGAGGGCGGCATGAAGCAGACCGATGCGGTGCAACTCGCCTTCAAGCGCCAGACCGATCCGCAAGGACTGCTCAATCCCGGCAAGATGATCGCCTGGGAAAACCCGGATTATGATTACCGTTCGGGACGAACTTTTCTGTTCAAGGGGCTGCAGAGGACGGGATGAGGAGAGGTTCGCGCTTGAACACCCCCCTCTGGCCTTCCGGCCCGGGCCCTTCGCTGTCGCTTCGGGCGTTCGTCGCTCGGAAAGCCAAGAAATTGGCTTCCCGTCCGCTGCGCGGACCACTCCTCACCCCCCTCAAGGGGGGAGATCGGCAGCTTAAGCGCTGCCGCCAACCTGCCGCGCTGACAATTGGCGAAAGCAAGGAGATAGTCCGATCTCCCCCCATGCGGGGGAGATGCCCGGCAGGGCAGAGGGGGGTGCCTCGCGCTGACCCAGGCAATGCCTCGCCATGAACATCCTCGTCCTCCACGCCCATCCGGTCGAAACCAGCTTCAATGCCGGCCTGCACCGGACGATCGTCGAGCGACTGACGGCTGCCGGTCATGCTATTGACGACTGCGACCTCTATGCCGAGGACTTCGACCCGCGGCTCTCTCGCCAGGAACGGCTGGACTATCACAATCCGCGCGGCTCCGCCGACCCTGCGGCGCCGTATGTCGAACGCCTGCTGCGCGCCGATGCGCTGGTGCTTTCCTATCCGGTCTGGAACTACGGCTTTCCGGCAATCCTGAAAGGGTTCTTCGACCGCGTCTTCCTGCCCGGCGTGTCGTTCAAGCTGGTCGACGGCAAGGCGCAGCCGTCGCTGCACAACATCAGGAAGATCGCGGCGGTCACCACCTATGGCGGCAGCCGGTTCCGCGCCATGCTGATGGGTGACCCGCCGCGCAAACTGATCAAGCGCATGCTGCGCACCACGGTCAAGCCGGGCGCTTCGGTTTCCTACCTGGCGCATTATTCGATGAACATTTCGAGCGACGAGACGCGCAAGGCGTTCTTGGCCAAGGTCACGGCCAGCATGGACAGATTCTGATGCGCGCGCTGGTGGTTTATTGCCATCCGGTGCCGGAGAGTTTTTGCGCCGCTATCCGCGACACCGCCGTGGAGGTGCTGACGCGAAAGGGCTGGGAGGTGCGGCTGCTCGACCTCTATGCCGAGAAGTTCGATCCGGTGATGAGCTGCGAGGAACGGCGTTTCTACAACACCCAGGCGCCGCAGGACCTTGCGCTGAAGCCGCATTTCGAGCTGCTCAACTGGGCCGAGGCAATCCTCTTCGTCTATCCGACCTGGTGGTACGGGCTGCCGGCGATGCTGAAGGGTTGGCTCGACCGGGTGTGGGCGACGGACGTCGCCTTCAAGCTGCCGGCCGGCAAGGGGCGGATCAAGTCGCTGATGCGGCATGTGACCAAGGTCGGCGTCATCACCACCTGCGGCGCGCCGACATGGTGGAGCGTCGTCGTCGGCCAGCCCGGGCGCAAAACCTTGCTGCGCGGCATGCGCGCGCTGTGCGCCACGCGCTGCCGGACTTTCTTCATGGCGCACTATCTGATGGACGCCTCGACGCCGAAGACGAGAGCCGCGTTTCTGGCGAAGGTGCGGGCGAAGCTGGAGCGGTTTTGAGGGGGCGAACTTCCCTTCTCCCACAAGGGGAGAAGGGAAAAACGCGCTACATCTTCACCCGTTCCGATTTCGGATCATACATCGGCTTCAGCGATGCCTCTGCCGCAAACCGCTCGCCGGCGATCTCGATCTCATAGGACGAGGCCAGCACATCCGCCTCGGTCTCGCCCTGGCAGGGCACATAGCCCAGCCCGATCGCGCCGCCGAGATGGTGGCCGTAATTGCCTGAGGTGATCGGACCGACGATCTTGCCGTCGCGCAGGATCGCCTCGTTGTGGAAGAGCAGCGGTTGCGGGTCCTTCAGCCGGAACTGGACCAGCCGGCGGCTCAATCCGGCTTCCTTCTTCTTCAACACCGCGTCGCGGCCGATGAAATCGCCCTTGGCCGTCTTCACCGCGAAGCCGAGGCCGGCTTCCAGCACATTGTCTTCGTCGGTGATGTCGTGACCGAAATGGCGGAAAGCCTTTTCGATGCGGCAGGAATCGAGCGTATGCAGCCCGCACAGCTTCAGGCCGACATCGGCGCCGGCCTGCTCGATGGCCTCGAAGACATGGGCCGCCTGGTCGGTCGAGACGTAGAGCTCCCAGCCGAGTTCGCCGACATAGGTGACACGGTGGGCGCGGGCGAGGCCCATGCCGATCTCGATCTCCTGGAACGTGCCGAACGGGTTGTTCTCGTTGGAGAAGTCGTTGGGGCTGACCTTCTGGATCAGTTTTCGCGCATCCGGGCCCATTAGGCAGAGCACGCTTTCGGCAGCGGTTACATCGGTGATGACGACGAACTCATCTGTCAGGTGCTTGCGCAGCCAGGCGAGGTCGCGCTGCAGCGCGGCGCCGGGCACGACGAGGAAATAGGCGGTGTCCGACAGGCGCGACACCGTGAGATCGCTCTCGATGCCGCCGCGCCGGTTGAGCATCTGCGTGTAGACGATCTTGCCCGGCGCTACGTCCATGTCATTGGCGCAGAGTTTTTGCAGGAAGGCGCAGGCGTCGCGGCCTTCGACGCGGATCTTGCCGAACGAGGTCATGTCGAACAGGCCGACCTTGTTGCGGACGGCGAGGTGCTCCTCGCGCTGGTTGTCGAACCAGTTCTGCCGCTTCCAGGAATAGCGGTACTCGCGCTCCTGTCCCTCGCGCGCGAACCAGTTGGCGCGCTCCCAGCCGGCGACCTCGCCGAACACGGCGCCGCGCGCCTTCAGATGCTCATGCAGGGGTGAACGGCGCACGCCGCGCGACGTCGCCATCTGGCGATAGGGGAAATGGTCGGCATAGAGCAGGCCGAGCGTTTCGGAGACGCGCTCCCTGAGGTAGCGGCGGTTCTTCTGGAACGGCTGGGCGCGGCGGATGTCGACTTCCCACAGGTCGAACGGTGCCTCGCCGTCGTTGATCCACTGCGCCAGCGCCATGCCGGCGCCGCCTGACGAGACGATGCCGATCGAATTGTAGCCGGTCGCCATCCAGTAGCCACGCAGTTCCGGCGCCTCGCCGAGATAGTAGCGGTCGTCGGGCGTAAAACTCTCGGGGCCGTTGAAGAAGGTGTGGATGCCGGCGGTCGCCAGCATCGGCATGCGGTTTACGCCCATTTCCAGGATCGGCTCGAAATGGTCCATGTCCTCGGGCAGTTGATCGAAGCAGAAGTCCTCGCGGATGCCGTCCATGCCCCAGGGCTTGGCCACCGGCTCGAAGGCGCCGAGCATCATCTTGCCGGCGTCTTCCTTGTAATAGGCGCACTCGTCGGGCACGCGCAGCACCGGCAGGCGGCTCAGCCCCGGGATCGGCTCGGTGACGAGGTAAAAATGCTCGCAGGCGTGCAGCGGGATGGTGACGCCGTTCTGGGCGCCCAGTTCGCGCGCCCACATGCCGGCGCAGTTGACGACGATGTCGGCCTCGATCGTGCCTTGCTCTTCGCCCTGCGCCCAGGACACGCCGGTGACGCGGCCCGCCTTGGTGTGGACCTTGGTGACCTTCACATTCTCCACGATGGTGGCGCCGCGTTGGCGCGCGCCCTTCGCCAGCGCCATGGCGATGTTGGCGGGGTCGCACTGGCCATCAAGCGGCAGATGCACGGCGCCGACGACGTCGGACACGTTGAGATGCGGGTACATCTCCTTGACTTCCCTGGGCGAAATCTCGCGCACGTCGACATCGAAGGCGCGGGCGAGTGACGCCTGACGATAGATCTCGTGCTTGCGCTCCTCGGTCAGCGCGACGGTGATCGAGCCGACTTGGCGCATGCCGGTGCCGACCTCGGTCTCGGCTTCCAGCTTGACGTAGAGGTCGGCCGAATATTTCGCCAGCCGCGTCATGTTCTGCGAGCCGCGCAACTGGCCGATCAGGCCGGCGGCATGCCATGTCGTGCCCGAGGTCAGCTGCTTGCGCTCCAGAAGGACGATGTCGGTCCAGCCGAGCTTGGCCAGGTGATAGGCGACCGAGCAGCCCGAAACGCCGCCGCCGATGATGACGGCCCTTGCCTTGGCGGGAATGGTTCTGGGGGAAGGGATGTTCATGCGGCCTCGCGGCGGTAGCTGGAGACAAAGCGGCGCAGCCGGAGTGCTGCTTCCCGCAAGACGGGTTCCGGCTGGCACAGGCTGACGCGGATATGGCCTGCCGCGGCCTCGCCGAAGCTGGAGCCGGGCATGACGCCGACCTTCTCCTTGTCGAGGAAGGCGAAAGCGAATTTCTCGTCGTCGGATTCGACGGCCGATATGTCGAGCATGACATACATGCCGCCTTCGGAGCCGCGCACGCCGACATCGTTCATGCCTCGCACGGCGTCGAGCAGGACGGCGCGTCGCGCCGCATAGCGTTCGGCGATTTCCTTCACGCCATAACCCTTCTCCAGCGCCTCGGTGCAAGCGATCGAGATGAAGGCCGGGAGGCCGTAGGTCGTCACCAGATTGAGGTTGGTCAGCAGCGAGATCATCTCGCTCGGGCCGGTCAGCCAGCCCATGCGCCAGCCGGTCATGCCGTGGCTCTTGGACATGGAATTGATGACCAGCGTGCGCTCGGCCATGCCGGGTAGGGAACGCGGCGAGATGTGCTCGCCACCGCCGAGCGTCCAATAGACTTCGTCTGACAGCAGCCACAAATCGTGCTCGCGGCAGACCTCGGCCAGCTGTTCCAGCCGTTCGCGCGAATAGACGGCTCCGGTCGGGTTGTTCGGCGTGTTGATCAGGATGGCGCGCGTGTTCGGCCGAAGTGCCGCGCGGATCATGTCGGCGCGGGGCTGGAAACCGTCCTCGGCCGGCGTCTCGACAACCGTGAAGGTCGCGCCCGCGGCACTGAAGGTGTTGGGGTAGGTCGCGTAGTATGGCGCGACCACGATGGCGTGGTCGCCCGAATCGAGCACGGCTTGCACGGCGGCGTAGAGCGCCGCCTGGCCGCCCGGCGTGGCGATGACCTGGTCCGGCGTCGTCCCGACGCCCGTGCAGGCGACCGAGGCCGCCGCCATCGCCTTGCGCAGGCGCGGCAGGCCGGGCAAAGGGGTATAGTGGTGATTGCTGCCGCGAACCGCGGTCACGCAAGCCTCGATCGTTTCGGAAGGTGTGTCGAAATCGTGATCGCCGACCGACAGCATGATGATGTCCTCGCCGGCTTCCTTGCGGGCCCACGCGGCGAAATGGACTTCCCAGCCATCCTTGCCCGACGGCACGATGCCTGAAATGCGCGATGATGGTTTTGGCATCAGGCTCTCAACCTTTCGTTCTTCGGATCCCACAAGGGCTCATCGTTCTGCACGACCGCCTTGAAACGGTCGCCGAAGATCTCGATCTCCACGGCGGTGCCGGGCTCCGCCAGATCGGCACGCAGCATGCCGAGCGCGATCGACTTGCCGACGCGATGGCCCCAGCCGCCCGACGTCGTCTCGCCGACGATCTGGCCTTCACGCCACAGCGTCGACATGTAGGGCGCGTCGCAATCGCCGGGGTTTTCCACCACCAGCGTGACGAAGCGCTTCCTGACGCCCTGCTGTTTCTCGTTCTGGAGCGCCGCCTTGCCGCGGAACTCGGGCTTGTCCCATTTGACGAACCGCTCGAGCCCGCCTTGCAGGATCGAGTAGTCGGTCGAGAGGTCGCCCTTCCAGGTGCGATAGCCCTTTTCAAGCCGCAACGAATCCAGCGCGTACATGCCGAATGGTTTCAGGCCGTGCGGCTGTCCCGCCGCGCAGATGGTGTCGAAAACGGCGGCGGTGTCGTCGACCCTGGTGTGGATTTCCCAGCCGAGTTCGCCGGCGAAGGAGACGCGGACCAGCTTCGCCCAGCGCCCGGCGATCTTGGTTTCCTGATGCGTGAGCCACGGCAAGGTCAGGTCGGCCTCACAGACGGCGGCGAGGATTTCCCGCGACTTGGGTCCGGCCAGGATTTGGGTGGAGAATTCCTCGGTCCGGTCGATCAGCTTGAAAGTCGCATCCACGGGCATGTGCGATTTCAGCCATTCGAAATCATGCCATTGCGCCACCGCCGCGGTGATCAGCGTCATGGATTCCTCGCCGTGGCGCACCACCGACATTTCGGTGACGATGCGGCCCTTGTCGTCGGAGAAATAGACGAGACCGATGCGGCCGGGCTTCGGCACGAGGCCGGTCACTTGCCGGCTAAGCCATTCGGCGGCGCCCGGACCTTCGAGGTTGAAGCGCGAAAAACCCGGCAGGTCGAGGATGCCGGCGGCGTCGCGGACGGCCAGGCATTCCTCGCGCACGCGGTGCTGCCACGGCCCGTCGCGACGGAAGGTGAGCGTTGCTTCCTCCGAGACGTCGTCGCCATCCTGCGCATACCAGGTGGCGCGCTCCCAGCCATTATAGGCGTCGAAGCGCGCGCCGAACGCCTTCATGCGATCATGGATCGGCGACAATTTCCTGTCGCGTCCCGCCGGCCAGGCATGGCGCGGAAATTGGATGGCGTATTCGTTGCCGTAGATCTCCATGCCTTTGGCAACGCAGTAATCCGGAGCCGAAGCGAAGGACGTGAAGCGGCGCGGGTCGCAAGACCACATGTCCCATTCGGTCTGGCCTTGCGTGACCCATTCGGCCAACACCTTGCCTGCACCGCCGCCTTGCGCGATGCCGAAGGTGAAGACGCAGGCCTCGAACGCATTGGGGACGCCCGGCATCGGCCCGATCAGCGGATTGCCGTCCGGCGCATAGGGGATCGGGCCGTTGATGACCTTGGACAGGCCGGCGGTGCCCAGGATCGGCACGCGGGCGACGGCGTCGGCCAGATAATGTTCCAGCCGGTCGAGATCGTCGGGGAAAAGCTGGAAGGAAAAATCCTCCGGCATCGGATCGTTGTGACCCGCCCAATGCGCGCGGCAATTGCGCTCATAGGGGCCGAGATTCATGCCGTTCTTTTCCTGGCGCAGATAGTAGGAAGTGTCGACGTCACGCAGCAGCGGCAGCTTCCTGCCCTGTTCCTTCGACCATGCGGCGAGTTCGGGGATCTCCTCGAACAATATGTACTGATGGCTCATCACCATCATCGGCACCTCGCGGCCGAACATTTTTCCAACTTCGGCGGCACGGTAGCCGGCGGCGTTGACGACGATCTCGCAGCGGATCTCGCCTTGCGGCGTCACGACCACCCATTCGTCCCTTTCGCGGCGCACGCCTGTCACCGGGCAGAAGCGTATGATCCGGGCACCCATGTCGCGCGCGCCCTTGGCCAGCGCCTGGGTCAGCTGCGCCGGATCTATGTCGCCGTCGCTCGGGTCGTAGAGGGCGCCTTCCAGCTCATGCGTCTCGATGAAGGGATAGCGGCGCTTGATCTCGTCCGTGCCGACGATATCGATGTCCATGCCCTGGTAGCGGCCCATGCCCTTGGCGCGCTGGAACTCCTGCATGCGCTCTTGCGTGTGGGCAAGCCGCAGGGAGCCGGTGACATGGTAGTTCATGGGATAGTCGACGGCCTCGGCCAGCCCGCGATAGAGCTCGGTCGAATAGCGCTGCATGTTCATCAGCGACCAGGACGAGGAGAAGGTCGGCACGTTACCGGCGGCATGCCAGGTCGAGCCGGAGGTGAGTTCATTCTTTTCCAGGAGAACGCAGTCGGTCCAGCCCGCCTTGGCGAGATGGTAGAGCGAGGAGGCGCCGACGACACCGCCTCCGATGATCACCACGCGTGCCGTGCTCGGCAAACCGGCCATGTTCTTCTCCAACCCTTGGTCCAATTTCATTCAATAAACTGGCGGCGAAACCACCCAGATGACGACCGCCGGCTCCATTCCCGGATTGCGCCAGCGGAATGGCTTGCCCTCGAAGCGAAAGGAATCGCCTTCGCCGAGCCGATGCCATGTCCCCGATATTTCGATGTCGAACGTCCCCGACACGACATATCCAGCCTCTTCGGTCGGCCGACGCGCCTCGCTCTTGAGCTCGGCGCCCGGCGCGAAGACGGAACGCAGCATCTCGAAGCTACCGCCGAGATCGGGCGACAGAAGCTCCTCCATGAGGCCGGATTCGCTTGTGCCAAGGGTGCGGCGGCTGCCGGCCCGCACGACCGCGCCGCGCTCGCTTTCGACAGGCACGTCGTGGCCGAAGAACAGGCTGACCGGCACGCCGAACAGTTCGCCGAAAGCCCGGAGATCACTGAGCGACGGTGTCGACAGGCCGCGTTCGACCTGGCTGACCCAGCCGACCGACCGGCCGAGTTTCAGGGCGATCTCGGCGAGCGTCAACCCTCGCGCCTTGCGCAGCGCCCTGATGTCGCTGGCCAGCAATCGCTCGTAATTTCCCTGCAATGCTTTCGCTGTAGTTGGAGGCAAATCGCGCTCTCGTGAAAAAATCCCATCAAATTTCATGAGATGCCGGAGCGGTGAAAAAATCAAGCGGATTTTCACGGGTGCACAAGATTTGCTTGCGCGATTTTGGCGGTTCATGCAAAGGCTCGGCCGCGAGCGGCGAGTGGGGACGTCCGATCGGGACACAGGGTAAGGACGGCCCATGCTTGGAAAGAAGGCTCGAATCACGGTTGATGCCGAGATCGTCGACGACGCGATCGTATCGCGCCGGTCGGTGCGCGCTTTTCTGCCCGACATGGTCGACGACAACACGATCCGCGACATACTGGCGGTCGCGGCACGCGCCCCTTCCGGCACCAATATGCAGCCATGGCGGGTCTATGTCACCAAGGGTGACACCAAGCAGCGGATATCGGATGCCATCCTGAATTCCGGCATCCGTGCTGAAAAGGCCGATTGGGACGAATATCGCTATTATCCCACGCAGTTCTTCGAACCCTACCTGACCCGCCGCCGCGCCAACGGTTTCGGGCTCTACGGCGCGCTCGGCATCGGTCGCCGCGAGGTCGACAAGATGCGTGCCCAGCACGACCGCAACTTCGTCTTCTTCGACGCGCCGGTCGGCATGATCTTCACCATCGACCGCCGGCTTAACCAGGGTTCCTGGATCGACTACGGCATGTTCCTGCAGAACATCATGGTTGCCGCGCGGGGCAGGGGCTTGCACACCTGTCCGCAGGCGGCGTTCGCGCCCTATCACCGGCAGATCAGGCCGGTGCTCGGCATTCCCGACGAGGAGATCGTCGTCTGCGGCATGGCGCTCGGTTATGAAGATACGTCGAAGCCCGAAAACGCCTTCCGAACCGACCGCGTGCCGCTGGAGGAATGGGTGACGTTCAGCGAGTAGGCCGCTGCTGCGCTGCGACATCCGCTATTCCGTGTTCATCTGGGCGCCATGGCCGCTGACATGGGCGCCATCCTGCGGCGTCAGCTTGAGATAGGCTGATAGCGCGCACAGCGTGATGACACCCTCGATCACGAACAGTATCCGGAAGTCATTGGCGACGGCCGGGCCGCCGCCGGCCAGAAACGATAGTGCCGCGGCGGCCAGGCCGACGCTGATCGCCACCGCCAGTTGCCACAATATGTAATAGAGCGCGCTGAAGCGGGCGAGCTGATCGGGCGCGATGTCGGAATAGGCAAGGTTGCCGGTCGACGCCCATTGCGCGGAACGGAAGACGCCGAAGATGAAGATGTAGGCAAGCACGATCCACACCGGTGTGGTCGCCTGCATCAGGGCAAAGCCCGCAACCATGGCCGCGACGACGGGCGTGTTGAAAACCAGCACGCGGCGGAAACCGAAGCGGTTGAGCAGGCGAGGCATGAAGACACGCATGACCACCGACCCGACCGCGGCGACGAAGGTCAGCGATCCCGCCTGTACCGCGCTCATGCCGAAGCCGAGCTGGAACATCAGCGGCAGCAGGAAGACGACGGAGCTGAGGCCGATCGTGTCCAGACCGCCGCCGGTGAGGAAGGAGATGCGGAAGGTGCGGATGCGCAGGAGCTTGAGGTCGAGCAAGGGATTGCGCACGCGCAGGCAATAGAACGAGGCGACCGTCAGGATGACCAGCGCCAGGGCAAGCTCGGCCGCGATCACGCCGGCGGCCGCATCTTTCGCCGCCAGCGAATCCATGCCGAAGACAAGCAGGACCATGCCGCTGCCGACCAGCAGGAAGCCCGGGAAATCGAACGGTGTGCGCACGGGTTTGGTCACCGTCGGAAACAGCGAGGCGGCAAGGACAGCCGCGGCCAGCGCGAAGGGCACGTTGATGAAGAAGATCCAGCGCCAGGAAATGTAAGTGGTCAGCGCGCCGCCGACGAGCGGACCGACCAGCGGGCCGGACTGGCCGGCCAGCGAGATATACATGTTGATCTTCAGCGTCCGGCTTCGAGGGAAGGTCGACAGGATGACGACCTGACCGAGCGTGCCCATCAGCGCGCCGCCGAAGCCCTGCAGCGCGCGGGCGCCGACCAGCGTCCAGATGTTGTCGGACAGGCCGCACAGCGCCGACGAGGCGGCGAATACCAGCAGCGCAAAGCAATAGACGTTGCGCAGGCCGAAGCGGTCGGCGGCCCAGCCGCCGAGCGGCATCGAGATGATCAGGCTGGCGACGTAGACCGTGATCAGCAGGCCAAGCTGGCTCGGTGGACGGCCAAGGCTTTCGCTGATGCCG
Organism: Mesorhizobium sp. BR1-1-6; assembly: GCF_020165355.1. Lineage (NCBI taxonomy): Bacteria > Pseudomonadati > Pseudomonadota > Alphaproteobacteria > Hyphomicrobiales > Phyllobacteriaceae > Mesorhizobium > Mesorhizobium sp. BR1-1-6. The sequence goes on along the minus strand of NZ_JAIUHZ010000005.1, from coordinate 268,912 downwards.
GGCAGCGCCGTCACCACGACATTCTGGTCGAGACTGGTCATGAACACGCCGCAGGCGACCGTCAGCGGCAGCAGGAGCAGGGCTCTGGCTGGCACATCGGCGCGATCGGTGGCGCCGGCGGATATTTCTGCGGTCATGGAGATATTCGAACCAAACGGATGCGCGGATTCTGGAGACGGGTTTTGTTACCCTTCGGACCGGCTTGACGGCCATATCACGCCATTATGACGGCCGCCGGTGCATTGCTGTAGCGTCAGAGCCGGCCGGCCTTGATGCCAGAATCCGTCGAGGCGCGCCTACTGGACCTCGTAGCCGACTTCCTCGCTGGCGTGACACAGCGCCTTCCAGAAGGAGCGTGCGAAAGAACGGAAGACGTAGATGTCGAACTGGTCGCCGCCGGTGCGCTGGACCTGGGCGAAGACATCGTGATGGGTGGTCGAGCGGCCGGCGCCGAGCGGGAAGGCCGGCAGCGCGAAATCGATGGCGAAGAACTTTGCCAGCACCCATTCGGCCTTCGGACCGGCGATGCGGATCGCGGTGCGGCCATGCGAAAGATCGGTCACTGTGCCGATGGCGGGGGGCACCACGCCCGCGAAAGCCGCGGCCAGCCCCTCGGCTTCGTCGGCTACGGTGAACTTTCCCGGTGCGAAACCGAATGCCGATTTGGCGCCATTGGTGGCGCCACCGCCGGCACCGTCGGGCAACGTAAGCCCGGTGACGGCGCGGATGCCTGATATCAGTTTCTTCTCTTCGCCCGGCCAGGCGGCGAGCTGCACGATCGAGCCCGGTCTCGTCTCGGTCAGGATGACTTCGACACCATGTTCGAAATTGCCGTGCGAGCCGATATGGAATTCCGGTTCCAGCGGTGAAAGGCGCTCAACCATGCATGCGGCTCCCGTCCGGATCGTAGAAGTGGTTGGAAACGATCTCGACCGGCCCGAACCGGTTGCGCAGCGGATCGGAGACATGGGCGCGCGAGCCGTGCCTGGCCTTGCCGCCTTTGACCAGCGCCAGCGCGATGTGCTTGCCGAGCGCCGGCGAATAGCAGCAGGCCGTGATGTGGCCGATCGAGCCGTGCGGGTTGGACTCGTCAAGCTCCTCGACGATATGCGCGCCGCCGTTGAGCGGCCTGTTGTCGAGCGAGACTAGGCCGACAAGTTCCAGCCGGTCGGGCGAGATGAGGCCCTCGCGGTCCATCATCGCCGAGCCGATAAACGGCTTCTTCTTCGACAGCATCCAGTCGAGATGCAGGTCGCGCGCCGTGGTGCGGCCGTCGATCTCGGCGCCCGTCACATGGCCTTTCTCGATGCGCATCGTGCCCAGCGCTTCCAGTCCGTAGGTTACAAGTCCGAACGGCTTGCCGGCCTCGACAAGCGCTTCCCAGACATGGGTGCCGTGGTCGGCGCCGCAATAGACCTCGAACGCCATTTCGCCGGAAAAGGACAGCCGGCAGATCATCACCGGCACACCAGCGATCTGGCCATGCACGATGCCCATGAACGGCAGCGCCGCATTGTCGACAGCGGTGCCGACGACGCAGCCGGCCAGGATCTGCCTGGCTTTCGGCCCGCCGATCGCGGCACCCGCCCACTGGTCGGTCACGGAGGTGACATGAACCTTGAGCTCCGGCCAGACCACATCGAGGAAATATTCCAGATGCTGCATAACCTTGCCGGCATTGGCCGTGGTGGTGGTCATCAGGAAATCCTGTTCGCCGAGCCGCCATGTGGTACCGTCGTCGAAGGCCAGCCCGTCCTCGCGCAGCATCAGCCCGTAGCGCGCCTTGCCGACGGCCAGCGTGGAAAACATGTTGGTGTAGACACGGTCGAGGAATTCGGCCGCGTCCGGACCTTGCACCGCGATCTTGCCCAGCGTCGAGACATCGACGATGCCGGCGCTTTCGCGCGTCGCCCTGGCCTCGCGCACATAGGCCTGCTCGACCGTTTCGCCGGCAAGGCCGTAGATCATCGGCCGGTACCACAGGCCGGCGGAATACATGGTTGCGCCATTGGCGACATGCCAGTCATGCATCGGCGTCAGCCGTTCGGGCTTGAGGTCGCCGAAGCGCTCCGCCGCCAGTGATCCGATCGAAACCGGTGCAAAAGGCGCCCGGAAGCGTGTCGTGCCGACTTCCGGGATCGGCTTGCCCAGCGCCTCGGCCATGATGGCCAGGCCGGGGACGTTGGAATTCTTGCCCTGGTCGGTCGCCATGCCGAGCGTGGTGTAGCGTTTCAGATGCTCGACCGAGACGAAGCCTTCGCGGTGCGCCAGCCGCACGTCCTCCGACGTCACGTCGTGCTGGAAGTCGACGAAGCTCTTGCCGCTGGCCCTGATCTCGAACACCGGCGCCGGATCGGGATCGCAAGCTACGGCTTCGACCGGGGGCAGTGCGGCCGGCGTGGCTTGCGCGCCTGCCGCGGCAAGGCCCGCGGCGCGGCCCTCGATCATCGCTTCGGCCGTGGAAAAGCTGCCGGTGAAGGCGCCGGCGCCAATCCAGTTCTGCGTCGGCTTCGGCGGCAGGAAGGCTTGTCGGGCGGCATTCCACTGCGCCTTGCCGCCGGCCTGGCTGGCCAGATGGATGGTTGGCGACCAGCCGCCCGACATCAAGAGGCAGTCGGCATGGATGCTGCGAGAATCGCCGGTGAGCGTGCCGTTGGTCATGTCGAAGCGCTGCAGCTTGACGCCGGAGAGCGCCTTGCCGCCCTCAGTGGCGATCACGGCATGGCCGGGAAAGATCTCGGCTTCGGTCTCCTCGGCCAGCTTGCGCATTTGGCCAGAAAGCTCGGGGCGGACATCGACAATCGCGGCAATCCTTGCGCCGGCCTTCTTCAGCGCCAGGGCGCAGCGATAGGCGCTGTCATTGTTGGTGAACAGCGCGACCGTCTGCCCCGCCAGCACGCCGAATTCGTTGGCGTAGCGCTCCGCGGCATGGGCCAGCATCACGCCCGGGCGGTCATTGCCCGGGAATACAAGCGGCCGTTCGAAAGCGCCGGTGGCCAGCACAACCGACCGTGCGCGGATCGCCCAGTAGCGATGGCGCGGTTCGCCCTTGCCGTGTGTCTCCTTGTGATCGGTGACCCGTTCAAGGGCGGCAAGCGTATTGCTGTCGTAGTAGCCCCAGACCGTGGTGCGCGGCAGAAGCCGGACATTGTCGTAACCCTCGAGCTGGGCCACGGTTCGCCTGGCCCAGTCGGCCGCCGGCAGGTCATCGATCGTCTCGTTCGACCAGTTGGCAGAGCCGCCGAAACGCGGATCGAGTTCGGCAAGCATGACGCGCGCGCCCTGATCAGCAGCGGCCTTGGCGGCCGTCAGCCCGGCAGGGCCGGAGCCGACCACCAGCACGTCGCAAAAGGCGTTCATGCGCTCATAGCGCGCCGGGTCGGCGGCGGAACCGGCACGGCCGAGGCCGGCCGCGCGGCGGATGAAATGCTCGCAGAACATCCAGAAGCGCGTGCCCTTCAGCGGCCCGATCACCGGACCCATGAAGGTCTTGTAGTAGAAGCCGGCCGACAGGAGCTTGCCGCCGAGCTGGTTGACGGCGCTGACGTCCCAAGCCAGCGAGGGAAAACGGTTCTGGCTGACGGCGACCAACCCGTCATGAATCTCGACCATGGTCGCCGCGATGTTGGGCTCGCGAACCTCGCCCTTCAGCACCGTCACCAGCGCGTTCGGCTCTTCCACGCCTGCTGTCAGGAGGCCGCGCGGGCGGTGGTATTTGAACGAGCGCCCGTAAAGCGTGACGCCGTTGGCCAGCAGTGCCGAAGCCAGCGTATCGCCGGCATGGCCGGTGTAGGACGCGCCATCAAAGGTGAAGCGGATGGTCTTCAGCCGGTCGATGCGGCCGCCGGTCTCGGTCCGGCGCGGGCTCACGATCTGCCCTCCGCCTTGCGACGCGCGACCGGGCCGTGATCGCCGCGTGCGAAGGCGACGCTGGAAATCTCATGCGTCAGCGTGTTGCGCACGACCCTGAGATGCGCGCGGCAGCCGCCGGAATGCTGCCAGATCTCGTTGTGGTCTCCGGCCGGGTTCAGCCGGTCATAGACATAGGCGTTCCAGGCTTCGAAGTTCTGCGAGGCGGGGTCGGGACGCTCGCGGTTGCCGTCACCCTGGTAGGTGAACTCGATGACGTCGCGCGGGCCGCAATAGGGACAAGTGATCAACATCGGATATTCCTGGTGCAGCCTTGCTCGGTGAAGCCTTGCTTGGAGAGATATTGTTCAGTGCAGTCTGGGATTGGCGCCCTGGCCTTTGTCGTCGATCACCAGGCCGCGATGGAAGCGGTCGAGCGTGAAGGGGGCGTTGAGGTCATGCGGCTCGTCCTTGGCGATGGTCCAGGCAAAGCACCAGCCGGAGGCGGGCGTCGCCTTGAAGCCGCCATAGCACCAGCCGCAGTTGAGATACATGCCGGGCAGGGGCCCGGTGGTGATGATGGGCGAGCCGTCCATCGACATGTCGCAGACGCCGCCCCAGGAGCGCAGCATGCGCACGCGGGCAAGCCCCGGGAACAGCGCCAGCATCTCGCTCATCACCTCGTCGACGATGGGCAGGTTGCCGCGCTGGGCGTAGCTGTTGTAGCCGTCGATGTCGCCGCCGTAGACGAGGCCGCCCTTGTCCGATTGCGACATGTAGAAATGGCCCATGCCGAACGTGACGACCGTATCGATGAAGGGCTTCAGCGATTCGGTGACGAAGGCCTGCAGCACATGGCTCTCGATCGGCATCGTCTCGATGCCGGCAAGCTGCATCACCCGGCCGGTGCTGCCGGCCACCGCGACCGCCACCTTCTTGGCGCGGATGTCGCCGCGTGATGTGGTGACGCCGGTGATGCGGTCGCCGTCGCGCAGGAAGCCGGTGACCTCGCAATTCTCGATGATGTCGACGCCGCGCCGGTCGGCGCCGCGCGCATAGCCCCAGGCCACGGCGTCGTGGCGGGCGGTGCCGGCGCGCCGCTGCATCAGGCCGCCGACCACGGGGAAGCGTGCATCACTGGAAATATCGAGCGCGGGGATCAGGCGCTTGATTTGCGCCGGCGTCATCAGTTCGGCGTCGACACCGAGATGGCGCATGGCGTTGCCGCGCCGTGCATAGTCGTCGAACTGGGCCGGCGTGTGCGCCAGGTTCAGGCAGCCGCGCTGCGAGAACATGACGTTGTAGTTGAGATCGTGCGACAGGTTCTCCCACAGCTTCATCGAATGCTCGTAGAAGCGGGTGTTGGCGGGCAGCAGATAGTTGGAGCGCACGGCGGTGGTGTTGCGGCCGACATTGCCGGAGCCGAGCCAGCCTTTTTCCAGCACCGCGACATTGGTGATGCCGTGTTCCTTGGCGAGATAATAGGCGGTCGACAACCCGTGCCCGCCGCCCCCGATGATGATGACGTCGTAGGATGCCTTCGGGTCCGGCTTGCGCCAGGCCGGCTTCCAGTCCTTGTTTCCCTTGAGCGCGTTCGCGAGCAGCGAAAGGGCCGAGTACTCTGCCATGGATATGATGTCCGTTTCGGGCGATGCGGCAGACTATAGAGCAGGCCGCACGCGCAAAGCCAATATTGCGCCATCGCCTTTCGACTGGCCGACGCTCCGGCCACCGCCAGATCAGCGCAGGTGCGGTCGGATCAGGGCAAACGAATCCGGGTTAACGGGTTCCTTCGACGGTACGCTGTTGATGGAGCATTGAACGGAAAACCCGCCTGTGCGGCGGGTCGTTGGCGCAACTCAGCACCATGACCGAATATCTACCATAGCTGCCTTCACCCAGTCAAGAAAAAATTCCTATCATAAAAAGTGCCGGCGCGCGGGATTGGCCGCCATCGGGCCCCTTGTTGCCCCGAGTTCGGAGCCCTGGCGGTCGGATGCGACGGCTTGCCCCATGATATGGCCGTCTTTATCAAGGACAGGCAAATTCAATTGCCATTGCCGCCTTGAGTCGCCAACAAATCATGTTTTTCAAATTGCTTCGTCTCGTCTTGATGTTCGCGCTTGTCCTTGCGGCGCCGCTTTCGTTCGATGCGTCGGCGCAAGGGCTTGGCCAGGCGCCTGCCGGACTGGTCGCCGACCAGCAGAAAATCCTTCAGGACCTGACGACCAAGACCGACAATTTCGACAAGAAGATCCAGCAGGACGGTGATGACGATGCCACTCTCGTCGATATCCGCCTGCAGCTCGAGGAGTTGTCGCGGCAATCGCTGAACAGCGCGCTGGCCTTCCGCACCCGCCTTAGCGAGATCAACAGCCGGCTCGAGCAACTCGGCCCGGCACCCGCCGCCGGCCAGCCGCCCGAGCCCGATATCGTCAGCACCGAGCGCCAGGCGCTGGTCTCCGAAAAGGCCGAGATCAACGCGGTCATCGCGCAGGCGCAGACGCTGTCGATCCGCATCAGCGGGATGATCGACAAGATCGGCAACATGCGCAGCGCGCTCTTCCGCAATCTCCTGACCAAGCGCTATGTGCTGTCGGATGCGCTGAGCCCACAGGTCTTTTCCGACGCCCGCGACGAGTTCGGCAATTTCTACAAGGCGGTCTCGTCCTGGCTGAGCTTCGCCTTCAGGTTCAAGTTCCAGGCCATTCTGGCGGCTACCTTCGTGGCGCTCGGGCTGGCCCTGGTGCTTCTGGTCGGCGGCAGGCGGTTGTTTGGACGGGTGTTCGAAGCCGATCCGTCCAATGAGGACCCGTCCTATCTCAGCCGCCTGTCGGTGGCCTTCTGGTCGACATTGCTGCCGACGCTGGCGGTCGGCGCCTTTCTTGGATCGACGATTTTCTTTTTCAACTATTACAACGTTTTGCGCGGCGACATTGGCCTTTTCCTCAACGCGCTGGCGACGGTCATCGGGGTGGTGTTCTGCGTCAATCGGCTGGCCAATGCGGCGCTCGAGCCGAGGCTGCCGAACTGGCGCCTGATCCCGGTCGAATCCGGCCCGGCGCGTTGGCTGGTGCGCCTGACCACCGCCATGGCCGTGGTCATCAGCGTCAACACCTTCCTGTCCGTCATCAACGACAAGATGGGATCGCCGCTGTCGCTGACGATCGCGCGCAGTTTCGTGGCCACCATCGTCGTCGGCATCATCCTGATCCTGATGGCGATGCTGCGGCCGTTCAAGGCCCGTGACGGCAGCTGGCGGCCTTGGCCGGCATGGCTGCGCTACCTGGCGCTGGCTCTGGGGCTCTTCACCATCATAGCCGCCTTGCTTGGCTATATCGGCCTTGCGCTGTTCGTGTCGCTGCAGGTGGTGGTCACCGGCACGGCGCTCGTCACCGCTTATATCGGCTTCCTGTCGGCACAGGCGATCGGCGACGAGGGCGCCTTCGCCAATACGTCGGTCGGGCGCTGGCTGTCGGCCAATTCCAGCTACGAGGACACCGCACTCGACCAGCTCGGCCTTGTCGTCAGCGTCGCCATCAATGTGATGATCGTGCTGGTCTTCCTGCCGCTGATCCTGTTGATGTGGGGCTTCCAACCGGGCGACATCCAGGCCTGGGCTTACAAACTGGCGACTGGGATTAATATCGGTTCGGTGACGATTTCGGTCACCGGCATCCTTTCGGGCATCGTCGTCTTCATCATCGGCTATTTCCTGACGCGCTGGTTCCAGGGCTGGCTCGACGGTTCGGTGATGGCGCGCGGCAAGGTCGACACGGGCGTGCGCAACTCGATCCGGCTGGCCGTCGGCTATGCCGGCGTGGCACTCGCGGCACTGATCGGCATCTCGGCGGCGGGCATCGATCTGTCCAGCCTGGCGCTGGTCGCCGGCGCGCTTTCCCTCGGCATCGGCTTTGGCCTGCAGAACGTGGTGTCGAACTTCGTCTCGGGCCTGATCCTGCTGGCCGAGCGGCCGTTCAAGGTCGGCGACTGGATCGTCGCCGGCGACATCAGCGGCACCGTCAAGAAGATCAGCGTGCGCGCCACCGAGATCGAGACCTTCCAGCGGCAGTCGGTGATCCTGCCCAATTCGAACCTGATCAACAACGCCGTCGGCAACTGGACGCACCGCAACAAGCTCGGCCGCATCGACATCAAGGTCGGCGTCGCCTATGGCAGCGACGTCAAGCAGGTGCACGCCGTCCTGCTCGAGATCGCCCGCGGTCATCCGCTGGTGCTGAAGAACCCCGAACCCTTCGTGCTGTTTTCCAATTTCGGGCCTGCCGCGCTGGAATTCGAGATCCGCCTGTTCCTGGCGGATGTGATGAACGGCAACATCGTGCAGAACGATATCCGCTTCACCGTGCTGGAGACGTTCAGCGACCAGCATATTGAGATACCCTCGACGCCACGCGCGGTCGTCGAGCCCAAGCATGCGAAGGCCTGGCCGACCGACGACGACAAGATCGAGGCCGATTTCGCCGAGCAGGAACGAGCAAAGGCGGAAGCCGCGGCCGAGGCCAAACGTCTAGCCAGATCGGGACGCAAGGCGAAGAAACCTGATCCGGATTAGATCGGCGATCGGAAGGTTTCAGGCCGTCGAAACCAATTGCGGCATGAATGCGGCATTCAGTTGCGGTTCAGCTTCCATCTCATATAAGCTCCCATGCAAAGGCGAGGATGCCTTGCGAAATGCAACAGAGGCGGTGGGAACACCGATATTGCACATGTGGAAGTCTCTCGTCGCTGCCGTCGCCTTGCTCGCCGTGAGCGGCTCGGCCCATTCCGCCAGCGCGGTCAACAAGGACGCCGAGACCCGCACGCTGATCGTGACGGAAGGCGGCAGCAAGACCGACCTGGCGTTGGCCGCCGGCGAAACCGTGGAATTCTGCCCGAATGGCTGCTTCGTCACCTTGCCCAATGGCGACCTCGAAGCCCTGACCGGCTCGGAAACGGTCGAGATCTCGGGCGGCGTCGCCCGCATCAAGTAATTTCGACGGCATGCCTTGAAAGGCCGGACATTTGTCCGGCCTTTTATTGTTTTCGGTAACAGTTGTTTAACAATGACGCCGGAAATACCGCGGCGGCAGCCGCCCACAACCGGGCGTTTTAACGTTCGTTACGCCGTCTCCCCGCTATACGTCTTGCGAAGACGCCGACAAACGGCGCGGCGGGTTCGAGGCAGGGCAGGACGACATGGACGCGCGGTCCGACGGAAACGCAATACCGCTTGCGGTCGATCTCGACGGCACGCTGATCGCGACCGACCTGCTATGGGAAGGACTGTTCATCCTTCTCAAGAAGAACCCGCTCTACATTTTCCTCGTGCCTTTCTGGGCCGCCGCCGGGCCGGCCCGGCTGAAGCAGGCCATCGCCCAGCGCGTCGATATCGATCCCGCGTCGCTGCCTTACCGCGCGCCATTGCTCGACCGCATACGGGCCGAGCATGCCGAAGGCCGCAAGATCGTGCTGGCGACAGGCACGCCGCGCAAATTCGCCGACGCCATCGCTCGCCACCTCGGTGTCTTCGACAGGGTGCTTGCGACGGACGGGGTCGACAATCTGACTTCCGGCAAGAAACGTGCCTCGCTTGTCGCGGCCTATGGCGATGGCGGCTTCGACTATGCCGGCAACAGCCGCCATGATCTCCAGGTTTTCGATGCGGCACGCAGCGCGATCGTGGTGGCGCCGGACCGCCACGCCGCGCGCTGGCAGGCGGCGCATGGCGCCGAAACCATGTCGGCGCCGAAACCGACATTGCGGACCATCGTCAAAATGCTGCGCGTGCATCAGTGGCTGAAGAATTCGCTGATCGCGGTGCCGATGGTGCTGTCGCATGAATATTTCAACGCCGGCATGATCTGGGAGTGCGTGCTGGCGTTCATCTCGTTCAGCGCGGTGGCGTCGGCCATCTATATCCTCAACGATTTCTTCGACCTGGCGCTTGACCGCAAGCATGCCACCAAGCGTCACAGGCCATTCGCCAGCGGCGCGCTCTCCATCCCGTTCGGGATCGGCGCGATCGCGGTGCTGCTGGCGATCGGCATCGGCACAGGACTGTTTCTGGCGCCCGAATTCCTCGCCGTGCTCGGCGGCTACATGGCTGTCACCACGGCTTATTCGCTGTCATTCAAGCGCATGCTGCTGGTCGACGTGCTGACGCTGGCCGGCCTCTACACGATCCGCGTTCTGGCGGGCGCGGCCGCGACCGGCGTCGAGGTCTCGTTCTGGCTGCTCGCCTTCTCGATCTTCTTCTTCCTGTCGCTGGCGCTGGTGAAGCGCTTCGTCGAATTGCGCACCACGGCCATTCCACCCGGCGAGCGCATTGCCGGGCGCGGATATCGCACCGAGGACCAGGAGATTGTCGCTCAGGCCGGCATGGCTTCGGCCTTCTCCTCGGCACTGGTGCTGGCGCTCTACATGGACAGTGTCGCGGTGCGTGAGCTCTACCCGCATCCCTGGCTGATCTGGCCGCTGCCGCCGATCGTGCTTTATCTCACCATGCGGGTCTGGATCCTGGCGCGTCGCGATGAGATGCATGACGATCCGGTCGTGTTCATCATCCGCGACTGGCGCAGCCAGATCGTGGTGCTGATCGGCGCCGTGCTGCTGGTGATTGGGGGCTGGTAGACATGGCCGGCGAGCGCTTCGACAGCTTCGGGCGCGCGACGTTGCCCGCGCCCCGCGTCATCGGCATCGATGACGCGATCGTGTTGCTGAAGGGCGGCCAGGCCAGGCAAGCCTCGCTGCTTGCTTATGGCAATGGCAGATCCTACGGCGATTCCTGCCAGAACGAGGCCGGCGCGGTCGTCGACATGCGGCCGCTGAACCGCATCCGCGCCTTCAATGCCGAGACCGGCCTTCTCGAAGCGGATGCGGGCGTGCTTTTGTCCGACATCATTGCCCACGCCGCGCCCTACGGCTTCTTCCCGGCAGTCGTTCCGGGCACGCAGTTCGTCACGCTCGGCGGCGCCATAGCCAACGACGTCCACGGCAAGAACCATCACCGGCGCGGCACGTTCGGCTGCCATGTCGAAAGCCTCACGCTGCTGCGGTCCGATGGACAGACCTACCGCTGCTCCGCCACGGACAATCCGCGGTTGTTCCGGGCGACGATCGGCGGCATGGGGCTGACAGGCCTGATCCTGTCGGCCTCGATCCGGTTGATGCGGGTGCATTCCCTCGACATCATCGAGAAGGTGACGCCGTTTCGCGACCTGGGCGAGTTCTTCGACCTGGCCGAGGCGGCGGACCAGGCCAATGAATATGCCGTCGCCTGGATCGATCAGCTCGCCGGCGGCAGGCGCAGCGGGCGCGGCCTGCTGTTCACAGGCAACCACGCCGAGCATGGCTCGCACACCGCCGCGCGTGCCGGCGGCAATTTCGCGGTGCCGTTCCAGCCGCCTTTCAATGTGCTCAGCCGGCCGTTCCTGAGCGCCTTCAATGCGGCCTACCGATGGCGGAAGGGCCGCTCTGCCGCGCCGCGCCAGGTCGGCTACCAGGACTTCTTCTTCCCGCTGGACGGTGTGCGCGATTGGAACAGGCTTTACGGTCCGAACGGGCTGTTCCAGCACCAGAGCGTTGTGCCGGAAGAAGCCGCGCGTGAAGCGGTGCCGATGCTGCTCGCGGCTGCCAGGCGGGCGGGGCAGGGCTCGTTCCTCACTGTTCTGAAACGCTTCGGCGGCGTCCGATCCCCGGCGCTGCTCTCCTTCCCGCGGCCTGGCTACACGCTGACGCTGGATTTCCCCAACAGGGGAGCCGCGACCCTGGCATTGCTGGATGAACTCGACCGCATCGCCATCGGAGCCGGCGGAGCGGTCAACCCCTACAAGGATGCGCGCATGAGTGCCGCGACCTTCGCCGCGTCCTTTCCGGAGTGGTCGCGGCTGGAGGCGCAGCGCGATCCGGCCTTCATGTCCGGCTTCTGGGCGCGCACCGCGAAAAACATCGACCTGGGAAGGCGGGGCGCCGAGGCCGCCGAATAGATAAAATTGAAATGGATCTTGGTTAGCGACTGGTTAACGAGGAGATTTACTCAAAATATCCTTGTGAGTTCACGAAATCTTTTCGGGTTTGTAATAGAAGGCGTCACGGGTGGGTGAGCAGCTATGAAATATATCGTCTTCATTCTCTTTACGGTCATGACCAATGCGGCCGCGCAGCTGATGCTGAAGCAAGGCATGATGTCGCTTGGGCCGATCTCGTTCGAAGGCGCCAACCCGCTTATCAAGCTGTTGCAGATCGTCTTCAGCCCCTGGGTGTTCCTCGGCCTGTGCACCTTCGTCATTTCCATGGCCTCGCATCTCTACGTGCTGTCCAAGGTCGAGCTTTCCTTTGCCTATCCCTTCCTTAGCCTCGCCTATGTCGCCGTCGCGGTCTTCGCCTATTTCGTCTTCCGCGAGGACCTCAACGGCTGGCGCATCGCGGGTATCGCCTGCATCTGCGTGGGCACGGTGCTGATCGCCCAAAGCGGCCGAGACCTGGGTGACCGGGGACATGACGAACAGACCGTTTCCATCACTCCCGACAAGATCGGCACCAGCGAGATCGTTCGATGAGACATGTGATTTTCGGCGGCGACGGCTTTGTCGGCCGCCACCTTGGCCCGAAGCTCGTGGCGGATGGCGAGGAGGTTGTCGTCGCCGACATCGTCAAGAGCGACCTGGCGCATTATCGCAACGTCGGCTTCATCCATTGCGACGTGACCGATCCCGCATCGGTGGCGGCGGTTGGGCTGAAGGCCGACGACATGGTCTATAATCTGTCGGCAAAGATGCTGTCGCCGATCCAGGTGCGCGCCAAGCGGCACGATTTCTTCTTTCCGGTCAATTTCCATGGCACCGAGCATATCATGCAGGCGATGGACAAGGCTGGCGCACCCAGGCTTGTCCACTACACGACCGACATGATCTACGGCCATACGGTCACCTTCCCGATGACCGAGGAGCATCCGGTCGCGCCGCTCGGCGAATATGGCTGGTCGAAGCAGAAGACGGAGGAACTGGCCGCCGAATGGCGCAAGCGCGGCATGTCGATCTCGCTGTTTCGTCCGCGCCTGATCATCGGTCCCGGCCGCCTCGGCATCCTTGAAAAACTGTTCAAGCTGATCGACTGGAACCTTCCGGTGCCGATGATCGGCTCGGGCCGGAATCCATACCAGTTCATTTCTGTTTTCGATTGTGCGGAAGCTGCCCGCGCGGCCTGGAAAGCCGGCGTACCGAACGAGGCCTATAATCTGGGTTCGCTCAACCCGCCGCCGGTAAGGAAATTGCTCGGCGACCTGATCAGGCATGCCGGTTCGAAATCGATCCTGATTCCGACGCCGGGCTGGGCGGTGAAGCGCACGCTCGACCTGCTCGACCTGATGAACCTGCCGATTATGGATCCCGAGCAATATCTGATCGCCGACGAGGAGTGCGTGCTCGACGTCTCCAAAGCGGGACGCCAACTCGGCTGGGTGCCGCAACATCGCGACGAGGACATGCTGATCGCCGCCTACAGCGAATACCGCGCCAGGAAGGCCGGCCACGCCGTCGCCACCAAACATGTGCCCGCCGAATAGCAGCCCGCCAACAGTTTCATCTGCGCACGATCCCCGATCCTGCGCGCGGACAGGAGATTGAAATGACCGTCATGGCCAAACCCGATCAGGCGAGCGCGCGCACCATGGTCAGCGCGCCGGCGCTGTCGCCAGCCACCATCGCCAAGCCTGACCTGATCAGCGTCGAGCAGGCCAAGGCGATGGACGTCGCTGCGATGACCGACCTGTTCAAGGCGCATCTCAACCCGGGCCAGCTGCATTTCATGAAGCTGCTCGGCTTCCACAAGATCAAGATCGAGCGCGCCGAGGGCATGTTCTACATCGACCAGAACGGCCGCAAGATCCTGGATTTCTTCGGCGGCTTCGGTTCGCTGGCCTTCGGCCACAACCATCCGCGCATCCTCGAAGCGCGCAAGAAATTCCAGGAGGAGAAGCGCCAGGAGATCGCCATCGCCTTCATGTCGCAATATGCGGCCGCGTTGGCCCACAACATCGCCAAATGTTCGCCCGGCGATCTCGACATGGTGTTTCTGGGCTCGTCCGGCTCGGAAGCGATGGAAGCGGCGGTAAAACTCGCCGAGCGTGCCGCCGGCCCGAAGCGGCCGAAAATCGTCTATGCCGAGAATTCCTTCCACGGCAAGACCAAGGGTGTGCTGGCGATCACCGACGGCCAGCTCTACCGCGCCGATTTCAAGGTGGCGGACAATGCGGTCCGGATTCCGTTCGCCGACATCGAAGCGGTCGAGCGCGCATTCCGCGCCGATCCCGAGATCGGCGTCATCGTGCTGGAAACCATCCAGGGCGGCGGCGGCATCATCCAGGCGCCCGCGGAATATTGGCAGAAGCTGCGCGCATTGTGCGATCAATACGGTGTGCTGTGGGTGGCCGACGAAGTGCAGTGCGGCTATGGCCGCTCCGGCCGCTTCTATGCTTTCGAACATTATGGCGTCGTTCCCGACGTGACGGCGCTCGCCAAGTCGCTCGGCGGCGGCAAGGCGGCGGTCGGCGCGATGGTCGCCAGGCGCGAGATCTATATGAAGGCCTATGGCACGCCGAAGACGGCGATGATCCATGCCATGGCGACTTTCGGCGGCATGGGCGAGGCCTGCGTCACCTCGATCGAAGCGCTCAACGTTCTCTATGACGAGGGCCTGATCGACAATGCCGCCGCTACCGGCGAGTACCTTTTGCAGCGCCTCCAGGCATTGAAGGACAAATACCCCAAGGTCATCAAGGATGTCCGCGGCAAGGGGCTCATGATCGGGCTCGAGTTCCATGATTTCTCGCAGACCTTGCCCACGGTGTTGCGGCCGGTGGTCAGCGTGCTTGACGACAAGCTGAAGGGTTCGCTGTCGGGCTTCGTCGGCGCGCTGCTGCTGCGTGACTATGACGTGCTCGTCGCCTTCACCGAGTACAACCGCAACGTCATCCGGCTCGAGCCGCCGCTGATCTGCCAGCGCGAGCATGTCGACCGGTTTGTCGATGCTTTCGACAGCCTTTTGTCGCGCGGCATTGTGGGAATCGTGAAGGATTTCGTCAAAAGCCAGGTTCGTTGAGCCCCACGACGATGCTGACCAAGTCGCCCACTCCGCAAAACCCGCTCGACCGGCTCACAGCGGCCGGCCTGGCGTGGGGTGAGGGGACCTATGCGCGGCTGGCGGCACCCATCGGCGCGGCGGCTTTCGCGCTCTACATCCTTTTGACGGCGCTGACGGCCTGGTTGATGCCCGATGCCAATTGGGACATGCTTCCCTATCTCGCCATATCAGAGGAAGGCACATACCCCGATGCGCAGGCGCTGCATGATTATGCCTACAACACCGTCAAGGCCGGGGTCTCGGCAGGTGACTACAAGACGCTGACCGATGATGGCGGCGGCTTCCGCAGCCACATGGCGGAGAATGCCGCCGACTTCCATTCGCTGCTCGGCATGTACCGGATCAAGTTCCTCTACGCCGAGATCCTGTCGACGCTGAGCGCGGCGATGTCGCCGGTCGAAGCGATGCGGCTGGTGCAGGTGGCCTCGGTGCTGCTGTTCGGCGCGATCACGCTGCTCTGGCTGCGCTCGGAAAAGGCCTTGGCGCTGGCGCCGGTGATCGGCGCGGTGTTGATCATGGCCGATTTCGGCGATGCGGCGCGCGCCTCGACGCCGGATCTGCTGACTTCGGCGCTGCTGCTCGGCGGGCTTTACGCCTATGTCAGGGGCCGCGAGGCGGCGACGGCGATCCTGCTCTTCCTCGCCTTCATGGTGCGGCCGGACAATATTGTCTTTCTTGCCGTTTTCGCCGTTCTGCTCATCGCCTTCCGGCAGCAGGCATGGGGTGCGCTGGTCGGTTTTGCGGCGTCCTTCGTCGCCTATTTCGCCATCTCGCACTGGGCGCATCATCCTGGCTGGTGGCCGCATCTGTGGTTCTCCAGCGTCGAGCAGCACTACAACATGGACGGGTTCGAGCCGCCGTTCTCCGTCGTTGCCTATCTCAAGGCATTTGCCGCATCGCTGCTGCGCGCCGTCAACCTGAACAGCTGGGTCGGCGTCTCGGTGCTGGCGCTGGCCGGCTGGTACGCGGTCGGCCGTGCCGGCTTCCGGATCAACCGACGCGCCGGCATTCTGTTCGCGGCGCTCGTGCTCGGCGCGCTGGCTAAATTCACCGTCTTCCCGATCCACGACACGCGCATCTATTTCCCGCATCTGGTCCCGCCATTCCTGCTGCTGGCCGCCCCTTTCATGGCGCTGTGGGCGACGATCGCCCGCGGCCAGCACCGCGCCGCCTTGCATGCCATTCCCGGAGACACGCCATGAGTTCGCTGTCCAGCCTGACGCGCATCGCGCTGTCGCTTGGCCTTCCGGCTGGTTTGCTCGACCGCGGTCCGTCGCTGCGCGGCACGAAATTCCTGGCCGGGGCGGCACTGAAAGCGCGCTTCGGCGGGACAAGGCGGCCTTTCCAGATGGTCAATGTCGGTGCCTGCGACGGCGCCCTGTTCGACGACGTCACGCCGTGGCTGCATCGCATACCGGGCGCCCGTGCCCTGCTGGTCGAGCCGATCCCCTATAACCAGAAGCGCCTGCGCGCCAATTATCCCGATACCAGCCGCTTCATCATCGAGCCGGTTGCCGTCACGAAAACAAGGGGGACGATCACCGTCCACACCTTCGATGCCGCCGCGCTCGAGGCCGGCACGCTGCCGATCGAGTTCATCGGCTGCTCCTCGGTTACCGACACCAACCTGATGTCGGGCAAGAATGCCTGGGGCGAGGATGACGTGAATTTCAACAAATTCGCGCCCTATCTCAGGGACATCGAAGTGCCGTCCGAGACCTTGCAGACATTGCTCGACCGCAACGGCATCAGCCATATCGACGCCTTCCTCGTCGATTGCGAGGGCGCAGACTGGATGGTCTTCGAGCAACTCGATCTCCAACGCTACCGTCCGGGCATGATCAAGGTCGAGGTCGGCGCACTGCCCGCTCCGGAGATCGGCCAGATCGTGGTCAAGCTCAAGACCGCCGGCTACCAGGTCGGTTTCCAGGCCGAGGACATCTGGGCCTTCGCCTGACGGCAGCGATTTTCCTGATCCAAATCGGGTCGCGACGCATTCGCGGCGTGTCGCAAACAGGCGGTAGCGCGCTCATCGTCGTCTGCATATTGTGCGCCGATCAGACGGGCGCCGACGCCGCCCGCAACAGCACCTGGAGTCGCGGGCAATGGCAGAGTTTCCGAACAAGGCGAAGGTCGTCATCATCGGCCTGGGTGGCATTGTCGGCGCGTCGATCGCCCATCACCTGATCGAACGCGGCTGGGACGACATTGTCGGTATCGACAAATCAGGCATCCCGACCGACATCGGCTCGACGGCGCACGCTTCCGACTTCTGCTACACCACCAGCCACGATTTCCTGTCCTGCTGGACGACGCTCTACTCCATCGATTTCTACGAGAAGATGGGCCATTACGCGCGCATCGGCGGCCTCGAAGTCGCGCGCGTCGGCGATGACAGCCGCATGGACGAAATCAAGCGCAAGATCGCCTCGGCCAAGGCTTTTGGCACGCGCGCCCGGCTGATCGAACCGGCCGAGATCAAGGAGAAATTCCCGCTCATCGAAGAGGCAATGGTGCAGGGCGGCCTGTGGGATCCCGACGCCGGCCTGGTCATCCCGCGCTCGCAGACGGTCGCCGGCAAGCTCGTCGACCAGGCGGAAGCCTCGGGCAAGCTCAAATCCTTCGCCAACACGCCGGCCCGGTCGCTCGTTGTCAAGGACGGCCGCATCAGCGCCGTGGTGACCGACCGCGGCACCATCGAGGCCGACTACGTCATCGTCTGCGCCGGCATCTGGGGGCGGCTGATCGCCGAGATGGTGGGCGAGGACCTGCCCGTCATGCCGATCGACCATCCGCTCACCTTCTTCGGCCCCTACAACGAGTTCGCCGGCACCGGCAAGGAGATCGGCTGGCCGCTGCTGCGCGACCAGGGCAATTCCGCCTATATGCGCGACACCGGTGATCCCAAGACCGCCGAGGGCGGGCAGATCGAGTGGGGTTACTACGAAGAGACCAATCCACGCCTTTGCCATCCGCGCGACCTGCTCGAGAAGGACCAGGCCCGGCTTTCGCCTTCGCAGCGCGACCTCGACATGGAGCAGATCCTGGCGCCGCTGGAGCGCGCCATGGAACTGACGCCGATCCTGGGCGAACTCGGCTACAACGAAAGCCATTCCTTCAACGGCCTGCTGCAGGTGACGGCGGATGGCGGTCCGTCCATGGGCGAGAGCCAGAAGGTGAGGGGGCTGTGGTATGCCGTCGCCATCTGGGTCAAGGACGGCCCCGGCATGGGCAAGCTCATCGCCGACTGGATGACGGACGGCCGCACCTCGATCGACCATCACGCCATCGACTATGCGCGCTTCTATCCGCACCAGACCAAGGAGCAGTTCATCTGGGATCGCTGCACCGAGACGGCGATGAAGGTCTACAATCCTGCCGTGCATCCGCGCGAGCCCTTCTCCAAGGGCCGCAATATCAGGCGCTCGCCGTTCTGGGAGCGCGAGAAGGAACTCGGCGGCTATTTCATGGAGCTGGGCGGCTGGGAGCGCGCGCACGGCTATGCCGCCAACGAGCATCTTCTGGAGAAATACGCCAACCGGGTGCCGGTGCGCGAGAACGAATGGGACAACCGCCATTTCTGGCGCGTGTCCAATGCCGAGCATCTGGCGATGAGCGAAGACTGCGGCATCGTCAACCTGTCGCACTTTTCGATGTATGACATCGAGGGACCCGACCACGTCGCGCTGCTGGAGTGGCTGTGCGCGGCCAAGATCGGCGGCGACAACAATATCGGCAAGGGCATCTACACCCACTTCCTCGACGAGGAAGGCATGGTGCGCGCCGACTTCACGGTCATCCGCATGGCCGACCGCTGCCGTTTGATCGATGGCGCAGACGCCGGCCCGCGCGACTTCCAGTACATGCGCCGCACCGCGCAGGATAAAGGTTTCGATGTCACCATCACCGATGTGACGGAAAAATACGTCACCATCGGCATCTGGGGCCCGAACGCGCGAGCAACCCTGCAAAAGGTGGTCGAGAATCCCGAGGGCCTTGCGCTGGAGAATTTCCCGTTCGCCGCGATCAAGCCGATCCGGATCGCCGGCAAGGACGTCACCGCCTTCCGCATCTCCTATGTCGGCGAACAGGGATGGGAACTGCACATGCGCTACGAGGACGGCCTGGCCGTCTGGGATGCGCTGCGCTCGACCGGCGTCATGCCGTTCGGCGTCGAGACCTATGCCAATACGCGGCGCATGGAAAAGAGCCTGCGTTTGCAGAATGCCGATCTGCTCACCGAGTACAACCTGCTCGAGGCCGATCTTGCCCGCCCGAAAGTCAAGGAGAACGACTTCTGCGGCAAGGCCAAGCACCTGGAATACCGCGCCCGCGAGCACCAGCCGGCGATGCTGTGCACGCTGGTGATGACCGAAAACACCGATTCCAAGGGTGTGGCGCGTTATCCGGTGGGCACGATGCCGGTGCTGGACCCCGAGACCGGCGAGACGTTGGTCGACGAACTCGGCCGCCGTTCCTTCACCACGTCGGTCGCCTACGGCCCGACCATCGGCAAGAACATCGCGCTCGCCTATCTGCCATGGGCCTATGCCCAAGAGGGCCGCAAGCTGAAGGTGGAGTATTTCGGCGAGACCTATCCGGTCGAAGTCGCTGGTGTCGGCTACAAGCCGCTCTACGATCCGGAGAATCTGAAGCCGAGAAGCTAGGCAACCTCCCAGCAGGACTCGTGAGCAAATTTTTGGATAAGCCCGGCGGCCAAGGTCGGGCTTTTCTCTTTTTCGGCTGGCGATTCTGGCTTACCCTGCGGCATGTCTGCTTTTGCTCGCGCAAGACATCTGCTTTCAGGCGCCGCCGCCCTGGCGCTGATGCTGTGGCTGGCCCCGGTGTCGCTCGCGGACGAACCCGTCGACGTCGAACTGGTGCTGGCGGTCGACGTCTCGCTGTCCATGTCGGCGGACGAGCTCGAGATCCAGCGTCGCGGCTACGCGGCTGCATTGACGCACGATCATGTGCTGCAAGCCATCGCCGCCGGCGCTTATGGCAGGATCGCCGTTACTTATGTCGAATGGGCTGGCACCAACTCGCAGCACGTCATCGTGCCGTGGACGGTGATCTCCACTCGCGCCGACGCCGAGCAGGTGGTGGCGCGGCTGTCCGCCCAGCCTCCCAACAGCGCGCGGCGCACGTCTATCTCCGGCGCGCTGGAATTCGGCGCGGACCTTTTCGCAGAAAGTGGCTTTCAAGGGACGAAGCGGGTCATCGATATTTCCGGCGACGGCCCCAACAACCAGGGCGCGCCGGTCGATATCATCCGCGACGAGGTGGTCAAGCAAGGCATCGTCATAAACGGCTTGCCGCTGATGACCCGCGGCGGTTTCACCAGCGCCTACGATGTCAACGATCTCGACCGCTATTACAGCGACTGCGTCATCGGCGGTCCCGGAGCCTTCATGGTTCCGGTCAACGACTGGACGCAGTTTCCCGAAGCTATCCGCCGCAAGCTTGTGCTTGAGCTCGCCGGCCCGGCCTCGCCGCGGTCGGTTGACCAGGCCAATCGTCCGCCGGTGGTGCTGGCGCAGGCCGAACAAACCAGCGATTGCCTGGTCGGCGAAAAGATGTGGCGCAACCGCAATTGGATGCTCGATAGCCGCTGAGAAATTCCAGAAAAAGCGCATAGCGCTTTGCCGGTACGCGCGTAACGCTTTCCCTTTGGAATTGATTGAAAAAAATAGTTAAAGCGGTTCGGCGTTTCCGTGAAATGCCGAACTGTTCCAGGCTTGCCAGTCCGGCAGAAGCAGTGGCAAACTGATCTTGCCGCGCCATCCGGCGGGCGGGGTGACGCGGTCAAACCGAGGAAACACCAGATGAGACGTCTAGCTATCCTGACTGCGGTCGCGTCCATGCTTTACGCCGACGGCGCCAGCGCCCAATACGACGATCAGGCCGCCTGCATCATGTTCGAAAATGGCAATTTTCGCGGACGGTCGATCGCGCTCGGGGCCGACGATTCGGTCAATTTTCGCGGCCGCGAGTTCTGGAACGACCGCGTGTCGTCGGTGATCGTTCGCCGAGGCTGCACTCTCGTTGCCTATGAGGATTCGCGCAGGGGAGGCCGATCGATCGAGATCAGGCGCAGGGTCCGCGATTTCGGCGGTAGCGACTGGAACGACCGAATCTCGTCCGCGGAGTGCTACTGCGACCAGTATTGACGACAAGGTCCTCGGCCTTGCCGTTTTGTGGCGGCAAGGCGAACCTTCGTCGCCGACGATGTGGGCAAACACGGCCCTGTTCATTGACAGCCGGGCGGCGTCCGTGAACATTCCCCCAGAGAAAACAAAGGGGAACTGACATGAACAGGACCATTATCCTTACGCTGGCGCTTGCCGCCGGCTTGTCCGCGCCGGCGACGGCCGCCACATCGGTCACTATCGGGATCAGCGGCTGGACCGGCTTCGCGCCGCTAACGCTCGCCAAACAGGCGGGACTCTTCGAGAAGCACGGCCTCGACGTGACCTTGAAGAAAGTGCCGCAGGCCAGCCGCCCGCTCGCCATCGCCAGCGGCGACCTGCAATGCGCCGCCACCACGGTCGAGACGTGGCAGGTGTGGAACGCCAGCGGCGTGACCACCAAGCAGATCTTCCAGCTCGACAAATCCTACGGCGCCGACGGCATCGTGGTGCGCAACGACATCAAGACCGTCGCCGACCTCAAGGGCAAGACTGTCGCGTCCTCGGCGCCGGGCACCTCGCCCTATTTCCTGCTGGCCTGGGTGCTGAACAAGAACGGCATGTCGACAAAGGATGTCACGGTCGTCAATCTCGAGCCGGACGCGGCGGCGCAGGCCTTCCTTGCCGGCCAGAACGACGCGGCCGTCACCTATGAGCCGTTCATCTCGGCGGTGCGCGACAAGGCCGACCAGGGCCACATATTGGCGACCACGCTCGATTACCCGATGGTGCTCGACACGGTCGGCTGCACGCCCGAATTCCTCAAAGCCAATCCGGACGCCGCCAAGGCGCTTGCCGACAGCTATTTCGACGCGCTCGACCTGATCAAGAAGGACCCGCAGAAATCCTACGGCATCATGGGCGCGGACGTGAAACAGTCGGCCAAGGAGTTCGAGGATTCGGCGAAGTACCTGAAATGGGCCGACCGGGCGGAGAACAAGCAGTTCTTCACCAAGGAGTTCCAGGATTTCTCCAAGACCGCCGGCGAGCTTCTGCTGCAGATGGGGCTGATCAAGGAAGCGCCTGACGTCTCCACGCTGGCCGATACCAGCGCCGTGGCGAACTGAGCGGCCGCTGTCTTGCGGCGGCGCCCCGCGCCGCCGTTTCGCTTCCACAAGGACCGTTGTAAATGCCGCGCCCCCTGCATCCGATCTCGCCGGGCACGCGAACCGTGCTCGGCATTTCCTTCTTCGTGCTGTTCGTCGTTTTCTGGGCGTGGATCACGCTTGGCGGCCACGTCAACCGCATCTTTCTCGCCGATCCGCTGTCGATGCTGCGGGATGGCTGGCGGCTGCTGGTCGAGGACCGGTTCTGGCTCGACATACTGATCACCATCTGGCGCGTCTTCGGCGGCTTTGTGCTGGCATCGGCCGTCGCCGTGCCGCTGGGCATAGCGATGGGCGCGTGGAAACCTGTCGAGGCGTTCCTGGAGCCGTTCGTCTCCTTCGCCCGCTACCTGCCGGCCTCGGCCTTCATTCCGCTGCTCATCCTTTGGGCCGGCATAGGCGAACTGGAGAAGCTGCTGGTCATCTTCGTCGGCTCCGTGTTCCAGATCATCCTGATCATCGCGGTAAAGGTCGGCTCAACGCGCCGCGATCTCGTCGAGGCGGCCTACACGCTCGGCTCCACGGACAACGGCATCGTCAAGCGTGTAATCATGCCCGCCAATGCGCCCGAGATCGCCGAGACGCTGCGGCTGGTGCTCGGCTGGGCTTGGACCTATGTCATCGTCGCTGAACTGATCGGCTCGTCGTCGGGCATCGGCTACATGATCATCAACAGCCAGTCGCGACTGGCAACCGGCCAGATCATCTTCGGCATCATCGTCATCGGGCTGATCGGGCTGTTGTCCGATCTTGCCTTCAAGGCGCTTAATCGCTGGCTCTTCCCATGGAGCCTGGCATGAGCAAGCTTCTCATCGAGGGCGTCTCGCGCACGTTCGCCGGCGTGCGCGGCGGCTCACCGGTCCAGGCGCTGATGCCTGTCGACCTGGCGGTCGCGGCCAATGATTTCATCACCATCCTGGGACCTTCGGGATGCGGGAAGTCGACGCTCTTGCGCATCGTCGCCGGGCTGGAGGCGCCGAGCGAAGGGCGCGTGCTGCTCGACGGCAAAGCGGTGATCCGGCCGGGGCCGGATCGCGGCATGGTCTTCCAGTCCTATACGCTGTTCCCATGGCTGACGGTCGCCGAAAACATCGCCTTCGGCCTGCGCGAACGCGGCATGGCCGAGCGGGAGAGGGGCGAAATCGTCGCCTCCTATATCGACCTCGTCGGGCTGAAGGGCTTCGAGAACCACTGGCCGAAGCAACTTTCCGGCGGCATGCAGCAGCGCACGGCGATCGCCAGGGCGCTGGCCAATGACCCCGCGATCCTTTTGCTGGACGAGCCGTTCGGCGCGCTCGACAACCAGACGCGCGGGCTGATGCAGGAGTTGCTGCTCGGCATCTGGGAACGGCGCAAGAAGACGGTTCTGTTCGTCACCCACGACATCGAGGAGGCGATCTTCATGGCATCGCGCGTGGTGGTGATGACGGCCAGGCCCGGCCGGATCAAGTCGGACGTCGCCATCGACCTGCCGCACCCGCGCCACTACACGCTGAAGACCAGTCCGGAATTCTCCGTGTTGAAGACGCGGCTGACCGAGGACATACGTGTCGAGGCGATGCGGTCGGCAGAGGCGCTCTGAGGCGCGCCTCTATGCCGCCAGCAGCTGCTTGCGGTCGACGCGTTCCTGCTGCGGCGAGCGGGCGTAGAGCTCGCGGTAGCATTTCGAGAAATGCGAGGCCGAAACGAAGCCGCAGGCGACCGCCACCTCGACCACCGGCATCGAGGACTGGATCAAGAGATGCCTTGCACGGTCGAGGCGGATTTCGAGATAATAGCGGGCCGGCGAGCGTCCCATCTCGGTGCGGAACAGCCGCTCGATCTGGCGACGCGACAGGTCGACATGGTCGGCGATCTCGATCAGCGACAGCGGCTCCGACAGATTGCCTTCCATCAGTTCGATGATGGTCAGCACTTTCGAGTTCTGTACGCCGAGCCGGGCGCGCAGCGGCAGGCGCTGGCGGTCGGTGGGGCTGCGCACACGGTCGGTCAGCACCTGTTCGCAGACGCGGTTGACGAGATTCTCGTCGAAATCGTCGCCGATCAGCTTCAGCATCATGTCGAGCGCGGCGGTGCCGCCGGCGCAGGTGTAGATGTTCTGGTCGATCTCGAACAGGTCGGCAAAGACATTGGCCTTCGGGAATGCCTCGGAGAAGCCCGGCAGGTTCTCCCAATGGATGGCGCAGCGCTTGTTGGACAACAGGCCGGCAGCGGCCAGAACATGCGCTCCGGTGCACAGGCCGCCGACGGAGACGCCACGATTGTATTCCTCGCGCAGCCATGCGAAAGCGGACTTGTTCTGATAGCGCTCGACATTGGTGCCGCTACAGACGATGGCCATGTTGGGGCGATCCGGCCCTCCCATTTTCCTGCGCTCCTCCTCCAGCGAGGTGTTGACCGCGCATTCGACACCGTTCGAAGCGCGCACCGGCTTGCCGTCGATGCTGGCGAGGCGCCATCGATAGGCCTCGTAGCCGAGCATGCGATTGGCCGAGCGCAGCGGGTCGAGCGCCGTCGCAAACGCGATCATGGTGAAGTCGGGAATGAGAAAAAATACAAACGATCGCTTGATCGGATGCTTAACGGCGTTCACGGGAACCTCACGCAGCCATGGCGCGAACAGAATGTCGCGAATAGCATAGCGACAACAGGAAAAACCATCCTTGTCAATCGGCTAAGGAGCTTTAGCAAGATTTAATTTGCGACATGGGTCGCAAATGGGCAATCGTGTTGCGATGCCGCGCAGCCGCGGCGCCGTCCATGATGGAAGCGCCGTCAGGGGTGTGCAAACAAACGCCGCCTCGGCGGAACCGGGCGGCGTCATCTATTCAGGCAGCGCGAAGGAGCGCTGCCTGCGGGATCGGTTCAGGCGACGAAACCGAGGCGTGCGGCAGCCATGGCGCCGGTCTGGCCGGGCATGGTGTTGGCAAGGCGCTGGCGCTCGAGGGCCGTGGTCAGGTTCATTTCGCGGCGAGGGAAAAGGCGGGCAAAAAGCTTCATGTTCATCTCCAATCGGTTGCTCAGACGGGTCGCCTTCGCTTGATGGAGTGGGGCAGCTCGTTTGCTGGCGTGGATATAGGCTTGTGTAAGTAAAAACTAAATCGCAAAAGCGAAGCACTTCATATGAAAAGCGACACGCAAGGCGGGAGCCTTTGTAGGCACTCCCGGATTTTTCGTTAGCTTACAAAGCGTTAGCTCAAAACCCAGCCGCTATGCGGCTTGTTCATATGCGCCATGCAGCGGCAGCATGGCTCCGAAATTCATGTGAACGCAAATAAAACGGCAAAACAGGTCGGTAAAACAAGAAGACCTGCCCGGCGGTTTGCGCGGCAGGCCTTCAATGCATGATACACACGGTTTACTTTGCTCCAGCCCAGGATCCGACGCCGGCGCGTATGCCGGCCTTCGTGTCGGCCGCTTCAGGCCAGCCAATATCCTTCTGCAGCTCGATCGGCAGGGAGCGGATGGCGCGTTCGGTCTGGTAGCGGGCGCGGGCCGCGCTGAATTCGGTCGCAAGCCGACCGATGGATGACAGGATAGACATTTCGATCTCCTCGTGTCGGGGCGGAAGTGCCCGGCAATGCCTTACGTCAGGTCTGTATCAGCTTCATTGCATGTCGAAGGCAGGTCTGTGTCGTGATCGTTTCGTGGCTGCCTTGGCAGCATCCTGCTTCGATGGAGTTGACTATGCGCCCGAACTGATGTTCAATCAAACGAAATGGAATGATAGTTTGCATCAGAAAAATTGAAGGTCGATCGTCATGAACGCCCCACTCAATCATCCGCTGCCGCTGCTGGACCTCGACGTGCTGCGCACTTTCGTGGCGATCGCCGAAACCGGCAGCTTCACCACCGCGGCCAATGCCGTCTTCCGTACGCCCTCGGCGGTCTCCATGCAGATCAAGAAGCTGGAAGATATTCTGGGCCGCTCGGTGTTCGCGCGCGATGCGCGCTCGGTGACGCTGACCACCGACGGGGAAATGCTGCTGGGCTATGCCCGTCGTCTGCTGTCGATCAATCGCGAGGCGGTGTCCAAGTTCATCATTCCCGACATTGTCGGCGTGGTGCGGCTGGGTTCGCCGGACGATTATGGCGAGCGCGTGCTGCCGCATGTGCTGAAGCGTTTTGCGCAGTCGCATCCATCGATCGCCGTCGACGTCACCATCGACCAGAGCAGCAATCTGCGCCGGCGCATGGATGACCGGGCGCTCGACATCACGCTGCTCACCAATTCCTACAAGACCAGCGCGCTCGGCGCCGAGGTGCTGTTGACGGAGCCGATCGTCTGGGCCGGCGCCAAGGGCGGCTGCGCGCATCTGCGCGAACCCTTGCCGGTGTCGCTGTGGGAAGAGGGCTGCGCCTGGCGGGCAGGGGCGCTCGAAGCGCTGAGCCGCGAGGGCCGCAACTACCGCATCGCGTATATGAGCGCGCATACGGCCGGCCAGCGCGCCGCCATCATGTCAGATCTCGCCGTGGCGCCGCTGCCGAAGTCTTTCCTCGGCAACGACATGGTCGAGCTCTGCCCCAAGGACGGCATGCCCGATATCGGCACCTACAACCTCGCCATGGTGGTAGCGCCGGACGCCAGCGCGCCGGTCAAGGCGGTGGCCGACCACATCCGGGCGACGTTCGAAGTCTTCCGGGAAACCGGCAAGTTCTGATCAACCGGGGTACTCTGACTGGAGGCCCTGCCCCGAAGCCTCGGTGGACGGCGCTTCGAAGCCTGCTCCGGCGCCTTCAACAGGGGGTGAGGGGTTCTCGGTCAGAAACGCCACGATCCGTTCGCGCGCGCGGCGCGATTCCGGCATATCGATCAGCGGCCAGACGTGGAACATGCCTTCCTCGTGCACGAGCTCTACCTCGACGCCAGCGGCCCGTGCTTTTTGTGCGAAGATCAGATTGTCGGGCGTGAGAAGATCGCGAGAGCCCGCCAGGAGCAATGTCCTGGGTAGTACCGAGAGATCGCCATAGACGGGGCTGATATGCCAGTCAGTCGGGTCTATTCCGGCACTGTAGAGCCGGATGGCCTCCCGTCCGCCCGCGATGCCCAGCCAGGGATCGTTCCGCTCCGCCTCGAACACCTCGGGGTTTGCAAGCGAGACGTCGAGGCCGGGTGAGATCAGCACATGGCGCGACGGCAAGGGCAGGCCTTCTTCGGCAGCCATCATGGTGAGCACCACGGCCATGTTGCCGCCGGCGGAATCGCCCATGAAGATTATGTCTTCCGCCTCCGTCTCGCCGAGCATCCGGCGATAGACGTCGCCGACCATGCCGAACATGGCGTGGAAGTCATGCTCGGGCGCGATGGGATAGATGGGCACAGTAAAGGCATAGCCCAGCCGGTCGGCCATGTCGGCGATCAGGTGCCAATGATAGGGCGTGATTTCAAAGACATAGGCGCCGCCGTGCAGATAGAGAACCCGCTTGCGCTCGCCGGCCCTGGGGGCGATCTCGTAGACGGGAAAGCCGTCGACGGTGCGCGTCTCGATGTTGAAGCGCTGCTGCACTGACACCGGAGGGTGATGGTCCTCTGTCCGGCGCGCCGCAGCGATCCAGCGCTGCAGGTTTTCCGGGCTGGAAAACGCCTTCTTGCGACTGTGCCTGAGCACGAAGGATACGACGTGGCTTTTCAAACTTGGCATGCGGATACACGAACTTCGGCGGCAGCCGACTAAGAGAAGTCCCCTTCATATTTGAAGATCGTGCCCTGGTCGAAGATGTCAAGATTTACGCTGTGTGCACACGTCGCTGTGATGGGCGCCGCATTTCTCGCGGGAGGGATCAGCGCTGCGGCAGAAGGGCTGCGCGCAGGCGGTTGCTGGTGACGGCCGGAGCCCCTCGCGGGCTCCGGCGCGTGCCGAGCAGTTTGCACTTTTCGGCGAAGGTCATCAGCGCGTAAAGCCCAAAAGCAGGGCGGAAAGCGCCGCCTGCGGGTCGCTGGGCGGCGAGGCCGGCCAGCCGATGTCTTTCTGGACATGCGCCGGCAGGCTGTTCAGGGCGCGGACGGCCTTGTTCCTGGCATGGGCCTGCCTGATGGTCGCACCGTAGCGGCCGAGATTTTCGAACATCGACATTTTCATCTCCCTTGAAGAACGGCGGCGGCCGAGGATTATCTTCGGCCGCCGTTCGATGCCGGGTAAATGCGCCTGCCATGTATCGGTCGGATTTCGCGAAAACGGTGATTTGGTTTCCGGATCAGTCATTCCGGAAACATTTGCATACAAATGAAATTGCAGGGCGATTGACACCCCCGAGCGATCGCTTCTTGGCCGCGTCCAAGAGGGCGTGCCGCGATCCTACCTAGCTTGCCCGTTGACAGCAGATGGCGGATGTCTGCTATTGTGCATTGCAGCATCGGGGGTGCGGGTAAGGAGTATGGCGTGAATGACATTCACAGTATCCAATACCTTCGAGGACTCGCCGCTTCCGCGGTAGTTTGCTTTCACATCAACGAACAGTTCGGCGGTCCGTTCGCGGTCGGTGCTGCTGGCGTCGACCTGCTTTTTTGTCATCAGCGGTTTCATCATGTGGGTGACCACGGCCGATCGCCCTGCCAATCCACGGCGTTTCATATGGCGTCGGATTGTTCGCATCGTGCCGCTCTATTGGATCGTCACGGTGCTGACCGCGCTGGCAATTTTCCTCAAGCCGCAATTTCTCTACGGACATGTGCTGAGCCCGGAAAATTTTTTCGGCTCGCTGGTGTTTCTTCCGATCGTGCAGGATGGGGTACTTCATCCCGTGGTGATCCAGGGCTGGACGCTGTGCTATGAAATGATGTTTTACGTCATTTTCGCCTTGGCGCTCTTTTTAGGCGAGAAGCAGCGTTTTGCCGCGCTGATCGGCGTGCTGACGGTGATGGTCGCATCGAACTTGCTGCTCAAAGGCTACCGCTTTACCTCTCCCCTCATGCTCGAGTTCGCGGCCGGCATTGTTATCGGGCGGCTGTGGATGGAGGATATTCGGCTCCGGCTTGTGCCGGCGCTGGCGCTGGTTGTTGGCGGATTTCTCCTGTTGATGACGATCCAGATGCTTGACCCCGAGCTGCCTCGTGTTCTGCGTTGGGGTATTCCGGCGACCCTGATCGTTGCCGGAGCGGTTTTTGCCGAGCGTGCCAGACCGTTCAACCCCGTGGCCCTGCTTACATTTTTTGGTAGTGCCTCGTATTCGATCTACTTGTGGCATGTGCTGGTGGTTGTCGTGGTAACTGGCATCATGCTGCGGCTTGGGGTTCCGCCAAATTGGCAGCCGGCGCCGATTGCCTTGATCAGCATCGCGCTTTCCGCGATGCTTTACCTGTCGATTGAAAAGCCGCTGACGGGCTTTCTCAACCGGTCGCGCGTCAAAAGCATGCCGTTGCTGGCTCAGCGGCCCAGCTTGCGCTTGCCATCGAATGAGGCAAACGACTGACAAGCGGCCAAGGCGCCTCGGCGTTGCATTGTGCCCTAATTTTATTCCCGGCCACGTCGCGCGGCGTGGCCTTCGCGCGAGCGCCGGCGCGGGGTGGCGTCGCCGGCGATGCCGTCTTCGCTCACCGTCTTGCGCGGCGGCAGCTTCACCGCCGCCGACAGTTTCGGGAACGGATCGACCTTGTTCGGCAACGCCATCGCATAGACGAAGTGCTCCTGGAATTTGGGCTCCAGTGCGGTCTCGATCTTCTCGATCTGGCCCACCGTCTCCTCGATCTCGCGACGATAGCCGCGATTGAGCAGCGCCATGCGCGCGCCCGCGCCGGCGGCGTTGCCGACGGCCGAGACCTTGTCGAGGTCGCAATCGGGGATCAGGCCCAGCACCATGGCGTATTTCGGATCGATGAAGGAGCCGAAGGCGCCGGCGAAGTGGATGCGGTCGACATGCTCGGTGTTCTGCTTTTCCATCAACAGCTTGGTGCCGGCATAAAGTGCTGCCTTGGCGAGTTGGATGGCGCGCACGTCGGTCTGGGTGATGGTGATCTTCGGCTCGCCTTCCTTCAGCACGTAGGAGAAGGTGCGGCCGTTGGCGACGATACGCGGCGAGCGCATGCTGAGCGATCCGTCGACGACGCCGTCTTCGGAAATGATGCCGGCCAGATACATCTCCGCGACGATCTCGATGATGCCGGAGCCGCAAATGCCGGTGACGCCGGTCGCCTGCACGCTGTCGAGGAAGCCCGGCTCGTCGGACCACAGTTCAGAGCCGATGACGCGGTATTTCGGCTCGAGCGTGTCGGGATCGATGCGCACGCGCTCGATGGCGCCGGGCGCGGCGCGCTGGCCGCCGGAGATTTCGGCGCCTTCGAAGGCCGGACCGGTGGGCGAGGAAGCAGCCACGACCCGGGCACGATTGCCGAGCACGATCTCGGCGTTGGTGCCGACGTCGACGATCAGCATCATCTCGTCCTGACGATGCGGGCCCTCCGACAGCGTCACCGCCGCGGCGTCGGCGCCGACATGGCCGGCGATGCAGGGCAGCATGTAGAGACGTGCGCCCGGGTTGAGCTTGAGACCGATATCCGAGGCCTTGATGCGCACCGCGCCCGAGACGGCGAGCGCGAAGGGCGCGCCGCCGAGCTCGGTCGGATCGATGCCGAGGAACAGATGGTGCATGATCGGATTGCCGACGAAGACGGAATCCAGGATGTCGTTGCGCTGGACACTGCCTTCCGCGCAGACCTTGTCGACGAGGCCCGAGATCGCCTCGCGCACCGCGACCGTCATGCCTTCGCGGCCATCCGGGTTCATCATCACATAGGAGACGCGGCTCATCAGATCCTCGCCGAAGCGGATCTGCGGGTTCGACGTGCCTGACGAAGCGGCGACGCGGCCCGACAGCAGCGACACCAGATGCATGGCGATGGTGGTCGAGCCGATATCGCAGGCCAGCCCATAGGCCTCGTTCTTGAGGCCGGGCCACAAAGCGATGACGCGCGCGATATCGCTGTCGGCATCCTTGTGGATGGCGGCGGTCGCGGTCCAGTTGCCCTTGCGCAAGATGCCCTGCACCTGCGGCAGCAAATAGAAATCGAATTCGAGGTTCTTGAAGTTCCAGTCCTTCATCAGCGCGATCTTGAGCCGGTCGAGATCGCCTGAAGGATTGTGCATGTCGGGTTCTTCGATTTCGACATAGCACATGCGGATTGCCGTATCGCGCGCGATCACCCTGGTGTCGGCATCCTTGCGGATGGTCTGTGCGTTGATGACCGTGTCCTGCGGCACGTCGATGACAAGGTCGCCGAGGATCTGCGCCGAGCAGGAGAGGCGGCGCCGTTCCGGCAGGCCGCGCACGCGCTCATAGCGCTCTTCCTTGGGCCCCTTGGGCGAGATGTGGTCGTTGGAGGAGACGATCTTGTGCTTGGCGAAATTGCCTTCCTGCACCTCGATCTGGCAGCGCCCGCAAGTGGCGCGCCCGCCGCACACGCTCTCGACATAGACGCCGAGCTGGCGCGCGGCGTCGAGCACCGGCGTGCCGACCGGAAACCGCCCGCGTTTGCCCGACGGCATGAACAGCACGAGCGGATCGGTGATGTTGGTATGCGAATTCACGATTGCGCGCTTATCCCCTTGCCATGCGGGCTTCACGACCGCCACGACGGCGACCGCCATTGCCGCCGCCTTCGCCTGGTGCATTGACCGCCGTCGGAGCGGCGACCGCTTGGCCGCCTTCGGCCGGCTTGTAATCCTTATAGGTGCGAATCCAGTTGGTGCAATTCTCGTCGGTGCCGTTCAGAACGTTGGCGCCGCGCACGGCTTCCATTTCCTGCGGACGCACCGGGTTCATGATGGCCGATGTCATGCCGGCGCCGATCACCATCGGGATGAAGGCGGCGTTGATGCCGTGGCGGTGCGGCAGGCCGAAGGAGATGTTGGACAGGCCGCAGGTGGTGTTGACCTTCAGTTCCTCGCGCAGGCGCCGCAGCAGGGCGAACACCTGGCGGCCGGCGTCGCCGAGCGCGCCGATCGGCATGACCAGCGGGTCGACGACGACGTCATGCGCCGGAATGCCGAAATCGGCGCAGCGCTGCACGATCTTCTTGGCGACGGCGAAGCGCACATCCGGATCCATCGAAATGCCGGTCTCGTCATTGGAGATGGCGACGACCGGCACGTTGTATTTCTTGATCAGCGGCAGGATGGCTTCGAGTTTTTCCTCCTCGCCGGTGACGGAGTTGACCAGCGGACGGCCCTTGGCGACCTTGAGCGCCGCCTCGATCGCGGCGGTGACCGAGGAGTCGATCGACAGCGGCAGGTCGACCAAGCCCTGGACGATCTCCAGCGTCTGTACCAGCAATGCCGGCTCGGTCGCGTTGGGGTCGACGGCGGTGACGCCGGCATTGACGTCGAGCATGGTGGCGCCGCAAGCGGCCTGTTCCAGCGCGTCCTTGATGACGGTTTCGAAATTGCCGGCGATCATCTCGGCGGCGAGCTTCTTGCGGCCAGTCGGGTTGATGCGCTCGCCAATCACGCAGAAGGGCTGGTCGAAGCCGATGATGATTTCTCGTGTCGCCGAGGCAACGATGGTCCGGGTCATGAAATCTCTCCGTCGTGATATAAAGAGTTCTTTATATCGTTATCTCTTGTCGATCAAGCGAATGGTGGTTCTCCGCGCAAGTCAATGCGCGGTCTTCACCATGTCCACCTGGGTTTCGGTAACATCGTCGTGCAGGATATGGTCGAGCCGGTCGGCGACCATCTGGTCGTCGCGGCGGATTTCGCGCTTCCACGGCTGGCGGCCCTTCAGCACGCCCGATTCATCGACGATCTCGGCGACATACTCCTCCTGGCGGTAGGCCATCACATGGACGCCTGAAACGCCTGGGATTTCCTTCACCTCGTTGATGATGTCGATGCAGAGCTGCTTGCCTTCCTTCTTCTGGTCCTGGGCGCCTTCCAGCCGCTTGATGACGGTATCGGGAATATGGATTCCCGGCACGTTGGAGCGGATCCATTTGGCGGTCTTGGCCGAGGCGAGCGGTCCGACACCGCACAGGACGAACACTTTCTCCGTGTGGCCGAGATCGCGTGCCTTTTGCATGAAGGTCTTGAACATCGGTACGTCGAAACAATACTGCGTTTGGACGAACTGAGCGCCGGCGGCGATCTTCTTGCCGAGATGGATCGGGCGGAAGTCGAAGGGTGGTGCGAACGGATTGACGGCCGCGCCGAGGAACAACTGCGGCGGCGTGGTGAGCTTGCGGCCGGACAGGAACTTGCCGTTGTCGCGCATGATGCGGATGGTTTCGAGCAGCGACATGGAATCGAGGTCGAACACCGGCTTGGCGCCGGGCTGGTCGCCGGCCTGCACGCCGTCGCCTGTCAGGCACAGCATGTTGGCGACGCCCATGGCAGCCCCGCCCAGCACGTCGCCCTGGATGGCGATGCGGTTCTTGTCCCGGCAGGCGATCTGCATGATCGGTGCGTAGCCCATGCGGGTCAGGAGCGCGCAGATGCCGACCGACGACATATGACAGTTGGCGCCCGACGCATCGACCGCATTGATGGCATCGACCCAGCCGTCGAAGATCTTCGCCCTGTTGTAGACGTCTTCGGGGTCGGCGCTGTCGGGCGGGTTGAGCTCGGTGGTGACCGCGAATTCACCGCGTCGCAGGACGCGTTCGAGCCGGCCGCGCGAGGTGTGGCCGGGCAAGGGGTCGAGCGGCAGATGGATGCCGGCCGGGTTCTCGTCACGCTGGCGGGCGATCATGCGGCCGCTCCGGTCTTCGCATCGGCCGCGGCTTCACGGGCGGCTGCCGCCTGCGCGGTGACGCGCAGCCAGGCGGACGTTTCGCGCAGCGACTGGTCGACCGGCTTCTGCACTGCAAGAATCCTGTCGCCGTGCTCCATGTTGCGCGCCCCTTCCCAGGCCTTGACCCAGACGCAAGGCATATCGGGCTCGACCTCGCAATTGCCGTTGGCGCGCACGCCGCCACAAGGGCCGTTGCGCAGCTGCTTGGGGCAGTTCATCGGGCACGACATGCCGGTCGAGGACAGGATGCACTGGCCGCACATGCGGCAGTCGAACATGAAGCCCTTGACGCGCTTTTCGACAAACTTCACCGGGGCCTCGACACGGCTGTAGCCGATGCCTTTCCACAAAGGATGCAGCAGGAGGAACGTGTCGGCGAAGCGGGCATAGAACCATTCGAGCAGGCGCGAGTGCCGGACTGACCATAATCTCACCGCGAAAGAACGCTGCACGCGGCGCTGTGGCGACACGTCGGCCGGCTTGTAGTCGGATTTCGGTGCCGCCTTCTTGACCAGGGTGGCCTGGGTGACCGGCTGGAGGGCCGCCGGGCTCTCCTTGGCGGGAATGGTTTCAGACATTTTCTTTGCCGCCCGCCTTCACCAGAGCGACCAGCCGCTCGCGGTCATATTTCGCGTCGATGTCCTGGAATGCCTTCTCGACCTCGGCTTCGAGGTCGTCGCCGACCGGAACCGGATCGGCCTTGCGCCATTCGGCTAGATAGTCGTCCGTGCCGCCGGCGCCGGTGCGCATGGCGCACATGTCGATCGCCTCGGTGAAGCGCAGCGGCAGTTCGCGCTTGGCGTTCTGGCGGCCTTTCCTGACGATGACCTGGGCAGGGATGTCGCGCCAGTAGACGACGATCAGATCGGCCATGAATTCTCACTCCTCGATCTGCGAGCATTGCCGCATGCGCAATTGGGCCGCTTGTTATGGGACGACGCGCGCGCATTCAAAAGCGACGCATTTGGATGTCGTAAAATGAAAGGCAATCTTCAATGTCGGCCTGAGGTAGAAATCAGCAGGAATGATCGATGCTGCCATCGAAGCCATTGTGCCTCAGATCGGCAATGCGGACGATCATGCTCCGTTTGGGATCGAATGGAAGATCCTGAAAAGCGAAGTCGCGATAGAAGTCTCTTACGCCTTCGTCCAGCGGGTGTGTGATAACGCCGAAGCAGCCGATATTGCTGGAAAACCGCACCGCCGTCCTGAGCGCAAACAGGA
The DNA here is from genome assembly GCF_020165355.1 of Mesorhizobium sp. BR1-1-6. NCBI lineage: Bacteria > Pseudomonadati > Pseudomonadota > Alphaproteobacteria > Hyphomicrobiales > Phyllobacteriaceae > Mesorhizobium > Mesorhizobium sp. BR1-1-6. The sequence goes on along the minus strand of NZ_JAIUHZ010000005.1, from coordinate 233,685 downwards.
GAAGGGAGCGCCCGCAGCCGCGTCCCTGATATTTGCGATCGACGGCCAACTGGCCGAGCAGGATTACCGGAATGGGATCAGGCCGATTACGCTGTGCCGATTTGGGCAGGTATGCGCGTTCGATATGGCCAGCGCTCAGCGCAACGTAAGCCGCTATCCCACCGGTTTCGGAATCACAGATGAGGCTCGTCCGCGACAATCCATCCTGCTGGTTGCGCCATGCATGACGGCGAAGCCAGTTGTTCAACGACTCACGACCGCAATCGAAAGCGTCCCAGCTGTCATCTCCGGCAAGCGGGCGGGGTGGCGTCAGTCCCGCCATACTGGCCTGGACGCAGCAAGCCTTTGCAGTCCAGGCATGGTCGTTGGCGTCGATTTCGCCCAGGCCTCGAATTGTTCCCAATCGACTGCGGGAATAACGACGACACGGCCGCCCAAAACCTCCATCTCGGCCGCCTCAACAGCCTTGCGCCGAATGAAGTCGCTCAGATTTGTATGAGCCTGCCTGGCGGCGGCCTCGAGAATGTCACGCTCGTCCGAGGTGACGCGAACGCTGACAGGCGCCATGCTGGACATCGATAGGGCTCCATATTTTGTATGACAATAGCATACGATCGCCAGTATCGCCAGCGCTACCAGATGCCGGTTCTGAGCCCCGTCCAGAGATAGAACCAGATCGTCGGGTGGTACCACTGTTTAGATGGCAGGCCTGGATCGAACGTCACGAGTTTTCCGGCCAGAGCATCGCTGACCGCCTCGACGCAGATGTCGCGCGAAAACGCCGTTTGGCGCAGCGCATAGCTTGAGATCGTGTCGCCTGGTTTCGGCTGACCGTAGGCCTGTTTCAGCACGCCGCCCGTATCCACGCCGGCATCGACCAGATGCACCGTGGTGCCGAAATTCGCGGAATCGCCCGATGCCAACGCCCAGTAGCCGCCGTTCATGCCGCGATATTTCGGCGTGATACCTGCATGATAGTTGAGCACCGGGCAAGGCATCCTGGCCAACATGTCCTTCGACAGGAGTCGGCAGCCGTTAAGCAGGACGACGCCTGGCTGGATTCTCTGGATCGCCGCGAGACACTCCGGCCCATTGGCCGAGGCAACATGGATGATCTCCTGGCCCGGCCGCGGCTCGGTATCGAGCTTCTCCTGCGCAATCAACCGGGCGGCATGGCTGGCGTAGAGCCGCTTGCCCAGCCTGCTCAGCACCATCGTGCCGAACTGGCCGATGGCCTGCAGCCAGCCCTGGCGACGGGCACGGCCAAGCAGCAATCGCTTTTTGGATTCAGGGACTTCCAGGATCACGATGACTGGGCCGACACGATCGGCAATGGCGTTGACCATTGCCCATACGTGCTGGCCGCCTCCGGTGACAACCACGATCGGTCTCGGATTGGTTTCCGGTACTGCCATTGATCTTGCCACCCCCGGGACCAACTGCCACGGCCGGAGATTAGACGAGGCGGGTTAATCCTTGGTATGCCGGAGTCGTCAGGAAGGCTCCGCTCAGCGCTTGAACTCCATGATGTCGAGCTTCGATTCGTAATAGGGAGCGGGGAACTCGATGCGCCATTCCCCGGCGCTATTGCGGAAGGCGTAGCCGACCTGGTCGGTCCGGGGGCCGCTGCCATAGGGTTTTGCCTGATCGTTGTTGACGGAACCGGAGCCGAGATAGATCGCACGCTTTTCGCCGTCGTCGAAGAAGCGGCCCTTGGTGCGCTGCGAGCCGGTGAGCTTTTCCAGCCGCCAGCCGGAGCCGTCGTCGGTCACCCTGCATTTGAACCAGCCATAGATAACGAGCGGGCTCAGCCCGCCCACCTTGATGGTGCGGCATTGCCACTTGCCGGTGAGGTCCTTGTCGGAGAAGGCAACCAGCGGCTTGGCCAGCAAGGCGTCGAGCTGCCTGACCTCGCCAGGATTGCCCGCCTTAGCCTCGGCAAGAGCCGCCTTGCGCGTCTCGCCATATTTGTCCAGCCGCGCCTTGTCGGCGGCGGTGATCAGCTTCTGCACCTCGCCGTCAGCAAGCGCGGGCAAGGTGCAGCAGAGAAGGCCGGCAACGGCAAGCATCGCGCGAAGGGTCATCGGCATTCCTCGTCGGTGTCCGGCAGCCGACCGCTGGACGGCGCCTTTGCATGGCTTGCGCGCAATTTACCCATTCGCGGCAGGCTGTCATCCGTGCTTAACAACGAAACCACGCCGCGATCCAAATTAAGGCAATTGGCCTGGGAACAGATCAAGGCCATTCTCCAGTAGAAGGCGGCGATCCGTCCTGTCTTCGCCTTCGGAAAGGGCGATAATCGCCAATCGCCGCGCAAGAGGGCCGCAGCCCAGCCAGCGTCAGACGTCAGACGTCAGCCGCGGCCTTGGCCAGCCCAGCCGTCAGATCGCCATAGCCTGTCGCGCGCCGCTCATAGACGAGGCCAAGCAGTTTCGCGGCCTTTTCCGCGACCTTGTCGAGCTCCGGATCGTCGGTCTGGGCCAGGTAGATCAGCTTCTCGTAATTGCCGAAATAGTCCTTGATCAGCTCCGGATGCCTGTCGAGACCGAGCGGCTTCATGAAGAAGGCATCGAATTGGCGGCAGAGGAAATCGGTCATGTAGAAGGACATCATGTCGTCGTCGGCGACCTTCGCGTAGGCATCCATGCCCTGGTAGAAGGCGAAGCAATGCGGACCGGCCATGCGTTCGACGCCATGCTTCTCGCAGACCCGATCGAGCAGGCCGCCGGTGCCGCAATCGGCGTAACCGACGAAGATGTTGCTGTAGCCTTCCGCCTTGGCCTTTTCGATGGCCTTGTCCATCGCCGGCGCGATGCGGTCCGGATAAAAATGAAACTCGGCCGGAAGGCATGTCAATTCGAGGTGATGGAGCCCGAGCTGTTCCTTGACGGCCAACACCTCGCGCGCAATCATCCCGCAGGCGATGATGAGCAGCTTGTCCGCTTGATTCTGCTTGGGTCTGGGCATCTTCATGAAACCAGCCGAGCCGGCTTTCGTTGCTGTGGGGCGATCTACCGAGAGAGGGATAAACCGTCGATGAAACTGTTACGCATTGCGCCAATCGCAATCCTGGCTTGTGCCCTGGCCCTTTCGGCCTGTGCCAACACCGTTCGCGGCGTCGGCAGGGATATCAAGTCTACCGCGAAAGCCGTTGACGATACCGTCAAGAAACCCTGACCGCCGCTCCCGACATCTGGGAACAAAAAAGCCGCGCTGCAAGGCGCGGCTTCGTCTGTTGAGCGTCCGCCTTGCCTTGTATCAGGCGGAAGCGCGCACATTGTGCTTGCGCTTCATGTAGTCCTTGGCGGTCTCGACCGCCACAGCGGCGTCGCGGCAATAGGCGTCGGCGCCGACCGCCTTGCCGAATTCCTCGTTCAGCGGCGCGCCTCCGACCAGGACCACGTAGTCGTCGCGGATGCCCTTTTCCTTCATCGTGTCGATGACGACCTTCATGTAGGGCATGGTCGTGGTCAGCAGCGCCGACATGCCGATAATGTCCGGCTGGTGCTGCTCGATGGCATCGAGATATTTCTCGACCGCATTGTTGATGCCAAGATCGATGACGTCGAAGCCGGCGCCTTCCATCATCATGCCGACGAGGTTCTTGCCGATGTCGTGGATGTCGCCCTTGACGGTGCCGATCACCATCTTGCCCTGCTTGGGCGCGCCGGTGGCGGCGAGCAGCGGGCGCAGGATGAACATGCCGGCCTTCATCGCATTGGCCGACAGCAACACTTCGGGAACGAACAGGATGCCGTCGCGAAAATCCTCGCCGACGATGCGCATGCCTTCGACCAGCGCTTCCGTGAGCACCTTGTAGGGTGCCCAGCCGCGCTCGAGCAGGATGCGCGTGCCTTCCTCGATCTCTTCCTTCAGACCGTCGTAGAGATCGTCGTGCATCTGCTGCACCAACTCGTCGTCGGAAAGCTCGGAGAGGATAATCTCGTCGTCGGACATTGTTTCTCAGGCTCCTTGCTGCCGGGAACGACCATGGCAGCTTAAAATCAACGCGCCAATACCTAACCCGCAAGGGGCGGGTATCCATAGCTGATTTGCGACTTCCCGCAAAAGGAAAGCGACTGAAAAATCTATCGGTTTTCTTGTCGATTTTGCGACAGGCGTTGGCGCGGACGGGCCGTTTCGAATAGGGTGCATGGCTACGATCCGCCGGAAGCCGCGATAGGCGGCCACAACGGTTCCGGGCCGGGCGCTAGTCAAGCCGGTCCAAATTCAGGGAAGAACGATCATGAGCGAACACGCGGCAGTGGACCAGGAAGCGTCAAACGCGCGACGTGGACGCGGCGCCAGCGGCGGAGCGGCGGCAAGGCGGGCAGCGCGGTCGGGCGGCGGTCCCGGCACCCAGCTCACCTACATCAAGCGCAAGATCAACGTCTATGAAGTGCTGGACGAGGAAGGCCTGGCGCTGATCGAGAAGAACACCGACACGGTGCTCGAAGAAATCGGCATCATCTTCCGCGACGATGCGGAGGCGTTGCAGCTGTGGAAAGAGGCGGGCGCCGACGTCAAGGGCGAGCGCGTGCATTTCCCGAAGGGGCTCTGCCGTTCGCTCTTGAAGACCGCGCCCTCCATCTACACCCAGCATGCCCGCAATTCCGAACGCTCGGTGCAGATCGGCGGCAATGCCACCGTCTTCGCCCCGGTCTACGGACCGCCCTTCGTGCGCGACCTCGACGGCGTCAGGCGTTACGCGACGATCGAGGATTTCCAGAATTTCGTGAAGCTCGCCTACATGGCGCCTTCGATCCACCATTCGGGCGGCACCGTGTGCGAGCCGGTCGACGTACCGGTCAACAAGCGCCATCTCGACATGATCTACGCGCACATCAAATATTCCGACAAACCGTTCATGGGCTCGGTCACCGCGCCGGAACGTGCTGAAGACACGGTCGCCATGGCCAAGCTGGTGTTCGGCGACGACTTCGTCGAAAACAACACGGTCCTGACCAGCCTGATCAACGCCAACTCGCCGATGGTGTTCGACGAGACCATGCTTGGCGCGCTGAAGGTCTATGCGCGCCACAACCAGGCCTGCATCGTCACGCCGTTCATCCTCGCCGGCGCGATGAGCCCGGTGACGGTGGCCGGCACGCTGACCCAGGTGCTTGCCGAGGTGCTTGCCGGCGCTTCGTTCACGCAGCTGATCCGGCCGGGCGCGCCGGTGCTGTTCGGCACGTTCGCCTCGTCGATCTCGATGCAGTCGGGCGCGCCGACCTTCGGCACGCCGGAGCCGTCGCTGGTATCCTACGGCGCCGCACAGCTCGCACGGCGCCTCGGCCTGCCGTTCCGCACCGGCGGTTCGCTCTGCGCTTCCAAAATCCCGGATGCGCAAGCAGCCTATGAAAGTGCCAACACGCTGAACTCGACCATTCTGGCCGGCACCAATTTCGTCCTCCATTCGGCCGGCTGGCTCGAGGGCGGGCTGGCGTCCTGCTACGAAAAATTCATGATGGACATCGACCAGCTCGGCATGACGCAAAAATTCTCCGAAGGCGTCGACCTGTCGGAAAACGGCCAGGCGATGGACGCCATCCGCCAAGTCGGGCCGGGCAGCCACTATCTCGGCTGCGACCACACGCAGGCGAATTTCCAGACTGCCTTCTATCGCTCCAACATCGCCGACAACAATTCATACGAGCAGTGGCTGGCCGAAGGCGAGAAGACCGCGCCGCAGCGCGCCAACGAACTCGCCCGCCGCTGGCTGGAATCTTATGAGGCGCCGCATCTCGATCCGGCGATCGACGAAGCGCTGAAGGACTTCATCGCCAAGAAGAAGGGGTCGATGCCCGACGCCTTCACGTGAAAGGAGCCCGAGTCAGGCGGGGCTAAAGTCGCCAACATCATCCACAAGGAAGTCTGGCGGAGCGCCTTCTCCGATCCGGTCAAGAAGGGATGATTCCTTCGCGCGGCAGGATGGAGGAGATTGCGGCCGCGCTTGGCGCCGACGGCCTCATCCTGCGTGGCGGCTTCACCTTTGCGGACGGCGAGGCAGCGCCTTGTGGCCGCTCCGGTGCACCAACCAGGTCGGCGCTGCTGGTGGGACAGGCGGGGGCAGCACCCTGGCCGCATTTTCTGCGCTGGCGTGAAAAGCAGCCGCGAGCAATCGCCAATCCGCTCGACACCTGGTCCCGGCAGGTCATAGGCGCGGTCGCGGAAGAATTCGGCGCACGCGCCGTGTCGCCGTCCGACAAGCCCTATCTGCCGTTCCAGCGATGGGCGATGCGGGCCGAGGGCCTGAAGCCGTCACCGCTCGGCATCCTCATGCATCCGCGATATGGGCTTTGGCATGCCTATCGCGGCGCGCTGCTGTTCGAGGACGAGATCGCGCTCCCGGAGGCTCGCGAGGCGGTCCATCTTTGCGACACCTGTGTCGACAAACCGTGCCTGAAATCCTGTCCGGTCGATGCCTATTCCATCCAAGGTTTCGCCTACCAGGCCTGCCTGGCGCATGTGCGCGGGCCGAGTGGCGGGCCCTGTTGTGACGGCGGCTGCCTTGACCGCAACGCCTGTCCCTATGGCACAGCCTATCGCTACCCCTCAGAGGTGCAGGCCTTCCACATGGCAGCGTTCGCGGGCCGGTAAGCTCGTCGCGCTGCCGCACGAAATGTTGACTGCCAAAATCAAGCAACAGCTTGCCCTGTCGGCGTGCCCGGATATGTATCGCCCAGCAACCGAACGGAGCTGGCGATGCCGAAACAGGACCTTCAGATCAAGACCAGGGACGGCACGGCGAGGGCGGGGCTGTTCCGCCCGGCCAACGCTTCCCCGCCCAAGGCCGGCATCATCCTCTATATGGATGCCTTCGGCCCGCGCCCGGCGCTCGACGGCATGGCCGAGCGGCTGGCGGAGGAGGGCTACGCGGTTCTGGTGCCCGATCTCTTCTATCGCAACGCGCCCTACGGTCCTTTCGATGCCAAGACCGCCTTCGTCGAGGAGAGAACCAAGGTGCCGCTGATGGCGCTGATCAGCGGCACGACGCAGGAGATGACGATTGCCGACAGCGGCGCCTTCCTCGACACACTCGCTGCCGAAGGCGTCACCGGGCCGATCGGCGTTGTCGGCTATTGCATGGGCGGCGCGCGGGCGCTGAACGCAGCCGCCTCCTATCCGGATCGCATCAGGGCGGCGGCCAGTTTCCACGGCGGCAATCTCGCCAGCGACGCGGCCGACAGTCCGCACCGCAAGGCGGGGTCGGTCAAGGCACGCGTCCATGTCGGCATGGCCGGCGTCGACAGGAGTTTTCCGCCCGAACAATCAGCGCGGCTGGCCGAGGCGTTCAGGGCGGCGGAAGTCGATTACGTGCTGGAGAATTATGTCGGCATGGCGCATGGCTGGTGCGTGCCGGACCACAGCGTCTACAACGAAGATGGCGCCGAGCGGCATTGGAACCGGTTGATCACCCTGTTTTCCGAGACGCTCGGGTAAAGCCAATCTTCGAGAGGTCGGCGCCGCCCCTCATCCGCCCTTCGGGCACCTTCTCCCGTAGAACGGGGAGAAGGAAGAGGTACCAGTAAAAAAATCTTTCCCTCACCCCAAGGATTGGCCATTAGCCTTCGTCCAACAGGCAAATGATGGCGATGATGCTGGATGAGAGCGAAGCCTCCGACGCCGAACTGATCGGGCGGGCGAAGGGCGGAGACAGGGGAGCTTTCGGCGCGTTGCTCGAAAGGCACTATGACTTCGTCTATCGCGCCGCCTACCGCTGGTGCGGTCGGAAGGCGGACGCCGAAGACATCGCCCAGGAAGTCTGCGTCCGGCTCGGCAAGGCGATCCGCGACTATCGCGGCGGCAGCGCCTTCACCACGTGGCTCTATGCCATGACGCTGAACGCCGCGCGCGACATGATGCGCAAGAGCGCCCGCGAGACGGTCAAGACCGAAGCCTATGGCGTCCATGCGCTGATTTCGGGCGAGGATCCTGCCGAGAACGAGGATCCTGCCGAGGCGATGTGGGTCGCGGTGCGGCAACTGCCCGACAAGCAGCGCGACGCCGTGCTGCTGGTCTATGGCGAGGGCTTGAGCCACGCCGCCGCCGCCGAGGCGATGGCGATCTCGGAGACGACGGTTTCCTGGCACATCCATGAAGCGAAGAAACGGCTGAAGACGCTCATGCGTTCAGCCGGGGAAGTGTGACCATGGTCGACGAGAACGAACTCAAGAGGCTGCGCGACATAGTGATCCCGGCTCCCGGCGAGAGCGCGAAGGCGCGCGCCTTCGAGGCCGCCTTGCGCGCCTATGATGAGGAAAATATTTCCGCCGTCAGCCAAGGATCGGCCGGCGGCCTTCGTCTCACAGAGCGAGCACGAAAGCTCTGGAGCGAAATCATGCAAAAGAAACTCATTGCCACGCCGGCTATTGCCGGGCTCGTCGCGCTGCCGATCGCCGGATACGCCACTTTCCATATGCTGAGGGAACAGCCGTCCACTTTCGGCGGCGGCGAAAAGATCACCGAGACGCTGGCCGACAAGCCCGCCACGGTGAAGCCGCTGGCTAAACAGGCCACGGGCGATCAGGCGATCGACAAACCGCTCGCAACGAGCGCGCCTGAGAAAGACAAGAAGACCGACGCGGAAAGCCGCGACGAAACGGAGGCCTTGGCGGCGCCGAGCAAATCCGAATCGGCCGTTGCTGGAGGCCTGGCGCCGCAGAATGCGCAGGAACAGGTTGCGCCGGCGGAACCTGCGCCACCTGCGCCAACGGGCGAGTTCGCCCTGGATAGCACTGCCGCGCCCAGCACGTCGCGAGCCGCACGCATGTCCAAAATGATAGCACCGCAGCAGCCCGCCATGGCGCCGGCGGACCAGATCGCACCACAGGAGGAAAACCGCGATCGCGTCCAGGATTTTAAGACCAATCCGGTACATTCGGCACTCGAGGACCCGGTCTCGACCTTTTCGATCGACGTCGACACCGCCTCCTATTCCTTCGTGCGCCGTTCGCTGAAGGAGGGCTTCCTGCCGCAGGCCGACACGGTGCGGGTCGAGGAGATGATCAACTACTTCCCCTATGACTGGAAGGGGCCGGATGCGGCGTCGACGCCGTTCAATTCGACCGTCAGCGTCATGCCGACGCCGTGGAACGCGCACAGCAAGCTGATGCATGTCGCCATCAAGGGTTTCGACGTCAAGCCGGCCGAACAGCCCAAGGCCAATCTGGTGTTCCTGATCGACGTCTCGGGCTCGATGGACGAGCCGGACAAGCTGCCGCTGCTCAAATCGGCATTCCGGCTTCTGGTCAGCAAGCTGAAGACCGACGATACCATCTCGATCGTCACCTATGCCGGCGATGCCGGCACGGTGCTGATGCCGACAAAGGTTGCCGAGAAGGACAAGATTCTCAACGCCATCGACAATTTGCAGCCGGGTGGCTCGACGGCCGGCGAGGCCGGCATCAAGGAGGCCTACAAACTGGCCGAGCAATCCTTCATCAAGGACGGCATCAACCGCGTGATGCTCGCCACCGACGGCGACTTCAATGTCGGCCAGAGCGACGACGACGATCTCAAGCGCCTGATCGAACAAGAGCGCAAGAGCGGCGTCTTCTTGTCGGTGTTCGGCTTCGGCCGCGGCAATCTCAACGACCAGATGATGCAGACCATCGCCCAGAACGGCAATGGCACCGCCGCCTATATCGACACGCTGGCCGAGGCGGAAAAGGTGCTGGTCGAGGATGCCTCCTCGACGCTGTTCCCCATCGCCAAGGACGTGAAGATCCAGGTCGAGTTCAATCCGCAGAAGGTCTCGGAGTACAGGCTGATCGGCTATGAGACCCGCGCCTTGAACCGCGAGGATTTCAACAATGACCGCGTCGATGCCGGCGACATCGGTTCGGGCCATTCGGTCACCGCGATCTACGAGATCACGCCCAAGGGCAGCGGCGGCGAACAGATCGAACCGCTTCGCTATGGCCAGGCCGCGGTGAACAATGGCGGCGTCGCCAACGCGGACGAATACGCCTTCGTCAAGATCCGCTACAAGCTGCCCAACGAGGACGTCTCGAAGCTGATCACCACGCCGGTGACGTCGGCCAACGAGGTTGCGTCCTTCGACCAGGCCAGCACCGACCAGCGTTTCTCCGTCGCCGTCGCGGCATTCGGCCAGAAACTGCGCGACGAGGATGCGACGGCGAAGTTCGGCTATGACAGGATCATGGAGATCGCCACTGCCGCCCGGGGAGCCGACCCGTTTGGGTACAGGTCCGAGTTCCTCTCGCTTGTGCGCCTTGCCTCGGCGCTGGGCGGCAATCGGTAATGATGACGGCCGGTTTCTTTCAGATGAGATCGTTCTGACGTGAGAAACCGAACCACGGGCGGGTGAAGCAGGCCGGCGAGGGGACATTCCCTGCCGGCCCTTTTTCTTGCGGAATTTGCGATCGTTAAATTGCGCGGCATTTCCGGTACCGGATCGCAATTTCCTCTTGTTACGCCGGATAGGTGTGTGGGGCTGAGGGAGTCGGAATTGCAGATCAGGACTACCGCCAACTCGACACCGCCGGCACGGGACGCTTCGGCGGCCGCCCAATCAGCCGAATCCAGGCGCATCGGCGACGATGTCGCGCAGGCGCGCCACACCGCCATGTCGGCTCTGACCAACGATCGTTTCCGCATCATGCTGGAGCAGATCACCGATCCGGTTTCATCCGGAGCGCTGATGACGATGCGCGGCGCCAATGTCGTCGATCTTAAATCGGCGCAGTCGAGCTACGCCGACAACAGCGAATAATTAGAAAGCGGTGGCTTCAGGCCCGGCTGCGACGACGCTCGCGTCGGGCCTCACTGGTCTCGGCGGTGTTCGCCGTGGCCACCTTGTTGCGCATCGGACCGATGCGCTCGACGATCGTCTCGACGGTCGGACGATCCGCCTTGGTGTGGGCGTCGAGCGCCTTGCGCATGGCGGCCAGGTGCTGGAACGAGGTGCCGCAGCAGCCGCCGATGATTTTCGCGCCGCCGTCGACGGCAAGGCGCACATAGTCGGCCATCAATTCGGGCGTGCCGGAATAGTGGATCTCGGTGCCGCGGAATTCGGGAATGCCGCAATTGCCCTTGACGATCACGGTTGCCTCCGGTTTCGCCTGCGTCATGTCGAGCAGCGAGGCGAGGATGTCGGAAGCGCCGACGCCGCAATTGGCGCCGACGCCGAGAGGGGCTTGCGACAAGCCGTCGGCGACGCCGTGTATGTCCTTCGGCAGCAGGCCCATCATGGTGCGGCCGGCTGTGTCGAAAGACCCGGTATAGGTATAGGGCAGGCCGACGCGGATCGCCGCTTGGGCGGCGGCACGGATCTCGTCGGGCGCCGACATGGTCTCGATCCAGGCGACCTCGGCGCCGCCCTCCTTGAGGCCTTCGATCTGCTCGGCGAAGGCGTCTACCGCCTCGTCATAGGTCATGGCGCCAAGCGGCACCAGCAACTCACCAGTCGGGCCAACGGAGCCGGCAACGATCACCTTGCGGCCGGCCTTGTCGGCGACCGCGCGGGCGATCTCGGCGGCGCGCTTGTTCAGGGCGTGCACGCGGTCCTGCGCATGATGCAGCTTCAGCCGGTGACGGGTGCCGCCGAACGAATTGGTCAGGATGATGTCGGCGCCGGCGTCGACGAAATTCTGGTGCAGGCGGGTGATGGTGTCGGGCGCGGTCTCGTTCAGCAACTCAGGCGCCTCGCCAGCCTCCAGACCCATTGCGAACAAATTGGTGCCCGTGGCGCCGTCGGCCAAAAGCACGCCTTTTTGCGCCAGCAGCGCGTCGATCGGGTTGGTCGTCGTCATCGGATTGGCTTTCACATTCTGAAGTCGAATAAGGATATAAAGAAGTCTTTATGTCCAGTCAATGAAATAGCGACGGCGGAGTCGCAGTTGAAGGGCGCGGTTACGGGTGCCGCTGTCATGCGGAACCTGATGGAAACGACAGGCCAGCCAGATTGCGCGCGAAGCTTGCTGCCTCATGCGGGTTGACGTCGGCGGCCCGGATCAGATTGTCGAAATGCCGGGTCAAGGCCTGGACCGGCTGGGTGGCATTCAGCACGACGTACATGTCGCCGACATAGATGGCGGCGCGGTAAGGTCCGAAGATGGTGAGCGGGATCGAATAGCGCATGCGGCCGTCGTAGAGAAACAGCCGGAAAGTCGGATAGAGATCGTCAAGCAGCGTCGCCATATGGGCGAGTTGCTGCCGACGGTCGGCCTCCGGAAAGCGGTCCCAGACGCCGAGGCCGCGTGCGAAAATCTCCAGCGTGTGTCGCGGCATGCAGACTTCCATGTCGGTCTCTGGGCGCCGGTTGTATTCGATGCGGTATTGGGTCTCGCTGGCCTGTGCGAGCCTGCTCCTGTTGGTGATGTTTGCCTCATAGTCGACCAGCGCGTGCGTCCGCAGAAGATCGGGGATGCCGGCCGGCACATAGCGGATCTTGGTGCCTGCGGCCTCGGCGAACCATCTGGCCAGAAGCGTGCGGTCGAAACCGTCGGGGGCTTCCTCGATCTCCAGGCTTTCGCGGATTTCACCGGTGACGCCCTCGTCCTGGCTGAGGCCGAGCAGCCAATCCAGCGACACCTTGAACTCGGCCGCGATATTGAGGAGCGTTTCGGCCCGCGGCAAGCGCGTCGAGGCGCCCGACATCAGCTGCGACAGCGCCGACCGATCGATGCCGACGGCGGTGGCGAAGGCGGACTGGTTGAGGTCGGACCGTGTCAGGAGCAGCTTGAGACGCTCCCGAAAGATTGCTGACAAATCCCGTTTGTCCATTTTCCGACTCTCCGAATCATGAGGAAAAATTTTCGCTGGAAGGTCCTGACGGGGCGCTTCAGGCGCAAATGAATCCCTAGGTCTGTTTACAATCTGTAACATGTGCGGTTGAAAATGCGCAATCGCAACATTTTGTACACTTTGTCTCGTTGAGTGGAATCGTTTCTCCTGACACTATGCTGTCAGGAGCCGCTGGGGTTCCGGCGACTGAGGGGCAGTGGTCGATAGCATGACTGGCAAGAGCATAAGGCGACGCAATACACCGGCCATCGAGTGGCCAACCGCAGCCCTCGCTTTCTTCTGTTACGGAGCATGGCTCGCCACCGGTCTACTGCTCTGGCCGTCCTATCCGATCTTCGCGCTCGCTCTCCTCGGTTTCATCCTGGCACTTCAGTCGTCGATCATGCACGAAGTGCTGCACGGCCATCCGACGCGCAATGCCCTGATCAACGAGGCTTTCGTCTTCCTGCCGATCGGTCTGGTCTGGCCGTTCCGCCGCTTCAAGACGCTTCATCTGCGCCATCATGCCGACGAGCGCCTGACCGATCCGCTCGACGATCCGGAAAGCTACTACCAGGCGCTTTGGCAGCATGACGACCTGCCGCGAGCAATGAAATTCCTGCTCAGGATCAACAACACCATGGCCGGCCGGTTCTTTCTCGGTCCCTGGCTGTCCTGCATCGGCTTCTTCATCGACGACGCCAAACATATGATGGCCGGCGACAAGGCCATCCGCAAAGCCTGGCTGCTGCATGCGATCGGCCTCGCCGTCGTGGCGCCGATCGTGCAGTTCGGCTTTGGCATTCCGCTTTGGCTCTATATTCTCCCGGTGTGGCTCGGCCAGTCGCTGATCGCGATCCGCACCTTTGCCGAGCATCAATGGTCCGAGCATCCCGAAGGCCGCACGGTGATCATCGAGCGCTCGCCGCTGTCGTTCCTGTTCCTTAACAACAATTTGCACTTCGTCCACCACAAGACACCAACGGTGGCCTGGTACAGACTGCCCCAGCTGTTTCGTGAACGTCGCGAGGAATGGCTGCGGATGAACAATGGCTATGCCTATCCCAACTATTTCGCGCTGATCAGGTCCTATGCTTTCAAGGCCAAGGAGCCGATCGTGCATCCGGTGTTGCGGCGCCAGCCGGAGCCGGGCAGGGCGTTCAAGCCGCGCGTCAGGGCGCGCAACATCAGCGGGCTCGGCACCGCGCCAGTCCCGGCCGAGCCGCCCAAGGAATGAAGCCCGCGACACGACGGACGGTGTCGGCTATCTCAAATCCGACGCCGCGTTTTTGTGAACCTCTCTCCAGATTTAATGGTCAGATCCCGGCATGAGCGAATTCGTTGCAGCGCTGCCGATGTATGACTGGCCGGAAGTGCGCCGCGAGGTCGACGCCCAATGGGCACTGCTGCGCGACGCCTTCCGTCAAGGGGGGATAATCCATGCGCCGGAGACCGTCATTCGCCGCAACGGCGATCTGCCGCCGGTGCCGGGCGGCATTCATAGTGCCACCGGCGTTCTGATCGCGCCCGACCCCGCGACACTGCCGCCGGACGCGCTCGATTTTCACCAGCTCTGGCTGCATCCCGCACTGCTGTTCGCGCAGACTTGCTGGGGGCCGATGGAGCTTGGCCTCGCTGGCCATGTGCAGGTTGTCAGCCAGCCGAGCTATAATGCCTACGAAGGCGGGCAGGGGCCGCTTTATTCGAGCGCGCTTGTGATGCGGGCGGACGGCAAGGCGTCGGTGCCTGCGCCTGCCAATGGCAGGCCCGTCATCCCGCTCGATCTGATCCGCGGCAAACGCTTTACCTTCAACAGCCTCGATTCCATGTCCGGTATCATCGCGCCGACGCGAGACCTGGAGGCGCTGGGCGAAAGCCTCGACATATTTTCCTCGCGCAGCGAAAGCGGCGGACATCGCGCTTCGATCGTCGCCGTGGCCGAGGGCAGGGCCGATGTCGCGGCGATCGACTGCGAGAGCTGGGCGCTGGCGCAGCGCTTCGAGGGGGCCGCCCGGCAAGTGAAGGTCGTCGGCTGGACGGGCCTGCGCAAGGGCCTGCCCTTCATCACCGCGAAAACGACGCCGGAAAAAACGGTTGCCGCGATGCGCGAGGCCCTTGCCGGCTTAGCCGAGCAGCCTCGCATCCAGCGGATAGGTTGAAAGCTTTTCGTTGCCGGTGCCGGTGACCAGGATCTGTTCCTCGATCTTGACACCCTCGCGCCCGCCGAGCCTGCCGATATAGCTCTCCACGCACAGCACCATGCCTGGCTCGATCACGCCGTCGGGCGTGTCCGATGTCCAGTCGTCGGCATGCGGCAAGGTCGGGTATTCGTCGGCCAGCCCGACGCCATGGTAGAGCACACCATAGCGGGTCGGGAAACAGTCGCCGGGCGGCACCGCCGAGCGGTCGACAAGGTCGCGGAAGGCGGTGCCCGGCTGTATCAATTCGGTGTTGTGCGCGATCTGGTCGGCGGCGATGCGGAAAAGATCGCGCTGTTCGTCGGTTGGCTTCACATCCCCGCACAGCCAGGTGCGCGACAGGTCGGCGCAGAAGCCGTAGGGGCCGATCAGGTCGGTGTCGAAGGCGACGAGATCGCCCGCCTCGATGAGGCGCGAGGAGCATTCCTGGAACCAGGGGTTGGTGCGCGGGCCGGATGCCAACAGCCGCGTCTCGATCCATTCGCCGCCGCGGGCAATGTTGCCGCGGTGCAGTTCGGCCCATAATTCATTCTCAGTGGTGCCGGGCTTCAGCGCCTGTTCCATCTCGCCCATTGCCGCCTCGCAGGCGACGATGGCGCGGCGCATGGCAAGGATCTCGTCCGGCGATTTCACCAGCCGGGCGTTCTCCATCACCGCTTCGCCATTGCCGATGGAAATGCCGAGGCGCGCAAGTTCCTCGACGCCTTCCGGGTTGATGTGGTCGACCGCGATGCGGCTGTTGCCGCCGCCATGTTCCCGCACCAGATCGGCGATTCCGGCCGCCCAGCGGCGGACTTTCTGCTCGGTGAGTTCGCCGCTGTAGAGATACATCCACGAGACGGCGGGGCGAACCTCGTCGACGACGCCGGAATGGTCCGACAGATGTTCGCAGGAGAAATAGTCGAACAGCACCACCGGCCCGTCGGTGGCAACGAAACAATGCCGTGTCGGGTTGTGCGCCACCCAAAGCTGCATGTTCGTGGAATCGATCGCATAGCGGATGTTGACGGGATCGTAGAGCAGCGCGCCGGCATAGCCGCGGCGCTTCAGCTCGGCGCGGATGCGCGCCAGCCGGTATTGGCGCATTTCGGCCAGGTCGGGGGCGGCAATGCCTGCCGCCGCCCATTCCGCTTCGGCTGTCGCGCCGTAGCCCAGCACATGCTGGTTGAGATCAGCCGCCTTCCGGCGGGAGGCCTCGCGCAGCACCTCGATCGAGCCCGGCACAAACGGCATGATCTTGCGGTGGCGGCCGAAGCTCCCCTTTGGCGCCGCGCTGTCCATGGCGAAACCTCAGCTCCGCATCTTCTCGCCGCTCGGGTCGAACGGCGCCTCGACATTGATGCGGGCCGGACGGCGATGGCCGAGAATCTCGATCTCGAACAGGCCGGCGCTTTCATCCTGGGCCAGCGCCGCCGGCACGTAGCCCTGCGCCATCGACTTCTGGACGTAGTGGGCATAGCCGCCGGAGGTGACCCAACCGACCACGCGCCAGTCGCCGTCGACGATGCCGCGCACGGCGGATGCGCCTTGTGCCGCCTTGGAGCCCCGCACTTCCTTGCCGGCCGCATCGAAGCGCGGCGCGCCAAAGCCATGCGGCTTTTCCACCGTACCGTAGTCCTTGCCGACCTTGGCCCAGATCGGCTCGTCACCCATCACGTCGGCGTCGGCCGCCTCGACGATAAAGGACACGCGGCGCAGCTTCGGTCCTTCAGCCCGTTCCCTGGCGGCCGCGTCGCGGCCGATGAAGTCGTTCTTCTCCAGCTTGATGAAGCGGTCCATCGAGCCTTCGAACGGTCCGTAGATCGGGCGCAATTCGCGGAACCAGGTCGGGAAGTTCTTTTCCAGGCGCATGGAGAGCAGGGCGCGCATGCCGAAATCGACCAGGCCGAATTCTTCGCCTGCGTCCCTGATCGCCTTGTAAACCAAGCGCTGATAGGCCGGCGCCATCCAGATCTCGTAGCCGAGGTCGCCGGTATAGGTGATGCGGTTGACCATGCAGGGCGCGCCGCCGACCGCCATTTCGCGGAAATCCATGAAGCGGAAGGCCTTGGTCGAGATGTCGACATCGACCAGCTTCTGCAGGAGATCCCGCGACTTCGGTCCGGCAATCGACAGGCCGACAAGCGTCTGGTCGAAGCGGTGGATGCGCACCTCTGACGCGCTTGGACCATCCTTCGGCAGGTGCTTTTCGAACCAGCGCATGTGATATTTCTGCGCGGCCGACGAGCCCCAGATCATGAAGCGGTCTTCCGCGGCCTTGGCGATTGTGAAGTCGCCGATCAGCTTGCCGAATTCGTTGATCATCGGGGTCAGCACGATGCGGCCGGCCTTCGGCATGCGGTTGGTCATCAGCCGGTTGAGGAAATCCTCCGCCCCCGGTCCGGAGACTTCGTATTTGGCGAAGTTGGCGATTTCGGTGACGCCGACGCGCTCGCGCGTGGCGCGCACTTCCTCGCCGATCGGCCCAAAATCGTTGGAGCGGTGGAAGGACACGATATCCTTCGGCTCCTTGCCCTTCGGCGCGAACCACAGCGGGGTCTCGAGGCCCCAAGAGTCGCCCATGACGGCGTTGTTGGCGAGCATGGTGTCATAAAGCGGCGTCGTCTGCGCCGGGCGCGCTGCCGGCAGTTCCTCGTTGGGGAAGCGGATCGAGAACCGGCGCGAATAGTTCTCGCGCACCTTGGCGTTGGTGTAGCGCAGGCTCGCCCATTCGCCGAAGCGGGCGACGTCCATGCCCCAGACGTCGAAGCCGGGATCGCCATGCACCATCCAGTTGGACAGCGCCAGGCCGACACCGCCGCCCTGGCTGAAGCCGGCCATGACGGCGCAGGCGCACCAGAAGTTGGTCAGGCCCTGCACCGGGCCGACCAGCGGATTGCCATCCAATGCGAAAGTGAAGGGACCGTTGATGATCTGCTTGATGCCGGCCTTCTCGATGCCGGGGAAATGCTTGAAGCCGACCTCCAGCGACGGGGCGATGCGGTCGAGGTCGGGCTGCAACAGCTCGTGGCCGAAATCCCAGGGCGTGTTGACCGGCGACCACGGCTTGCACGCCTTTTCGTAAGTGCCAAGCAGGATGCCGTTGCGCTCCTGGCGGGTGTAGATCTCGCCCTTGAAATCCATCACGCCGATCATCTCGCGGCCGGTCGATTTGTTGAATTCCTCGACCTCCGGCATGGGTTCGGTCAGGAGATACATGTGCTCCATGGCGAGCACCGGCAGCTCGAGGCCGACCATGCGGCCGATCTCGCGCGCCCACAGGCCGCCGCAGTTGACGACATGCTCGGCGTGAACCGTGCCTTGTTCCGTGATGACGTTCCAGGTGCCGTCGACCTGCTGCGTCAGTTCGACGACGCGGTTGCGCAGCACGATCTCGGCGCCGAGTTTCTTCGCCGCCTTCGAGTACGCAATCGTGGTGCCGGACGGATCCAGATGGCCTTCGACCGGATCCCACATGGCGCCGACGAAATTCGTCTCGTCCATCAGCGGGAACATCGCCTTGGCCTCGGATGGCGTGATCAGCTCGGTATCCATGCCGAGGTAGCGACCCTTGGCGTGGGCAAGCCGCAGGAAGTCCATGCGCTCGGGCGAATCGGCCATCATCACGCCGCCGGTCAGGTGCAGCGAACAGGACTGGCCGGAAAGCTCCTCGATCTCCTTATAGAGCTGCACGGTGTAGGCCTGCAGCTTGGCGACGTTGGGATCGCCGTTGAGCGTATGGAAGCCGCCCGCCGCGTGCCAGGACGAGCCGGAGGTGAGCTCCGAGCGCTCGATCAGCATGATGTCTGTCCAGCCGGCCTTTGCCAGGTGATAGAGCACCGAGCAGCCGACGACGCCGCCGCCGATGACAACCGCTTTTACATGGGATTTCATGAAGCTAGGTCCGTTTTTGAAGAGATTGAATCGGGTGAGTGCGGTGTGAAAACAAAGCGGAGGTCGGATGCAGCGATGTTTTCGACCAGCCTGTCGTCGAGCGCGGCGAGGATGGTTTCGCACACGGGAGTACGGTGTTTCAGGACTTCATAGCTCCAGAGGCGCAGGATCGAGTAGCTTTGGGCGCGCATGAAATCGTCGCGGCGGCGGTCATAGGGACTGTCGGCGTGCTGTGAGTCGTCGATTTCAACGACCAGCCATTTTTCGCGGCAACAGAAGTCGGCGTAGTATGGTCCGATAGAGAACTGGCGTGTGAACTTGTAGCGACCAAGTCTGCGGGCTTTTAGTTCGAGCCAAAGCAGTGCTTCGGCCTGATTGTTGCCTTGCCTGAGTTTCCTGGCTCTCTGGGTTGTAACTGACTTTCGGCGACTGCGGGTTTTACGAGCGGCTTCCCCCACTCCGTCGCTGCTTCGCAGCGCCACCTCTCCCCCCTCCGGAGGGAGAGGAAGGGAGCCAGCCCGGCCAAGCTCACGCCCTTCCTCTCCCCCGTCGATCGGGGGAGAGGTGTCGAGCGCAGCTCGACGGAGTGGGGGTCGACCGTTCATCGAATCCATACGCGTGATCAGTTCATCGACAACGCAGACGATCAAAAATCGGTCGGGGCGCCGCCTTCGGCGCGGCGCTTCTGGACGAAGGCGTTGAGCTCTTCGCGGATCGCCGGGTCCATGTAGGGCTCGTCATAGGAGGCCAGCCGCTCCTTCCACACCTTGTTGGCCTTTTCGAGCGCCGTCGGCGAGCCGGCTTCGGCCCAGGTCTCGAAATTGCGCCAGTCGGACAGGATCGGCGAGTAGAAGGCGGTCTTGTAGCGATCCTGCGTGTGCTGTGTGCCGAAGAAGTGGCCACCGGGGCCGACCGACTGGATGGCGTCGAAGCCAAGCGCCTGTTCGGACAGGTCGAGCGGGGTCAAGAATTCCGCCACCATCTGCAACAGGTCGATGTCGAGGATGGTCTTCTCGTAGGAGCAGCGCAGGCCGCCTTCGAGCCAGCCGGCGGCGTGCATCATCAAATTGCCGCCGCCCTGGATGGCGCCCCACAGCGAGAACACGCTTTCATAGGCGGCCTGTGCGTCGACCGTGTTGGCGGCGCAAGTGTTGGAGGTGCGGTAGGGGATGTTATAGCGGCGGGCGAGCTGGCCGCCGACGAGCTGCGCCTTCATGTATTCGGGCGTGCCGAAGGCGGGCGCACCGGACTTCATGTCGACGTTGGAGGTGAAGCCGCCATAACCGACCGGCGCGCCCTTCCTGACCATCTGGGCAAACGCGATGCCGGACAACGCCTCGGCGTTCTGCTGCACCAGCGCGCCGGCAATGGTCACCGGCGCCATGGCGCCCGACAGGGTGAACGGCGTGACGATGACGACCTGGCCCTTGCTCGACATCTGGATGATGCCTTCCATCATCGGCACGTCGAGTTTCAGCGGCGAATTGGTGTTGATGATGGTGAAGACGGACGGTTCTTCGAGCAACTGCTCGTGGCTGATGCCGCGCGCGATACGGGTGATCTCGATGCCGTCGACATTTCGTTCCTTGCCGAGCGAATAGATGTGGAACACCTTGTCGGTCAGCGTGGCGAGGTCGCGGATGCATTCGAGGTGGCGGACGGAGGGGTGGATGTCGATCGGCTCGACCGGATAGCCGCCCGTGCAGTTCAGTATGTTGTGCATCTGCGCCAGGCGCAGGAAATTGCGATAGTCCTGCTGGTTGCCGGGCCGGCGGCCACGATCGATGTCCGAGCAATTGGGCGCCGAGGCCATCATCGAGATGATCAGGTTGTCGCCGCCGAAGCGCACATTGTGCGCGGGGTTGCGGGCATGGATGGTGAATTCAGGTGGGCAGTGCGACACCAGATCGAGGATCATGTCGCTGTCGAAGCGCACGCGCTCGCTGCCTTCGCGCACGTCGGCGCCGTGTTCCTTCATGATGCGGCGGGCTTCGTCATGCAGGACGTCGACACCGATCTCCTTCAGCACGCGCAGCGAGGCCAGGTGGATCGATTCCAGCTCGTCGTCGGAAACCAGCTTGGTCGGCTGGAGCGGGATTTTCAGCTGGCGGAACGGCGGCTGCTCGAACGCGGCCGAGCCGCCTGCGCGTTTTCCGGCGCGGCCGCCGCGGCGGGCACGATCGGTTGCCAATGCCGGTTCGGCGGGTTGAAGGGCGGCGGTCATGAGGGGCCTCGTACGATGCGAAAGTGGGCGGCATAATGGACCGGCGGCTGTCCGGCCATTGCGGAGGCGGCGACCACTAGAGCGAGGGAAGCGACATGCCGGAACGGCAGCTGCGTGGTCCCGAGGCGGGCCCGCGGATAAGGGGGCGCCATTCGTTGCAGTATCGTCTTTTGCTTCTGATAAACTTGTGCGTCGAATATCTCCGGAGGGAGAGCCATGCCTGACGTCGTCAAAGTGCGTGCCGCCACCAACAACGAAGTCGCGTTCCTCTCCTGGGACCTCGACGGGATGATCCCAGGCTGCCTGGGCTTCGAGATCGTTCGCCTCTATCCCGACACCGGCGAGGAGCGTTGCCTGGCTTCCTGGGTGCCCTTCAAGGGACAGCGCAACAAGGATTGGATCCCCCAGGATACCGGCGTCTGGCCGGTGCAGAAGACATTCTGGCGCGATCTCACTGTCCGGCGGCGCCGCGACAGCCTGGATGTCAGGCCAGACGGCCAAATGATAGCCTACCGGGTGCGTCCGGTCGGCGACATGAAGGCCGGGCTCGATCCCGTGCCGGTGCGCCCGGAAAAGACCTATACCGGTCCAGCGCGGCCGCTGGGCTATCTCGGCCGGGGCGCGGTCAGTCCGCCGATCTTCCTCGGCCAGATGTTCGGCAAGGCGCGCGTCGCCTTCACGAATGGCGTATTGTCGACGCAATGGATGTCGCGCGCGCTGGCCGAGGCCGGCATCAAGGTCGGGCAGCGCGACAAGATCAGGGCTGTGCTGCAGGATCCGACCAGCAAGATACGCGCCTACCTGCATGGCGACGTGCCTGATGTGCTGATCAGCCTGCTGAAGCGGGCCAAGGCCGAAGGCGGCACGGTCAGGCTTGCGCTCTACGAGCTTGGCGACGACGAACTGTGCGACGCAATCATTGCCGCCAGGGATGTCGTGGAGGTCATTCTTTCCAACTCGGGCAGGGATGACCAGACGAAGGCCTGGGACGCTGGCAACGCGCCTTACAGGAAGCGGCTGCACGACGCAGGCGTCGCGATGACGGATCGCCTGTTCAACAACAACCATATCGGCCACAACAAGTTCGCCGTCTATCGCGATGCCCAGGGCAAGCCACAATCGGTGATGACGGGCAGCACCAACTGGACCTCGACGGGCATTTGCGGGCAATCCAACAACGCCTTCATCCGCGACGACCCGGCGATGGCCGAGATATTCGACGCCTACTGGCAGCGCATGAAGGCCGACCTGTTCCCGCCGCCGGCCACGGAAAGCGCCGCCGGCCATGTCGCGCAGACGCAAGGCGTGCCGTTTCGCAGGGAAAACCACAGGCCAAACCCGCTCAACGGCGCCACGGCGGCGCTGGACGGCATGACGGTGTGGTTCTCGCCCAATGATCCCGAGCGCAACAAGAAGGACATCTCGGTGCGGCCGGTCGATCTCGAGGACCTCTTCGCCCGCATCAAGGCAGCCAAGCGCGCCGTGCTGTTCCTGGTGTTCAATCCTTCGCGGCTCGGCGACAATTCGATCGTCGACCAGGCGGTGGCGGCGGCAAGGGCCGATCCGAAGCTGATCGTGCAAGGGGCAATCAGCGATGAGACCGCCATGCCCAACTATGTCGCGCCGACTAAGGATCCGGTCACCCATAAATCAAACAGGGACGGCAAGTCGCCCTTCGTCTATCCGGAGAAGGTCTGGGAGGCGCCGAACGTTTCCATCGTGCGGGCGGCGAACCTGACCGGCGCCACGATCGCCCGCGATTTCCAGGCGGAGGTGCTGACCGTCGGCCATGCCATCGTGCACGACAAGATCGTCATCATCGATCCGATGGAGGACAACGCGACGGTCGTCACCGGCAGCCACAACCTCGGCTACAAGGCTTCCTACGAGAATGACGAGAACATGGTGATCGTCGAAGGCGACAAGACCTTCGCCGCGGCCTATGCCGTGCATATGCTCGACGTGTTCGACCACTACAAGTTCCGCGCCTGGCGCAAGACCATCGGCAAAGGCCCTTCGGATGACGATGGGCTCTCCATCGACGACAAGTGGCTGAAGCCTTACGCGCAAGGCAGGAAAGGCGCGATCGCACGGTATTTTCCATAGTGCTGCCGGCGGGTGCTGACGGCTTTTGACGCGAGCCTTCCGGTGCACGGCGCCGGCCGTTGGCGCAAGCGGATTTCGCTGTCCGGCCCTTCCTTTCCCGGGATCGAACCGGTAGCTGATGGCTTGCCGATCCGCAGGTCGGCGATTCACTCATGGAACGGCAGCATGGTCGCGACCGGCTCGAGCCAAGGCGAAGCGGCAACGCAGTGGGCAGCGCTCGCCGGCGTCACCGCGGCGCTGGCGATGTTCGGCGCCGCGCAAGGGCTGAGCTCGCCGCTGTTCACGCTGCTGATGCAGAAGCAAGGCATGTCGCCGGGCCTGATCGGCCTGTCGGCGGCGATGATGCCGGTTGGCTTGATCCTGTCTGCCTCGTTCGTGCCCGCCGCCGTGCGGCTGGTCGGCGCCCGCACGCTCGCCGTCGGCTGCTCGCTGATCGGTGCGCTGTGCTTCCTGGGCATCGGCTATCTGCAGGATTGGGTGGCGTGGTTCGTCCTCCGTTTCCTCATCGGCGTGGTCATCAACCCGCTCTATATCCTCGGGGAGGTGTGGGCGCTGTCGCTGGCGCCGCCGGCGCGACGCGGCCGGGTGATGGGCGTGTTCAACACGCTGATGGGGGCCGGCTACTCGGCCGGGCCTTTCACACTGACCCTGCTCGGCACGTCGGGCTGGGCTCCCTTCAGCGTCGGCATTGGTGGTTTCGTGCTCTGCGCCGTTATTCTGCGCCTTGTCTCCTCAAAGCTCACCGGTTTCGAGGATGACGGCCAGCCAGCCGGCAGCTTTATCGGTTTTGCCCGGCTGGCGCCGGCGCTGCTGCTGGCGGTGCTGGTCTCGGCAGCGGTCCAGCAAAGCACCTATGCGCTGGTTCCGGTCTTCGGCGCCGGCTATGGCTTGCCGGAAGCCGTGCTCGCCGCTCTGGTGATGGCGTTATCCTTGGGCAATATCCTGCTGCAGATCCCGCTCGGCCTGCTCGCCGAACGCTTCGGCGGCCGCCCCATGATCCTGGCCTGTGCGGTGGCGACCACCGTTTGCGCGCTTCTGCTGCCGCTGCTGATCACGACGCCGCTGATCTGGGCGGTGCTGCTGGTGATGGGAGCGGTCGGCTATGGCGTCTACACGATGGCGTTGGTGGAACTCGGCAGCCGCTTCAAGGGCTCGCTGCTGGTCACCGGCAACGCCGCTTTCGCCTTGTTGTGGGGCGTTGGCGGCATTGTCGGTCCGCCCAGCGCCGGTCTGCTGATGCAGGCGATCGGGCCTTTGGGATTGCCGGCGGTGATCGTCGGCCTGGACGCGCTGCTGGTCGCCTTCGTGCTCTACAGATCGGCCAGCCGCAGAGGCTCCTGACAGGGTTTGGCCGGAACAAGCGTGGGTTCGGGCTTTGGGGCTTACGGCTGTCGGGTCGAAACGCTAAGCCTGCAGCCGAGAGGCGATGTGGATCATGGACCGGGTGGAACCGAAGCGCGACGAGACGATGCAGTGGGCAGCGATCACCGGTGTGATCGCGACCGTGTCGGTGTTCGCCATCGCGCAGGGACTGTCCTATCCGCTCTTGAGCTTCATCCTGCAGCGGCAGGGCGTTTCGCCTGTCATGATCGGCCTGTCGGCGGCGATGACGCCGATTGGCTTCATCGTCTCGTCGCCGCTCATCCCGTCACTGGCGCGGCGGTTCGGGGCAGGGCGCACGGCGCTGACCTGCGCGGCGCTTTCGGCGGTCGTGCTGGCGCTGATCGGCTGGACACAGAACGTCTATCTCTGGTTTCCGCTGCGGTTCCTGATCGGCGCGGTGACCAATCCGCTCTATGTCTTAAGCGAAATCTGGGTGATCGCGCTGGCGCCGCCGGCCCGGCGCGGCCGCATCATGGGCGTCTATTCCACGATCATCTCGGCCGGCTTCGCCGCCGGGCCGCTTTGCCTGCTGGCCGTCGGTACGGAGGGCTGGCCGCCATTCCTGGTCGGCATTTCCGCTTTCATCTTCTGCGGCGGGTGCCTCGCCCTGGTGGTCGGGCGCCTGCCTAAGGTCGACGAAGCCGGGCATCGGCTTTCGGTGATGGGCTTCATGCCGCTCGCCTGGCTGCTTTTGTCGGCAGTAATCGTGGCTGCCGGCTTCGAGCAGGCGGTGCTGGCGCTGTTGCCCGTCTACGGCACGCATTACGGCATCGCCGAGAACCGCATGTCGGCCCTGCTGTCGACGATGATCGCCGGCAACATCGCCATGCAGGTGCCGCTCGGCCTGCTGGCCGAGGGGCTGACGGCGCGCCTGGTGCGGTTCATCTGCCTGGTGCTGACGCTGCTCGGCTGTCTGCTGCTGCCGCTATTGATCGAAACGCCGCTGGTCTGGCCGATGATCTTCGTCTGGGGCGCGGTGTCCTACGGCATTTATACGATGGCGATCATCGAACTCGGCGAGCGTTTCAGCGGCTCGGCGCTAATTGCCGGCAATGCCGCTTTCTCCCTGATGTGGGGCGTCGGCGGCATCCTCGTCCCGCCGCTTGCGGGCGGCGTGATGGACGGGATCGGCGCGAGCGGCCTGCCGGTGACGCTCGGCGCGATCTGCCTGGCGCTGGCGGCTGCGACCGTCATCCGGCGGCGGATCGTGTGACGGCCTGAAGCGATCTGCCGCGATGACGCGGCTTCAACACCTTGAATCCGGCGCCCTTTGACGCGATGTAGGCAGGGCCGCCCCCCGATTTCCCGGAGACCCGCATGACCATTTCGACGACAAAGCCTGGCTTGGCGACCGATGATCCCTTTCTTTGGCTGGAGGAAAGGACGAGCAAGGAGGCGCTCGACTGGGTACATCGCCAGAACGAAGTCACGGTGGGGCAATTGCAGGGCGATCCGTCCTACCAGGCGTCGTTCGAAACCGCGCTCGATCTGATGACCGCCGAGGACAACATCGCCGTCGGCTCCGCGCTCAACGGCTATGTGTATAATTTCTGGCAGGACAAGACCAATGTGTTGGGCCTGTGGCGCCGCACGACGGTGGCTTCCTACAAGACCGACAGACCGGACTGGGAAACCATCATCGACTTCGACCAGCTCGCGGCGAAGGAGGGAGTGAAGTGGGTGTTCGGCGGCGCCAACCGGCTCTACCCCGATTTCAACCGCTGCCTGGTTTCGATGTCGCCTGATGGCGGCGACGCCAGCGAGATGCGCGAATTCGACATCGCCGCCAAATCGTTCGTCGAGGACGGTTTTCGCGCGCCCGCTTCCAAGTCCGGCTTCGGCTGGCTCGACAAGGATACGGTGATCGTCTCGGCAGCCTTCGAAGAGGCCGACAAGACCGAATCCGGCTACCCGCGCGTCGTCAAATTGTGGACGCGCGGCACGGACCTTGAAGACGCGACGCCGATCTTCGAAGCGCAGAAGGAAGACCTCGCCGTCGGCGCCGGCCTGGAGTTCGATGGCGAGAAGCGGCATTTGTTTCTAACGCGGACGCTCAACTTCTTTGCATCGCACAGTTTCCTGCGTCTCCCGTCAGGTGAAAACAGACGCATTCCGTTGCCTGACGACGTTACCGACACGGCGCTCTTCAAGGACCAGATGGTGTTTGGCGTGCGTACGCCTTGGACGGCGCCGGATGGAACGGCCTGCCGGCCGGACGGGCTCTATTCGTTCGATTTCGCTCATTGGATCGAGACCGGCAGTTTCGGCGCCATCGAGACCTTGCTCGCGCCGGCGCATCGCGTGTCCATCGCCGCTCTCGCCAGGACGCAGGACCACCTGTTCATCAGTCTGATGGACAATGTGCGCGGCAAGGTTGTGGCCTGCGAACGCAGGGAAGGCGCCTGGTCGCTGAAACCGGTCGCATTGCCGGAAAACGGCACGGTAGGCATCAGCCATGCCGAACATTTCGGCGCCAGCGTCTCCTTCTCTTTCACCGATTTCCTGACGCCGAGCTCGATCATCTGGTCCGACGACAATGGCGAGACGCTCGCCACAGTGAAGTCGCAGCCGTCGCGATTCGATGCTTCGCAGCTCGTCTCGGAACAGTTCGAGGCGCGCTCGAAGGACGGCACGATGATTCCCTATTTCGTCGTCAGGCGGCGTGACCAGAAGGGCCCGGTGCCGACGCTGCTCTACGGCTATGGCGGCTTCGAAGTGCCTTTGCTGCCTGGCTATGCCGGCGTGCGCGGCAGGCTGTGGCTGGAGAAGGGCAATGCCTATGTGCAGGCCTGCATCCGCGGCGGGGGCGAGTTCGGCCCGGCCTGGCACCAGGCAGCGCTCAAGGGCAACCGGCAGAACGCTTTCGACGATTTCGCGGCGGTCGCGCAGGATGTCGTCAGGCGCGGCATTGCGACAGCTGCCTCGCTCGGCATCCAGGGCGGCTCGAATGGCGGCCTGCTGACGGGCGTCTCGTTGACGCAGCATCCGGAGCTGTTCGGCGCCGTGATCATCGAGGTGCCGCTGCTCGACATGCTGCGCTACACCGAATTGCCGCCCGGCGCGTCGTGGATGGCCGAATATGGCGATCCGTCGAAGCCGGAAGATGCGACCTGGCTGGCCGCCTACTCGCCTTACCAGCATGTCGAGGCCGGTGCCTATCCGCCGGTGCTGCTCACCACCTCGACCGCCGACGACCGGGTGCATCCCGGCCATGCGCGCAAGATGGCCGCCCGCCTGCAGGAGGCCGGCCACGCCGGGACGCTCTTCTTCGAAGAGACCGAGGGCGGCCATGGCGGCCGCGGCGACCGCCGGCCGCAGGCGGCACAGGCCGCGATGAAGTACGTTTTCCTGCAGAGGACGCTGGGCGGGAAGGGCTGAACCGAAAGCCTTCGGACCGGAGCGAAGGGTGGTTCACCTCGAACCTTCTTTGCTCTAAGGTGCCTTCATGGCTCCCGTGGTGACATTGGCCGGCCTTTTCGGGGTTCGGGCATTTGGGGGCGCGGTGACGCCGTCGCTGCGCACGTTGCGCGCCGAGCTTTTGCGGCTTTGCGCCCGCATAGGCTATTCGCCACCCGCTATCCTCTGAAGAATCCGCCCCGGCGCAGCCGGATTGGTTCCAGAGGAAGATCAGATCCATGACCTATCAAAATTATTCGCTGAAGCAGCTTCAGCAGATCGACGCCGCGCATCATTTGCATCCGTTCACCGACCATAGGGAATTGCGCGAGGCCGGATCGCGCATCATCACCCACGCCAACGGTCCCTTCATCTACGATTCCGAAGGGACGGAACTGCTCGACGGCATGGCGGGGCTGTGGTGCGTCAATATCGGCTATGGCCGCGACGAGCTCGCCGAGGCTGCCTATGCGCAGATGAAGGAGCTGCCTTACTACAATTCCTTCTTCAAATGCTCGACGCCGACGCCTGTGCTTCTGTCGAAGAAGCTGGCGGAGATCGCGCCGAAGAATGTCAACCAGGTGTTCTATGGCTCGTCCGGCTCGGAAGCCAACGACACTGCGCTCAGGCTCGTGCGCCACTATTGGGTGCTCGAAGGCAAGCCGCAGAAGAACCGCGTCATCTCGCGCAAGATGGCCTATCACGGCTCGACCATCGCCGGCACGTCGCTCGGCGGCATGGACGCCATGCACAAGCAGCTCAACGGAGAGGTGCCCAACATCGTCCATGTGATGACGCCGTACGCCTATGAGCTGTCGCTGCCGGGCGAGAGCGATCATGATTTCGGCCTGCGCGCGGCAAAGGCGGTCGAGGACGCCATCCTCGAAGCCGGCGCCGACAAGGTCGCCGCCTTCATTGGCGAGCCGGTGATGGGAGCTGGCGGCGTGAAGATACCGCCGGCAAGCTATTGGCCCGAGGTACAGCGCATCTGCCGCAAATACGATGTGCTGCTGATGCTGGACGAGGTCATCACCGGCTATGGCCGCACGGGCGAATGGTTTGCCGCGCAGACGCTTGGCATCCAGGCCGACACCATCACCACCGCCAAGGCGCTGACGTCGGGCTACCAGCCGCTGTCGGCGCTGCTGGTCGGCGATCGCATTGCCTCGACGCTGATCGAGAAGGGCGGCGAGTTCAATCACGGTTATACCTATTCCGGCCACCCCGTGGCTTGCGCCGTGGCGCTGAAGAACCTGGAGATCATGGAGCGGGAGGGTCTGGTCGACCGCGTCAGGAGCGACACCGGGCCCTATTTCGCCAAGGCGCTGCAAGAGCGCATCGCCGGGCACGAGCTGGTCGGCGAGGTGCGTTCGATCGGGCTGATGGGTGCGATCGAGATCGTCAAAGACAAGGCGACCAAGGAGCGGTTCCTGCCGGCTGGAAGTGCCGCGGTGACCGTGCGCGACCATGCGATCGCCAACGGCATGATGCTGCGCGCCACCGGCGACACAATGATCCTGTCACCGCCGCTGATCTGGACCCGCGACACGATCGATATGGCCTGCGAGCGTATCGGCAAGGCGCTCGACCTGGCGCAAGCGGATCTGCGCAAACGGTAAAAGAAATGGCCGGGCGTTCGTGATCGAGACGCCCGGCCGTCGGTGACCCAATGCCGGCCCCAGACAGACTGAGGGTTCCGGTCGCCGGCGCTATCGGTTACAACCCGCCAAGGCAGTTTTGCCGACGGGGAACGCGATGGCCGGACAACCGCTCAACCAGCCCGCCGAAATCCCGGCTGAGCTCGATCGCTGGAATTGGGGCGCCTTCTTCCTCAACTGGATCTGGGGCATCGGCAACTCCACCTTCATCGCCCTGCTGGCGCTGATCCCGATCGTCAACATCGTCATGATCTTCGTGCTCGGCGCGCGCGGCAGCCGCTGGGCATGGCGGAACCGGGTGTGGCGCGATGCCGAGCAGTTCCGCAGAACGCAGCGCAACTGGGCGATCGCCGGTCTTGCCGTCTGGGTGCTTAGTATCGGGGGCTGCGCGACGATGGTCGGCGGCATCCCTTTCATGATCAAAGGCAGTGACGCCTATCACATGACCATGGAGGTCGTTCGCGCCGATACCCGGGTGAAAGCCGCTATCGGCGACGACGTGACCGCCAATTTCTGGGTCGGCGGCCATCTCAACGTCAACGCAGATGGGACGGGTGACGCGCAGTTCAGCATTCCCATCCACGGCGCTAAGGGAAAGGGCACGGTGTTTTCGCATCTTGTTCGCAATGCAGGCACGTGGAGCACGCACCTGCTCGTGGTCCGGGTCGAGGGCGCCAATGCGCCGATCGTGCTGACCAATGAAGATCACGTGCCGATCCCGAACGCGGCAATCGGAATATGAGGGATGTCGGATCCTGGAACGCAAAAACCGCGCCCCACCGGGAACGCGGCTTTGCCAGATACGCTTGGCGTTTCGCTACGCAAACACTTGGCGAAACTTACGGGCTCCGGTACGCGAGACCTGATCCGGAGCGCCGGGCGGACGCGATATCCGCCTCGCAGTCCGTTTTATAGGGACATCGTTACCGCGGAGTTATCGAGAGCTTAAGCAAACCTAAATTTTGCGGTTCTCCGGCGAGGCGTACGAAAGAAAAACGAGCTTTATCAATTGCTTATTGATTGGCGCCGCGCAGAAAATTTATGATCCCGGAAAAATCGGCGCCGGCATTCCCTTGCGCGTTGAACAGGCCGTAGAGCTGTGTCGCTTCGGCGCCAAGCGGTGTCACCGCGCCGGCGGCTTGTGCGGCTTCCTGCGACAGCTTCAAATCCTTCAGCATGAGCGCGGCGGCGAAGCCGGGCTTGTAGTCGCGGTTGGCGGGCGAGGTCGGCACCGGGCCGGGCACCGGGCAATAGGTGGTCAGCGACCAGCACTGGCCTGAAGAGGTCGAGGCAACGTCGAACAGGGCCTGGTGCGCCAGGCCGAGCTTTTCGGCCAGCACGAAGGCCTCGGCGACGCCGATCATCGAAATGCCGAGAATCATGTTGTTGCAGATCTTGGCCGCCTGGCCGGCGCCGTCGCCGCCGCAATGGACGATGCGCCCGGCCATGGGCTTCAGGATCGGCTCGGCGGCGGCGAAGGCGTCGTCCGAGCCGCCGGCCATGAAAGTCAGCGTGCCGGCGGCGGCACCGCCGGTGCCGCCCGAGACCGGCGCATCAACCGACAGCAGGCCGTGCTTTGCGGCGATGGCATGCGCCTTGCGCGCCGATTCGACGTCGATGGTCGAGGAATCGATGAAAAGCGCGCCCTTCTTTGCCTTGGACGCGATCTCTTCGTAGACCGACAGGACATGCTTGCCGGCGGGCAGCATGGTAATGACAACATCCGCATCTTTCACTGCGGTCAAGGCATTGGCCATGATCGTAACGCCATGTTCTTTGGCGACGGTGAGGTTTTCGGACATTAGGTCGTAGCCGTGCACGGCATACCCCGCTTTGACCAGGTTCGCCGCCATTGGATTGCCCATATTCCCAAGGCCGATGAAGGCGATTGTGGTCATTGTGTCTCTCCCGGAGTTTGCACGCTTCAGCGACCGATCAACGCGCGGGCGATGATGACGCGCATGATCTCGTTGGTGCCTTCGAGGATCTGATGCACACGCAGGTCGCGCACCAGTTTCTCGATGCCGTAATCGTGCAGGTAACCGTAGCCGCCGAGCAGCTGCAGCGCATCGTTGGCGACGTTGAAACCGGTGTCGGTGACGAAGCGCTTGGCCATTGCCGACCATTTCGAGGCATCCGGTGCCTTGCGGTCGAGCTTGGAAGCGGCGGCATAAAGAAAGATGCGCGCCGCCTGCAACTCGGTTTCCATATCGGCCAGCCGGAACTGCAGCGCCTGGAACTGGTTGATCCTGGAGCCGAATGCCTTGCGCTCGGCCGTGTAGGACAGCGCCTTGTCGAGCGCCGACTGGGCCCCGCCAACCGAACAGGCGGCAATGTTCAGCCGGCCGCCATCGAGTCCGGCCATGGCGATGCCGAAGCCGGCGCCTTCGCCTGACAAAAGGTTTTCGGCCGGCACCTTGCAATCCTCGAAAATGACCTGGCGGGTCGACTGCATATGCCAGCCCATCTTGTGCTCATTGGCGCCGAAGGAGAGTCCCGGCGCATCTTTCGGCACGACGATGGTGGAAATGCCTTTCGGTCCCTCGGCGCCGGTGCGCACCATGACGGCATAGATATCGCTGTCGCCGGCGCCGGAGATGAACTGCTTGGCGCCGTTCAGCACGTAGTCGCCGCCGCTCTTCACCGCCCGCGTCTTCAGGGCAGCGGCGTCCGAGCCGGAACCCGGCTCGGTCAGGCAATAGCTCGCCAGCCATTCCATGGAGGTGAGCTTCGGCAGGAAGCGCTGGCGCTGGCCGTCGTCGCCGAAACGATCGATCATCGAGGCCACCATATTGTGGATCGAGATGAAGGAGGAAAAGGCCGGGTCGGCGTGGGACAGCGCTTCGAAGATCAGCACGGCGTCGAGCCGGCCGAGCGCGGAGCCGCCGACATCGTCCCTGACATAGATGCCGCCGAGGCCCAGCGGGCCAGTCTCGCGGATCACGTCGGCGGGGAAATGCTTGTTGCGGTCCCAGTCTAGCGCATTCGGCGCGACGCGATCGGCGGCGAAGGCCTGAGCCATTTCCTGGATGGCGCGCTGGTCCTCGTTGAGTTCGAACTGGCTGGTGCTCGCATCGACCGCGGCGTCCATGGCGTGCTCCCTATATACTGGCCAGCTGGCTCGCTGGCCTGTCGTTTTTGGCTTTGCGCGCGCACCAATCTAGACCAATGATGCCGCCGCGCAACCCGAGCCGCCGCGGAGCGGCTGTGCGTCAATGCATGTCCGGAGCAAGATGTGACGACAAAATTCGATGAGCTGCTAGAGCGGTTCCACGCCTATCTCGCTTCCGTGGATGACTTCCTGGTGCAGGATGCGGTGGCGCGCATAGGGTGGGATATGCCCGCCCGCGAGCTTGAACCGCACTCACTCGGCTGCCTGCGCCATCTCGATCGTGCCGCCGAATTGACACCGGCGCGGACCAAGCAGCTGGTGCAATTTCTGGCGCAGGAGCGCGGCGAATTGCGCTGGGGCCAGACCTACGGCGAGTCGGATTTCGGCAAGGCGTTCATCGACAATTATGGCTGGCTCGAAGTATTCGGCACCCGCGGCCACTTCGCCAACGACGAGGTCGCCGCCGGCGTGCTGATCCTTGGGCCTGATATCGTCTATCCCGACCACCATCATGTCGCCGAGGAGATCTATATCCCGCTGACCGGCGGCACCGAGTGGCGCATGGGCGAGGACAGCTTTCACAAGCGAGAGGCCGGCGAGGTCGTGTACCACGCTTCCAAGGTCAATCACGCCATGCGCACCGGCAAGGAGCCGTTGCTGGCGCTCTATATCTGGCGCGGCGGGCCGCTGGCGCAGAAATCCACGATCACCGGGACCGTGACGCAGGGCAGGGGCTGAGCCATGGCTAAAGCCATTATGCTGCAAGGCACGGGTTCGGATGTCGGCAAGACCGTGCTGGTCGCCGGGCTGTGCCGCGCCGCGAAAAAGCGTGGGCTGAAGGTGCGTCCGTTCAAGCCGCAGAACATGTCGAACAATGCCGCTGTCGCCGATATTCCCGGCGACAACAGGGCTGGCGGCGGCGAGATCGGCCGCGCGCAATGGCTGCAGGCGATCGCCTGCGGCGTGCCGCCATCGGTTCACATGAACCCCGTGCTGCTCAAGCCGCAGACCGATGTCGGTGCGCAGGTCATCGTGCAAGGCAAGGTGTTCGGCGAGGCGCGGGCGCGCGACTACCAGGCGCTGAAGGGCCGGCTGATGGACGCGGTGCTGGACTCCTGGGGCAAGGTCGGCGAGGGCGCCGATCTCGTCATCGTCGAGGGCGCGGGCTCACCGGCCGAGATCAATCTCAGAAGCCGCGACATCGCCAATATGGGCTTTGCGACGCGTGCCGACGTGCCTGTCGTGCTGGTCGGCGACATCGACCGCGGCGGCGTCATCGCCTCGGTCGCGGGCACGCATCTGATCCTGCCGGAGGAAGACCGGAGCATGATCGTCGGCTACCTCATCAACAAGTTCCGCGGCGACGTCTCGCTGTTCGACGACGGCATCAAGGCGATCGAAGGGTTCACCGGCTGGCGCTGCTTCGGCGTCGTGCCGTGGCTGAAGGCGGCAGCGCGGCTGCCCTCGGAGGATTCGGTGGTGCTGGAACGGCTTGCCTCCGGGGAGGCGCGCGCGCTGAAGGTGGCGGTGCCGATGCTTGGCCGCATCGCCAATTTCGACGATCTCGACCCGCTCAAGGCCGAGCCGCAGGTGGAAGTGGTGTTCGTGCCGCCTGGAAAGCCGTTGCCGCAGGATGCGGGACTGGTGGTCATTCCCGGCTCGAAGTCGACGATCGGGGATCTGCTGAAATTTCGCGAAAATGGCTGGGACCGTGATCTTCTCGCCCATCGCAGGCGCGGCGGCCATGTCGTCGGCATTTGCGGCGGCTTCCAGATGCTTGGCCGCATCGTGCGCGATCCCGACGGCATCGAGGGCAGCGTCACCGAAGCGGAAGGGCTTGGCCTGCTCGACATCGAAACAGTGATGGAACCGGAAAAGACGGTGCGCAACGTCAGCGCCCGCTCGGTGCCGTTCGATCTGCCGCTCGAAGGCTACGAGATCCATCTCGGCCGCACCACCGGCCCGGACATGCTGCGGCCGTCGGCGATCATCAATGGCGCCGAGGACGGTGCGGTCTCGGCGGATGGCAAGGTGGTCGGAACCTACATGCACGGCCTGTTTGGCGCCGACGCCTTTCGAGGGAGGTTCCTCGAAAGCCTCGGCGTCAAGGGCGGCGGCATCGACTATCGCGCCGAGGTCGAGAGGGCTCTCGACGAGGTCGCTGCCCAGTTGGAGAGCCATCTTGACTGCGACGCGATCTTTTCGCTGGCGCGGTAGCTAGTTGGCCATTTCGCCTGCCTTCGGCCAGTAGGTGCCAAAGGACCAGACATTGTCCTCCGGGTCGCGGCAGATGAATTCGCGGCTGCCATAGTCGCGGTCGGTCAATTCCTGGAGGATCGTGGCGCCTGCCCTCTTCGCCTTGGCGTAGGCGGCGTCTGCGTCGTTGACGGCGATGTAGATCGACTTGCCGCCGCCTGTGCCGGGTTCGCCGACCATCTTGCCGTAGTCATCGTCGCGCGCGCTGCCGAGCATGATCATCGAGGAGCCGGAGACCAGTTCGGCGTGATGCACGACATCGCCTTCGCCGTAGCGGGCACGGATGCTGAAGCCGAAGGCTTCGCAGAGCCAGTCAATCATTTTTGCCGCGTTCCTGTAACGCAAGGCGGGGTAGAGGCGGGGGGCTTCAGCGGGCATGGCAACTTCCTTCATTCGAGCTCATCGATGAACCCAGTCTGAGCGACAGCCGTTCCGGCGTCTTGAAGAAATGTTACCCGGGACTTCAGGCCTGTGCCGAACCCTCGATCGCGGTCGGTGTCTCGCCGGCAAGGTCGCGGAACTCACGCACCAGATGCGCCTGGTCGGCATAGCCGCAATCGGCCGCGATGTCGGCCCAATCGCAGGCTTGCTGCCTCGACAGGCCAAGCGCGCGGTTGAAGCGGACGATGCGCGACAGCGTTTTCGGGCCGATGCCGGTCGCGTCCGCGAATTTCCCCGCCAGATGCTTGCGGCTCCAGCCCAGCCTGTCGGCCAGTGACGAGACGCGCACGCGGCCGCCGGAGGCGAGGATCCTGTCATAGGCCCAGGCAACCCCGGCCTGCGTTTCCGGCGCATCGGCCAGCCGGGCGGCGACGAACATCTCGACAAGGGCAAAACGTTTGCTCCAGTCCGCCGCGTTGCCAAGCCGCTCGCGCAAGGCGACGCCTTCGATGCCGAGCACATCGTCCAGGCTGACCATGCGGTCGGTCAACCCGCTCATCGGCTGGCCAAAGAATCGGCGTGCGCCAAGCGGGGTGAAATTGACCTGGACGCAGCAGGCGCCGCCGAAGGATTCGATCATCACGGGTCCGGCATAGAGGCCGGCGGCGAAACTGGCGAAGCGATCATTGTCGCCG
Source organism: Mesorhizobium sp. BR1-1-6 (assembly GCF_020165355.1). Lineage (NCBI taxonomy): Bacteria > Pseudomonadati > Pseudomonadota > Alphaproteobacteria > Hyphomicrobiales > Phyllobacteriaceae > Mesorhizobium > Mesorhizobium sp. BR1-1-6. The sequence goes on along the minus strand of NZ_JAIUHZ010000005.1, from coordinate 197,653 downwards.
GGCGGCTTGCCAAGGCCGATGGCGAAAGGTTCGGCGAAGCTGATGACCAGAGGCACGGTAAGGGAGGCATATTCGACATTGCGGTAATGGCCGGGCGCCGTTTCGCGATAACCGCAAATGTCTGACACAATGCCCGCGAGGGCAGGGCTGGGAAGGCGCCGCCGCATCTCGAACCGCCCGGGGACTGACCGGTCCTGTTCCTCCTGACGTGGCATCTCGATTGGCATCGACAGGACTCTAGCAGAGCCCGGACCCGAATCAAAAGCGCCCGGCTTTTGGCCGGGCGCTCCGAATTGCCTGAGATTTGAATGTCAGGCGCCGCGCATCAGGCAGCCGCCGGCACGCACGAGGTAAGCAATGGGCACGGTCCACACCGACGCGAGTGGATGAACGAAGAGGCCGAGGGCGGCGAGAATGCCGATGAGGCGATGACAAGGGAGATGATGAAAACAATCTCGGTAGGTGCGCTGAGATTCATGTGCGGGTCCTCTCCTCGACATGATTCGAACAGCGGCATTCCATCAGGCGCGCGGGTCACACACCAATCAGGACGCGCAGCGGGTTCGCCGGGTCGGCCAGGAGCTTCGCCGCCAGAGCGACGCAGACGATGACAAGCAGCGGCTTGATCAGCCTGGCGCCGATGCGCATGGCCAGGCTGGCGCCGAGGCGGGCGCCGAGGAACTGGGCGACGCCCATCATCAGGCCGATCTTCCAGGAGATGACGCCGACCGCGGCGAAGACGACGAAGCCGCCGATGTTGGAGGCGAAGTTGAGCAGCTTGGTGTGGGCCGTCGCCTTGAGTACGCCGTAGCCGGCAAGCGCGACGAAGGCCAGCATGTAGAAGGACCCGGCACCCGGCCCGAACAGGCCGTCGTAAAAGCCGATGGCCGGCACCAGCGTTATCCCGAACAGGAAGGGCGTCATACGTTCGGCGCGGTCAACGTCGGTCATGTTGGGCTTCAGGGCGAAATAGAGCGCGATGGCGATCAGCACCAGCGGCAGAAGCGCCCGCAGCAGATCGCCGGGCACGACCGTTGCCAGCAAGGCGCCGACGGCACCGCCGGCAAGCGCCAGCAGCGCAGAAGGCAGTTGCCGGCGAAGGTCGACATGGCCTTTCGCGGCATAGTGGATGGTCGCAGATCCCGAGCCGAACATGCCCTGCAGCTTGTTGGTTCCCAGCGCCTCGACCGGCGAGAAGCCGGCCAGCAGCAGTGCGGGAATAGTGATCAGCCCACCGCCGCCGGCAATCGAGTCGACAAAGCCCGCGGCAAAACCGGCGAAGGCGAGCACGGCGACGGATTCTAAGGTGAGGTCGATCATCAGGGAGAAATCAAGCCAGAGATGCTCCGGCTTCGATCACGAACACCCCGTTTGCGCAAGACCGATTTCACGCTACTTCTATCCAAGCGCGTCGCGCCTGGATTTCGCGTTGTGCTGTCATTATCCCAAAACCGCTGCGCTTTTTTGGGCTACATGGATTAGAGGAATCGGCAAAGGGGCTCCCGATGGCATTCGAACTGCTCGACCAGATACGCTCGATCTTCGATGGCGACCCCGGGGTGCGCAAGGTGGCGGACGACCCCGTGTTGTCGGCGGAACTTCTGATGCTGTTCCGCATGATCCTGGCTGACGGAACGGTCAGCGAGAGCGAGATGGTTGCCTTCCGGCGCATCTGCAAGGATGCCTTCGGCATTCCGGAAACCAGCATCGACGCCGTCATCGAATATCTCAACGAATTCGGCTACGAAACCAATGGCTCACAGGCCATCGCGCTGTTCCGCGACCTCGATGTCGAGCGGCGCAAGCAACTGGCGCAGCATATGGCCGAGATCGCCAAGGCGGACGCGCAATTGGCCGAGACCGAGGTGCGCCTACTGCGCCGCACGCTCGACCTGCTCGACATCAGCCCGGTCGACGTGGTGAAATCTGAGCAGTAGGTTGATGGGATCCCAGCCGGGCCGGCTGTCTACGGCAGCCTCCGGCATTTGCGGCCTTTCACTCACACGGCGGATTCGCTTCGCGAACCGATCGCTCACCCCTGCTCCTGCATACGGCGTGCAATTGCCCTGTGCAGGTCCGGCGCTGCGGCGACAAGCGTCTTGGCCGCCTCGGATTGCGGGTGATCCAGCACCTCGCTCGTCCGGCCACGCTCGACGATCTGGCCGTCATGCATGACCAGCACTTCGTCCGTTATGGCGCGGGCGACGGTGAGGTCGTGGGTGATGAAGAGATAGGCGATGCCGAGTTTCTGGTTGAGCTCGGCGAACAGGTCGAGGATCTGAGCGCGGATCGAAACATCGAGCGCCGAAACCGGCTCGTCGGCGACGACCAGTTTTGGGCGGGTGATGATGGCGCGGGCGATCGACAGGCGCTGGCGCTGGCCGCCGGAAAATTCGTGCGGATACTTTTCCATGTCGTGCTGGTCGAGGCCGACCTCGTGCAGCGCCTGCGCCACCATCTCGCGGCGCTCGGCACGCCCCGGTTTCCTGTCCAGCACGTGCAGCGGCTCGGCGACCAGTTTCTCGACCGTCTGGCGCGGATCGAAGGAGCCATAGGGGTCCTGGAATACCACCTGCATGTCGCGCCGCGCCGGCTTCAGGTCCGCCTCGCTCTTGCCGGTGAGGGGCTCGCCGCGAAAGCGGATGATTCCCGAACTCGGCCGGTCCAGCGCCAGGATCATGCGCGCCAAGGTGGACTTGCCGCAGCCGGAGCGGCCGACCAGCGCCACCGATTGGCCCGGCGCCATCGACAGCGACACGCCGTCGACGGCGCGGATATCAGGCGCGCGCCGGAACAGCGAGGTGCGCCGGCCTGGATAGTCGCGCGTCACGCCCTCCACCTCGAGCAAGGGCCGGGCTGCCGAGGCGCCATGCGGCCGGGCGCGGGCCGGCACGTGCATCGAGGCCAGCGCCAACTGGCGGGTATAGGGGTGGAGCTGTTCAGAGAGCGTGCGGGCCGTATCGCCGGCTTCCATGACTTCGCCCCGACGAAGAATGGTGATGCGATCCGCCATCTCGGTGACCACGGCGAGGTCATGCGAGATCAGGAGCAGGCCCATGCCGCTCTCCGCGACAAGGTCGCGCAAGAGGGTGAGGATTTGCGCCTGCAGCACCACGTCGAGCGCCGTGGTCGGCTCGTCGGCGATCAGCAGCTTCGGCTTCAGCGCGCAGGCCATGGCAATGACGACGCGCTGGCGCTGGCCGCCGGACAGTTCGTGCGGATAGCGCGACAGCGGGAATTTTGCCGACGGCAAGCCAACCCGGTCGAGCGTTTTTCGCGCCCGCTCTTCCGCCTCGGCGCGGCTCGCCTTGGCATGCCAGCGTATACCTTCGGCGACCTGCTCGCCGATGGTCTTGAGCGGGTTCAGCGCGGTCATCGGCTCCTGGAACACCATGCCGATATCGTCGCCGCGCAGGGCGCACATCTGATCCTCGCTTGCCGCGAGGATGTCGATGCCGTCGAAGGTGATGCGCCCGCTGGCACGCGCGGCATATGGCAAGAGCCGCATGACGCTCAGAGCCGTCATCGATTTGCCGGAGCCGGATTCGCCGACCAGCCCCATTACCTCGCCGGGCGCGATGGAGAACTCGATGCTCCGGAGGATCGGCGTGTCGCCGATCGCCAGCGACAGATTGTCGATTTCCAGCAGGCTCATCGTTGCCGCCGCGATTTCGGATCGAGGATGTCGGCGATGCCGTCGCCCAAAAGGTTCAGCCCAAGCACGGTGATCACGATCGCCATGCCGGGAAAGATCGCCATCCAGGGCGCCACCACCATGCGGGTCTGGGCGTCGAACAGCATGCGGCCCCAGCTCGGCATTGGCGGTTGGGCGCCAAGGCCCAGATAGGAAAGCCCGGCCTCGGCCAATATGCCGAGCGCGAACTGGATAGTGCCTTGCACCAGGAGCAAGGTGGCGATGTTGGGCAGCACATGTTCGATGGTGATCAGCGCCTTGCCCTTGCCCGCGGCGCGGGCGGCGAGGATGAATTCGCGCGGCCAGATCGCCAAGGCGCCGGCTCGGGCGACGCGGGCAAAAACCGGGATGTTGAAGATGCCGATGGCGATGATGGCATTAACGGCGCCGGGGCCGAAGATGGCGGTGATCATGATGGCCGACAAAAGCGCAGGGAAGGCGAAGACCAGATCGTTGACGCGCATCAGCGCCTCGTCGACGAGGCCGCCGCGCGCCGCGGCGAAAGCACCGAGCGGCACGCCGATGCCCATGCCGATGCCGACCGCGACCAGCGCTACCGCGATCGAATTGCGGGCGCCGACCATGATCATCGACAGGATGTCGCGGCCGAAATGGTCGGTGCCGAACCAGTGCGCCCAGGACGGCGCCAGCGTCTTGTCGGATATCACCAGCCGGGTCACGTCATAGGGCGTCCAGAGATAGGAGAGGATCGCCACCGCCGCCACGAACAATGTGACGACGAAGCCGGCAAGAAACGAGCGGTTGCCGAACGCCTTGACGAGGATGCCGCCCAGCGTCTCTTCGGGGATGTCCGGATGCAACATCATTGCCGGCTTCGGAGGCGCGGATCGACGACGGCATAAGAGAGGTCGACGACGAGGTTGACGGCGATGACCGCGGCGACCAGCAGCATGACGACGCTTTCCACGACGATCAGGTCGCGCTGGGTGATCGCCTGGAACACCAGCCGGCCGAGGCCGGGCAGGTAGAAGACGTTCTCGATGATGATGGTGCCGGCGAGCAGGAAGGCGAATTGCAGGCCCAGAATGGTCAGCACCGGGATCATGGCGTTGCGCAGTGCGTGCCGCCACAGGACCGCGCGATAGGGCAGGCCCTTGGCGCGGGCGGTGCGGATATAGTCCTCGTTCAGCACCTCGATCAGTGCCGAACGGGTGACGCGTGCCAGGATCGCGGCCTGCGGCAGTGCGAGCGCCACAGCCGGCAGCAGCAGTGATTTCAGCGCCGGCCAGGCACCGGCCCCCCAACCGGGAAAGCCGCCGGCCGGAACCAGCCGCAGCCAGACCGCGAAGAGATAGATCAGCATCAGCGCGAACCAGAAATTGGGAATGGCGACGCCGAGCTGCGCGGCGCCCATCGCCGCTGTGTCACCTATCCGCCCGCGATGGTTCGCTGAAAACAGGCCGACCGGGATGGCGATGAGGGTGGATAGGGCGAGCGCGATCAGCGCCAGCGGCAGCGAGACGACGAGACGCTCGCGCACGAGGTCGATGACCGGCACCGAATAGGTGTAGGAGCGGCCGAAATCCAGGCAGAGCAGGCCGCCGGCCCAGTGCAGGTAGCGCCAGGGCAGGGGCGCGTCGAGGCCCATCTGGTTGCGCAGCAGCTCGACCTGGTCGGCGCTGGCATTCATGCCCAGCATCAGCCGCGCCGGGTCGCCGGGCAGGATCTCCAGCACCGCGAAGACTACCATGGAGGCCAGCGCCAACGTGGCGGCGGCGATCGCGAGACGCCTGAGGAGGTAGGCGGTCATGGGCGGTAGACGGGCGGGCGAAAGTCGAGTTCCCGCGCACCCCCCTCTGTCCTGCCGGACATCTCCCCCGCAAGGGGGGAGATCGGCAGTTTCCATGTCGTCGACCAGCATTCAACGTCGGCGATTAGCGAAAGCATAAAGGAGGGTGCAATCTCCCCCCTTGCGGGGGAGATGCCCGGCAGGGCAGAGGGGGGTGCGGAGCGCAAGCGTCGCCTCTTGGCCAACGGCTTCACTCGTTCCACTTCACCTTGGTGAGATCATTGGCCTGGATCGGCGCGTTTTCCCACAGGCCCTGCAGCTTGGCGTCCCAGACGCCGACCTTGGGCAGTTCGTAGAGGAAGCCGACCACGGCGTCGTCGGCCAAGATCTTCTGTGCCTGCCCCAGCAATTCCTTGCGCTTGGCTTCATCGGAGGTGACGTCCAGATCGGCGATCACCTTGTCGAAGGCCGGATTGTCGTAGTTGAAGTAATAATCCTTACGCGCATAGATACCGATGTCGTTGGGCTCGGTATGGGAGACGATGGTCAGGTCGTAGTCCTTCTTGGTGAACACCTGGTCCAGCCACTGCGCCCATTCAACCGGGATGATCTCGAGGTTGATGCCGACGTCACGGAGCTGCGAGGCGATGATCTCGCCGCCGAGCCTGGCATAGGTGGGCGGCGGAAGCTTCAGCGTCGCCTTGAAACCGTTCTCCAGGCCTGCTTCCTTCAAGAGTTCCTTGGCCTTGGCGACATCGTGCGGATAGCGGCCGGTGAGGTCGACGTAGTCCTTGTTGGCCGGCGACATATGCGAGCCGATCGGCAGGCCGAGGCCGGCCGAGGCACCGTCGATGATCGCCTTGCGATCGAGCGCGTAGGAGATCGCCTGCCTGACCTGCAATTTGTCGAAGGGCGGCTTCTTGTTGTTGATCGACAGGATGGTTTCGCCTTCGGTCGAACCGATCACCACCTTGAAACGCGGATCGTCCTTGACCTGCGCGAGACTGTCGGGATCGAAGAATGGGAACGCCTGGATATCGCCGGAAAGCAATGCCGGTACGCTAGCGGCGGCATCGGGCACGATGCGGAATTCGACCTGGTCGAGGTAAGCCGGCGTGCCCCAATAGCTGTCGGATTTCACCAGTTTGATCGAGGATCCCTTGGCCCAGCTCTGGAATTTGAACGGGCCGGTTCCGACCGGCTTTTCCTTGTTGGCGTCAGCGGATTTCGGCGAGACGATGACAGCATCGCCCCAGCCCATATTGTAGAGGAAGGACCCCTGCGGATTCTTCAACGTCACCTTGACCGTTGCCGGGTCGACCACGTCGACCGTATCGATGGCCGCAAACAAGGCTTTTTGCGCGTTGACCGAATTGTCGGCGCGGGCACGGTCGAGCGAGAATTTCACGTCGTCGGCGCTGAAGCCGGCGCCATCGTGGAATTTCACGCCGGTGTGCAGCTTGAAGGTGTAGGTCTTGCCGTCGTCGGAGATGGTCCAGCTTTCAGCCAAATCCGGCAGGACCTCGCCATTTGGCCCGATGCGGGTCAAGCCTTCGAACACGTTGGCGTAGAGAACCTCGTCGATTGCCGCGGCCGCGCCGGCGGTCGGATCGAGATGTGGCGGTTCGAGCGGGATGCCGATGACCAGATCGGTTCGCGCCGCCAGCGCGGGAGTGCCGGCGATCAGCGCCAGGACGGCCGCGGCTAGGATGGTTTTCCACAATTTCATCGTGCTACTCCCCGTGTGGTCAAACATGCGCTCAAACCGGGCGAATAGAAGCGTGATTTCGCACGGGAGTAAATTGCGTTTCGTGCCGCGCGGCGGCGTAGCCGGGAATGTTTTTCTCCGGACGGCCGCGTCGACCGTTGGCTCTTGCCCGTGCGGCGCTATCGGGCGCCGCGCAGCAGCACGTTGAGCCCGAACGCCATCACCTTGGCCGATTCCACCATATCCGAGATGCCGACCCATTCGTCAGGCCGGTGGGCGAGATCGAGAATGCCCGGGCCATAGGCGATGCAATCATAGACATGGCCGATGCGGGCAATGTGCTTCTGGTCGTAGGTGCCCGGTGAAATGACGTAGTCGGGCTCGCGATCGAAGATCGCGTGGACGCCTTGCGCGATTGCCTTGACGACCGGAGCGTCGCGTTCGGTCATCAGCGGCAGCACCTCCATCAGGTCACGGATCTCGTAGTCGAACTTTTGCCGATCGCGCTTCAGCCGCTCGAGAATGCCGGTCACCTCGCCCTTGACCGTGGCGAGATCCTCTTCGAGCAGGAAGCGGCGGTCGATGGTCAGCCGGCAGGAATCGGGCACGTTGGGCGAGGGCAGGCCGGGCCGGAAATCCTCGGTCTGGCCGCCATGGACGGAGTTGATGTTCATGGTGGAACGCTTCGCCCCTTCGGGCACGACCGGCATGCGCGTCATCTTGCGGTCGAGCGCGGGGAACAATTCGTCCTCGAAGGCCTGCAGCACGGCGCCCATATGGCGCACCGCATTGTCGCCGAGGAACGGCATCGAGCCATGCGCGATCTCGCCCTTGGTCTCGATCTCGGCCCACCAGACGCCGCGATGGCCAAGGCAGATGCGGTCCTTGTTCAGCGGTTCGGGAATGATGACGTGGTCGACCCTGGGTTTCGAGAAATAGCCGAGCCTCGCCAGATGCGCGACACCGCCGAAGCCGCCGGATTCCTCGTCGACCGTGCCTGATATCTCGATAGCACCGGGAAAATCGGGAAATACCTCCATGAAGGCTTCGGCCGCGATGATCGAGGAAGCCAGGCCGCCCTTCATGTCGCAGGCGCCGCGGCCGTAGACCTTGCCGTCCCTGACGATGCCGGCGAAGGGATCGACGGTCCAGCCGTCGCCGGCCTCGACGACATCGATATGCGAGTTGAAATGGACGCAGGCGCCAGGCGAGCGCCCATCGAAGCGAGCGACGACGTTGACGCGCGGGTAGCGGTCGGTGTCGCCGGGCGTGCCCTCGGCACGGATGAACTCGGTTTCGAAGCCGCTCTTCTTCAGCCGCGCGGCAAGAAATTCGGCGCATGGCCGGTACGCTTCGCCGGGCGGGTTGATGGTGGGAAAGCGGATCAGCTCGGCGGTCAGCGCGACGAGATCGTCACGCCGGTCATCGATCGCTTGGAAGAGTCGCTCGTTCATGGCCCGAGTTGAGCAGCGATCGGCGTCGTTTTGCAAGTCCGCTGGCAATTAGGCCGTTGCGGCGTGTCGTTACGGCAACTCTTGCGGGAATTCGTTCAAATTCGCTGCTTTGGATTGGCGAATTGGTCAAGGGTATATGTTATGCCGTTCACCTGTCATTAAAGAGATGAAAAACGACGTGAAGGCAGGCAAGGGGCAATCAAAGGGGTTTGATCGCATGAAAAAGACAGTTCTCATGGCAGCAGCACTTGTCACGATGCTGTTCGGTGCTTCGGTGCAGAGCTGGGCAGCCAGCCTCATTGCAAATATAGACGTGTCGTCGCAGACGATGACGGTCAGGTACGGCCAGGAGGTCTACCGGTGGAGCGTGTCCACGGCTCGGTCCGGCTACTTCACGCCGCGCGGCACCTACCGGCCGCAGCGAACGGCCCGGATGTGGTATTCGCGCAAATACGACATGTCGCCGATGCCTTATTCCGTGTTCTTCCACGGCGGCTATGCCATCCACGGAACGGGCGCGGTGAGGCAGCTCGGCCGACCGGCGTCGCATGGCTGCGTGCGGCTGCATACGGCCAATGCGGCGGCTTTCTACTCGATGGTGCGAGAAGTCGGCTTCGGCAACACGCGCATCGTCGTGAGGAACTGACTGCTAAGCCGGCCACTGTGTCGGAGGCGCATCGGACGGCTCCAGACTACGCGCTTCGGGTCTTTGCCTTGCGTCGCTTGCGGCTGATGTCCCATCTCTTGTGGAACCACATCCACTGGCCGGGATCCTCGCGCACCCAGCGCTCGACCACGTCGTTGAGAAGCTGGGTGGTGGCGCGCACGTCGACACTGCCATCGGCGGTGCGGGGCAATGTCAGCTTCTCTTCTATCTCGAGCCTGAAGCGATTGCCCGGCAGCCTGACGCAGCGCGCCGGGTAGACGTCGCAATCATAATGACGGGCAAGTGTGCCGAGCACGCGATTGCTCTGGCAGGGGCGGCCGAAGAATGTCGTTTCCAGGCCGCCCGTGAACTTCTGGTCGACAAGGACCCCGATATTGCCGCCGTTTTCCAATACCGAGGCGAGCGCGAACGAGGCGCCCGCCATCGAGGGCAGCAACGATCCCATGGTCGCGCGGCGCGTCGAGAGGATGTAGTCAGCCAGGTACGGATTGTTGGGCGGGCGAAACAGCGCGGTGATATTCATGCCGAAAGTAGCCGCCGCCACCGGCAGCAATTCAAAATTGCCGAGATGTCCGGTGAAGACGATGTGCGGCTTCTTTTCGGCCGCGATCTCGACGAAATGGTCTACTCCCCTGACCTCGACACGGCCGGGACTGGTGGCGGCTGGATCGTAGTCGAACAAGGCGTCGAGAAAGATGTATTCGGCGGCCAGACGCGCCATGTTGCCCCACATGTCGGAGGCGATGGCCTGGATCTCGGCTTCGCTCTTGTGCGGATAGGCCTTGCGCAGATTGTCGACGGCCACATGATGGCGTCCGACCCATGGACCGATGCGGCGGGCGACGCGGTCGGCGAAATTCAGCGCGCTGTCGGGCGGCAGCAGGCGCAGCACCGAGATGATGATCATCGCAATGCGCGCGACCAGCCAGTGCTCGAACCGGCGCAATTGCCGGCCGTAGCGGAACATCAGGTCGCGGCGAAGCTTCTTCAACACAGAAGTCAGGGCCTAGACGACGCGTAGGATGATCTTGCCAAAGACGTCGCGGCCTTCCATGCGCTTCAGCGCGGCGTCGATGTCGTCGAAGCCGACTTCGGTATCGATGACGGGTGCGACCTGTCCCGCCGCCATCTTCTGCATGGCGTTGGCCATGTTCTCCATGCGGCAGCCGAAGGAGCCGAGCAGCTTCAACTGCTGCTGGAAGAGCTGCATCAGATTGACCTGCGCCGACACGCCGGACGTCGAGCCGCAGGTGACGAGTCGGCCACCGCGCTTCAGGCACAGCATCGAGCCGGCAAAGGTGTCGGCGCCGACATGTTCGAAGACGACGTCGACGCCCTTCTTCTTGGTCAGCTTGCGCACGACGCCCTCGAACCGGTCGTCACGGTAGTTGATGACATGATCGGCGCCGAGCGCCTTGGCCTTGTCTATCTTGTCGTTCGAGCCGACCGTGGTGATGACCGTGCAGCCCATCCGCTTCGCCAGTTGGATGGCGGCCGAGCCGATGCCGGATCCGCCGGCGTGGACAAGGATCGTCTCGCCGGGCTCGAGCCTGGCATTGTCGAACAGCATGTGTTCGACGGTGCCGAAAGTGACGGGGGCGACAGCCGCGCCGATCTCGCTCACGCCTGGAGGGACGGGGACCAGCAGGCGCGCCGGCAGGTTGATCTTCTCCTGCGCGAAGCCGTCGAGGTGGAAGCCATGAACGCCCGAGACGTGTTCGCAAAGATTGTCGCGGCCTTCGCGGCAGGCACGGCAAAGGCCGCAGGTGCGCGCGCCGTAGATCGAGACCAACTGTCCCGGCAGCAGGCCGGAAACGCCGGGACCGACGGTCTCGACCTCGCCGGAGGCTTCCGCGCCGACGACCAGCGGCAGCTTGCGCTTGGCGAAAGCCATGCCGCGCCAGCCCCAGACGTCAATGTGGTTCAGCGCCACTGCCTTGATGCGCAGCGTCACCTCGCCGAGCGCGGGCGGCGGCGGGGGCGGCAGGTCCACCGTTTCAAGACGGCGGTCCTCGATAAGTTGCAGTGCGCGCATGGAGCCTGTCGGTTCTGTTCTAGCGGAAGTGGCTCGCTTAGACCGGTTCCCGCGCCATGACAAGGCAAGTGTTCTGGCCGCCAAAGCCGAAGGAGTTCGAAAGCACGGTGCCAACCTGCGCATTGCGCTTCTTGTTGGGCACGACATCGAGCACGATCGCCGGATCGGGATTGTCGTAGTTGATGGTCGGCGGAATGACGCCTTCGCGCATGGTCATCAGGGAAAATGCCGCTTCCACCGCGCCGGCGGCGGACAGCGTATGGCCGATCATCGACTTGTTGGACGAGATCGGCATCGAGCCGATCCGCTCGCCGAACACCGTCGACAGCGACAGGTGCTCCATCTTGTCATTTTCCGGCGTCGAGGTGCCGTGCGCGTTGACATAGTCGATCTCGTCCTCGCCCAGGCCGGCATCGGCGAGGGCGGCGCGCACCGCCGCGATCGCCGGCGAACCATCCGGCTTGGAGCGGGTGCGGTGGAAATCGTCCGCCTTTTCGCCGCAGCCGCGCAGAATGCCCAGAACGCTCGCTCCACGGGCGAGCGCTGCCTCCAGCGATTCCAGCACCAGAGCGCCGGAACCTTCGGCCAGCACGAAGCCGTCGCGGTCCTTGGAGAAGGGCTTGGAAGCCTTTTCCGGGATGTCGTTGTGGGTCGAAAGCGCCGACAGCAGCGAAAAACGGATCAGCGCCTCGGCGGTCGCCGAGCCGTCCGCGCCGATCGACAGCGCCCGGTCGCATTCGCCTCTGCGGATTGCCTCGACCCCAAGCTGGATGGCCGTGGCGCCGGAGGCGCAAGCGGTCGACAGCGTGATCGGCAGGCCGCGCGTGCCGAAACGGTCGGCGAGCCGGTCGGCGATCGACCCGAACTGCGTGGTCTCGAAAGTATCGAGCTCCTTCAGGCCGCGCGCCACCCGAAGCAGCCTTTCGGCACCGGCGTCGTGCTTGTCGGAATTATAGAGCGCGAACCGCTCATGCCAGTCGAGTTCGACCGGCGGCGAGGCCAGAAACAGCGGTCCGCCGAAGTCGCTGGAATTGAGGCCGGCTTCGGCAACGGCTTCCTGCGCGGCCGTCTCCGCCAGTTCGTATGTGAGGGGGCTGGCGCCCTTCGAGCTCGACGCAAGGAAATCGACCATGCCGGAAATGCGGGTGTTGAGGTGGTCGACAGGGAAGCGGGTGATCGGGTGGATGCCCGATCTGCCCGAGGTCAGCGCCGTCCAGTTGTCTGATTTGCCGGCTCCAAGGGAAGTAACCACGCCGATGCCTGTGACGGCAACGATCGGCCTGCCCATGTGATCTCTGAGATTGGCCATCCGGAAGCCCTAACCTTTGTCGTTGTATGTGGCTGGCCGCTCTATGCGGCGTTGACCAGCGCCATGCCCTCGAATTGGTGGTAGCCGATCGCCGTTGCAAGGACGCTTCTTGGAATGCCTTCGAACGGTTTCTCGGCAGCGGCATCGAAAACGGGGTAGGCGGCCTTACGGTCGACGGCGAGCGCCGCCAGCGCCACGGCGAAGGGAAACTGCGCTTCCTTCATGTGGCCGGTCAGCGTCGCGAAGCCACGCGCCGCGATCGCGGGATTGGCGTCGAATGCCGACTTCTCGGCGGAGGTAGCCGCGTGAGCGCCTGAGGCGCCAGACATGGTCAGCAAGCCGCCATTCGGCACGGCGGTCTTCTTGAGCAGCGCGGCGATCTCGGAATCGAGCTCGCCCTGCCGCCGCCTGGCACGGCCGGAGACGACCGGGCCGAGCTCGGCATAGATCTTGCGCCCCCGGCTTGCCGCGTGTTCGCGCTGCTCCAGCACCAGGAAAGCGCCGCCGGATCCCGACACCACGCCGCCACCTTCGGCGCCTTGCCGCTGCCAGACGGGCTTCCAGGCGCCGCGATGCAGGTAGCCGGCAAGCTCATAGCCGAGCAACATATCGGAATGTTCGGTCTGGAAAGCGCCGCCCACCAGTATATGCGTCGACTGGCCGGAACGAATGCGCGCGGCAGCCGTCTCGACGGCGGCTACGCCGGCGCCTTCCTCGCCCATGAAGGTCCTGGACGATCCCGTCACCTTGTGGACGATGGAGATGTTGCCGGCGAGCAGATTGGAAAGCTGTGCCAGGAACAGGGTGGGGCGCAGTTCGGTGGTGAGCTTCTCGTTGAGCAGCACGTCACGGTCGTTGCGGCTTTCTGAGGCGGCCAGGATGGCGGCATCGACCGCTTCGTCGCGCTCGCCGCCGCCGGCGGCCACGACCATGTCCATGGTCGTGCAGAGCTCGTCATTGCCCTTGATGCCGGCATCGTCCAGCGCAAGACCCGCGGCATAGGTGCCGAGCCTTTGCCAGGTTTCCATCTGGCGCTGGTCGCCGCGCTTGGCGATCTGCAGGTTCCAGTCGATCTCCGGCAGCGGATGGACGGTGTAGGGCGCGAAACGCTCGGCTTCGAGCACCGGCTTCTGACCCGGCTGAGTGAGCTTGCGCCAGTGTTCATCGGGGCCTTCTCCCAACGAGGAGACAAGGCCAATGCCGGTGATGACGACGTCGCGGGGGCTCATGGATGATCGGGTACGGATCAGGCGGTCTTGGCGGCGACCAGTGCGTCGATCTTGGCGCACAGGTTCTTCATGACAAAGTAATCGTCCGTCGAGGCCTTGCCGTCATTGACTTCCTGGGTCCACTTTTCCAGCGGCACCTTGATGCCGAATTCCTTGTCGATGGCGAAGACGATGTCGAGGAAATCGAGGCTGTCGATGCCGAGATCGTCGATCGTGTGGCTCTCGGGCGTGATGGTGTCGATATCGATCTCGCTGGTGTCGGCAATGATCTTGGCGACTTTGTCGAACGTGGTGGACAAGGGCTTTTCCTTCGGTTGCGGGCGGAATCTGTCCGCATCTTGTTTGGGCGCTGTCTAATCGGTTTTTCCCGGCAGGAAAAGGCCTGATACGCCGGGCGCAGATGGGTAGCGTGCCCAAGAAACGCAAGACGGGCCGCCGGTCAACCCGGCGGCCCCTCCATGGCTGGCGACCGCGGATGATGTTGGCCTCATTGTCGCGGCCCTAGCGCGGCATCTTTTTTGGGTGGTATTTTGGCAACATTACCTCTGTCGCAAGTCCTCATCGACGCGTGGCTGCTCGCGGATGCGCCGGTCGGCCCCGATTTAGAACGTAACCCGGCCGAGCACACGCAGACCGTCGCCCTGCGGCTCGACGACAACGGCTTCGCCCTCGCGCGGCGAGACGCCGGTCAACGCAGCGATATTTTCCAGATGAGTGACCATGACCAGGTTGTCAGAGCCGGAATAGGCGCGGATTTCCTTCATGATCGCGGCGATCTGGGCCGCCTTTTGCGCCGCGTCGCCCTTCAGCAGGTCGAGCGGCGCGAAAGGCTCCGGCTCGGTCTCGAAGGCGATGCGCGCGGTGTCGAGGCAGCGGCAATAGCGGCTGGACAGCACGCGCTCGATCGGCGCGGCGCGGGCGGCAAGCAAGGCGCCGATCTTGCTCGACTGCTGCTTGCCGCGTGCGGACAGATTGACCTGGGTGGCGCAGCTGTCGATATCAAAATTGGCGGGATCGGTGGTGCCGGTGACCATGGCATGGCGCAAAAGCACGACATGGCCGCCATCGCGCAGCAGCGCCCAGCCGGCATCCGTCGCATGCGCTGCAGCCGGAACGCCAAACAGGAACAACGCCAAGGCAAATCGGATCATCGTAATCCTTCCAGAAGCCGGGTACCGGCCACCCGCATATAGGGATCGGAAAGCAGGTACAAAGACAAGCGAAAGGCCTGCGGTCTCCGCGGTCTCACTTCTCCTTCGTCATCCGCTGCTTCACCAGATCGGTCTTCCGGTCGTGAGCGGGATGGGAAAAGTCCAGCCGCCTTCGGCGATGCCCCGCTTGGCAGAACAAATTCGGGGTCGAAGAAATTCGGGCGCGATTGCACCGCGACCTTGGCTCGCCTATCCCTGGAAAAATGTCTCCGCTTACCGAAACCGTCCTTTTCGTCTTCAGCCTCGTGGCGCTCGGCTACCTCGCCGGGTTCACCGGTTATATGAAGCCGGCGAGCGGCGAGGGGATATCCGATTTCGCGGTCAGCGTTGCGATGCCGCTGCTGTTGTTCCAGACGATGGTGAATGCCGATTTCCACGGGGTGGCACCGTGGTCGCTATGGGGGGCCTATTTCGCGGCGGTGGCAATCACCTGGGCCGCCGGCCATGTCGTTACCACGCGGATATTCGGACGCGACGCACGCGCGGGTGTCGTCGGCGGGGTGTCGTCGGCCTATTCCAATGTTGTCCTGCTCGGCGCGCCGTTCATTCTCGGCATATTCGGGCGGGATGGATTCGAGGTGCTGTCGCTCCTGGTTTCCGTGCATCTGCCTGTCATGATGATGGCTTCGATCGTGCTGTTCGAGATGTTCGGCCGCGGCGGCGGCGAGCATGTGCACCCCGTGCGCGTCGTCCGCAATTTCCTGAGGCGGCTGTTCATCAATCCGCTGATCATCGGCATTCTTTTGGGTCTCGCATGGCGCTTCAGCGGCATCCCGCTGCCCGAACTGGTCATGCGGCTGGTGGACGCGCTGGCCGGCACCGCCGGGCCGGTGGCGCTGTTCGCCATGGGGCTCAGCCTGCGCCGCTTCGGCATATCAGGCAATGTCCGCCCGGCGCTGGCGCTATCAACACTGAAGCTGTTCCTGATGCCGGCGCTGGTTCTGATCTTCGTCTGGTTGCTCGGCCTGCCGCCCTTGACCGCCAAGGTAGCGGTCGTGGTGGCGGCGCTCCCATCCGGCATCAATTCCTATCTCATTGCCGTGCAGTTCAACACAGGCCAGGCGCTGGCGTCGAACCAGATGACCATCGCGACCGCGAGCGCGGTCGTTACCACTGCTTTCTGGCTGGCGGTGAGCGTGCACGTGTTCGGCTGACATGAATAAGACCGGGGTCTGAGCCGCTCGGCGTGAATCCGGTTTGACGCGATGTCTCAGCGGTGAAATCAAACCTCGGCTCTCGCCTTGCACTGGCATAACCCCTATATGCCATCTTGCGATTGCTTGCGGGGCTTTCCCTAGGTTAAGAGCAATGGCCCCAGCGCACGGTGCGCTAATCGAAGACATCCAGATAGCGGCCCGTGAGCGCCGAACGGAGGCTAGACCATGCTTCAGAAAACCAGCCATTTCATGCGCCAGGCCAATCTTATCAACGGCGAATGGGTGCAGGCCGACAGCGGCCAGACGGTCGACGTCACCAATCCGGCAACCGGCCTCAAGATCGGCACCGTGCCGAAAGCGGGCAAGGTCGAGACCCGCCGCGCCATCGAAGCCGCCGACGAAGCTTTCAAGACCTGGCGCAAGACGACCGCGCTCGAGCGCTCGAAGCTGCTGCGCAAGCTGCACGATGCCATGATGGACAATCAGGACGTTCTGGCGGAGCTCCTGACCATTGAACAGGGCAAGTCGCTGTTCGAATCGAAGGGCGAGATCGGCTCGGCCGCCTCCTACATCCTGTGGTTCGCCGAGGAGGGCCGCCGCACCTATGGTGATGTCGTGCCGTCGCCGTGGGCGGACCGCCGCATCCTGGTGACCAAGGAACCGGTCGGCGTCATCGCCGCCATCACGCCGTGGAATTTCCCGTCCTCGATGCTGGCCCGCAAGCTCGGCCCGGCACTCGCCGCGGGTTGCACCGCCGTGGTCAAGCCCGCCTCGCAGACGCCTTACTCCGGTCTCGCCTGGGGCGCGCTGGCCGAGGAAGTCGGCTTCCCCAAGGGCGTAATCAACATCCTGACCGGTGCGGCCGGCGAAATTGGCGATGAGATCTGCGCCAATCCGCTGGTCAAGAAGATCACTTTTACCGGCTCGACCGAGGTCGGCAAGATCCTGATCCAGAAGTCGTCCGTCACCGTGAAGAAGGTGTCGATGGAGCTCGGCGGCAATGCGCCGTTCATCGTCTTCGACGACGCCGACATCGACCGCGCCGTCGCCGGTGCGATCACGGCCAAGTACCGCAATTCGGGCCAGACCTGCGTCTGTACGAACCGCTTCCTTGTCCAGGCCGGCGTCTATGACCGGTTCGTCGAGAAGCTGGCTGCCGCCAGCGACAAGCTGAAGGTCGGCTCCGGCCTGGAGGAGGGCGTGCAGCAGGGGCCGCTGATCGACGAGAAGGCGGTCGAGAAGGTCGAGGAACTGATCGCCGATGCGACTTCGAAGGGCGGCAAGGTCGTCGCTGGCGGCAAGCGCCATGCGCTCGGCGGCTCGTTCTTCCAGCCGACCGTCATCGCCGATGCGACGCCCAAGATGCGCTTCATGAAGGAAGAGATATTCGGGCCGGTGGCGCCCGTCTTCAGGTTCGAGACCGAGGAAGAAGCGATTGCGCTTGCCAATGACACCGAATTCGGCCTCGCCTGCTATTTCTACACCGGCGATCTCGGCCGCGCCTTCCGCGTCATGGAAGGGCTGAAATATGGCATGGTCGGCGTCAATGAAGGCCTGATCACCACGCCGGAAGCACCGTTCGGCGGCGTCAAGGAGTCCGGGCTCGGCAAGGAAGGCGGACATCAGGGTATCGAGGATTACCTCGACACCAAATATGTCTGCATCGGCGGCCTCGGCCTCTGATAGACTGTCGCCGGGACAGGCAGGCCTATGATCTGCCTGCCCCGGCTACGAAACGGGCCGTCTGGATCAACTGACGTTTGCGGGCATGGCAATGAAGGACGGCGAGGTTTTCGGCACCACCCAGGCGGGCGACCCGATTCGCCGCTTCACCATCAGAGGCGGCGGACTTAGCGCCAATATCCTTGGGCTCGGCGCGATCATCCAGGACCTGCGCCTGGCCGGCCACGATGCGCCTCTCGTGCTCGGCTATGATAATCTATCATCCTATGAAACCGACACGGCTTTCTTCGGCGCGGTCGTCGGCCGCTATGCCAACCGCATCCGCGACGGCCGCTTCACCATCGCCGGCAAGCGCTACCAGACCGAGCGCAATTTTCTCGACAAGCACACGCTGCATGGAGGCTCGCAAGGCTTTTTCCATCGGCCGTGGACGGTTTCGCTGCACGGGCGGGACTTCGTCACGCTGACGCTGCACGATCCCGACGGCACGATGGGCTTTCCCGGGGCACTCGACGTCACCTGCACCTACCGGCTGAAGATCCCCGGTACGCTCAGCGTCGAGATATCAGCGACGTGCGAGGAGCCGACGCTGTGCAATCTCACGCAGCATTCCTACTTCAACCTCGATGATGGCGGGACGGGCGACATCCTCGATCACCGGATGATGCTCAATGCCGGCGCCTATCTGCCGGTGGATGGCGAAATGATTCCGACGGGCACGGTGAAGCCTGTCGACGGCACGCCCTTCGATTTCCGCCAGGCGCGGCCCCTGCGCATGGAGACCGAAGGCGAGCAGCTTGCCTACGACCAGAATTTCTGCCTCGCCTCGGCGCGTGGGCCGCTCAAGCAGGCGGCGTGGGTGCAAGGAGCGAGCTCCGGCGTCGAGATGGAACTGTGGACCACGGAGCCCGGCGTCCAGCTCTATACCGGCCAGTATGTGACGCCGCGCACGGGGCTAGAAGGGCGAAACCACAAAGCTTTCTGTGGTTTTTGCCTGGAGCCGCAAATATGGCCGGACGCACCGAACCGGCCCTATTTCCCGCAGGCGACACTGTGGCCGGGTGCGATCTACCATCACGTGACGGAATATCGGTTCCGGCTGCCCTGACCCTCAATCCGTTTCGAATGCCGTACGCAACGTCTCGAATGGCGCCAATGCGCCGCGAACCTGCACCACGCTGGCCGCGACACGGTGCGCGCGCTTTGTAGCCTCCGCAGGGGTGTGTCCGGCGAGACGCGCGGCGAGATAGCCGCCGTTGAAGGAATCGCCCGCGCCCGTGGTGTCGACGGGCGTGGCCACATGGATCGCCTGAACGTCCCGCAGCGTCCCGTTCTCGACGATCAGCGCCGGCTGTTCACCGTTCTTGACCACGACTTCGCCGACCAGTTGCCCGAGCCGCCCAGCCGTTGCCTGTGGCGCTTCATCGCCGAACAGCATCTGCTCGTCCGGGAAAGTCGGCAATGCGATGTCGGTGACGGCGAGCGCCTCCAGGATCGCGGCTTGCGCCTCCTCGCGATCGCGCCACAGCCGTGGCCGGTAGTTGGGATCGAAGGCGATCAGCGACCCCGCGGATCGCGCCTCGGCCACGGCCGATAGCAACGTGGCGCGCGCAGCGGAGTCCAGAATTCCCAAAGTGATTCCGGAAAAGTAGACAAGCGCCTGCTTTTCAAGGCTTTTTGCCAACGCAGCCGGATTGGAGGCAAGCTGCCTGGCAGCTGCATCGCCGCGCCAATAGGTGAAGGAGCGTTCCGCGCCGGTCAGCGTGATGGCATAGAGGCCGGGCCGCGCCCCCGGGATAACAGGGCTTTCGCCAATGCCGATGCCATTGTCCGCGAAGAAGCCGATCTGGTCTTGCGAGAAAGGATCGTCTCCGAAAGCCGAGACGTAGGTCGCTGGCCTTCCACTCAGCGCATGCAGGGCCCACAGCGTGTTGAACGTATCGCCGGCAAATCCCATGCGCCAGTTCGAACCCGTTTGGCCCGAAAGCTCGATCATGCATTCGCCGATCGAGGCGACACCTTTGCCGATCATGATCCATTCCCCTGTTACGATGCTGCTGTAGCTTTTTGGAGAGTAGAGCGCCATGCTTGGCAAGGGCGGTTTTTTCCGTCACCTGCGATTCCAACAGGTTTGGCGGGATGCGATCGGTGCGGCAAAACGTTATCCCCTGAAGAGGAACCGGCTTGGCTTCGATATGGCGTTATCTTTTGGCGGGTCTTGGTCTGGCAGCCTTGCTGGCTGGCATCCTGGCAGTGGTCTATCTGACCGCACCGCGAACCCCGCAGGTTGCCGGCCCGGATATCTCCCGAACCAAAAAGACCGAGAACGGATTGTTCATGGCGAGCTTCGCGCCGGAACGCGGCGTCGTCCGTCAAGGCGAACTGGAAGCCTGGCTGTTGACGTTGAAGACGATAGCCGGGACGCCGGTGGAAGGGGCCGCGATCGCGGTATCGGGAGGCATGCCGCAGCACCGCCACGGCCTGCCGACCAGCCCGCAAGCGACGGACTATCTCGGCGACGGGCGCTATCGCATCGAGGGAGTGAAATTCACCATGAGCGGCTGGTGGCAGTTGCATTTTGCCATCTCCGCGACGGCTGGGTCGGATACGGTCGTCTTCAACGTCGTGCTGTGAGCCGCAGATGAGGCGTCTTGCGCGCTTTTTCGTCTTGATGGCGATGGCCGTTCTTGCCGGCTGCGGCAAGCCGGACTTTTCCGATGCCGAGAAGAAGACCATCGCCTCGCTGGCGCTGTCGAGGCTGCCGGCGCTGAAACCCGACACCACCAACCGGTTCGCCGATGTCCCGGCCGCCGCTGCCCTTGGCTCGACGCTGTTCTTTGACGCCAGCATGAGCCGCGACGGCACGGTGTCCTGCTCGACCTGCCACAAGATCGACAGGCAGTTTCAGGACGGCCTGCCGCAGGCGGTTGGCGTCGGCCGCACGAACCGGCGTACCATGCCGCTCGCCGGCATCGCGCGCGATCCCTGGTTTTTCTGGGACGGACGGCGCGACAGCCTGTGGGCGCAGGCGCTGACGCCGCTGGAGAACCCCCTGGAGCAGGCGGGAAACCGCGCCGCCTATGCGCATTACATCAAGGCGCGCTTCGGCGACCGCTATGAGCGCATCTTCGGCCCGCTGCCCGATCTGTCCGACATACCAGCCAATGCCAGTCCGCTCGGCAGCGATGCCGAGAAGGCTGCATGGCGCGCCATGAGCGACCAGCAGCGTGACGCGATAAACGGGGTGTTCGCCAACATCGGCAAAGCAATCGCTGCCTTCGAACGCTCGATCGAGCCGCCGCAGGCCCGCTTCGACCGGTTCGCGCTGGACCTGGCGACCGGCGCCGAGCCGAAAGGCGACGCCGCCTTCTCCCGGGAGGAAATCCTCGGCCTGAAACTGTTCATCGGCAAGGCCAATTGCGTGACCTGCCACAATGGGCCGCGCTTCACCGACAATGGGTTCCACAACACCGGCGTGCCGCCGGTCAACGGGCTGCCGCCGGATCGCGGCCGCGTCGACGCGGTACGCCAAGTTCAAGCCGACCCGTTCAACTGCTTCGGCGCCTATCGCGATGGCGATGTCGGCGCCTGCGGCGAATTGCGGTTCATGGTCAAGGATGCGCCGGAATTGGTGCGCGCCTACAAGACGCCTTCGCTTCGCGGCGCGGCGACGCGGCCGCCCTACATGCACGCCGGTCAGTTTGCGTCGCTCGACGAGGTGGTGGCGCATTATGCCAAGGCTGCCCCCAGCGTTGAGGGTACATCCGAAATTCATCCGCTTGAGCTGTCGGACCGCGAGCGCGCGGCGCTGGTGGCGTTTTTGAAGACCTTGGCGGAGTGAATTATCGATCCTTCACAGTCTCCATCGCCACGAAGGTCGAGGTCTGGGCGACATGGGGCAAGGCGGAGATGCGTTCGCCGAGCACGCGGCGGTAGGCGGCGATGTCCCGGGTCCGCACCTTCAAGAGGTAGTCGAAGCTCGACGCCATCATGTGGCACTGCTCGATCTCGGGCACGGCCTGTACGGCACGGTTGAAGGCATCGAGTGCGGCGGACCGGGTGTCGGACAGTTTCACCTGGACGAAGGCGACATGGCCTTCGCCCATGCGCTCGCGATCGATAATCGCCTGGTAGCCTCTGATATAGCCGTCCTTCTCCAGCCGCTTCACCCGCGCCTGAACCGGCGTCTTGGACAGGCCGACCTTGGCGGCGAGCTCCGACATGGAAAGCCTGCCGTCGCTTGCCAGCGCCGACAGGATGTTCCTGTCGATGCGGTCCAATTGGTCTTCCCTCATCGAAAATGCAGCCTTCTTCGGGTAGTTTGCGATGATGTGATAGATCGATCGAACTGCAATGTCGATTTCTTCAGACCGCCTGAAAATCGGGACCTGTGCTAGCTTGCGCCATTCGGTCCGGTGACCGCCGGCCCGCTCCCTTGTGCTTGCCGTAGGACCCGCCATGCCAGCGCTCGACGCCATCCGCCAGCAAATCCGCGCCAACTATCTGCCCGACGAGGATCAGGCCGTGAAGGCGCTGGCCGAGGCGAGCGGCCTCTCGGCGGAGGATCGCCGGGCGATTTCGGCTCGTGCCGCCGATCTGGTGCGGGCGGTGCGCGGCTCGTCCGATCCGCGGCTGATGGAGGTTTTCCTGTCCACCTATGGCCTCTCCACCAAGGAAGGCGTGGCGCTGATGTGCCTGGCCGAGGCGCTGCTGCGCGTGCCCGATACCGAGACGATGGACGACCTGATCGCCGACAAGATCGCGCCGCACGACTGGTCGGCGCATTCGGGCGGCTCGAGCTCCATCTTCGTCAATGCATCGACCTGGGCGCTGATGCTGACCGGCCGCGTGCTCGATGAAGGCGAGGGCGGCATCGAAGGCACGTTGCGCGCCATGGTGCGCCGGCTCGGCGAGCCCGTCATCCGCAAGGCGGTGGCGGCGGCTATGCGCGAGATGGGCGAGCAGTTCGTGCTCGGCCGCACCATCGCCGAAGCGGTGAAGCGCGGCCGGCCGATGACGCAGAAGGGTTATCTCTATTCCTTCGACATGCTGGGCGAGGCGGCCCGCACCGAGGCCGATGCGCTGCGCTACCACAAGGCGTATGCCGATGCCATCTCGTCACTCGATGCCGGTTCAAACGGGCCTGATATCCGCCACAACCACGGCATCTCGGTGAAGCTCTCGGCGCTGCATCCGCGCTACGAGGAAGCGCAGAAGGAAGAGATGCTGCCTGTCATGGCCGAGCGGCTCCTTTCGCTGGCGCTCGCGGCGCGCCATTCGCGCATGGGCCTCAATATCGATGCCGAGGAGGCCGATCGCCTCGACCTCTCGCTCGACGTCATCGAGCGCGTGCTTGCCGAGCCGGAGCTTGCAGGCTGGAACGGCTTTGGCGTCGTCGTCCAGGCCTATGGTCCGCGCGCTGCCTTCGTCATCGACTGGCTCTATGCGCTTGCCACGAAATACGATCGCACCATCATGGTGCGGCTGGTCAAGGGTGCCTATTGGGATACCGAGATCAAGCGGGCGCAGACGCTGGGGCTCGCCGGCTACCCCGTCTTCACCCGCAAGGTCAACACCGACGTTTCTTATCTCGCTTGCGCGAGAAAGCTTTTGTCGATGACCGATCGCATCTATCCGCAATTCGCCACCCACAATGCCCACACTGTCGCCGCCATCCTGTCGATGACGAAGAACCGTGAGCGCTTCGAGTTCCAGCGCCTGCACGGGATGGGCGAGGCGTTGCACGAGACGGTGCGTAAGGCCGAAGGCACGCGCTGCCGCATCTACGCGCCTGTCGGCGCGCATTCCGACCTGCTCGCCTATCTGGTGCGCCGGCTGCTGGAGAACGGCGCCAATTCATCTTTCGTCCACCAACTCACCGACGAGGATGTCGAGCCCGAAGACATCGCGCGCGACCCGCTAGAAGCGGTCGAGAGCCAAGGCCCCGCCGCCAATCCCGCGATCCCCCGGCCTGCCGTCATCTTCGGTGCAAGCCGCCGCAACTCGAAAGGGTTCGACATCACCGATCCGGTGACGTTGGCAGCAATCGAGAAGGAGAGGACAGCCTTCGCGGGCCCTAGCCGCTGGCACGCCAAGCCGATCACGCGCGCGGCCGGCTATGGCGAGCAACGCCCGGTCGTCAATCCCGCCAGGCCTTCGGAAGTGGTGGGCACGGTCAGCGAAGCCACCGCCAAGCAGGCGGCAACCGCCGTGCGCATCGCCGTCGAAGCGCAGCCAGCCTGGGCAAAGCGTCCGGTTGCCGAGCGCGCGGCCATCCTCAATCGCGCCGCCGATCTCTACGAGGCCAATGCCGTCGAATTCTTCGCGCTGGCCACCCGCGAGGCCGGCAAATCGCTGGCCGACGGCGTCGCCGAAGTGCGCGAAGCGGTGGATTTCCTGCGCTATTACGCGGCCGAGGCGGCCAATGCCGAAGCGGGCACCGAGGCGCGCGGCGTCATTGTCTGCATCTCGCCGTGGAATTTCCCCCTCGCCATCTTCACGGGCCAGATCGCCGCAGCGCTCGTCACCGGCAATTCGGTAATTGCAAAGCCCGCAGAACAGACGCCGCTGATCGCTTTCCGAGCCGTCGAAATGCTGCGCGAGGCCGGCGTGCCGGAAGACGTCATCCAGCTTCTGCCGGGCGACGGCCCCTCGGTTGGCGGGCCACTGACATCAGATCCGCGCATTGCCGGCGTCTGCTTCACCGGCTCCACCGACGTCGCCAAGCTGATCGAGAAGCAACTGGCCGAGACAGCCGCGCCCGATGCCATGCTGATCGCCGAGACGGGCGGGCTGAATGCCATGATCGTCGATTCCACCGCGCTGCCCGAGCAGGCGGTGCGCGATATCCTCGCCTCCGCCTTCCAGAGTGCGGGCCAGCGCTGTTCGGCGCTGCGCGTCCTCTATGTGCAGAAGGATGTCGAGAAGAAGATGCTGGAGATGCTGAAGGGCGCCATGGAGGCGCTCAAGGTCGGCGATCCCTGGGCTATCTCGACGGATGTCGGTCCCGTCATCGACGACGAGGCGCAGGGTTCGATCCGCGATTACTGCACGACGATGGGTTTGCAGGGACGGCTGATCGCCAAGCTCGAAGCACCCAGGGATGGCCGCTTCGTCGCGCCGCATGTGTTTCGGGTCAAGGGTATCGAGGAGATGGAGCGCGAA
Source organism: Mesorhizobium sp. BR1-1-6 (assembly GCF_020165355.1). Lineage (NCBI taxonomy): Bacteria > Pseudomonadati > Pseudomonadota > Alphaproteobacteria > Hyphomicrobiales > Phyllobacteriaceae > Mesorhizobium > Mesorhizobium sp. BR1-1-6. The sequence goes on along the minus strand of NZ_JAIUHZ010000005.1, from coordinate 172,592 downwards.
GTGTTCGGGCCGGTGCTCCATGTCGCCAGTTTCGACGCCGATGAGATCGATGCGGTGATCGCCGCCATCAACCGCAAGGGCTACGGCCTGACGTTCGGTCTGCACACCCGCATCGAGGGTCGCGTGCAGCATTTCGTCGACGGGATCCATGCCGGCAACATCTATGTCAACCGCAACCAGATCGGCGCGGTCGTCGGCTCGCAGCCGTTCGGCGGCGAGGGGCTGTCCGGCACCGGGCCCAAAGCCGGCGGACCGCATTATCTCCGGCGCTTTCGCAAGGGACCGGAGGCAGGCACGCCTGTTGGCGACGGCCACAAGGTGACGGCGACCGAACTCGCCGACAATCTGCCCGATCCCGCGCTTGGCGGCTGGTCGACGCGGCCGGACCGCATCGCCATCCTGCGCAAGCACCTGCGAGGCAAAGGTGCCGCGGCGATCGGTGCCGCCGCCGCAATCGATTTCGGCCAGGTCGACCTGCCCGGGCCGACCGGCGAGGCCAATACATTGTCATTGGCGCCGCGCGGCCGGGTGCTGTGCTTGGGACCGGACGGCGACACGCTGCTTGCGCAGACGATCCAGGCGCTCGCCGCCGGCAACGCGGTGCTGGCGGTGGCGCCAGGCGCGCCGGCGGCGCTTTCGGCGCTGACCGGCAAGGGCCTGCCGCTGGCGGCGATCGACGGCCGCCCCGATCCGGTTGAGGCGCGTTCGTTACGCGTCGACGTCGTCGCCTTCTCGGGGACGCCGGAGGCGGCGCGCATCGTGCGCAAGGTGATCGCCGAACGCTCAGGGCCGATCGTGCCGCTGGTCAGCGAAGTGCTCAACCCCGCGGCCTATGCGCATGAGCGGGCCGTCTGCGTCGACACGACCGCGGCGGGCGGCAATGCCAGCCTGCTTGCTGCCGCTTAAGGACGCCTTTCCGGCGGGCGAGGTCGTTTCAGGCGCCCTCGACGACCGAAAAACCCTCGAACTGGGGATGGCCGAGATAGTGGACCTTCGTCGTGCCGACATTCCTGTGGGCCGCGCGAAAATTCTCCGACTTGGTCCAGGCGACGAAATCGTCGTGGCTTGCCCAGACCGTGTGTGAGGCAAACAGCGTATAGCCTTCGGTCTCGTTGACTGGGCCGCGCAGCAGATGGAACTCCCGGAAGCCCTTCATTTCCGCAAGGCTGGAATCACGGTTTTTCCACACGGCCTCGAAATCGGCTTCCGAGCCGTTCTGCACCTTGAAGCGGTTCATGGCGATGTACATGGAGTTCCTTTCGATTTCCTGGACTTAGACGGGTGGTGCCGCAGGATGCCACGTGCGGCCCCACGCCGTGCTCAGACCCCGAAGGCGATGCCGGTCTTGGCATCTGTCTTGAGTTTTCGCATGCAGGTGTTCGGCTCGACGCCGGTGCCGACGCATTCGGTCGCGCTGTTGATCAGCACGCGGCTGACCTTGGCGCAGTTGGTGCCAGCGAGATCGAAGCGCGTCACCTTGGTCTTGCCGGCCGGCAGGTCCTTGAAGTCGAGCACGGTCAGGCGGTCGACGACGCCGGCGTCGTTGAACAGCGCGATCTCGAACGCCGCCCTGGAAAGGTCGGCGCCGAGATTGTTGGTGACCACGAAGGTCAGGCGGCAGCCCTTTTCAGACGGTTGCGCGCCATTGAGTTCGAGGGAGAGAGCAGGCGCCGGCGCGGACTCTTGTGCCCACGCCGGAACCGCTGCAAGCGACATCGCCAGCGCCGAGGTCAGCAGACGAAGGGATGCCGTCAAGTTCGTCATCATCATCCTCCAAATCGCATCGTTGCCGCCAGCTTCAGCGTTATGCCCGGTTCATAGACCGCGACCGTGGTGCTGCCGTTCAACGGATTGGCGTATTTGACATCGAACAGATTGTCGGCGCGGAAATCAACCTTCAGATTGTCGGTCGCCTGGTAGCTGGCGAAAGCGTTGACCAGCGTATAGTCCTCGGCGATCGGGTTACCCTTGGGCTTGCCATTGTACTGCACCTCGCCGCCGACAGTGAGTTTGTCCTCGAGGAAGCGCAGGCCGAGCTGCACGGTGACCTGCGCGGACGGGATCGTGGCAAGGTCCGCCCGATCGCCTTCGTAGGATATGGTGTGACCATTGATGATGGAGGCGGAAAGTCCGGCGTAGCCCCATGCTGCATCATAAACGCCTTCCATCTCGAAGCCGTTGATCTTTGCCTTGGCGAAGTTCTGGTACTGGAAGCAGATCGGAATGCCCGGCCCGAAGGGGCAGCCGCTGGTCGGATCGAAGGCCGACAGCGTAACGCCGTCAATATAATCGTCGACGTCGTTGTTGAAATAGGCTGCCTTCAGCCGAAACGCGTCGCCGGACTCGAGAACGTCGTTCTGCTTGTAATTGACACCAAATTCGACGGTCTTACCGGTTTCGGGCTTTAAATTGGGATTGGGCAGGAACGGGAAGCTGACACCCGCCGGATGGTTGCCGCTGATCAGGGTTTCGGTCAGCGAAGGCGACCGGTAGCCCTCCGCGTAGGTGCCGTAGAATTGCAGGCCGGCAAGGCCGGCGCTTTCGAAAGGCGAGACGCCGACGGTGACGCGCGGCGACAGGCGGTCGCCCGACGTTTCGTGCGTGTCGTCCTCGAGGCTGTAATTGTCATAGCGCAGCCCGGCAATGACTTCGAGCCAATCCCAGCTGAGCTTGTCCTGGACGTAGGCGCCAGAAACGTTGCGCTTGCCGGAAGGCGTGTAGAAGCTGTCGCCGCCTGCCGTGCCGCCAGTCTCGACGTCGTCATTCACCCAGTCGCCGCCATAGGTCAGTTCATGCGCGAGGCCGCCTGTCTCGAATCGCGACGTGTTCCAGATGTCGATGGCGGCTGTGCCGACATCGAAGGTCGACGTCGAACCTGCCGGCAACATCACGGGAAGGCCGGTGACGGGATCGAAGCGGCGCTGCGGAACAAGGCCGGTCAGGTCGAGATTGGTCTTGTTGTAGGAGGTGTTGACGTGGAGGTCGAGCCAGCTCCTGTCTTCGTCCGTGACATTGTAGCGAGCCGTGAAGGTGTTCGATTTCAGGTCGACGTCATTGACCGGCATGCCGCCGCTGACCTCGTTCCAGCCGTCGCTCGAACCGACCCAGCCGAGCTTCAGTTCGCTATTGTCGCTCGGGCGGATCGTGGTCTTTAGCAATCCGCTCAGCACGTCGAAGCCGGTGCCCTTGACGGTGTCGCCGTCGCCATCCTTGTAGTCGTCATAATTGCGGTAGACGATATTGCCCAGCGCATCCAAATTGTCGTTAAAGCGATAGGCGCCGGATGCGCTGGTGGTCCAGCCCTTGCCGTTGCTCTCGTAGCGTCCGGTGACGGAACCAGCCCATGTCTCGTCCGGCTTGAGGATGTCCTGGGCGTCCTTGGTGTCGAAGAAGACCACGCCGCCTATCGCGCCCGAACCATAGGTGTTGGCGACCGGACCACGGATGACGTCGACGGATTTGATAAGCTCGGGGTCGACATAGAAGGTCGATTGGGTGCCATGGTCGGAACGCTGGAAGTTCTGCCGCGCGCCGTCGACGATGATCGCGACGCGGCCGAAATCCTGCAGGCCGCGGATATTGACGCTGGTGCTGACGCGCCTGGCATCGGCCTGCGCCGCGACGCCGGGCACGCCGAACAGCATTTCGTTCGGCGTCGTCGCCATGCGGCGATCGAGCTGTTCCTGGTCGATATGGCTGGCCGAGGCCAGCGATCGGATGGCCGTTTCTCCGGTGCGGCTGATGACCAGAACCTTGTCGAGCAGCGTTGCGCCCGCTGGCGCCGGCTTTTCCCCCTCAGCCTGCTTCGATTGATCGGCCTGCTCTCCCGCCGCCTGTGCTGATTGCTGAGCGTTGGCAGGTGGCACGTATAAGGCAATCGCCGCCACGCCCGCCAGCAAAGCCGCCGCACCCTTCGCCGCCGACCAGCCGCGCCGTTCCCAAATCGCTAACCCCATGTGCCCCAACTCCAAAGTTTCCAGGTTCGATGCGGGCTGGCCTGGGGCTGGCTGGCATTTGTGATCGTATTCGCGTCTTAAATCTTGACTCATTTAATCCGGTATTGCACTGACTAGTAAACATGATTATTCAAGTCAAGAATGAATCGGATTACGCAAACGCCTAGCCAGACGCCCGGCACAGGAAAGGGACCGATCCACATGAACACGCACAATCCCAACGACTTCCGCTATCGCGTCCGCCGGTCCGACGATGCTTCCGCCCGCTTCGACCGCGTTCCGCTGGCGGTGCGGACGCTGTCGAGCAACACGCTGTTCCAAGGTGAGCACGAGATCGGCATCGAGCATCACGGCGCGCTCTACCGGCTCAAGATCACCCGTCAGGGCAAGCTCATCCTCAACAAGTAAGCGTAAGGCAGCAGGACAATGGACCAGCGCGTAAAACCCACCCCGCACGAAATCCGGCGGGCGCGGACGGATAATCCGAAAACGCGCGAGCGCGATCTGGCCGCACAGCTTGGCATTTCGGAGGCTGAGTTGGTGGCCGCGCATTGCGGCGACGGTGTCGTTCGCGTCGAGCCACGCGTCAACGATCTTCTGACCGGCCTCGAAGCCGTCGGCGAGGTGATGGCGCTCACCCGCAACGAAAGCGCCGTGCATGAAAAGATCGGCGCCTACGACAAGGTCGTCACCGGCAATCACAATGCCATGGTGCTGGGCGAGAACATCGACCTGCGCATTTTCCCGAAAATATGGGCGCACGGCTTTGCCGTGGAAAAACGCGACGGCGACGACATCCGCCGCAGCCTGCAATTCTTCGACGCGGCGGGCGAGGCGGTGCACAAGGTGCATCTGCGGCCGGGGTCAAACCTCTATGCCTATCAGAAACTGGTCGCTTCGCTGGAATCGCCGAACCAGGAGCCACTGGTCGCCATTTCGGGGCCAGCCGCCGAGAACGAAGGCGAGGCGGTGACAACGACCGCGAATCTCGACGATCTGCGCGATCGCTGGAGCCGGCTGACCGACGTGCATCAGTTCTTCGGCATGCTGAAGACGTTGAAGCTCAGCCGCCGCCAGGCGGTGCGCATGGTGGGCCAGGACTATGCATGGCTGCTCGACAATGATGCGGTGAGAGCCATGTTCAATCGTGCCGCCGAGGGCGAGATGCCGATCATGTGCTTTGTGGGAAACCGTGGCTGTATCCAAATCCATTCCGGTCCGGTCAAGTCGATCAAGCCAATGGGGCCATGGATCAATGTGCTGGACGAGACCTTCCATCTGCACCTGCGCACCGACCACATTCATGAGGTCTGGGCCGTGCGCAAGCCGACCAAGGACGGCCATGTTACGTCGCTGGAGGTCTACGACGCCGGCGGCAACATGATCATCCAGTTCTTCGGCAAGCGCCATGAAGGAGAGGGTGAGCGCGACGACTGGCGCTTCCTGGCCGAAAACCTGCCGCGCATTCCAAGCCCGACGGCAGCCTGAGGAAACGATGATGGGTCTTCTCTCCGGATTGACGGCTGCGCGCGGATCGATGCTTGGCCCGATGGTCGGCCTTTCCTTTGCTTTCACAGCGCTGCAGCCGGCCGGCGCCAGCGACGGTGTTTCCGTCTTCGCCGATCCCACCAGGATCGCGTCGATCGGCGGCTCGATCACCGAGATCGTCTATGCGCTCGGCGAGGAAAAGCGTCTTGTGGCGCGCGATTCCACCAGCCGCTATCCGAAAGCCGCTATCGACCTGCAAGATGTCGGCTACATGCGCCAGCTGTCGCCGGAGGGTGTGTTGTCGGTCAACCCTTCGGGCATGCTGGCGCTGCACGGCAGCGGCCCCAAGGAGGCGCTCGATGTGCTGAAGAAGACGAGCATACCCTTCATCGAAGTGCCTGACCTGTATGACCGTGAAGGCATCCTCGAAAAGGTCCGCGTGATCGGCAAGGCGCTCGGCGCCGACGCCAAGGCCGAAGCGCTGGCCAGGGAGATCGATGCCAAGCTGCAGGCGGCGGAAAAGCAGACGGCCTCGATCAAGGAGCGCAAGCGCGTTCTGTTCGTGCTGTCGATGCAGGGCGGCAAGATCATGGCGGCCGGCAGCGACACCGCGGCCAACGGCATCATCAAGCTGGCCGGCGGCGTCAACGCGATCGAAGGCTTCTCCGGCTACAAGCAACTGTCCGACGAGGCTGTTGTCACCGCCAGGCCGGACGCGATCCTGATGATGAGCAATGCCGGGCCGCCGGTATCGGACGATGAACTGTTCGGCAACGCATCGATCGCCTCGACGCCGGCCGGAACCGCGCGCAAGCTGATCCGCATCGACGGCGGGTATCTGCTCGGCTTCGGACCGCGTACGGCCGACGCCGTCCACGACCTTGCCGCCGCGCTCTATGGCACGCAGATTACAGACTGAGCGGCATGGTCGACCAGTCGATCGCCGGGCCGGCGGAGAGGAAGATGGCCAGCGACGGTGACCGTTCCGGGCGCGCCCGTCTGGTCATCGCGCTCGCCTGCGTCATGCTTGCGGCAGCGGTATTGCTGTCGCTGACCTCCGGCGCCTCGGATGCGTCCGCCGTCAAGGTCGTTGGCGACTGGCTGTTCGGCGCAGCGCCTGGCGACGTGGCGATGAGCGCGCGAGATCGCCTCATCGTCTATGACATAAGGCTGCCGCGCGTCGTGCTCGGCGTGCTGATCGGGGCCGCCCTCGCGGTGTCCGGCGCGGTCATGCAGGGGCTGTTCCGCAATCCGCTTGCCGACCCCGGCCTTATCGGTGTTTCGGCGGGCTCCAGCCTCGGCGCGGTGGCGGTCATCGTGCTCGGCACGACCGTGCTGTCGCCGGTGACCGCCTCGTTCGGCGCGCTGACCCTTCCTCTGGCGGCCTTCGGCGGTGGTTTGTCGGTGACGTTGCTGCTCTACAAGGTCGCGACGCGGCAGGGCCGCACATCCGTCGCCACCATGCTGCTTGCCGGCCTGGCGCTGGCCGCACTTGCCATGGCGCTGACCGGTATCCTGATCTTCATGGCCGACGACCGGCAACTGCGCGACCTGACCTTCTGGCAACTCGGCTCGCTGGCCGGTGCGACATGGCAGAAGATCGGCTCTGTCGGCCCGGTCATCGTGCTTTCGCTGGCGGCGATGCCGTTCCTGGCTCGCGGCCTTAATGCGCTGGCGCTGGGCGAGGCGACCGCCGGCCATCTCGGCATTCCGGTGCAGCGGCTTAAGTACACGGCCATCGTCGGCGTCTCGGCGGCGGTCGGCGCCTCCGTCGCCGTCAGCGGCGGCATCGGTTTCATCGGCATCGTGGTGCCGCATCTGCTGCGCCTGCTGATCGGCCCCGACAATCGCTATCTGCTGCCGGCCTCGGCGCTGCTCGGCGCCTCGCTGCTGCTTTTGGCGGACGCGGTCGCGCGCACCATCGTGGCGCCCGCCGAACTGCCGATCGGCATCGTCACGGCGATCGCCGGAGCGCCGTTCTTCCTCTGGATCCTGCTGCGCAAGCGCGGCGTCATCGACCTGTAGGGGTGTTTCATGATCGAAGCGCGCGATGTTTCGGTGGCGATCGGCAGGAAAGGCATTGTCGCCGGCGTCGATTTCGAGGTCAGGCCGGGTGAGATTTCGGCCATTGTCGGCCCCAATGGGTCGGGCAAGACGACCTTCCTCAAGGCGCTGTCGGGGGAACTCGCGCATACCGGCCGGATTGCCATCAACGGCCGCGAGCTCTCGACGATAACGCCAGTCGAGGCGGCGACGCTGCGCGCGGTGCTGCCGCAGGCGACGACCTTGTCGTTTCCCTTTACTGTGCGCGAGATTGTCAGGCTCGGCCTTGTCGGAGGCCGCTCAGGTGTGCTGCCGGGCGAGGACGAACGCCTGCCGGAACGGGCGCTGGCGCGTGTCGACCTCGACGGTTTCGCCGGCCGCTTCTATCAGGAGCTTTCCGGCGGCGAGCAGCAGCGCGTTCAACTCGCCCGCGTGCTGTGCCAAATCTGGGCGCCGGTGCTCGACGGCAAGCCGCGCTATCTGTTCCTGGACGAGCCGGTGTCCAGCCTCGACATCAAGCACCAGCTGATCATCATGAACATTGCCCGCGACTTCGCCAGAAGGGGCGGCGGCGTGGTTGCCATCCTGCACGACCTCAACCTGACGGCGATGTATGCCGACCGGATTTTCGTCATGCACCGCGGCCGGCTTGCCGCCACCGGTTCGCCGCAGGATGTGCTGAGCGACGATCTGATCGAAAGGGTATTCGGTTGCCGCTTAAAGGTTGGAGTCCTGCCAGCCGGCAATATGCCGTTCGTGCTGCCTCAATCAGCGGCCTAGATTCTGGCAGCGGCCTAGATTCTGGACGTTCGCCGCAGGTCCAGCCTGCGGCGAACCGGATCAGGCCGCCGGTGCGCGGCGCTCCAGCAGGTCAATGCCGAGCAGGTTGCGCACGTTCGGACGCGCCGCCACGAGATCGGCGATCGTATAGCGGGCAAGGACCGCGAAGAAGGCGTTGAGCGCCTCGCGCAACGCGGAATTCAGCGCGCAACTGTCGACCAGAGGGCATTCCGCGGCGTCGTTCTCGAAGCACTCGGCCATGGCGAAGCTTTCCTCCGTCACGCGCACGACGTCGAACAGGTTGATCGATTCCGCGGCACGGCCAAGCCTGACGCCGCCATTGCGGCCACGCACCGTCTCGACAAGGCCATTCTCGACCAGTGGCTGGAGGATCTTGAACAGGAAAAGCTCCGACACCGAATAGGCGGCGGCGATCTCGGGGATGCGGCTCAGCCGATCGGTATTGGCCGCGCAATACATCAGGATGCGCATGGCGTAATTGGTCTGGCGGGTAAGTCGCATCTTGTCCTCACAAAGCGCCGGCGAGCTGCGATCACGCCAGATTTTGAACTTTGCTGGTGCGGCTTTGCTCCGAGCTTTCGGATTCGCCACACTGGCCTCGGCGGAATATGGCCTATACCTTGGAATAATTCCAGACTAGCTTCGCCTAATAGCTGAATATTCCCGTCAACTTTGTGTGCGCAAGGCGGCAAGACGCGGGCCGAATCGGCTGTCACGCGCATTTTCTCGGGCGAAACACCAGAGCGGTCCAGTGATTGGCAGAATGGCCGACCGCCCTAACTCTTTGTTTTCACGCAATTCCCTGGGGAAAGCGCCAGGCGCTTTTCCAGAGAACAGCGTTACACACCTTTCCTGGAATGCTCTAAATAGATCAGAGATCGACGAGGAGCGGCTCTGACATGTCACAATCAGCCACGGCCCTGGCTTCCGGCGGATACGATGCCGACGCGCATGCCAAGCTTACAATGCTGCGGCGGACCAAATTCGTCGCCACGGCGGCACTTGCGCTTTGCGTCGCCGTGTTCGCTCTGGCCAAGTCCTTCGAGAGCACCTATCCCTGGCTCGGCTTCGTCGCCGCCTTTGCCGAGGCGGCGACCATTGGCGGCCTGGCCGACTGGTATGCGGTGGTCGCGCTGTTCAAGCGGCCTCTCGGTCTGCCGATCCCGCACACCGCGATCATTCCCGAGAACCAGAACCGTATCGCCGATAGTCTCGGCCGTTTCATCGAAGCCAATTTCCTTGCCCCCGAGCCGGTGCGCGAAAAGTTGGCCGAGGTCGATTTCTCGGCGCTCGTCGCCGACTGGCTGGCCGATTCCGAACGTGCCGCGGGCCTGTCGCGTTTCGTCGTGCGCCTGGTTCCGCAGACGCTTGCCGCCGTCGAGCAATCGGGGCTGCGCGGCTTCGTCACCAGCCGGATGCTGGAGCAGATCGAAAAAGTGCCGCTGGCGCCGTTGGCGGCCGAATTGCTCTCGGCCCTGACCGACGATCGCCGTCACCAGAGGCTGTTCGATGAGTTCATCAAGGTGATCGGCCGGTTCCTCAACGATGAACAGGCGCTGACGACCATGCGCGAAAAGATCCGCGAGGAACTGCCGTCGCTGTTCAACCTGTTCAGGGCCGACGCCTATCTCCTGAAGAAGATCGTCGCCTCGGCCGGTTCGCTGCTCGACGAGGTGAGAGCCGATCCCGAGCACCCGATGCGCGCAGAATTCGATCGTTTCGCACAGGGCTTCGTCGAGCGGCTGAGAACGTCGAAGCAATATGCAAGGCGCGCCGAGAAGCTGAAGCGCGATTTCCTCGCCAGGCCGGAAGTCAAGGCGCTGGCCGGCGACATGTGGGAAAGCCTCAGCCTGTTCATCGAGCAGGATGCCAAGGCGCCGCGATCGATCATCCGCGCGCATCTTGCCAACATGTTCGTCGAGGTCGGCCGGCATCTGGCCGGAGACGCCAAGATCAGGGCCGACATGAACCAGGGATTCGTGGTGGCGCTGTCCTCTTTCGTCGAGAGCCAGAAGAGCGGCGTATCGAAATTCATCGCCGACCAGGTCAAGCGCTGGGACCTGGCGCAGCTGACGCGGCTGATCGAGATGAATATCGGCCGGGACCTGCAATATATCCGCTTCAACGGCATGATCATCGGCGGTCTGGCCGGCATCGTGCTTTACACCGCGGAGCGGCTGTTTCTCGTCAATTGACGGGCGCACGCCATGCCCTATTCTCATGGGCGGGGCATCAGCAGTCGCGGCAACAGGGGAGCAGATGAGCATGGCCAAACAACCGGATTCCGATTCCTTCACGGACATGTTCGGCCGGTTCGGCCGCGATCTGAAACTGCCCAATGTCGATGTCGAGGCAATCCTCGCGCACCACCGCAAGAACCTTGAAGCGCTGGAGAAATCGGCGCGGGCAAGTGCCGCCGGCGCGTCGTCGCTGTTCTCCAGGCAACGCGAGATGCTGCAGGACACACTGCGCGAAATTGCCGACATGACGCAAGGCTACAGAGCGCCCGGCACGCCGCAGGACCTGATGGCCAAGCAGACTGAGTTCGCCAGGAAATCCTTCGAGACCACGCTGAAGAATGCCAGCGAAGTGGCCGAACTGGTCAGGACATCCGGCACCGAATCGGTCGACATCCTGCGCATGCGCATCAAGGAGGCGATGGAGGAAATCCGCGCCGGCTACGAGAAGAAGTAGCTTGCGTGACAAAGACCGGTTGCCTGCCAACCCTGCGCCAGGCGTAGTTTTGTTCGGATGCTCTTTCATCGGCCGCCATGCTTTTACACCATGGGTACCCTCAAATGCCAAGGCCGGGCGAACACGGCTTGACGTAGGACCATGCCAGGATTCGCGTCGGTCCCGGCGGAACGGAATCATGCAGGGCGAATTGACAGAGGCCGCCGGTTCGTGGTCCGGAAGCGTTGGAAGCCATCGGGAAAACAGGAATGACCGAAATACGGCCTAAGACGCCGCCGACCTACGAGCAGTTGAGGACGATGTCCGGGCAGGAGCTTGGCGTCTCGGAATGGACGACAGTCGACCAGAACCGTATCAACCAGTTCGCCGAATGCACCGGCGACCATCAATGGATCCATGTCGACCCCGAACGGGCGCGGCGGCAAAGCCCGTTCCGCACGACGATTGCACATGGCTATCTGACGCTGTCGATCATCGGCGCGCTGGCGCTCGGCATGGGAATCGTGCCCGAGAACACGCAGGCCGCCTTCAATTACGGCTTCGACAAGGTGCGTTTCCTGGCACCGGTCAAGGTGGGCGCACGCATCCGGTTGCGCACCACGCTGCTGTCCATGGAGGACAGGGGGCCGGGCCAATACCTGATGAAGGCCGCCAACACCGTCGAGATCGAGGGCGAGGAAAAGCCGGCGCTGACGGCCGAGACGCTGGTCATGCTCTATGAGCGCCGCAAGCGGGCAGGGGCCTGAGCGGCATTCGCCCAAGCCCCTGAATTGATCTTCGTCAGGCATTCTCCGCCCGCCGGCTCGGCAAAAGGCTGAGCGCCAGCGCCGCCACCGCCAGTGCCGTTGCCGTCTGGAAGGTCACCTGCATTCCGCTGGCCGCCGCCGCTGACGTCAGCATGCCTTGGCCGCCGGCTTCACGTCCTCCGGCCGATGCGGCGGCGAATAGGGCGCCCATCACGGAGGCGCCCGTGATGAGGCCAAGGTTGCGCGACAGATTGAGCAGGCCGGAGATGACGCCGCGTTGACCGCCGCCGACGCTGCTCATGACGGCGGCGTTGTTCGCTGTCTGGAACAGGGCATAGCCGAAGCAGGTCACGGTGATGGGGACGACATAGCTGACGATGCCGAGTGTCGTTATCGCCAGGGACAGGAGGAACGTGCCCGTGGCAAGGCCGAGCAGGCCCGCGACCATCATCCTTTTGGCTCCGAAGCGATCGGCAAGGCGTCCGGCAAGCAACGCCGACAGCGCCGAAACCAGCGGGCCTGTCGAGAGCACCAATCCGGCGTTTGCCGCGTCCAGTCCGAGCCCGCGCGAGAGATAGAACGGCGCGACCACCAAGGTCGCCATCATCACCGTGGCGACGATCAGGTTCATGGCAAGGCTGGTGCTCAGTGAGAGATCGCGGAAGGCGGAAAGCTCGACCAATGGGTTTTTCGCCATCCTTTGCGCCGTGGCGAACAGGAAGATGCCGATGCCAGCCGCGACCAGCAGGCCGATGTTGATGGGGCCGAAACTGCCTCTACCCAGTGTCATCGCCAATGCGTAAGCCGCCAATGCCAGGGCCAGCAGGCCCGTGCCCAAACCATCGAAGCCGGCTTGGCCGGTCCGCACCGTCCGGTTGCCGGTAGGCAAAGCACGCCAGGCCATTGCAAAGGTCAGGATGCCGAGCGGCACGTTGACCAGGAAAATCGAACGCCAGCCGAGAGCGGCGATCAGCAGGCCGCCCATGGAGGGGCCGAGCGTGGTGCCGATGGCCGACATGGCGCCGAGCAGGCCCATGGCGCTGCCGGTCCTGGCCTTGCTCACCGTCTCGGCGACAAGGGCCAATGTCAGCGCCATCATCAGCGCCGCGCCAAGCCCTTGCACCGCCCGCGCCGCGATCAGCAGCCACAAAGCCGGCGAGAGGCCGCAGAGCACCGACGCCGATGTGAACAGCGCGATGCCGAAAAGCAGCAGCGGCCGCCGCCCGAGCATGTCGGCGAGGCGCCCGGCACTGACGATCAGGATGGTGATGGCGAGCAGATAGGCAATCACGACCCATTGCACCTGTTGGAACGAGGCATCGAATGCCTGCATCAGCGCGGGAAGGCCGACGCTGGCGATGCTGGTGCCGAGCGACGACAGCAGCGTGGCCAGCGACAGGCTCGCGAGCGCCCATCCAGCCGATGGGATTTTCTGTGCGACCGATGCGTGCTCGTTGCGATGTTGCTCAGTGACTGCCACGGCGATCTCCCTTTGTCGGCTTCAGGTCGAAGCTTCGAAGATCTAATCGTTTGCATGATGTGGCGGAACGCGCAGCATTTGCATTCTATTCGTGCGTTGCACGCCACATCAGCGGATTTCGTGCTAGGATCGAACCATGTCGCCGCCCGATCTCAACCTGCTCGTCGCCCTCGATGTCCTGCTGGACGAAGGCAGCGTGGCGCGTGCGGCGACGCGATTACGGCTCAGCCCCTCGGCGATGAGCCGCACGCTGGCGCGCCTGCGCGCGGCGACGGGAGATCCGCTGCTGGTGCGGGCCGGTCGCGGTCTGGTTCCAACGCCACGCGCGCAGGAACTGCGCCAGCAGGTCGGTCGTGTGGTTCAGGATGCGGAAACGCTGCTGCGCCCGGCGAGGCTGCTTGATCTGCCGGGCCTGGAGAGGACCTTCACGCTGCGCACCAATGAAAGCTTCGTCGAGGAGTTCGGGCCGCGCCTGATCGCCCGCATCCAGGCCGATGCGCCGGGCGTGCGGCTGCGTTTCGCGCCGAAGTCGGACAAGGACATGGCGTCACTGCGCGAAGCGGCGATCGACCTGGAAGTAGGTGTGGCCGGCGAGACCGGGCCGGAGGTGCGCATCCAGGCGCTTTTTCGCGACCGTTTCGTCTGCGCGGTGCGCAGCGGCCATCCGCTGGGCCAGGGCGCGATGACGCCGGAACGCTATGCGGCCGGCCGCCACATCAATGTTTCGCGGCGGGGCCGCGAAAGGGGGCCGGTCGACGAGGCCTTGAGCCGGCTCGGATTGCAACGAATGGTCGTGTGCATGGCTTCCGGTTTTTCGGCCGCGCTCGCGATGGCGCGCGCCTCGGAGTTGATCGCCAGCGTGCCCGAGCGGCATACGCAAGGCGCGCGCGCCGGCATGCAGACTTTTTCCCTGCCGGTCGACATTCCGGCGGTCACCATTTCCATGCTCTGGCATCCGCGGCTCGATGCCGATCCGGCGCAGCGCTGGCTGCGGAGTTGCGTGCGCGACATTTGCGTGAAGTCCTGATCGCGCAAGCCGCGCCGCAGCCGTCAGCGCGGCATGGCTGCCTCCAGCACCTTGAAAATCCGCTCGTCTTCGCATTGTGCAACGTTGAAGCGCAGGAATCGGCTGGCTGATCGCGACAGGCTGAACGCGTTCCCGGGCGCCAGCACGACATTGGCCGCAAGCGCGCGGCGGGCAATCTCGGCTGCGTCCACTGCATCCGGCAGGCTGCACCAGAGGAACAGACCGGCGGGCTGCTCGATCCAGGGCGTGATCCCGATCGCCTTCAGCCGAGCGCCTGTCTCGATCATGGCGCGTGAGAGCCGGGCGCGCAGCAGGTCCATGTGCTTGCGATAGCTGCCATCCCTGAGCAGGGTCAGCACCAATTCGGCCGCGAGCCGCCCGCCGCCGAAGGTGGTGGCGATCTTGAGGTCGGCCAGCCCTTCCATCCAGTCACGGGGCGCGGCGATGAAGCCGCAGCGTATCGAGGCCGAAAGCGTCTTGGAGAAACTACCGATATGGACGACACGCTCGAGACCGTCGAAAGCCGCGAGCCTTGGGGCAGGAGCGTGTTCGAAATCGGCGAAGATGTCGTCCTCGACGATGGTCAGGTCCGATTGATCGGCGAGCTTGAGCAGCCGGTGCGCGGTGACCGGCGACAGGATCGCGCCGGTCGGGTTGTGGATGGCGGAGTTGGTGATGTAGAGGCGCGGCCGATGCTCGGCCAGCGCCTGCGCAAACAAGTCGATATCCGGCCCCGATGGCGTATAGGGGACGCTGACGACCTTGGCCTGATGGGCACGCAACAGTGCGTGGAAATTGAAATAGCAGGGATCGTCGACCAGCACTGTATCGCCGGGTTCGAGCAGGAACCGGCACAGGAGATCGATGGCCTGCGTGCCCGATTCCGTCAGCATGATCTGTTCGGGTGAAGCCTCGATGCCATGCGTGGCCATGCGCCGCGCCAGCAATTGGCGCAGCGGCGGCAGCCCGAGCGGCGTGCCGTAGTCGGCAAGGGCCACATCATCGGCGCGCGCCACGTTGCGCAGCGCGCGACGCAGCGCTGCCTGCGGCATCCACGAGGCGGGCAGCCAGCCGCAGCCGGGCTTCAGCATCTCATCGCCCGCTTCCAGCGACTGCCGCGAAACCCAGAGCGGATCGACGGCGCGATCGAGTCGGGGGCCGATCTCGGCCAGCGACAGCGGCGCCAGCGATCCGGCGGCATAGAAGCCGGAGCCTGGCCGGGAACGGATCGCGCCTTCCGCCGCCAGTCGCTCATAGGCCTCGACCACTGTCGATTTGGAAACCTGCATGGATTTCGCGAAGGCGCGGATCGAGGGCAATCGGGCGCCGGGCGTGAGGCTGCGCGCGGCAATTCGCTGGCGGATGGTGGACATGACGCCTTCGACAAGGGTTCCGCTGTTGTCGAATCTCGCTGATACGTTCATCTGTACCTTCCGGCAAACCATTACAGTTTTGTTGAATTGTACTGCATTGTCTCTGGTGACGCCATGGGTATGGGCCCGATAGAGGGCGCAACGGATGGAGTGCCTGCAATGGACAAGACGACGAGCGGCTGGGTGAGCGGATTCATCGGCGTGTTGATTTTCAGCGGCTCCTTGCCGGCAACGCGCGTGGCGGTGATGGATCTCGATCCGACATTCCTGACGTCGGCGCGCGCGGTGATAGCAGCTTTGCTTGGCCTCGCGCTGCTGCTCGTCTTCCGCGAGAAGCGCCCGGAGCGTCATGACCTGATGTCGCTTGTCATCGTCGCGTTGGGTGTGGTGGTCGGCTTTCCCTTGCTGACAGCCTTGGCGCTGAAGCATGTCACCTCTGCTCATTCCATCATCTTCGTCGGCCTGCTGCCGCTGGCGACCGCGATCTTCGGCGTGCTGCGCGGGGGCGAGAGGCCGAGACCGGCCTTCTGGCTGTTCTCATGCCTCGGCAGCGCGCTGGTGGGCGGGTTTGCCCTTGCGCAAGGCGTGACGGCCTCGCCGGTTGGCGATGCACTGATGCTCGCCGCAATCGTCGTTTGCGGCCTGGGCTACGCAGAAGGCGCCGCGCTGTCGCGCAGGCTGGGCGGTTGGCAGGTGATCTGCTGGGCGCTGGTGCTGTCACTGCCGGTCATGCTGGTGGTGACCCTGGTCACCTTGCCACCGTCCTTCGCCACGGTCGGGACCAATGCATGGATCGGGCTTGCCTATGTCTCGCTGTTCAGCATGCTGATCGGCTTCGTGTTCTGGTATCGCGGCCTCGCGCAAGGCGGCATCGCCGCCGTGGGGCAGTTGCAACTGCTGCAGCCCTTCTTTGGCCTCGCCCTGGCGGCGTCCCTGCTGCATGAACAGGTCAGCCCCCTGATGGTCGTCATCACGCTCGGCGTGGTGCTGTGCGTATTCGGCGCCAAAAAGTTTGCCAGGCGGGATTTGCCACGGCCCGCAACCGGCGCCGCTGGCTAAAACTTCGTCACCACACCGATGCCGATGCCTTCGAAGCCGCCCATCGCCATCAGTGCAGCCGGCGCTTCCTCAAGGCTGATCTTCTTGCCGACCAGAAGCTCGGGTTTCAGCTTGCCGGTGCGGATCATCTCCATCATCGCGGGGTAGCGGTAGGCCTGCATGCCGTGGCTGCCGAGGATTTCGAGCTCGAACGCGATCACCTTGTCCATCGGAACCTGCGGGCGGGCGTGATCGCCCAGCATCAGGCCGACCTGCACATGGCGGCCGCGCCGGCGCAGATTGGCGATCGAATTGAACGAGGTCGTGGGATGACCGAGTGCATCCATGGACATATGCACGCCGCCATTGGTGATCTGCTTGACCGCCTTGACGACGTTCGGGGTCGTCGCCGCGTTGATGGTCGCCACCGCGCCGATCTTCCTGGCAAAGTCCAGCTTCTCTTCGGTGAGGTCGATGGCGATGACATTGGCACCCATGGCGCTGGCGATCATGATCGCCGACAGGCCGACGCCGCCGCAGCCATGCACCGCCACCCATTCGCCCGGCCTCACCCGGCCCTGGTCGACGATGGCGCGGAACGAGGTGACGAAGCGACAGCCGAGGCTGGCGGCAGTGGCGAATTCCATCTCGTCGGGCAGGCGCACGAGGTTGGTGTCGGCGTGCTCGATGGCGACATATTCGGCGAACGAGCCCCAGGCGTTGAAGCCCGGCTGGGACTGGTGCTCGCAGACCTGGTGATTGCCGGACGTGCATTCGAAACAATGGCCGCAGCCGACGGCGAACGGGACGGTGACGCGCTCGCCAGCCTTCCAGCGGGTCACCTGCTTGCCGGCGGCTACCACGACGCCGGCCAGCTCGTGACCGGGGACATGCGGCAAGCGGATATCGGCGTCATGGCCCATCCAGCCGTGCCAATCGCTGCGGCACAGGCCTGTCGCCTCGACCTTGATGACGACGCCGTCCGGCGCCGGCTTCGGATCGGGAACGGTCTGGATCGTCGGCGCCTCGCCGAATTTTTCGAAGACGACGGCTTTCATCGGCAACTCCACCTTGCGCGCACTTCGGGAAACGATAGCCGATTCCCTGGCCGGTCAAGCGGAAATCGATTCCGCCAGACAAGCCGGCCGTTTGGGCATACGCCGATGGCGACGCTGCGCGTCGCCGAAAAGGTTACTCGGCATCGATCTGGTTTTGCGGCGCGGCGTTCTGGAAGGCCGGCAGGGCCATGCAAGCGGCGTTGATGCGCGAGATCGTCGGGTAGGGCGCCATATCGACGCCGAAACGGGCATTGCTGGTGACTTGTGCCGCCAGGCAGATATCGGCCAGCCCCGGCGTGTCGCCGTGGCAGAAGGTGCCGGTCTCGGGCGAAGCCATCAACAGGTCTTCGAGTGGCTTGAAACCCTCTTTGACCCAGTGCCGGAACCACTTGGCGACATCCTCGTCGCCGGCGCCGAACAGGGTTCGCAGCGCGGTCAGGATACGCAGATTGTTCACCGGATGGATATCGCAGGCAATCATCTGCGCCAGCATCCTGACACGGGCGCGCCCAACTGCGTCCTTCGGCAGCAGAGGCGGTTCGGGCGTCGTCTCGTCGAGAAATTCGATGATCGCCAGCGATTGCGTCAGCAGGGTGCCGTCGCCCAGGATCAGCGCCGGCACTAGGCCCTGCGGGTTGACCGCGAGATAGGCCGGTTCGAGATGCTCGCCATGGCGCAGGTGATGCGGCACGTAGTCATAGGTCAGCCCCTTCATCTCCAGCGCAATCCGCACCCTGTAGGAGGTGGAGGAGCGGTAGTAGTTGTGAAGGACGATGTCGCTCATGCACTCACCGATTTGGCTGGCCGATGGTCACTTCGATCGTGCCGATGCCGTCGACGCCGCCGGTCATCGTCTCCCCAGGGTTGACCGCGCCGACGCCGGCCGGCGTGCCGGTGAAGATGAGGTCGCCTGGCTGCAATTCCATGCCTTCGCTGCAGATCGAGACGATGTCGGAGATCGGCCAGATCAACTCGGCGAGGTCGGCGTCCTGCCGGACCTTGCCGTCGACGGCCAGCCAGATACGGCCTTGGCTCGGATGGCCGGATTTTTGCGCGGGAACCAGAGGACCGCACGGCGCGGAGCGGTCGAAAGCCTTCGACCAGTCCCAGGGCCGCGCCGCTTTCTTGGCTTCGTCCTGGAGATCGCGGCGGGTGAGGTCGATGCCGACGGCATAGCCCCAGACATGATCCAGCGCCTGGGCGCGCGGGATGCGGAAGCCCGGCTTGCCGATCGCGGCCACCAGTTCGATCTCATGGTGCAGGTTGGTCGTCAGCGGCGGGTAGGGGATCGTGGCGCCGGAGTCGGCCACCGCATCGGCGGGCTTGGTGAAGAAGAAGGGTGGATCGCGCTCGTCATTGCCGAACTCCCTGATATGCGCGGCGTAGTTGCGCCCGACGCAAAAGATGCGGCGCACCGCAAATCGTTCGTTCGAGCCGGCCACCGCGACCGAGGGCGTTGGCGGAGCGGGGAGGACAAAGGCGGTCATGGTCTGTCTCTGCTGTTGGATGTCGGGGTCGCGGGCACCTTCGGCCGAATTAAGGGGTCGGGCAAGGCGTCGCTTTTCATAAAGCATTGGCTTGCCGGCCCGTATAAGGAATCCGGAGTTTCCATCACTTTCGCGGCGATGCATCCTCCGTTGGGATAGACTATTTGCCAATAAGTCGGCCATGGTCGCGGGATTATGCTGCGGCCGGCAAACCGAAACGAGCCACATGACAGCAGCCACTGACAGCGCCCGGTTCCTGATCATCGACGATCATCCGCTGTTTCGCGAGGCGCTGCACAGCGCCGTTCAGATGGCCTATCCGGAGGTCGACACGGTGGAGGCGCGGTCGATCGCCGAGGCACTCGACCTGCTGGCCGGGACAAAGCCGTTCGACCTTGCCCTGCTCGATCTCAGCATGCCCGGCGTGCACGGATTCGAGGGGTTGCTGCAGCTTCGGACCCGCTATCCGCGCCTGCCCGTGGTCATCGTGTCCGGATACGAGGAGCCCAAGATCATCTCCGAGGCGCTGTCCTACGGTGCTGCCGGCTTCATCCCGAAATCGGCGCGCAAGAGCGATCTGGCCAACGCCATACGCTCGGTGATGGAAGGTGCCATCTATGTTCCGGAAACTTATGAGGGCCGCCCGCCCGACGCCGACAGCACCGACCGCGCCGACATGGTGCAGCGCCTTTCGACATTGACGCCGCAGCAGTTGCGCGTGTTGCAGATGCTACGCCAGGGCCTGCTCAACAAGCAGATCGCCTATGAGCTGCAAGTGGGCGAGACCACAGTCAAGGCGCACGTCTCGGAGATCCTGCGCAAGCTCAACGTCTACAGCCGCACGCAAGCGGTGATCGAGGTTTCGAAGCTTGATAATGCGGAGCTTTTCAGGGATCAGGCGGGGTTTTGAGGGGCAGGTCTAAGCCAGCAGATGTGCCAGCAGCGCCCTTAGTTGCGCGGGCTTGAGCGGCTTGCGCATCAACTCGATGCCGCCGGCCCGCGCCGCCTTGGCGACGGCTTCGGAACTGTCGGCGGTGACGATCAGCGCCGGCACCGCGCGGCCGAGATAGCGGCGGACCTTCGATATGGTGGCGGTGCCGAGATCGCCGCCGTCGAGATGCTGGTCGGCTATGACGATGTCGGGCACCCAGTCCGTGTCGCCGAGCATGTCGAGCGCGTCGTCGGTCGAGGTCGCGGCGCGCACCAGGCATTGCCAGCGTTCGAGCAACGAGGTCATCGCCTGCAGCACCTCGACATCGTTCTCGACCAGCAGAACCTTGGTGCCGAACAAGCCGTAGCCGCGCGGCCGCTCCAGGCTTGCAGCGCTGGCGACGGCGTCCGCCGTGGCACCGATGCCGACGGGGACATCGATGTGAAAAATCGTGCCGCGACCGACCTTCGAGGAAAACGTCACGGGATGGCCGAGCGCGCCGGCGATGCGCCGCACGATGGCCAGCCCAAGGCCGAGGCCGCCGCCGGCGAGTTCGGCATTGGCAGGCATGATGCCGCGATGAAATTCCTCGAACACCGCCTCGCGCTGGTCGTCGGGAATGCCGCAGCCGGTGTCGGCGACATCGATGCGGATGGCATCGCCGCGGTGCCTGGTGCCGACAAGGACACCGCCCGAGCGGGTGTAGCCCAGCGCATTGGAGAGGATGTTCTGCAGGATGCGGCGCAGCAGCGTGCGATCGGAGCGAACCACGGCGTTGACGGCGCGGAATTTCAGCGACAGGCCCTTCAGTTCGGCCACAGGCTGGAAATCCGACCGCAGCGACGAGAACAGCGCCTCCAGGCTGACGTCGCCAATGTCGGGCTGGACCACACCCGCATCGAGCTTGGAGATGTCGAGCAGCGTGCGCAGCAGGTCCTCCATCGTCTCCAGCGAGCGCTCGACCTGCCGTACCAGTTTCCGGCCCTCGTCGCTGGTCTGCACTTCGGCAAGGGCGGAGACGGACAGATGCGCCGCATTCAACGGCTGCAGCACGTCGTGGCTGGCCGCCGCGAGAAAGCGGGTCTTGGACAGGTTCGCCTGCTCGGCATTTTCCTTGGCGGCGCTGAGGTCGATGTTCGATTGTTCCAGCCGCCGCAAGGTCGAGTGCAGTTCCTCGGTGCGGGCGCGTACCCTGCTTTCCAGTGAGATCGCGGTCTGGAACAGCGAGAAGGCGTTGCCTTGCTGGTCCATCGAGCGCTCGACGCGGCTGACCAGCGCAGCGTTGATCTTCTTCAGCCTGTCGGGATCGTCTATGTCCTTGAGGGGCACGGCAGCGCTCACTCGGCGGCCGGGCGCTCGCCGAAGGCGATGCCGGTGAAGGTCTGGTTGAGATGCATCGACCGGTATTGTTCGCCATAGGTGCCGAAGCCGATGACGTTGTTGACCCGGTAGAGTTCGGAAATCTCGCGAAAGACCTGGCGGTTGCGCGCATCCAGCCGGCGCAGGACACAGTCGAAGCCGATGATCATGTCGATGCCGCCAAGCCTCGCCTCGACGTCGAGCAGAGCCGCGCGGGTCGATTCCACCATGTCCTTGGGTTGGGCGATCGACAGCACGACACCATCGTCGATGGCGCAGAAGAACGACAGCGAGCCGTCCGCATGCATCTTCTGGATGGAGCGGCAGTAATATTCACCGCCTACCTTCACCACCACCGGATGCGAGGCGAAGCTCAGCGGTGTCAGCGTCTGCGCGACGATGCCGACCGAAGCGGCATATTCCTCGGCCGCATTGGTGGCATTGAACTCGCGCACGATGCGGTGATCGGGATCGGACGCGGTGACCACCAGCTTTTCGTCGGTGGGAACGAAATTGTCGGTCTTGAAAACATGGAAAGGGATTTCCGTGGCGACCAGCACGATGATGGCGCTGTCGGAGGTGACCTTGCCGTTGGAGATCAGGCTCGTCGTCTCGAATTTCAGGTCGTCACCGGCGGAACCGCCGAGCAGTGGTATGTCATCGAGGCCCCAATGGATGGCCGAACTCACCGCTTCCTCGGCATAGGACAGTCCGTCGATGAAACAGAGCGCGAAGGTGTTCCTGGTCCGCTCGCCGCCGATGCGCCCATGCAGCGTACGTCGCAGATCCTCGACATCACCAGTGACCCTGTCCAAGCCCGATGACGAAAGGTTGTCGACCGTGGTGCTGACCGCGGTGAATGAACCCGAAGGGAGCAGCATGGCGAGGATATGGCCTTCCTCGAGGCCCTGCGGCGTGATTTCGCCGGCGGTCGAGCAGCCGGCGTAGTGTAGCGCCGGCGCATGGGCCGCGATTGCGCGCGAAAGGGCGCCGGCCTCGACAAGGCGCTGGGAAAAGAACAACAGGGCGAAGCCGGCCTCGATGGCGGCCGCCTCCGCCGCCACCGCGCGTGCGAAGACGTCCGGGTCGGGCTCGTCCGTGGTCAGCGCCGACAAACCGCATGCGTAGCGCGTCCGTGAAACGGTCAGCGACGTTCTCCCGCATTTCCTCCGACGCTGCCTGTGCGCGGCTGTTGATGTGCTTCTTGCGCCAACGTCGAAAGCCATTGTTGCCGCCAATCGGCATTTTGGCAATGGGGCGAGGGGAATGCGTGTTTCGCCCTGCCATGGCCGAAAGTACAATGATCCGGCTTTTGCGCCGCGCTGTTTTTTACGGCTTGTGCGGTGTACGAATAACGCATGGCCGAAGCCAACACCGCGTCGGCAGCGTGATGACCAAGGTGATACCCAGGGAGGATTCATGTCGGACGTTTCGTTGATGGTGAACGGAAAACAGGTCCGCGGTGCGGCCGAGGACCGGACGCTGCTGGTTCACTTCTTGCGGGAGAATCTCGGCCTCACCGGCACCCATGTCGGTTGCGACACCTCGCAATGCGGCGCCTGCATCGTCCATGTCGACGGCAAGGCGGTGAAGTCCTGTACGATGCTCGCGGTGCAGGCGTCCGGATCGAGCGTGGTGACGATCGAGGGACTTGCCAACGGTGCCGACCTGCATCCCGTGCAGACGGCGTTCAAGGAGCATCACGGACTGCAATGCGGCTTCTGCACGCCCGGCATGATCATGACGGCGACCGACATGATCAAGCGCCACCCCGAAGGCCTCGACGAAGCGACGGTGCGCGCAGAGCTCGAGGGCAACATCTGCCGCTGCACCGGCTACCACAACATCGTCAAGGCGATCCTCGCCGCATCGGAGGGGATGAGCGGCAAGGTCAGGCAAGCGGCGTGAGAAAAGTAGTGAGTAGTCGGTACGAACCGGCGCCGATCTCCACCACTCACTACTTCCTACTCACTATTTCGGGAGGAATTTCTGATGGGCATTGAAGGTGTTGGCGCTCGCGTGGCGCGCAAGGAAGACAAGCGGTTCATCACCGGCGCCGGTCGCTATGTCGACGACATGGTGGTACCCGGCATGAAGCATGCGGCCTTCGTGCGCAGCCCGCACGCGCATGCCCAGATCGTGAAGATCGAGGTCGACAAGGCTCAAGCCATGCCGGGCGTCATCGGCGTGCTGACCGGCAAGGAGCTGAAGGCCGATGGCATCGGCAATCTCATCTGCGGCTGGATGATACATTCCAAGGACGGCTCCCCGATGAAGATGGGAGCCTGGTCGCCGCTGGCGGTCGACAAGGTTCGCTATGTCGGCGATGCGGTCGTCGTCGTGGTCGCCGACACCAAGGGCCAGGCGCGCGACGCCGCCGAAGCGGTCGAGATCACCTACAATGAACTCGAGGCGGTGGTGGATGCGACGAAGGCGCTCGAAAAGGGCGCTCCGCAACTCCATCCGGAAGCCGAAAACAACCTGATCTTCGACTGGGAGATCGGCGACGCCAAGGCGACCGACGCGGCGATCACCGCGGCTTCCCACGTCACCCGCATGAAAATCGTCAACAACCGGCTGGTGCCCAACGCCATGGAGCCGCGGGCAGCGCTGGGCCACTACGACAGGGCAGAAGACCACTATACCTGCTGGACGACCTCGCAAAACCCGCATGTCGCCCGGCTGGTGATGAGCGCCTTCTACAACATCGCGCCGGAAAACAAATTGCGCGTCATCGCGCCCGATGTCGGCGGCGGCTTCGGGTCCAAGATCTACATCTATCCAGAAGAAATCGTCTGCCTTTGGGCGTCCAAGAAAACCGGCGTGCCGGTGAAATGGGTAGCCGACCGCACCGAAAGTTTCCTTTCCGACGCGCATGGCCGCGACCATGTCTCGACAGTGGAAATGGCGTTCGACAAGAACAACAGGATCACCGGCCTCAAGGTCGACACGTTGGCCAATCTCGGCGCCTACATGTCGCTGTTCTCGTCCTGCGTGCCGACCTATCTCTACGCGACGCTGCTGTCGGGCCAGTACGATATCCCGGCGATCCACGCCAATGTCCGCACGGTCTACACCAACACAGCACCGGTCGATGCCTATAGGGGGGCAGGGCGGCCCGAAGCCACCTATCTCATCGAGCGCACGATGGAGACCGCGGCGCGGGAACTCGGCGTCTCGCCGGCGGAGCTTCGGCGGACCAACTTCATCACCACGTTTCCGCACCAGACGCCGGTCATCATGAACTATGACGCCGGCGACTATGGCGCCTCGCTCGACGCGGCGATGGGGGCCGCCGACTATGCCGGCTTTGCCGGACGCAAGGCGGAGGCCGCCAGGAACGGCAAGCTGCGCGGCATCGGCATGAGCTGCTACATCGAAGCATGCGGCCTGGCGCCGTCGGCCGCGGTGGGCTCGCTCGGCGCCGGCGTCGGCCTTTGGGAATCGGCCGAGGTGCGCGTCAATGCCGCCGGCACCATCGAGGTGCTGACCGGCTCGCACAGCCATGGCCAGGGCCATGAGACGACCTTCGCGCAACTGGTCAACGAACGGTTTGGGGTGCCGATCGACAGCGTCTCGATCGTCCATGGCGACACTGACAAGGTGCAGATGGGTATGGGTACCTACGGCTCGCGCTCGGGTGCGGTCGGAATGTCGGCGATTGCCAAGGCGCTGGACAAGGTCGAGGCCAAGGCCAAGAAGATCGCGGCGCACCTGCTCGAGGCCGACGAGGGCGACATCGTCATCGAGAACGGCGCGCTGAAGGTCGCCGGCACCGACAAAAACGTGCCGTGGTTCCAGATGGCGCTGGCGGCCTATACCGCTCATAATTTGCCCGGTGGCATGGAGCCGGGATTGAAGGAGACGGCGTTTTACGACCCGTCCAATTTCACCTTTCCGGCCGGCTGCTACATCTGCGAGGTCGAGATCGATCCGGAGACCGGAACGACCGAGATTATCCAGTTCGTCGCGGCCGACGATTTCGGCAACATCATCAACCCGATGATCGTCGAGGGCCAGGTGCATGGCGGCATCGCGCAGGGCATCGGCCAGGCACTGCTCGAAGGCGCCCACTATGATGCCGACGGCCAGCTTCTGACAGCGAGCTACATGGACTATACCATGCCGCGTGCGGATGACCTGCCTTCGTTCAAGGTCTCGACCTCGAACACGCCGTGTCCGGGCAATCCGCTCGGCATCAAGGGCTGCGGCGAGGCCGGCGCTATCGGCTCGCCGCCGGCGGTGATCAACGCCATCACCGACGCCATAGGAATCGCGGATATCGCCATGCCGGCTTCGCCGTCTACGGTGTGGGCCGCGATCCGTGCGACGGCGAAGCACTGAAAAAAGGAGAGTGAGTAGTGAATAGTGAGTAGTGAACAAAAACGCGGTTGCCGCGGCAATTGATCACCCGCTATTCACCACATTACCGACCAATGCCTACTCACTAATCACTACTGACTACTGACTACTGACTATCCACTCTTCACCAGGGAGAGCCTCCAAATGTACGCAGTCAATTACCACCGCGCCGCCTCAGTCGCCGATGCCGCGAAGCTCGTCACGGGCGGCGACGCCAAGTTGCTGTCGGGCGGCATGACCCTGATCCCGGCCATGAAGACGCGGCTGGCGGCCCCCTCCGATGTGGTCGACCTGTCGCGGATCAAGGAATTGCAAGGCGTGACAGTGTCCGGCAGGGCAGTCACGATCGGCGCCGCCACCACGCATTTCGATGTTGCCAGCGACGACAAGTTGAAACAGGCCTGCCCGGCGCTCGCGCATCTGGCATCGCTGATCGGCGATCCGGCAGTGCGCTATAGGGGCACGATTGGCGGCTCGATCGCCAACAACGACCCTGCGGCCGATTATCCAGCGGCCATGCTGGCGCTAAATGCCACCATCATTACCAACACGCGCCAGATCGCGGCCGACAAGTTCTTCGTGGGCCTGTTCGAGACGGCGCTGGAGGACGGCGAAATCCTCACGGCCGTCACCTTCACCGCGCCGGCAAAGGCAGCCTATAAAAAATTCCGCAATCCGGCCTCCCGCTACGCCATTGTCGGCGTGTTCGTGGCCAAGGGTGAGGACGGCGTCAGGGTGGCCGTGACCGGGGCCGGCGACGATGGCGTCTTCCGCTCGAAGGAGATCGAGGCCGCGCTCGCGAAGGACTTCGTGGCTTCGGCGCTCGACGGCGTCAAGGTGCCGGCGACCAAGCTGATGAGCGATATCCACGCTTCCGCCGACTACCGTGCCAATCTGGTCGCGGTCATGGCCAAGCGCGCGGTGGCCGCCGCGAACGCCTGATTCCTTCCTGCTCCTGTCAGGCAGGAGAGGGACTTCTCGCCCCTTTTCCGCAGACGGGCGCATTGTGGCAATCTCGCACTTGCACAAAGCGATATTGCACTGCACTATGCCGGCGATCAAACGCGAGCCGGGTTCGGAGTGTTCATCACGACCTGCGACCCTATTCGCATGTTTCAATGCGAAGGGAGCGGCATGACCGACATCTCCGCGACGCATGTTGTGCCGCCAAGATCCGTCGCCGACAGATCCGCCAGGACAAGACTGGCCTATCTCGACGGCTGGCGCGGACTTTCGATCGCGCTGGTGCTTATCGGCCATTTCTTTCCCGTTGCAGGGATCAATCTCGGCGTACTGGGCGTCGAATTCTTCTTCGTGCTCAGCGGCCGGCTGATGGCCGAGATCCTGTTCGTCGAGCGCTACCCGCTGAAGAAATTCTTCAAGCGCCGCTTCTCCCGCATCTATCCCGCGCTGCTGGTGTTCGTGATCGTTTCGATGATTGCGCTGTCGGGCACGTTCGTCGCCTTCAAATGGAAGGCGGCGCTGACGGCGCTGACATTCACCTACAACTATGCCGGAATTCTCGTGAACCGCGCCGGCGCGCTCGACCACATCTGGTCGCTGTGTGTCGAAGAGCATGCCTACATCATCCTGGCAGCGATCAGCGCACTTGTCGCAAGCCGTAGCCGCGTCATCCCGCTGCTCCTGGTGCTGGCGGTGCTGGCCATGGCAAACGGTGCGGTTTCGTACTGGTTCCTGCACATGGACTACGAGACCACATACTGGCGCACCGACGTGCATATTGCGTCGATCCTGCTGTCGGCCGCCATCTGCCTGCTGAAGACCGACGGCAAGCTGCCGGCCCTGTTGAAGGGCCCTTATGTGGCGGTGGCGGCGGCCACCGCGGCGGTGCTTCTGTTCATGGACCCGGTACCAACCCCGATCCACTATCTGGTCGCCGTGCCGCTGCTGGCGCTTGCCGTCAACGGTCTCGATTTCAGCACGAGATTGTTTTCTGGACTGCTGTCGTCCTGGCCTATGGCGACGCTGGGTCTATGGTCCTATTCGCTCTATCTGTGGCAGCAGCCATTCTACAAATTCGTCTATGAGCGAGGCAGCGACCCATGGCTGATGCTGGCTGGGGTCTTTGCCTGCGCGCTCTGCAGCTATTATGTCATCGAGCGGCCGTCGCGTGAGTGGCTGAACCGCAACTGGTGAGTGACGCCGCAGTGTCCCTCCCTTGCGTTGCATAGCGGCCAAGGTCAGCCTCGCTCGATGCCGCCTGTCCGGCAGCTTGTTTGGTAAGTTCGTCCTAATATAGCCAGGGGTGACCTGGCGATCTGCTTGCCGGATAGCCCAATGTCCTTAGACATTGGTATTATGGCAGCTATTCCTTGTTGTCCCGCCCCGTGCTCCGCCTAGTTTATTCGAATCGGAGCATTGCATGGGAGGATGGAATGGCAACGACCAGGGAAAACGCTGGCGGCTGGCTCGACCGCTCGCGCACGATCGCCGAGCCCGGTTTCAGCAGATGGATGGTGCCGCCGGCGGCGTTGTGCATTCATCTTTGCATCGGTCAGGCCTACGCGTTCAGCGTCTTTAACCTGCCGATGTCGAAACTGATCGGTATCACCGATTCGGCGCCCGACGACTGGAAGCTGACCGGACTCGGCTGGATTTTTTCGATCGCGATCCTGTTTCTTGGCCTCGCGGCAGCCTTCGGCGGCGGTTGGCTGGATCGCGTCGGCCCGCGCAAGGCGATGGTCGCGGCCGCCTGCTGTTTCGGTGGCGGTTTCATCGTGTCGGCGCTCGGCGTCACCTTGCATCAACTGTGGATCATCTATCTCGGCTACGGCGTCCTGGGCGGCATCGGCCTCGGGCTCGGCTACATCTCGCCGGTCAAGACGCTGATCACCTGGTTTCCCGACCGGCCGGGCATGGCGACCGGCATGGCGATCATGGGGTTTGGCGGCGGAGCCTTCATCGCTTCGCCGCTTTCGGTCTATCTGCTGAAGCTGTTTTCGACCCCGCAGCATATCGGTGTCGCCGAAACCTTCATCGTGCTGGGCATTGTCTACTTCATCTTCATGCTGATCGGCGCTGTCATCGTCAGGGTGCCGCCCGATGGCTGGCGTCCGGCCGGCTGGACGCCGCCGACGACACAAAACACGATGGTGACAACCGCCAACGTCCATCTCGACGACGCGTTGAAGACACCGCAGTTCTGGCTGTTGTGGGGCGTGCTGTGCCTCAACGTGACGGCCGGCATCGGCGTCCTCGGCCAAGCCTCCGCCATGAGCCAGGAGATGTTCCCGGGACGCATCACGCCGGCCGCCGCCGCCGGCTTCGTCGGCCTGCTATCGATCTTCAACATGCTCGGCCGCTTCTTCTGGGCGTCGACCAGCGACTATATCGGCCGCAAGACGACCTACGCGGTCTTCTTCGTGCTGGGCGTGATCCTTTATGCGGTGGTGCCGTGGACGGGCCAGTCGGGCAACGTGTTCCTGTTCGTGCTGTTCTATGGCGTCATCTTGAGCATGTATGGCGGCGGCTTTTCCACCATTCCGGCCTATCTGCGCGATGTCTTCGGCGTGCGGTATGTCGGTGCCATCCATGGCCGCCTGCTGACGGCGTGGTCGGTGGCGGGCGTGCTGGGGCCGGTCCTGGTCAACTACATCAGGCAGTACCAGATCGATGCAGGAGTAGCGAAGGCCGATGCCTACACGGTCACCATGTACATCATGGCCGGCCTGCTCGTCGTCGGTTTCCTGCTCAACCTGATGATGCGGCCGGTGGATGCACGGTTCCACATGAAGGCCGAACCGGCTGCAGCGTAAGGAGAGTGATCATGGCGCAAGACAACAGCAATTCTGTCAAATTGGTCCTTGCCTGGCTGCTGGTCGGCATCCCGCTGTTGTGGGGGTTCTGGACGACGCTGGTCAGTGCAGCGGCGTTGTTCCAGTAGTGGCAGAGACCTGGAAAGGAGCAGCGCTCAGGCGATGATCCGCCTGACGTAGTAGCGCACCGCCTTCTTGCCGCCATGGATCACCGCGTCGCCGACCTCGGTGAAGCCGAGCGCTGCATGGAAGGCGTCCGAAGCCGGGTTGGGCGGGTCGGCATTGACCTCGCATGTGACCAGTGCATGGCCGGCGCGCGTGGCGTGCTCGAACAGGTCTTGGTAGAGCAGGCGGGCATGGCCGCGGCCACGAGCTTGCGCCGCCACCACGACGCGATCGACATAGACGAAGCGCTCGTAGCGTTCGCGAAACCAGAGAAAATTCGGACTGTCGTACCGAGCCCCTTGATCGAAGGTCATGATGAAGGCTTCGAGCGCGCCGATGCGGCGCGCATAGAACGCCTCGCCAAGCAGGAAAGACAGGCGCTCGGGCTCAAGCCACGACAATTCGGCGGCATGCTCGTTGTTGAGCGCGAGTATGGCCGCTTCGTCGCTTTGCCTGACACGGCTGATCGGGGAGAGGGCGGTCATGCCTTGGCCCCCGCGATCGTCGCTGCCACAAGCGGCGTATCGGTGAGCGTATTGCGATACTCGCGGTCGAGATCGGAGCCACCCATGCCGACCTTGGGATTGCGGTAGCGCATGGCGCTGGGCACGTCCTTAAGGACGGCGAAATGCATTTCGGACAGTCCGGTCCTTTGCCGCACCTCGGCAATGTTGCCGAGATCGAGCCCGCCGCAGCCGAGAATGACGATGCGGTCGCCCCCCTGTCGCACCAGGTCCGCCAACAGCGACAGGCCCTCCATCGCCGTGTCGCGTTGGCCGCTGGTCAGCACGCGGCCGACCTTGCAACGGATCAGCGCTTCCAAAGCCTCGGCCGGGTCGCGCGTCATGTCGAAAGCGCGGTGACACGTGACGTTAAGGCCGCCGGCGGCCTCCGTCAGTTCGCTCATGCGGCGCTCGTCGATGGTGCCTTCGGCGGTGAGGCAGCCGAACACCACGCCGGGCACGCCGAGGTCGCGCAGGGCGGCTACGTCGGCCAGCATCGAACGGTACTCGGTTTCGCTGTAGAGAAAATCGCCGCCACGCGGCCGCACCATGACATGGAACGGCACAATCGCCTGGTCGAGCGCGGCGCGCACGGTTCCCAAGCTCGGCGTGATGCCGCCTTCGACGAGGCTGGCGCACAGTTCGACCCTGTCGGCGCCGCCGGCCTGTGCGGCCAGAAGGCCATCAATGCCCTCGACACAGATTTCGATCAGCGGCGGGCGGGCTTCTTCAGTCAAGGTGTGATCCTGTCCATGATGTTGTGAGAAGCCCGTAGCACCCGCGCGGCGGGCGCGAAAGCAGGAACGGCACGGCGCATTGGACCAGGGGGCATTTCCCTGCTTGACAGTCTTATAACTACATGGTTATGAGTTAACCCATAGCCATCGAGTTATTGATCGCGAGCGGTGGCTCGACGACGACTAAGAGGAGCACGGCATGACACAGACCAAATCGATCGTCGTTGAACGGCTGATTCCGCATTCGGCGGAGAAGATATGGCGTGCGCTGACAGTGCCCGAACTCGTCGCAGAATGGCTCATGCAGAATGACTTCGCGCCGCAAGAGGGGCATCGCTTCACGTTCCGCGCTTCACCGGTACCGGGCTGGTCCGGGGTGACGAACTGCGTCGTGCTGAAAGTCGAGGCGCCACGCCTGCTTGCCTATAGCTGGGGCGACGGAAGCGAATCCGACAGCGGACTGAAAACCGTGGTGACCTGGTCGCTCACGCCTGAGGGCGCGGCGACCCGGGTGCGGATGGAGCACTCGGGGTTCCGGCCGGCCGACGAGCGTGGATATGTCGGCATGGGAAGCGGCTGGCCGCGTATTCTTGAGCGACTTGAGCAGGTGGCTGCGAAGCAAGGCTGAGCGCCGACTCTCCTCGACCAACCGGTCGCCATGGCCGGCGAACCACAACAAGTCTCCCGGATGCGCCGCTTCCGGGCATGGCAAACCGCGCCATGTTCAAAGGTTTCAAACGGAGAAAGACCATGGAAGCCAGGCTCAAGAACCCCGTGATGCTCATCCCCGGCGCCCTGCAGGCGCTGCTGGCGCTGGACAAGTCGACCGAGGCGGCCGATTTGCCCTATGTGACGCGCAAGCTCGTCCATCTGCGCGCCAGCCAGATCAATGGCTGCTCGGTTTGCGTCGACATGCATGCGCGCGAACTCAAGAAGGCTGGCGAGAAGGACGAACGCATCTTTGCCTTGTCGGCCTGGCGGGAGACGCCGTACTTCACCGATGCCGAACGCGCCGCGCTTGCCCTTGCCGAAGCCGGCACAAGGCTGGCCGACAGAACGGATGCCGTGACGGACGAGGTATGGGACGAGGCCGCCCGGCACTATGACGAAAAGGCGCTTGCCGGGCTCGTCATCCAGATCGCCGTGATCAACGCCTTCAATCGGCTGAACGCCACGACACGCCAAATGGTCGGCGCCTGGGGCTAAGGCCGCGCGAAGGCGAGCCGTGCCACGGTGCAATGGCGGCTGGACTCGCGGTGCACCAAACCTGCTTGCCTAGCCCGGCCGGGTCGCGGCCGGCGGCAATTCGAACAGTTTGGCGCCATTTTCCTCGCCGCGTTCGACATAGCCGATGGTGCGAAACCATTTTGCGATTTCCGGTCCCGTGAGCCAGCTGCGGGAGTGAATAGGGAGATTGCCGGCGAGCGCCTGGATCTGCCTGATATGCCGCCTGCAGAAACGCACGGTCGCGGCCCTGAAAAAGCCCTCGCGCGCGGCGAACAGCGTGTCCGCGGCGTCGCCA
The DNA here is from genome assembly GCF_020165355.1 of Mesorhizobium sp. BR1-1-6. Classification (NCBI taxonomy): domain Bacteria; kingdom Pseudomonadati; phylum Pseudomonadota; class Alphaproteobacteria; order Hyphomicrobiales; family Phyllobacteriaceae; genus Mesorhizobium; species Mesorhizobium sp. BR1-1-6. The sequence goes on along the minus strand of NZ_JAIUHZ010000005.1, from coordinate 140,046 downwards.
TGCTCGTGCCAGGCGACGATCGCTACGGTCCCGTCGTTGTCGACAAGGGCATGGGCGCGGCCCTCCTTCAGGTTCATCATCAGATTGTCGTAGGCGACCTTGCTGTCCTTGCCGGCGGCGATGTATTCGTCGGACATGCGCTTGGACAAATGGCGAAACACGTCTTCCAGATCGCCGACCGTCGCTGTTCGTGCTCTCATTTCTGCTCCTTGAGCCCCGGCAGGGAGTTTGCTCCAGGAAAAGGCATTCACCAAGCAAAGGGATTTCGCGAAAAACCCAACGGGGGGAATCCGGTTCCGCCGGTAAGGCGGGCAACCGGCATAGCATCGTCAGCCCGGTCGTGCGGAACCGGATGTGAAGAGCTGGGCCAACACTTAACGCGGCGCGCTCCCGTGGCGAGACAGTTCGAGGAGCCGGAGCAGCGGTGGCTTACTGGCGCAAAACCGTGTTCTTGGTGCCTTCCTCGACCTGGTCGATCACCAGCAGCTTGACCGGGCCTTCACCGATATTGGTGGCCTGATGCCACTGCCCGATCATCTCGATGATGAAATCGCCAGTCTTGTAGGTGTTGCTGTTGCCGGTGTCGACATTGGTGACCTTCAACGTGCCGGCCTCGACATAGGCGTAGCGCGGGAACGGATGCTTGTGCACCGGCAAGGTCGCGCCCGGCGCTATGTCGTAGGTCGACACCAGCACCTGCACGTTCTTCTGCGGCAGCGTGATCGGCTGGCCGGAAGCGGTGGTCGTGCGCGAGGCGAGGGGTGTCACGACGACGGGCGTGCCGCTGCTGTCCAGCGCATGAGCGCCGGTCGCGAACGCCGCAGCCGCCAGCAGCAATGCCGATGCCAGGATTTTTCGCATAATTCCTCCCCGAACCGCCGCATCTATCGCGCCGCGAAGGCCGGTGCGCAAGCATGTCCCTGACGAATCTGATTGGACTCGCTTGCCTGGACGTGGCGTGCGACGTGTCAAATCGCTGCGGTAAGCTGGATCTCGACACGGATCTCGGGCAAGGCGAAGCTCGCCCCGACCGTGGCGCGTGCCGGGGGCTCCACGCCGTCGAGCCATGTGACCCAAGCCTTGTTCATCGCGTCGAGGTCTTCGACATCCCTCAACCAGATCTGCGCGAACAGCAGCTTCGATCTATCCGAACCGACGCTCGCCAGAAGGCGATCCGCCTTTTCCAATATCTCCTTCGTCTGGTCAGACGTGCCGGTTTTCTTGTCATCGGCCGTCAAGCCCGAGAGATAGGCCGTGCCGTTGTGGACGACGATACGGCTAAGCCGTTCGTTCTTGTCGAATCGTTCGATGTTCCCCATGGCGGAGGCCCCTGGTTGCGTTGGTCAAAAGCAGGCCGCCGTACGCAATCCAGCGGTCTGCTGAGCGGGATCAGACGTGCGCGACAGCGGAGCGCTGGGCGTGGGCCTGGAAGAAGCGTTGCGGACGAAACGTTTCCATTTCGTCATGGATTTTGCCGCGCACGACTTCGTCGGCGACCACCTTGCCCAATTGCGGGCCGATGGTCACACCACTGTGCGTTACGGCCATGTAGTGGCCGACGATATCCGGCATGGCGCCGGCACAGGTGTAGCCGTCCTCCGGGAACGGCCGGACCGTCGTGCGAATGGCTTCCACACCTGCGTCGCGGAGCGAAGGCAGGACCTTGGTCGCCGCATCCAGGAGCGTCGCCGCCTCGTTCCCGGCAGGGCTGAGCACCTCCGGCTTCTCCAGGGTCATGTCCACCGAGACCTTATGGATCATGATGCGGCCCGCTCCGTCGGGACGGATATCCAGATCGTCGGCATGCAGCTGGCTGCGGAGCGTCAGGGCCACCGGCGGGGTGAAGGCGAGCACGCCTATGGTCGAGGAAAGTGGAATACCCTGGGCATCGCCGAGCCTCTCACTAGACCAGCCGCCGGTGCAGCTCACGACGGCATCCGCAGGGTGTCGGTCTCCGTTCGCCGTCCGAACTGCCCGTACGCGCCCGCTTTCGGTCTCGATCTTGGTCACGCGTGAACCGAGTTTGACCTGTGCTCCCCAGCGCTCCTTCGCCGCCCGCAAAAGCCAGGCCGAGTAGAGCACCGGATCGACCCAGCCTTCTTCCGGATAGTAGGAGATTGGACAATCGCCGAAAGCGGAGACATCGATATCGGGTTCCATCTCGGCGACGCGCTTCTTGTCGATCCACTCGACGCCGTAGCCCCATTCCTTCATCTGCCTGAAGTTCTCGAAATAATCGTCCATCGACTCCGGCTCTGTTCGCCAATCGAAACTGCCGGTCTGGGTGAGCCAGGGAGCGATGCCGAAGTCGCGCTTGAGTTCAAGATGGGCGCGCATTCCCGAGACGTTCAGATCGAAATACGGCCGGGGCTGCTTGGTCGTCGCATTTGTCCAGGCAAAGCTTACCGCCGACGTGCCGCCTGCTATCCGTCCGGCCTCCAGCACGACGACGCTTGCTCCCGCCTTGGCGCATTCATAGGCGGCGGAACTGCCGACGATACCGGAACCAATGACCACGACACGCATAAAGATGACCTCCAAAAATTCCCGGGCTAATGACGTCATCCGATACGAGTAATCTCTGAAAGACGAATCGATGCAAATGCCGCTATATCGTTGAGAGATGTTGCTGGAGTTCTTGACAGTACTGCTGACGCCGCTCTTCTTAATTCGATCGGCGCCTGCGATGTGTTTGCAACCCCGCACAACATCCTCGGTTGCCTGAAAACATTGCAATGGGTGCCAACTGCGGTCAATTGAACTGGTCGCTGCCGTTCATGGCCAAAAGTTATGAACCAATGTCCCAGCCATCTGCGGCTGCCCAGGTCGGCCCATTAGCCCGCACGGGCAACTTCTCGTGCGAAGTTATCAAATTCGGGCGCAACCGTTTGCGAGAGCAATGCTACGCTTATCGGCGCATCGGGGATCGCGGAATGGAAGAGACTGCACGGTGAGTGGCGAGCCGGAATTCCTCCTAATCGACAAGAACGCGATCCGGGACATTTTGAGCCTATCCCTGGCTCTTGAAGCGACCGAGGCCGCACTGCGCAAAACATCGAGCGGCATGGCGCGCCAGCAGATCAGGCGCACACTTGAGCTGCCGGGTGCGGCCGGGAGTTGTCTGTCGCTTATGTATGCTGCGCTGGATGACCGGCCGCTGTTCGGGGCGAAGGTGCTTTCCGTGTTTCCTGACAATTTCGCGCATGGGTTCGCGTCTCATCGCGGCGGTGTCTTCCTGTTCGACAAGGATCATGGACGGCCTGTAGCCTTGATCGACGGGGGAGAGCTTACGGCTTGGCGGACCGCGGCGGCCAGTGCTGTCGCGACCAGGGCACTTTCGCGCGAAGACAGCACCACGCTGACACTGTTCGGATATGGCGAGCAAGCGCGCCGGCATGTCGCGGCTATTGCGGACGTCCGGCCGATCCATGCAATCCATGTTTGGGGTCGCGACTTTGCAAAGGCGCAGCACTTCACCGAGGAGCAGTCAGCCGCCGGATTCCAGGCGAAGGCACATCGCGACCCTGGCGAGGCCGTTCGCGAGGCCGACATCATCTGCACCACGACATCTTCCGAAAAGCCGGTGCTGTGCGGCCAATGGCTTCCGCCTGGTGTCCATATCAATGCGGTCGGGGCGAGCGTCGCTTCATGCCGCGAGCTCGACCTCGACTGTGTGCGCAGAGCGCAGATCTGGGTCGACTACCTGCCTATGGCGCTGACGGCCGCGGGAGAACTGATCGAGGCGATTGAAACCGGCGTGATCGGCGTCGATCATATCCGTGGCGAGGTCGGCGACGTGCTGGCAGGTGCGAAACCCGGCCGCACTGGCGACGATCAGATCACGCTTTTCCGGTCTCTCGGCGTTCCCGCGCAAGACATCGAGCTTGCCAATCTTGTCTATATCTCCGCCCGCAACGCCGGACTCGGCACCTCAATTGATTTCAGGTTGTGATGCCATGCTGAGCTGCCAACGAGATCTCTTCTCCATTCCCCGCGAGACAGCTTATCTGGATACCGCATACATGTCTCCGATCCCGACCGCCGCCGTCGCGGCCGGCGAGGCCGGCGTCAGGGTGAAAGCCGAACCCTGGAAAATGACCATCGCCTCTTATTACGACGAGGTGGAAGAGGCGCGGCAACTCGCCGCATCAATGGTGGGCGCCGATGCCGATGAGATCGCCATTGTGGCCGCCACCAGCTATGGCATGGCTATCGCAGCCGCCAACGTTTTGGTTGCGGCAGGTTCGGCCATCCTTCTGATGGAGAACGAACACACCTCGCACAGATATGTCTGGTATGACCTCGCGCAACGCGCCGGCGCCTGCGTTGATATCGTCCCGCAACCAGCCGACGGCGACTGGACCAGCGCGATCGTATCGGCAATCCAAGACTCGAGCCGTCCCATCGCGGTCGTTGCGGGGACGCTGGTGCATTGGTTCGAGGGCGTGGCGATCGACCTGGAGGCGGTGGCCGCCGCCACACGGGCAGCGGGCGCCAGTCTTGTCGTTGACGGAACCCAGTGGGTTGGCGCGATACCCTTCGATGTCCGGCGCGTCCGACCGGACTTTCTCGTCTTTGCCACCTACAAGTTCCTTCTGGGGCCATATCGCCTCGCATTCCTTTACGCCGACCGGCGTTGGCACACAGAGGGGCGCACTCTGGAGCATCATTCATGGAACCGGATGGGCGGGGACAAATCGGACTTCTACAAGGTGGCCGTGGCCGAGTTTCTTCCCGGCGCGCGGCGGTTCGACATGGGGGAACGCTCCGATTTCGCGGTCCTGCCCATCGCAATCGCCGCAATGAAGCTCATCCGCGGCTGGACCGTCGGGCGCGTGTTTGAGCGCCTGCGTCACCTTAATGAGCTTGTCTGGGCGCAGGCGGAAAGCAGAGGGCTGCCGGTCGCGCGTCCGCGACACCCAACGCCCCATATCGCGATCCTCGACATAGGGGGCCGTCTCGCGCCGAATGCGGCACAAGAGCTGAAGCGGGCTGACGTGCACGTCACGCTGCGCGGCACGAAGATGCGCGTGTCGCCGCATGTCTACAATGACGAAGCCGATATCGGCCGCCTGTTCGAATGCCTGCCGCTCCGCTAGAGGCTTTCAGCGGTGAATGAAAACAGTTCTGTCGGCCTGGCGGCGAGGACCCAGGGCGGTGATTCCTGCCTCTACGCCATTCATAAAGCTTCGCGTCGTCTGGATGAGATGCTCGGTGAAGGCGTCCGCCGCCGTCGATGCAATGACACCCCAAGGCCGGTAGACGCTGAGGTTCAGATCGAGACGTGGCCGGAAATCCCTGATCTCGATCGGCAGGTCGCGTGCCAGCCACGCCGAAAGCCTGTCGACGACGCTCACGCCCGCCCCCGACGCGACAAGGGCGATGCACGCACTGGACAGGCTGGCCTCTATCTTCAACAGACGTCCCACTCCGCGTTCTTCGCACAAGGCATCGAGCTGCTGCCGCATCGGATCAGCGGAGCCCATCGCGATGAAGTCGAGACCGTCGAGATCTTCTGCCTGCACCACGTCGAGCTCAGCCAGACGGTGACCCGCCGGCATGACGCAAACCGGTGGGGTCGCTGTCAGCGCTCGCCTGACGATTGAAGAATTCTCGTCCGATGCCGTTACGCCTATTCCGATGTCGAGCTGATTGCGGCTCGCCCGCTGCACCACCGTGGCGGAGCTGCGGATATCCAGGGAAATCGACACGGATGGATGCTGTTTTGAGAAGCTCGTGATGATGGACGGCAGCAGCGTGGACCCGAAGGCCGGGAGCGCGCAGATGTTCAGCCTGCCACTTCGCAACTCGCGTATTTCCCTCGCGGCGCGCGAGATGCCGCGCGCGGACTCGAAAACGCGCTTAACCTCGGCATAGAGCATGTGCGCTTCAGGAGTGGGGATCAGCCGCTGCCGGCTTTTCCTGAACAGCTGGAAATCCGCCTTCTCGCTGAGTTGCTGGAGCATCTTGCTGACAGCCGGCTGCGTGATGTCAAGTGCGTCGGCCGCCTTGGTGGTTGTTCCATGCAGCATGACCGAAGCGAAGACCTCGATCTCGCGAGGCGTAAACTCTGCCTCCTTCGTGACGGTGTCCTTTTCGCCAAATTTCATGCCCGCTTACCTTGCCAGGCAGCTGGATCGCTGTGCGAAACAGCGAGCTGCGAACGCCAAGATTAATGGGAAGGGCCGGATGTTCCAAGAGGCGCGCGAAGGAAGTTTATTCCTGGAGGTTATGAACTTTCAGCGATTTGGCGGAGCTGATTTCAGTTGCCTGTCAACATTTCGGCGAGGTCGAGCAAACCGGCGTCCCGACCCGGACCTGCGGCAAGTTGCGCCGACACCGGAAGCCCGTCAGGAACCAACAAAGGAATAGCCAACGCCGGCATGCCAAGCATGTTTGCCCAGCGGCGGAAGCGGCCGCCGGCCATTCCCCACGGCACCATTTCCCCATTCACCTCGGTGAGTTCGTCGGAAAGCCGCGGCGCCGATCCAGGCGCCGTAGGGATGGCAAGAGCGTCCAGGCCCGCGATTTTCTCCAGAAACCGGCCTCGCACGCCGTTACGGATTTCGATGGCGCTATCATAGGCGCCGGCATGGATGCGAATGCCGCCCTGCAGGAATAAGTGAACCGCGTCGCCGACCATGTCCGGCTTCTGCTCGATTGCATTGCGGTAGATTCGCGCGAACTCACATTGGAGGATTGTCAGTCCCGCGGCAACGAACGCCTCCCTGTCGTCGAAGGTGATCTCGACCGTGCGCACTTCAGGACGATCGAGCATGGTAGCCAACGCGATATCGACTGACGTGTCGACGTGAGCGCCAAGCAGTTCGGGGCAGATGCCGATCGTGATGCCCGTTGTCGTTCTGCTGCCCCCGCTTGCCGACGGGGCGAGCCGTTTTCCGGCAAGCGCCTCGGTCATCAGGCGAACGTCCCTGACCGAGCGTGCAAGAACGCCGACGCAGTCCAGCGAAGGCGCTATGCTCATGACGCCCTGCACAGCGATCAGATCATTCGTCGGCTTGTAACCGAACAAGCCGGTTGCAGCAGCCGGGGATCGGTTTGACCCGCCGCTGTCCGTGCCAACCGCTGCCAGGCAAAAACCGGCCGCGACCGCTGCGGCCGACCCGCTGCTCGTGCCACCTGTCCCACGGTCCGGATCAAGCGGGTTGGCGACCTTGCCGTGCCAAGGGTTGTCATGGCCGCCGACGCACAGTTCGTGCAGGTTCGTCTTGCCGATGATGATGGCGCCGGCCGCCTGAAGATTGGCAATGCATGTTGCCGTTTCCGTCGCCACGTGATCCCGAAACAACCGGGAGCCAGCGGTTGTCGGCCAATCCTTGACATCGATAACGTCTTTGACCGCGATCGGCACGCCATGCAGCGGGCCGCGCCTGTGACCGGATCTGATTTCGCGCGTGGCCTGAAGCGCGGCGTCCAGGGCATCAGCTTCGGCCACGAATATCATGGCCTTGATGTGTTCATTCAGTTCCTGGATGCGATCGAGGCAACCCTCCATGATTTCCACGGGCGACAGGCCGGCAGCGATCTTTTCGCTCATCTCCTCGATCGACCGGTAAGGGCTGCTATTCATATGACGACCTTAGAGCGAACGGGCCGGGCCGACTGCATTGCGGCCGGCCATCCCGGAACCGGCCGACGATGCCACATCAGAAATTTGGTGGACAGTCGCGAGCTTATTCCCGTGGACGCGGGACTATCGCTGAAAACTCATAGTCGCGATCAATGGCGGCGTCGTGAACCGTTCAATTCAGCCCTGTCCTCGCACGCGCGGATCAACGAGCGGCGATCGTTTGCCGGTCGCCGGACTGCGTCACTCGAAGGGGCTATCGCTGTCATAACTATTGGTGATGAACCGCACGGCAGGGGGCATTAGATCGAGATCATTTGAACTGTTAGCGTTTTCAAACACCGCCCTGAAAGAAGGTCGACCGAGCCGAATGGCCAAGTTCGCATCGCCGACATCCGAACCAGTCCACGATGCTCGATGCTCCCGGCTGGTCACGGGCCGACGTCGAAAGATCGGCAGATGCCCGGCTACCAGCATCATCATTGCGGAAGATACAAATCCACATAAACAAAAAGGGGAACAATCATGAAAAAGCTTGCACTCGCCTTGTCACTGATCGTGGCGGTATTTGGCGCCGCCAATTCATCGTCGGCGGCCGACGATGTCATCCGTTTCGGTGTCGCCGCGGAGCCATACCCGCCTTTCTCCGTCAAGGATGCCAGCGGCACCTGGCAGGGCTGGGAAATCGACCTGATGAATGCCGTTTGCAAAGAGATGAAGGCGAAATGTGAGATCGTCGATATCGCCTGGGACGGCATCATTCCCGCGCTGTTGGCCAAGAAGTTCGACGTCATCTGGAGCTCGATGTCGATCACGGACAAGCGCAAGGAGGTGATCGATTTCACCGACAAGTACTACTATTCGCCCAACGTGCTTGTCGGCGCCAAGGCGGATACGCGGCAGTTCGACGTGACCAAGCCGGAGACATTCAAGGGGATTGCGGTCGCGGCACAGAGTGCCAGCCTGCAGGCGACCTACATGCAGGATAAGTTCAACGGCATTGCCGAAGTGAAGATCTATCCAACACTCGATGACGAAATCGCGGACATCCAGGCCGGACGCGTGGATCTCATGGCTGCGGCAGGCATCCAGATCCAGGATTTCTTGAAGAAGCCGGAGGGCCAAGCTTATGAAATCAAGGTGACGCTGCCGCATGAGAAAATGTTTGGATACGGCGACGGCGGCGGCCTGCGCAAGGAAGACACCGCTCTGAGGGACCGCCTCAATGCAGCACTCAAGGCGGTGCGCGCCAGCGGCGAGTACGAGACGATCACCAAGCGCTATTTCGATTTCAACATTTACGGCGATTGATCATCTGGTTCAGGCCCGGGAACGGCCGCCACGGGGCGGCCGTCGCCATCTTCATTGAACTGGAACGCGCTGTATGAACTCGACCGTGTCTTGGGCAACCCTGCTCAGCTTCGGGGACAAGGGCTGGGGCGACGAATTGCTTCTTGGCGCTTGCCTGAGCCTTGGAATTTCGATCAGCGCCTATCTCGTGGGCCTGACCCTCGGCCTCATGGGTGCGGTGGCCAAGATCTCGAAGAACCGCGTGGCGGTCTCCGCAGCCGTTGCCTATACGACAATCATCCGGTCCGTACCGGACATTCTCATCATATTTCTCGTCTACTATACCGCGACGGACGCGTTGCGCTGGGCCGTGAGCCTGGCGGGACTGACTTCCGAATTCCAGGTCAATGGGTTTGTCGCCGCGACGCTGTCGCTTGGGATCGTTCAAGGCGGCTACAGCACGGAGGTCCTGCGCGGCGCGATCGTGGCCATCCCGCGAGGTCAGGTCGAGGCAGCCTATTCACTCGGTCTGACACGGCGCCAGACCTTCTTCCTGGTGACCGTGCCGCAAATGGTTCCCCTGGCCTTGCCGGGGCTTGGCAATTTGTGGCTGGTCGTCTTGAAGGAAAGCTCACTGGTCAGCCTGATCGGTTTTACCGAGCTCGTTCTCGCCGGCAAGATGGCTGCCGGCGCGACGCGCGATTACTTCATGTTCTATTGCGCGATCGCGTTCGTGTTCCTCGCCATGTCGGGCATATCGGCGATGCTTTTCCATGCCCTCGAAACAGCCACCGTCCGTAGCGGGAGGCGGGGCTAGCGTGACTGAGTTTGGAGCCTACCTTGCCAATCAGCTTCTGGCCGGCGTCCAGGTCACCATAATCCTGTTCCTCGGCTGTGCGGTGGTCGGCAATTTGCTTGCCATCCCGGTTGCACTGGCCCGGCTATCCAACAGCAAATGGCTGCGATATCCAGCGGTTGCGTTTATCCTCGCGTTCCGGGGGACCCCGCTCTTGGTCCAGCTTTACCTCTGCTACTTCGGTATCGGCCAAATTCTCTCGGGTATCCCCTCGATCCGCTACAGCCCGCTCTGGCCCATTTTGCGAGGCGCGGACTTCTATGCGTTTTTTACCCTTTCCCTGAACACTGCGGCCTACTGTGGCGAGATTTGGAGAGGGGCGATACAGGCCATTCCAGAAGGGCAGCGTGAGGCCGGCCAATCGCTTGGCCTGTCGAAAACACGGATCATGATTTCCGTCCTTCTCCCGCAGGCTTTCAGGTTGGCTTTGCCGGCGATCGGCGGCCAGAATATCCTGCTTTTGAAGGGGACCGCACTGGCGTCGACGATCACGGTGTTCGAACTGATGGGCGCGGCGAACCTCGTTCGCGCGCAGACATTTCGGGTCTACGAGCCTCTGTTCGCCGCCGCGCTAGGATATTTCCTGCTGGCGGCATTGATCACTATCGGCTTTGGTTTCTTCGAGAGACGGCTTGCTCGACAACATTGAGCGGAACGGATCGGTGTATCGAGCCGCTGCGTGGAAGGCGACGTGACCTTCAGGCACGCCGAATTCGACATAGAATCGCGCCGCTTCGATGACCTCGCCAAATCCCGTTTTGCAAGCAGCGGCTATTTCGTCGCGGAACTGATCCCACTCTGTCGGGGCCGTTCGCGCGCTTGACCGCGTCGGACAAAAAACTTCTCGGCCCCTGCATGAACCCCAGGGTATTTCTTGAGGGCCTCCTGGTCAGTGGCGCCAAGCGGGCACGAGGTGTTCTCGCGTGCCCAAAATAACCCGAAGTTCTCCAGGGATTTTGCGCCTGTAGCGCCATCCGGCTTTGCCGCGTTTCTGAATGTGGTTCACGCCGATCGTCATAGCCCAGTGTACCCCGCAGTGTACCTCTGGGAGGCGAAACCCTTGCAGTGCTTGGGTTTAAAGACATTTCTGGATTAAGTGGCTCCCCGGGCCGGATTCGAACCAGCGACCAACCGGTTAACAGCCGGTTGCTCTACCACTGAGCTACCGGGGAACAGAGGCTCTCATGCGAGTGGCGCAGCCTATAGCAAACCCTTTTCGGCTTTGCAAAGAACCATTTCGCATTTTTCCGAGACTTTTTCGCTCAGGCGTTTCTCGCAATCGGCGGCGTTCGTCCTCATATTAGCCGTCTTGCGAGGGGCGCGGAACCGAATGCGCGGTCGCGGCTTTCGTCAAGTGACATCCTCAAGCCACCAGACGGACCAGCCATTCGAGATGACTGCAGCAGAAGAAAACCAGGCACCGGCGCGAAAGATATCGGTCTTCGGGCGCAAGTTCACCATGCCGCGTTCGCGCGGCCTCAGGATTGCAATCGGCGTGCTTTTGACGATTGGCGGCATTCTGGGGTTCTTGCCGATTCTCGGTTTCTGGATGGTGCCGCTCGGACTTTTGGTGCTCTCCTACGAATTCGCCATGGTGCGCCGCCATCGGCGCCGGTTCGTCGTCTGGTGGGAACGGCGGCGCCGGCCGGATTGATCGGCCACGCCGGGGACCTTGCCCGGCTTCGTCGCGGCGGCCTTTGGGGCCCGAATCAAATCGCAGCGCTATCCTGCGTTCCAGTGCTCGCCTCCTCCGGGGCGTCCTGCTGGCCTGCTCTCAGATCCTCGCTGATTTCCTTCAGGACGGCGGAAGCCGAGGCAAGGCGCGCGCGGTCGCGCGGCGAAAGCCGGCCGGTGCCTTCTATCTTGAGGCAATCCATGGCGTAGCGCACCAGCTCCTCGCACCCCAGCAGCGGTGAGCTGTCCGCATTGTTGGTCGACTCGTCAGGTTTGGCCAGCCGCATGGCGCAGTCCTCCTCGGCCTCAACGCAGCCCGGTGCGCGGAGTTTCTCTCGATCATCCGCCATGCTTAACGGCTTGCTAACGCAGCTCGAACCGCCCTGTCTCGCATTTGGGGCGGGGTGCGGGGACTGGCGCAGGCGAAACCGTCGCGAATGCATTGTCGCCGCTTGACGGCTTTTTCGCCGCAACCTATTGGAACCGGGTGGAACGCCGGGAGTAACGAGGCCTCGTGGCGGAGTGGTTACGCAGAGGACTGCAAATCCTTGCACCCCGGTTCGATTCCGGGCGAGGCCTCCAATCTCCGGGCTCCCGCGCGTCAGCGCAGGGAGCTCGCCGTTCCCGTCTAAATGAACCGCGATGTGGCGCGGCAAGCGGATTGGTTGGGACATGAGCGCTGATTTCTCCGAGCTTCGCGTCAAGATGGTCGATGGCCAGATCCGCACCACCGACGTGACCAGCACGCCGCTGCTCGACGCCATGCTTTCCGTGCCGCGCGAGCTTTTCGTCGACGAACGCCAGCGCAATCTCGCCTACATCGACGAAGACATCCGCATCGCGGACGGCCCCGGCGGCGCGCGATATCTGATGGAGCCTTCGCCGCTGGCCAAGCTGATGCAACTGGCCGAGATCAGTCAGGCTGATTCGGTCCTCGATGTCGGCTGCGGCACCGGCTATGCCTCGGCCATCCTGTCGCGACTGGCGGGCTCCGTGGTGGCGCTTGAAAGTGATTCGGCGCTGGCCGAAACCGCAAAGTCGGTGCTCTCATCGCTGGGCTGCGGCAATGTGACCGTGGTCCAGGGCCCGCTGCCGCAGGGATATGCGGCCAAGGCGCCCTACGATGTCGTCTTCGTGGGCGGCAGCGTTGGCAAAGTGCCGGCGGCGCTGCTCGACCAGCTCGCCGAAGGCGGCCGCCTCGTCGCGGTCGAAGGGCAGGGCAATTCTGGCGTGGCGCGGCTTTTTTTCAAAGCAGGGGGGGTTGTAACCGGTAGACGGGCATTTAATGCGGCAATTAAGCCACTACCCGGGTTCGAACGTGAGCATGCTTTCGAATTCTGAATGATTTGGCCTTGCAGCAGAGGCTTTGTCATGGTCGCTTGCATTTGAACAATCGTTGCTGATCCCAATGGGGGCACTTTGGGCCGAGCGACAGGGAACATTCTGACACGCCGCTCCGGTTCTCTAAGGAGAAGCCGGTGCGGCGTGGTTCCCATGGAAAACGAATGAGGGTTTAATGGTGCCGTCTCTACGCAAGTCACTTTTCACCGCCGTCCTCGTTTCGGCGACCGCGCTTTCCCCGCTGGCCGCCTCGGCCGAAACCATCTCCGGCGCGCTTGCAAAGGCCTATCAATACAATTCCTCGCTGAATGCCTCCCGAGCCGGCGTACGCGTCACCGATGAGAGCGTGGCCATCGCCAAGTCCGGCTGGCGCCCGACCATCACCGGGACGGCCGACACGAATTATGTGAATACCCGTGCCAGCGGCGCCAACGTCAAGACGGGGTCGGCCAGTGTGGCCATCGTCATAAACCAGAGCCTGTTCGACGGCTTCCAGACGAGAAACAATGTGGCGGCAGCCGAATCGCGGGTCAAGGCATCCGTCGAAAGCCTGCGCAACACCGAGGAGAACACGTTGTTGAGCGCGGCCACGGCCTATATGGACGTGATTCGCGACCGGCAGATCGCGGTGCTGACGGAGCAGAATCTGCAGTTCCTGACCGAGCAGGCGCGCGCCGCGCGCTCACGGTTCGAGGTCGGCGAAGGCACGCGCACCGACGTTGCGCAGGCCGATGCGTCGCGCGCTTCCGCCGTGGCGTCGCTCAGCGCCGCCCGCGCGCAGGCGCTGGCAAGTGCGGCGAGCTATCACCAGATCGTCGGTGACGAGCCGGGCAAGCTCAGGCCTGCCTCGCCATTGGCCAGGCTGCTGCCGCCGAGCCTCGATTCGGCGATAGCCATCGCCTCGGCCGAGCATCCGGCGATCCTCGCCACCCAGCATCTGGTCGATGCGGCCGCGTTTTCGGTGAAGTCGTCCGAGGGCGCATTGCTGCCGCAGCTTTCCGCGTCGGCCGGCATTTCGGAGGATTATCTGCATCGCAATCCCGACCTCCAGGGGAGCAACGGCGGTTCGACCTCGGCCAACATCGGTGCGACACTGACGATCCCGATCTATTCGGGCGGCCGCACCTCGGCGGTCGTGCGACAGAACAAGGAATCGCTTGGCGAGGCCCGCATCCAGGTCGATGTCAGCCGCGACCAGGTGCGCCAGGCCGTCGCCTCGGCGTGGTCGCAATACACCGCCGCGCAGCAGAGCGTCGCCGCCAACAGGCAGGTGATCGACGCCGCTCAACTGGCGCTGAACGGTGTCATCGAGGAACGCAATGTCGGCCAGCGCACCACGCTGGACGTGCTCAACGCGCAGGCCACCGTCATCACCGCCAAGATCAACCAGGCAAATTCCGAGCACGACGTTGTGGTGGCGAGTTATGCCATCCTGTCGGCGATCGGCCGCCTCTCGGCCGAGCGCCTTGCGCTGCAGGCGACGAAGTACAGGCCTGAAGAGCACTACAATGCCGTCAAGGACAAGTGGATCGGCCTGCGCACGCCGGATGGCCGCTAAACTCCACAGATTCGAGTAGTTCTCTCGAAGCGACCCGGCGTTCGATCGAAACGCCGGTCGCTTCGTTGTTTGCGCAACTGCGCCGGCAACCCGTCACATGCTTTTCGACGAATTGCGCTAATCTGTTGAAATCCCACATGTCCCCAGAATGGGGATTCTCGTACGGCGCTCCGTCGGTTACGCTGTCGCCATGATTCGAATCCGGCTTTTACCGGAGCGGAAGTCTGTAACAGGTCACAAGGGCGGCGGATGTGACGATGGCAACGGCAAGCAGCGCACAGCGCGAACCTTCCATGGAAGAGATACTGGCTTCCATCAGGAGGATCATCGAGGACAGCGACAGCGGCCGCAAGCAGCCGGACGATGCCGATGACTTGCGGCAGGATCTGAAGCCGGCGGGCGCCGCTCCCGACGTCGATGCGTTCCGCGCCGAATTGCATGCCGCTCCCGAGGTCAGGAAGCCGGTCACGCTGGCGGAGGTGCAGGCACAGACATCGGCGGCCGAACCAACGGTCGCGCGCATGGAAGCGCCGGAGCGAACCGATCCCGTGGCACCAAGGGCGTCGATGACGCTTGCCGAGGTGAGCGCCCGGATCGCCGCCGAGCCGCTGCCCGCCGAAAGGACCGACAGGCCCGCGACGCCCGAGGCCGGCGCGGCAAGCGATGCCATCGTCGCCGATTGGCGCCGCGAGATCGCAGCGGTCGGCGAGCAGGCGAAGGCGATACCAGGCATTCGCAAGCCGGTTGTCCAGCCCGAAGCGCCGGTGGACGAGCCGATGCCGGAGCCGGCGTTCGAGCGGACCCCTTCGATCGCCGCCCCGGCGAGCACCGACGAGGCGCGCAAGGCGGCGGATGAAACGCCTGCGGCCCGTCCGGCAATCCTTTCCGAGCATACGGGCCGGCAGGTCGCCGCGGCCTTTGGCGAACTCTCCGACGCCTTTGCCAGCCGCAGCAAGAAGACATTCGACGAGATGGCCGAGGAGATGCTGCGGCCGATGCTGCAGGACTGGCTGGACAACAACCTGCCAACGCTGGTCGAGCGCCTGGTGCGCGAGGAGATCGAGCGCGTGGCGCGCGGCGCGTAATGATTTTCCCGGGTCGCCTTAGGTGGCTAGTTGGACACCGCTGCGCCTTCACCCTGGCGCAGGCACGGTAATCTCAGGATCGGCACGTCGAAGGAGGCGGTGGCCGCAATAATAGCTCCGATGATGGCGATTGCCACGACCACGCCGCTCCACGCTTCATATAGGCCCGACCCAAGCATAGAGCCCGCCAACCTCATTGTTCGAACATATCTCGGCAGTCTTTCGGGTCTTCTCCGGGTTGGACTAGGCCCATGCGGGCCAAATAGGTTTCGAGCTTCGCGGTTCGGTCTGCATCAAGAATCGCCATCACACCGATATATCCGTCCGGCCGGATCAGCACACACTCGCCCGGTGCCAGTGCATAAGCATCGCGAAGGTGTCCCCAGGCATCGATGACATCGCCTTGCGGGCCGATGTGGTGGACATGCAGCCCCTTGAGTGGCCCAACCGTCTCTCTCCCGGCTTGATGAACAAGCAGTGTCCAATGCGGCCCTTGCAGCAATTGGAACAGTCGCCATGGTTGCCCCGCCGCGCCCCTGATTTGGGCATCCGGCGCGCGGTCCCCCGCGTGCGGGCCGCTGCTGCGTTCGGCCATTTCCCTGGAGAGCGGCGATTCCGGATAGGCGATATCGAGCTGGCGCACCTCGCGGCCGCGGTGCATTCCACCCTGTTTCTGGGTGTCGAGCAGCCGGGTCGAAAGGCCGAGAACCGATTCTGCGACCGGACGTCGTTCCTGCTCATAGGTGTCGAGCAGGCAATCATCCGCGCCGTCGAGGACGGCGGCAAGTTTCCAGCCCAGATTATAGGCATCCTGCACGCTGGTGTTCAGGCCCTGGCCGCCGGTTGGCGGATGGATATGAGCTGCATCGCCAACGAGGAATACCCGATCGACCCGGTAGCGATCGGCAAGCCGGGCGTTCATCAGGTAGGCCGACGCCCAGGCGACCGAATCCACCCGCACGTCGCCGCGGCCGGTCCGCTCATTAATCAAGCGCCCCAGCTGTTCTGCTGAGAGGTCCACTTCGCCGTCCAGCAGAATGGGTGCCTGAATCTGGAAGAGATCGGTTCCGGCGAGCGGGCAAATCGCGACCATTCGCTCCATGTCACCGTCGTTGAACTGGTGCCACGCATCGCGGTCCAGCCCGGTCAACAGCACATCCGCCACGACCGCACGCACGCCCAGCGTCTTGCCGGGGAAATTCAAGCCGAGCGCGCCGCGCACGAAGCTGTGCCCGCCGTCCGCCCCGACAAGATAGCGTGCGCGAACGGTTTGCTCGCCATTCGGCCCCGCAAGACGTGCCATGACACCGTTCTCACCTTGCTCGAACCCAACCAACTCACATCCGTACTCGACCCTATGGCCTAGTTCTGCCAGCCGCTCTCGCATGATCCGCTCGGTGAGGAATTGCGGAATCATTAGCGCGATGGCGTAAGGCTCTGCCGGCGTCGGATCGGGGCGCTCGCCGGTGTCCTTTTCGATATAGCTGCCGTCATCGCCATACACGCGCATCGGCGGATAGACGCCGCCTGCGGCAACGACCCTGTCGAGAATGCCAAGATCTTCGAAAATCTCCTGTGTCCTCGGCTGGATGCCCTTGCCGCGCGAGCCACGGAAGGGTTCGCTCATCTTCTCAATGAGCTGGAAGGATATACCGCGCCGTGCAAGCTCGATCCCCAGCGTCAGGCCAGCCGCTCCTGCGCCGCAGATGAGCACATCTGCCGCAAAACCGTTTGTCATGTCGATCTCCTTGTGTGTAAAATGCACATAATGGAGAGTCGGAGTGCTGTCAATGAAAAGCGTGAAAAATACACATATTGGGAGTCATCAGATTCGTGAACTCCACGGAGCGCTGATCGAGATTGCCAGCCTTATGAACCGGCCTCAGCGCGATGAGCAGATGGTAAAGGAGGCCGGAATTGCGCTCGACCGCGCACTGTTTCCTCTGCTGGTCGGGATAGAGCGGCTTGGGCCGATAGGGATAGTGGACCTCGCCGACCGGGCTGGCCGCGATTACACCACTGTCAGCCGTCAGGTGGCGAAGCTCGAAAGCCTTGGCCTGGCCGTGCGCCGGCAGAGCGAGACAGACCGCCGCGTGAATGAGGCTGTCGTCACGCCAAAGGGCAAGGCGATGACCGACAAGATCGACGCAGCACGAGAGAGAAACGCTCGCGCCGTTTTCGAAAGCTGGGACGCACACGACATCGACGAACTCGTGCGGCTCATGCGCAAGTTCGCCGAAGCTTTGAAAGAAAAACCAGAGGACTCCAGCGCGTCCTGAGACGTCGCACTATTCCTCGTTTCGTACGACGCGAGCTGGCATTTGGGATTGGGCGGCGTAGGCGTGCAATGCCTCTCCGGCTGGAGCCGGTGACAGTGCCGACGCCACCAGGGATTGTCGCATACGGGACAGACACTATCTGAACGGTGATCCTCTTTCTGTTGTGCCGGTTGCCGAGGCGGCCCCTACGGTTGACTCGGTCAAAGCCTTCCGATTTACACCGGACCAGCAAAAATCCGACAGCGCGGACCATTTTCCCATGCTTGAAAAGACCTACGACGCCAAAACCGTCGAACCGAAGATTGCCAAGGTGTGGGAAGAGGCCGACGCGTTTCGCGCCGGCGCCGGCGCCGAGGAGGGGGCTGAGGCCTTCACCATCGTCATCCCGCCGCCCAACGTCACCGGCTCGCTGCATATGGGCCACGCGCTCAACAACACGTTGCAGGATATTCTCGTTCGCTTCGAGCGCATGCGCGGCAAGAACGTGCTGTGGCAGCCGGGCATGGACCATGCCGGCATCGCCACGCAGATGGTGGTCGAGCGGCAGTTGATGGAAAAGCAGATCCATCGCCGCGACCTCACCCGTGAACAGTTCATCGAGAAAGTGTGGGAGTGGAAAGCCGAATCCGGGGGCGCGATCCTCAACCAGCTGAAGCGGCTCGGCGCCTCGGCCGACTGGTCGCGCGAACGCTTCACCATGGACGAAGGCCTGTCCAAGGCCGTGCTCGAAGTGTTCGTCACGCTCTACAAGGAAGGCCTGATCTACAAGGACAAGCGCCTTGTGAACTGGGATCCCAAGCTGCTCACCGCGATCTCCGATCTCGAGGTCGAGCAGCAGGAGGTCAACGGCAATCTCTGGCACTTCCGCTATCCCGTCGAAGGCGTGGCCTTCGATCCGGAAAACCCGAAGACCTTCATCATCGTGGCGACGACGCGCCCCGAGACGATGCTGGGCGATACGGCCGTCGCCGTGCATCCGGACGACGAGCGCTTCCGGCACCTGGTCGGCAAGAATGTCGTCCTGCCGATCGTCGGCCGCAAGATTCCCGTGGTGGCGGATGAGTATTCCGACCCCGAGAAGGGCTCTGGCGCGGTCAAGATAACGCCGGCGCATGACTTCAACGACTTCGAGGTAGGCAAGCGCCACAAGCTGCCGGCGATCAATATCCTCACCGTCGAGGCGGCGGTAAACCTCAGGGACAACGAGGATTTCCTCGCCGGGCTCGAGGTGACGCCGGAGCGCCAAGCCGTCTGGGATGAACTCAACGGCCTTGACCGCTTTGTCGCGCGCAAGAGGATCGTCGAATTGATGGAAGAAGGCGGCTTCCTCGACAAGGTCGAGCCGCATCGCCACGCCGTGCCGCATGGTGATCGCGGCGGCGTGCCGATCGAGCCGTTCCTGACCGAGCAGTGGTATGCAAACGCCGCCGAACTGGCCAAGCCGGCGATCGCCTCGGTGCGCGAGGGGCGTACCAAGATCATACCCGCGAATTGGGAAAAGACGTACTTCCAGTGGATGGAGAACATTGAACCCTGGTGCATCTCGCGCCAGCTTTGGTGGGGCCACCAGATTCCGGCATGGTATGGGCCGGACGGGCGCGTCTTCGTCGAGAAGACGGAGGAAGAGGCGCTGAGTGCCGCGATCGAATATTATCTGGCGCTCGAAGGACCCTGGAAGGCCTGGGTCGAGGACAAGCTCGAGAATTTCCAGCCGGGCGAAATCCTGACCCGTGACGAGGACGTGCTCGATACCTGGTTTTCCTCGGCGCTGTGGCCGTTCTCGACGCTGGGCTGGCCGGATGAGACGCCGGAGCTGAAAACCTACTACCAGACCGACGTGCTGGTGACCGGCTTCGACCTGATCTTCTTCTGGGTCGCGCGCATGATGATGATGGGCCTGCACTTCATGGACGAGGAGCCGTTCCACACCGTGTACATGCACGCGCTGGTGCGCGACAAGAACGGGCAGAAGATGTCGAAGTCGAAAGGCAACGTCGTCGACCCGCTTGACCTCATCGACGAATATGGCGCCGACGCGCTGCGCTTCACGCTGACGGTGATGGCGGCGCAGGGGCGTGACGTGAAGCTCGACCCGGCGCGCATTGCCGGCTACCGCAATTTCGGCACCAAGCTTTGGAACGCGACGCGCTTCGCCGAGATGAACGAAGTCGCGCGCAACGACGATTTCTGGCTGAACGACGCTAAGCTGGCGGTCAACCGCTGGATCCTGACCGAGCTGACGCGCGCCGCGCGAGAGGTCACGGACGGCATCACCTCATATCGCTTCAACGAGGCGGCGGGGGCGGCCTACCGCTTCGTCTGGAACCTGTTCTGCGACTGGTATCTGGAGCTGCTGAAGCCGGTGTTCATGGGCACGGACGAGGCGGCCAAGGCCGAAAGCCGCGCCTGCGTCGCCTTCGTGCTCGACGAAATCTACAAGCTCCTGCATCCGATGATGCCGTTCATGACCGAGGAACTTTGGGCGCAGACCGCGGGCGAGGGCAAGGAGCGCGCTTCGCTGCTTTGCCATGCCGCGTGGCCGTCGCCGGATTTCGAGGACGCTGAAGCGGCCGCCGACATCAACTGGCTGGTTGATCTCGTCTCCGGCATTCGTTCCGTGCGTTCGGAAATGAACGTGCCGCCGGCAGCCATCGCGCCGCTGATGGTGATCGGAGCCAACACGCTTACCCGCGAACGGCTGGGGCGCCACGCCGCCGCGATCAAGCGGCTGGCGCGCGTCGGCGACATCTCGCAGGTTGACGCCGCACCCAAGGGCTCGGCGCAGATCGTGCTCAACGAGGCAACGGTCTGCCTGCCGCTCGGCAGCCTGATCGATCTCGCCGCCGAGGCCGCGCGCTTGCAGAAAGAACTGGCCAAGGTGACCGAGGAGATCGCACGCCTGCACAAGAAGCTGTCGAACGAAAGATTCGTCGCCAGCGCGCCGGCCGAGATCGTGGAAGCCGAGCGTGAAAAGCTGGCCGAATACCGCGAGGCGCAGGGCAAGCTTTCGGTGGCGCTGGCCAGGGTTCGCGAAGCGGGTTGAGGGCAGATTCGGGAGACTTTAGGGCCCTCTAAAATGGGGTGGCTTTTTGCCTCGAAACCGGCATTCCGTAGCGTTAATGTTGACGTAAACGGAAGTTTTCGCCCCATTGTTGCCATAATGTAACAATGGGGCATTCGACTGCTCAAAACTGATTATTTTTGGCCTTTTTGGCCGATTTTCTCCCGTTTTTCTGAGTGAGACACGCCCGGCGAACCGTTTTTCTGCCTCGCTGCGCTGGTCTGCATTTTGTCCGGAATGCGTCCGGTGGACATGTACATGTACGCCCCAAGAATTCGTTGTTGCACCGTTAACCCGAATTGGTTCTAGCTGGATGCACTGACTATTCGGGGAGGACATCCATGAACAATCTGCGTTTGAAAGCACTGCTGGGGGCAGGGTGCTTTTCGCTGGCTTTGCTGGGGACGGCAATGAGCTCGGCACATGCCGGCGGCCTGGAACGTGGCGGCTACGATATCGACCTGCTGTTTGATCCGGCGCCGTTCGCGACGGACGCGGAAGCGACCTATGTGATGCCGGACCGTAAGTACGAGAATGCGCGTGGTCCCGGCGGAGCCAATCTCGGCCTTGGTACCTCGGCCGACGGAGCCGAGGGCTATTGGGTACCGCGCATAGGAATGAAGGCCCAGGTTGTGCAGGGCGTCGACTGCATGGTCGATTATTCGCAGCCTTGGGGCGCGCATACCGCACCAGGTATGTGGAACGGAGCGCTTTCTAACGTCGAGACCGATATCAAGAGCAACAATTACGCCGGCACCTGTTCCTACAAGTTTGATGCTGGCAAGGGCCAGCTCCGCTTTATCGGCGGGTTGTTCTATCAGGACATTTCAGGCTTCAAGGAAAGCTTGGTCGGTTTTACTCCCCTCGGACAACCGCTGCTTGGTCGTGTCGATCTGGAGGCTAACGGTTGGGGCTGGCGCGCCGGCGTTGCCTACGAAATCCCTGATATCGCGCTCCGCGCCAGCTTGGTCTACAATTCGAAAGTCAAGCTAGACAACATTTCGGGCACACTCACCTTACCAGCTATTCTTGGAGGTTCTCGGCCGATCTATGGCGCAGAGGAGTCGATGCCGGATTCGCTGGAACTGAAACTGCAGTCCGGTATTGCGCCTGACTGGCTGGCCTTCGGCTCAATCAAGTGGGTCAACTGGAGCGTGCTGCAGAGCGTTCCGATCTGTCCAACAATTGCGCCTGGGGCGGCTTGCTTCACGAACGGCCCGGGTCAGGTGACGTCGCTCGACCTGATGTATCGTGACGGCTGGACCGTTTCAGGTGGTATCGGCCACAAGTTCAATGATCAATGGAGTGCCGCCGGTCAATTGACCTGGGATCGTGGCACCTCGCATGGCTATGGTGCGCAGACCGATACGTGGACCCTGGGCGGCGGCGTCGCCTATACGCCGCAGCCCAACATCGAAGTGCGGCTCGCTGGAGCGGTCGGCGTTTTGACCAGCGGCCACTCGGGGACATTGGCTGGTGAGAACGGCTATGTTGCAGGCGAGGATGCCAGCTACGATTTCGGGAATGATCTGATCACGGCGATCTCTGGTGGTGTGAAGATCAAGTTCTAAGTCTCTGTAAAATCAAATGAAAGGCCGGGCAATGCCCGGCCTTTTTCGTTCCGGGGCTGTGGCCGAGCCTGTCGGCCCCAGGGCTGCGTTGCAGATAAACCGCACCAGCTCCGCCTCGTGTCGTTGTGATGTTTTGGCAACACTTTCTGAACAACCCCTGCGCTAGAAGTCAGGCCGACGAAATTGCCCATTTCCCGCCATAAACCCGGCGCACCTCGATCTTGTCTCGGGACACGCGCCAAAAGGCTCGGCGATGGGAGCAGGCCGCACCGCCCTCTTGCGAGGAAGATGTGGGGCAAGGAAGAGTATGGACGCCAAAGTCATCTCCAAGGCTAAGCTCCCCAGCCGCTATGTGACCGTCGGTCCGGCGCGTGCGCCGCATCGCTCCTATCTCTATGCCATGGGCCTGTCGGCGGCCGAGATCGCACAGCCGCTGGTCGGCGTCGCCTCCTGCTGGAACGAAGCGGCGCCCTGCAACATTTCGCTGATGCGCCAGGCGCAAGTGGTCAAGAAGGGCGTCGCGGCCGCCAACGGCACGCCGCGCGAATTCTGCACCATCACCGTCACCGACGGCATCGCCATGGGCCACCAGGGCATGAAGTCGTCGCTGGTGTCGCGCGAGGTCATCGCCGATTCGGTGGAGCTCACCATGCGCGGGCATTGCTACGACGCGCTGGTCGGGCTCGCCGGCTGCGACAAGTCGCTGCCCGGCATGATGATGGCCATGGTGCGGCTCAACGTGCCGTCGATCTTCATCTATGGCGGCTCAATCCTGCCCGGCAGCTACCGCGGCCGCCAGATCACCGTGCAGGATGTGTTCGAAGCGGTCGGCCAGCACTCGGTCGGCACGATCGGCGATGCCGAACTGCTTGAAATCGAGCAGGCCGCCTGTCCCTCGGCCGGCTCCTGCGGCGCCCAGTTCACCGCCAACACGATGGCGACCGTGGCCGAGGCGATCGGCCTGGCACTGCCCTATTCCTGCGGCGCGCCGGCGCCTTATGAAATGCGCGACCGTTTCAACTTCGCCTCCGGCGAAAAGATCATGGAACTGATCGCCAGGAACATCCGGCCGCGCGACATCGTCACGCTGAAAGCACTGGAGAACGCGGCGACGGTGGTTTCGGCCACCGGCGGCTCGACCAATGCGGCGCTGCATTTGCCGGCCATAGCGCATGAGGCCGGCATCAAGTTCGACCTGTTCGATGTCGCCCGGATTTTCGAGAAGACGCCATACATCGCCGACCTCAAGCCCGGCGGCAAATATGTCGCCAAGGACATGTTCGAGGCCGGCGGCATTCCGCTGTTGATGAAGACGCTGCTCGACCACGGCTACCTGCATGGCGATTGCCTGACGGTCACTGGCCGCACTTTGGCCGAAAATATGGAGCATATTGCCTGGAATGAACACCAGGATGTGGTCCGCCCGGCCGACAGACCTATTACCCAAACCGGCGGTGTCGTGGGCTTGAAGGGAAACCTTGCCCCCGAAGGCGCGATCGTGAAGGTCGCGGGCATGACGGAGTTGAAGTTCTCCGGCCCGGCGCGCTGCTTCGATTCGGAAGAGGAATGTTTCGAAGCGGTGACGCATCGCAACTACCGGGAAGGCGAAGTTCTCGTCATCCGCTACGAAGGGCCGCGCGGCGGACCTGGCATGCGCGAGATGCTGTCGACGACGGCGGCACTCTACGGCCAGGGCATGGGTGGCAAGGTGGCGCTGATCACAGACGGCCGTTTCTCGGGCGCGACGCGCGGCTTCTGCATCGGCCATGTCGGGCCCGAGGCCGCCGTTGGCGGTCCGATTGGCCTCATCCGGGACGGCGATGTGATCTCCATCGATGCCGTGAACGGCACGATCGATGTGGCGTTGTCCGATAGGGAACTGGCTGCGAGGGCAAAGAGTTGGAAGGCGCGCACAACCGACTATCAGTCCGGCGCGATATGGAAATACGCACAGACGGTAGGTTCCGCCCGCGACGGCGCGGTCACCCATCCGGGCGGTGCGAAAGAAACACACTGCTATGCGGACATCTGAGTTGTTGAGGTCGTCTGTCCTTCCGGCACTGGTCGCGTTAGCGATCTTTGGCGCCGTCGGCCAGGCCATGGCCTTCGACGACAAGGTATTCGACGACAAGACCGGCGTGAAGCCGCAGTCGAGCCCCTGGGCGGTGTTCCAGTTCGGTTTCTCCGCCTACAAGAACGGCCACAAGGAACAGGCCGCGGAGGCCTATAAATACGCCGCCGAGAACGGCCAGATCGGCGCTACCTGGAAGCTTGCCCGCATGTATGCCGAGGGTGACGGCGTGGCGCGCGACGATTACGAGGCGTTCAAGTTCTTTTCGGAGATCGTCGATCAGGACGTCGAGCCCGGCTCACCGGAAGAAAGCTACGTTTCCGACGCGCTGGTGGCGCTGGGCGACTACCTGCGCAAGGGCATTCCCGGCAGCCCGGTGACCGAGAACGAAGTGGCGGCCCAGGAATATTACATGCGCGCCGCCGCCAACTACCGCAACCCGAATGCCCAGTTCGAGATGGGGCAGATGTTCCTGAAGGGCGAGGGCGGCGTGAAGGCCAGCGTCAAGCAGGCCGGGCGCTGGTTCCAGCTCGCCGCCGAAAAAGGCCATGCCGGCGCGCAGGCGACGCTTGGCCATCTGTTGTTCCAGAGCGGCAAGATCGTGCGCGGCCTGGCGATGATGACGGCAGCACTCGAACGTGCGGCGCCCGCCGACCAGCCCTGGATCCGCGGCATGCAGGAGGAGGCCTTTGCCGCCGCCGGCGAAGCCGACCGCCGCACAGCGATCTCGCTCGCTGACGACATCCTGACCAAGGGCAACAGCGCCGATCAGTAAGGATGATCTCCCCACGAGGAGATCGCTAATCAGACATTAATTCTCGGTCGGCTCCGCCGGCACCATGCTGGGAGCCGGCGCCGAGATCGGCGTCATCCGCCGGTGCGGCGCCAGCGTGTCTTGCGGGCAGCTGTCCCCGACTTTCGTCCATGAGGTGTTGTTGAGCACCATCTCGCAGCGGGCGAGGTGGCTCTTGTCGGCGATCGTCAGACAGGCGACCTGGCCGACCGGGTAGGATTTTCCATTGGCAAGACATTCCTCGGCGGCGAAAGCCGCCGCAGGGACGGCGATAGCGAATGCCAGGCCGATCGGACAAAGGACAAGTCGTATGGTCATGGGAACCCCAGCCGCCATGATGATCTCCCATCATGCGCCTGATTGTGGCGATACGAGGTCCAGCGCGGGCCCGGGGTCTCCCTCAGGCCGGCAGCAAATCGAGATCGATGGCCACCGGCACGTGGTCGGACGGTTTTTCCCAGGCGCGCACATGCTTTTCGATCGAGGCCGATGAAAACCGGTTGGCGGCCTCGGGCGACAGCAGCAGGTGGTCGATGCGGATGCCGTTGTTCTTCTGCCAGGCGCCGGCCTGGTAGTCCCAGAAGGTGAAGGTGTCGCCCGCATCGGTGACCGAACGCACTGCTTCGGTGAAGCCGAGATTCTTCAGCCTGCGGAACGCCTGCCGCGTCTGCGGCTGGAACAGCGCATCATTCAGCCAGTTCTCCGGGAACTTCGCGTCGACAGGTTCGGGAATGACGTTGTAGTCACCGGCCAGCACCAGGGCTTCCTCCAGCCTCAGCCGCTCCTCGGCCCAGCGCTCCAGCCGTGCCATCCAGGACAGCTTGTAGGAGAATTTCCTCTCGTCATCGATCGGATTGCCGTTCGGCAGATAGAGCGAGGCGACGCGCAATGCGCCCTTGTCGGTCGAGAACACGCCTTCGATGAAGCGCGCGTGCTCGTCGGCGTCGTCGCCGGGCAGACCTCTGATGACCTCGTCGAAGCGCAGTTTCGACAGCAGGGCGACGCCATTGAAACCCTTCTGGCCGTGGGTTTCCACATTGTAGCCAAGCGCCTCGATCTCGGCGCGCGGGAACTGCTCGTCGACCGTCTTGATCTCCTGCAGGCAGACGATGTCGGGGGCGCTTTCGGTCAGCCAATGGGTGAGATTGCCGATGCGGGCGCGAATGCCGTTGATGTTCCAGGTGACGATCTTCATGGCGGCCTCAATGTTCTTCCGGGGCAAGACGTTCGACCAGGCCGATCGTATTGCCTGCGGGATCCTTTAGAAAGGCCATCCACTCGCTTTCCCCCGCCGGACCGAACTGGCCCTCGGTGTCGCGATGAACAAGCGTTGGAGGCGCGGTGAAGGGAACGCCCGCAGCTTTCGCGCCGGCGTGGAAATCCTCGAGACCTGATATGTCGAGATAGACGGTTCCGGCCGGAATGCCGTCGGTGAACAGCAGCCGCACGCTGCCGGCCATGATGAAGGCGATGCCCGGCGGATCGTAACGCACATGCACGCTCATCCCGAGCACGTCGCACCAGAAGGCCAGGGTCGCGTCGAGGTCTCGCCCGGCCGAGAGCGCGACCTGACGAACCGCGCCAATGGCAGGCATGTTGTTCCTAAATGGAGAAGCTTGTGCCGCAGCCGCAGGAGGCGACCGCATTCGGGTTGCGGATCTGGAACGACTGGCCCATCAGGTCGTCGACGAAATCAATCACCGACCCGCCCATATAGACCAGCGACAGATCATCGATCAGAACCGTGGCGCCGTCCTTCTCGATGGCGACATCGTCGTCGTTGCGCGCGTCGACCAGATCGAACTTGTAGGAAAAGCCGGAGCAGCCGCCGCCTTCGACGGAAACGCGCAACGCCGTCTTGCCGGCCTCGTCCGACACAATCTTGGCGATCCGCCTTGCGGCGGCATCGGTCATCTCGACTTTCATGGCGGTCTTGGCATCCGCGCCCATGGGCGTCACCTTGCTTTCGGTTTCACATGATAGGTATGAAGCGCGAAGGGCCAAGTCAACCGGCCATAGTCTGGCGGCCATAGTCTAGCGGCCAAAGTCAGGCGGCCAAAGTCAGGCGGCATCGACCATGACCAGCGAGTTGGGCGACATCGGATTCGGCTATAGGCCCCGCGCGGCCTATGCCAGCGATCCGGCGCGCTCGCGCGGGCGCCTGTTCGAAGAGGTCGAAAGCCCGACCCGTACGCCGTTCCAGCGCGACCGCGACCGCATCATCCATTCCACCGCGTTCCGCCGGCTGAAACACAAGACGCAGGTCTTCATCGCCCATGAAGGCGATCATTACCGTACCCGGCTGACCCATTCGATCGAGGTGGCGCAGATCGCACGCGCCCTGGCGCGGGCGCTGCGCGGCGACGAGGATCTGGCTGAAGCGGTGGCGCTGGTGCATGATTTCGGCCACACGCCCTTCGGCCACACCGGCGAGGACGCCCTCAACGAGAAGATGGCTGATTGGGGCGGCTTCGACCACAACGCGCAATCGCTGCGCATCGTGACAAGGCTGGAAGCGCGCTACGCCGAGTTTGACGGACTGAACCTGACCTGGGAAACGTTGGAAGGCCTGGTCAAGCACAATGGTCCGCTGACCGATGCCAACGGCAAGGGCCTGAAGGGTCCGGTGCCGCAGGCGATCCGCGACTATTCGGAACTGCACGACCTCGAACTCGACCGGTTCGCCGGCATCGAGGCGCAGTGTGCTGCGATCGCCGACGACATCGCCTACAACACGCACGACATCGACGACGGCCTGAGGGCGGGGCTGCTGACGCTGGACATGCTGAAGGCCGTCTCGCTGCCGGGGACCATCCTGGAGGGGGTGCGCGCGCGCTATCCCAATCTCGACGAGGTGTGCACCGGCCACGAGCTGATGCGGCGCCAGATCACCGCCATGGTCGAGGACGTGATCAGGTCGACCACCGCCAACCTGGAACGCACCGGGCCGCGGAGCGCCGATGCGGTGAGGGCGGCGGGCGAGACGATGGTGACCTTTTCCGCCGAAATGGCCATCGCCGAGAAAGAGCTGAAGGCCTTTCTCTACAAACACCTCTACCGGCACAAGGAAGTCATGCGCGTGCGCGCCGATGCGGAGCGGATCGTCAGGGACCTGTTCGACGTCTATTTCGCCGATCCGCGCGCCATGCCGGACGGCTGGCGCGAGGGGCTCGACCGGGCCGAGGATCGCATCAAGGCGCGCAGCGTGGCCGACTTCCTGGCGGGGATGACCGACACCTACGCGCTGAAGGAACACCGCCGTTTGTTTGACCATACGCCGGATTTGAGCTAGGGCGGGCTCGATTTTGCCGGCCAACAAGCCGGATTCCCTGCAAAGCCGCCAGAGTCATACCCATGAACATCTTCGCCGACTTCACCGCGCGAATCATAAAAGCCGTCGAGACGCTTGATCTGAAAGACAATGACGGCGTTTCGCCCGACCTGTCGCGCATCGCCGTCGAGCCGCCGCGCGATGCCAGCCATGGCGATCTTGCGACCAATGCGGCAATGGTGCTGGCCAAGCCCACCGGCCAGAACCCGCGGGTGCTGGCTGAGCGCCTGGCGCTCGCGCTGCGGGACGACAAGGATATCGCGGCCGCCGAGGTTGCTGGCCCGGGCTTCGTCAATTTGCGGCTCAAGGACGGTTTTTGGCAGGCACATCTCACGATGCTTCTGGGCGAGGGCCGCAATTACGGCCGCTCCAGCATCGGCGGCGGCAGGAAGGCCAATGTCGAATATGTATCGGCCAACCCGACGGGGCCAATGCATGTCGGCCATTGCCGTGGCGCCGTCGTTGGGGATGCGCTTGCCAATCTGATGGCCTTTGCCGGTTACGACGTGACCAAGGAATATGTCATCAACGACGCCGGCTCGCAGATCGACGTTCTCGGCCGCTCGGCGATGCTGCGTTATCGCGAGGCGCTTGGCGACGAGGTCGGCGAGATTCCGGCCGGGCTCTATCCAGGCGACTATCTGGTCCCGGTCGGGCAGGCGCTGGCCAAGGAATTCGGCCGGTCCTTGCTGCAGATGCCGGACCAAGAGGCGCTCGCCATCGTCAAGGACCGCACCATCGACGCGATGATGGCGATGATCCGCGAGGATCTGGCGCTGCTCAACGTGCATCATGACGTGTTCTTCTCCGAGCGCACGCTGCACGCCGACAATGCCAGGAAGATCCGCTCGGCGATAAACGACCTGACGCTGAAGGGCCATATCTACAAAGGCAAGCTGCCGCCGCCCAAGGGCGAGAGGCCGGACGACTGGGAAGATCGCGAACAGACCCTGTTCCGTTCGACGGCGGTCGGCGACGACATGGACCGGGCGCTGGTCAAGTCGGATGGTTCGTTCACCTATTTCGCCGCCGACGTCGCCTATCTCAAGGACAAGGTCGATCGCGGCTTCGTCGAGCTGATCTACGTGCTCGGCGCCGACCATGGCGGCTACGTCAAGCGGCTGGAAGCGCTGGCGCGGGCGATCGCCGGCGACGAGGTGAAGCTCACGGTTCTTCTGTGCAACCTGGTAAAGCTGTTTCGCGATGGCGAGCCGGTGCGCATGTCCAAGCGGTCCGGCGATTTCGTGACGCTGCGCGAGGTTGTGGAGGAAGTCGGCCGCGACCCCATCCGCTTCATGATGCTCTATCGCAAGAACGATGCGCCGCTCGATTTCGACTTCGCCAAGGTGACCGAGCAGTCCAAGGACAATCCGGTGTTCTATGTGCAGTACGCTTCGGCGCGCTGCCATTCGGTATTCCGGCAGGCGAGCGAGCAGTTGGGAGAGGCCAATTTCGATCGCAACAGTCTGGCGGCTGCCGTGGCGTTGCTGACCGACGAAGGCGAGATCGGCCTGATCAGGAAACTCGCTGAATATCCACGGTTGATCGAGTCGGCGGCACTTGCGCTCGAGCCGCATCGGCTGGCATTCTACCTCTACGATCTGGCCTCAAGCTTCCACGGGCACTGGAACCGCGGCACCGATAATCCGGACTTACGTTTTGTTAAGGTTAACAACCGACAATTGACGCATGCCAGACTAGGGCTGGTGCAGGCTGTTTCGGATGTCTTGACGTCCGGCCTGACGCTGATCGGCGCCGCGGCGCCCACCGAAATGCGTTAGGTTTGACTAAAAAACCTGTCACCTTTTGCCCACATTGCGCTGGTAAGGGCCAACCCTGCGCGACGTCCATGGCGTCCGAATGAGTGCGAGTTCGGGAACAATAATGGCAGACAGAACCCAGCTGAGAATAGCCGACAACAACGACATCGCCAACGATGATCCGTTCGCGGAACTGACCAGGATCATGGGGTTCGACCCGCGCCAGCCGGTCAAGCCACAGGCGCCCGCCCAACCGAAAGCCGCCGCTGATCAGCAGGCGCAGGAGGTCGATTTCGACCTCGATCTCGAAAAGGAGTTGATGGGCGACTTCGACTTTGCCGAAGGCAACGCCGCGACGGTCGCCGATGTTGATGAGCCGGCGTTCGACGCCGCCGCTACCGACGGCATGGATGACGAACTCGCCATGGCGTTCGACGACATGCAGCTCGACGATGAGCATGGTGCCGACGACGCTGTTGCCGAGGCCGCGCCAACCGTCGATGCCGCTTTCGATACGGATTTCGACGATGCGGTAGCCAGCTCTCTCGATGGCGTTTCGCCGCTCGATGACGATCTGCCCATGGCGGACGAGCTTGCGGCATCGCTCGATCAGGACTTCCGGCTTGATGACGCGACCGATGCGGCCGAGCCCGCCTTGGCCGCCGAAGTGGCGGAGCCTACCGTCGACCATGAATTCGACGATGGCTTTGCCCTTTCGCTCGAAGACGAACTGATGCTCGATGGTCACGTGGCGCAGCTGCAGCCTGAAGCGGCCGCGGCTCCGGTCGAGCTTCCCCTCGAGACGGCGCTGAACGCGAACCAGGCGGTTTCCGAAGAGGATTTTGGCGATCGCTTTGATGACGCCACGGCTTTCGGCGACACGTTGGCGGATATCGATTTCGATCTGGCTGCCGATCACTCGGTCGCGACCGATGCGCCCGTGGCTGCGGAGACGGATGCGCTTGACGCGCACGACGTGACCGCCGAGACGGCCGATGCGCACGAAATGGATGACGTGTTCGCCAAGGTGACGGATGCGGAAGGCGAGACAGCAGACCTGGCCGCCGATGCGCCGCTGGACGATGCTTTCGAGCAGGATTTCAACGACGCGCTTGCCGAAGCGACGGACGAGCCGGCCGCTGAGCCTGTGGCTGCCCCCGTTCAGCCCGCCGCCCCGGCTATGGCCGAACCGGTGCATGCCGCCGCCGACGAGCGTAGCCTTGAAGACGAGTTGAACGCGCTGTTGGGCGCCATGAGCGCACGCCCGGCGCCGGTGGCCGAGGAGGAGGTCGCGGTTCAGCAGCCTGTCGCCGCGACCGCGAAACCCGACGAAGAACCGGCGGCCGGTGACCTCGACTGGAACCTGGACGAACCTGCGGCGGCGCAGCAGCATCAGGCGGTCTCGGCCGCTGACGTCGATCTTGACGATCTCATGCTCGATGAGCTTCAGGACCAGGACCTCGGCGCGCATGCCGCTGCCTCTGAAGGCGATGATTTCGAAGCGGAACTCGCCGCAAGCATCGACCTGGCCGAAGGAATCGACCGGGATGAAGACCTCGCAGCGGATTCCGCCGCGCCGGAAACTTTCCGCGACGATCCCCTCGATTGGCTGACGATGCAGTCCACGCCGCCCGAGCCGGCCCGCTCGTGGAGCCGGGTTACGCCGGTCCCACAGCCGCAACAGGCGAGTTTTACCGCCCAGCCGATGGCTTCGGCGGCCCCCATGGCCGCGGCGCCGTCTACCGCGGTCCCGACCTATCGTGCGGCCGAGCCTGCCGCTTATGCGGCGCCGGCCGCCGCACAGCGCGAGCAGTCCGCGTTCGATGACGAGATGCCTGATGTCGAGACCGTCGATGTGCCGGAGCGCGTCGTGGCGCTTCAGGATGATCTCGAGATTCCGGAATTGCACTTCGAAGAGGACGAGCCGGCCGCGCCCGGCTACGACGATCTCGACGCCGAATTCTCCAATCTGCTGACCGAGATGAATACAGTGGATGTCGCTGCGGCTCCCGCAAACACCAGCGCGCCCTATGCCGACGACTCCTACAATCCCGGCTTCAAGTCGGGATACGATGCCTTTGAACAGGGCTATGAGGCTCTCAAGCCGGGCTATGAGACGCTCAAGCCGGGCTATGAGGGGCTCAAGCCGGGCTATCAGCCCGAGGCGCGCACCTACGCGGCACGGCCAGCGGAAATGTCTGCCCGCGCGACAGCGCCGGCGGGTTATGCCGACGCCACCAATGGCTTCGACGTCGACGACTTGCCCGGCAGCCAGCCGGTTTCACAGGCCGACGATTTTGCCGTCGACGAGCTCGACTACGATCCCGAGCTGGACGAGGCGATGTCGGTTCCTGGTCTCGCCGAACGCGAGGCCGGCGGGTCGCCGCGCAGGCGCGGCCTGCTCATCGCCGCCATTGTCGGTGCAGTCGTTGTCACCGGAGGCCTCGGCGCCTTCGCGCTGTCTCCGGGCGGCCAGGGCGGCAGCGACGCCCCGGTCCTGGTCAAGGCGGATAACGCACCGATCAAGGTCAAGCCGGAAAATCCGGGCGGCGCCGTGGTGCCGAACCAGGACAACAAGGTCTACGACGCGGTCGCCAAGGGCGCCAAGCCCGCCGAGCCGGTCCAGCAGAAGCTCGTCACCAATGTCGAGGAACCGGTCGATGTGGCGGCGAAAGATCCGGCTCGCGCCGTCGATCTCTCGCCCGACCAGACCGCAGCCGACGCGACCGACGGCGACGGCGGCGATGCTCCAACCGCCGTTGCGGCGCCAGCCGATAACGCCGCGCCCGCAGCCAAATCCGAGGACCGCATCGCGCAGGTCCTCCAGGATGCCGACAAGGGAACGAATCCCGACGTCGTCGCCGTGGCGCCGCGCAAGGTTAGGACCATGGTGGTCAAATCGGACGGGTCGCTGGTGCCGCGTGAGGATCCGGCGCCCGCCGCACCGAAAGTGGCTGCCGTGGAGCCGGTCGATCCGGCGCCGCAACATGTCGCGCCGTCGGCTCAGGCCGATGCCGACCAGACCGGCACGGTGGCGCCGGACGCCGCGCAGGCGGCCGACGAGCCAGCCCTGAAACCGGTGACCGAGCCCAAGGCGGAAGCCAAGGCCCAGTCGGCCAACACGCCGGCCAAGGTCCCGGTCGCGCCGCAGCGCCCGTCCGACCAGCCGGTCGACGTGGTCGGCGAGGTCAAGCCCGATCAGGTTGCCTCCATCAGTCCCGCGGCGCCCTCGACCGGCGGCGGTTCGTGGTCGATGCAGATCGCCTCGCAGCCGACGGTCGAAAGCGCGCAGTCGACCTATCAGGATCTGCAGCGTCGCTATGGCGGCGTGCTTTCCGGCCGCACCGCCAACATCGTCAAGGCGGAGATCGCCGGCAAGGGGACTTTCTACCGCGTCCGCGTGCCCGCGCAGTCGCGCAACGATGCCATCAATCTGTGCACCAGCTACAAGGCTGCCGGCGGCAACTGCTTCGTGTCGAGGTAGTCATTCACCTCCCGTGTCGGAGGAGAGCAGTTTGAAAACCGGCGCGGCCTCAACGCCGCGCCGTTTTCTTTTTGCACTTTTCGACGTGATTCCCTTTGGCCGCGGAAGATTCTAGACTCGTCGGCATGACCGAATCAAAATCCATGATCCTCGGCTGTGCCGGGAAATCGCTCACCCGCGAAGAAATCAGTTTCTATCGCAATGAATGCCCGTGGGCCTTCATCCTGTTTGCCCGCAACATCAGCGAGACCGAGCAGATCCGCGATCTGGTCGCCGAGATGCGCGACTGCATCGGACGGCCGGACGCGCTGGTGTTCATCGACCAGGAAGGCGGCAGGGTGCAGCGGCTGCGGCCGCCGCTGGCGCCGAACTATCCAGCCGGCGGCGCGCTCGGTGCGCTGTGGCGCGACGACCATGACGCCGGAGCCCGTGCCGCCTGGCTGATGGCGCGGCTGCACGCTTTCGACCTTCTGCGCTACGGCATCACGGCGGATTGCCTGCCGGTGCTCGACGTGCCGATCGAAGGGGCGAGCGACGTCATCGGCGCGCGCGCCTATGGCAAGGAGCCGCGCCCGGTCATCGAACTCGGTCGCGCCGCGGCGGAAGGCCTGATGTCTGGCGGCGTGCTGCCGGTCATGAAGCATATTCCCGGCCATGGCCGGGCTTTCGCGGACACGCATTTCGAACTGCCTGTCGTCGACGCTTCGATGAGCGAGCTGCAGCGGCACGATTTTGCGCCGTTCAGGGAACTCAACCACCTGCCGATGGCCATGACCGCGCATGTCGTCTACAGCGCGATCGATCCGAAAAACCCGGCAACCACCTCCGGCAAGGTCATCGACGAGATCATTCGCCGCGAGATCGGCTTCGATGGGCTGCTGATGAGCGACGACACCTCGATGAAGGCACTTTCTGGGGATTTCCCGACAAAGGCGGCCTCGATCCTTGCGGCCGGCTGCGATCTGGTCCTTCACTGCAACGGCGTTTTCGAGGAGATGGCGGGCATCGCATCGCGAACCAAAGGGCTTGAGGGCAAGTCGCTTGAGCGCGCAAACCGGGCAATGACCTATATAGAAAAACGCGACGCGGCTGAAGAAACCGAGATACGCGCCGAATTCGCCACCTATTTCGATGCGGTGGCCTGACAGAGGGAAGAACGGGACGTGGCGGAAGCATTGGAAAGCAAGGCCGGGAAGGCCGCACCGATGGACCGCCTGTGGGCCGAAAGCGATGATACCCGGCTGACCGGCGATCCGTCGCTGGTCGTCGACGTCGCAGGATTCGAAGGCCCGCTCGATCTTCTGCTGCATCTTGCCCGCAACCAGAAGGTCGATCTCGCGCGCATTTCCATCCTGGCGCTGGCCGAGCAGTATTTGGCCTTCGTCGAGACGGCGAGGGCACTGAGACTTGAGCTCGCCGCGGACTATCTGGTGATGGCGGCGTGGCTCGCCTTCCTCAAATCGAAGCTTTTGATCCCGAAGCAGCCGGGCGAGGAAGGCGAAAGCGGCGAGGAACTGGCGGCGGTGCTGCAATTCCGGCTCAAGCGGCTGGAAGCCATGCGCGATGCATCGGCGCGGCTGGTCAACCGGAACCGGCTCGGCCGCGACGTGTTCGCGCGCGGCATGCCGGAAATGGTCATCATCGAGAAGCGCAATGCCTATTCGGCGTCGCTCTACGATCTGCTCACCGCCTATGCCCAGCAGCGGCAGAAGCAGGCAATCACCAATGTCACGATCGCCAGGCGCGGCGTCTGGTCGCTCAAGGACGCCCGCGATATCCTGACAAGGCTGATCGGCTCGCTGCAGGACTGGACGGCGCTCGACAGTTTTCTCGTCCGATATCTGTCCAGCCCGGAAGAGCGGCGCACCGCGATCGCCAGCTCGTTCGCGGCGACACTGGAACTCGTGCGCGAGGGCAAGATGGATGTGCGGCAGGACGAGGTGTTCGCGCCGATCTATTTGCGCGACCACCGCGCACAGGCAATCAAGGCAGTCGAGGTGGCATCATGAGCGAACGCGCCAACGCTTCGGTTGTCCCGTTCAAGATGGACAACGAACCGGAGGAGGGCGAGATCGACCAGGCTTCGGTTCAGAATCCGACCCAGAATCCGGCGCAGAATCCCGCCGAGCGGCTGCATATGGCGGAGGCGGTGCGCATGGCCGAGGCGATCGTTTTCGCCAGTGCCGAGCCGGTCAGCGAAAAGCAGTTGGCCGCGCGCCTTCCCGATGGCATCAACATCGCGCTCGCGATGGCCGAGCTGCAGCAGATCTATGCGCGGCGCGGCGTCAACCTGGTGCGGGTCGGCGATGCCTGGGCGTTTCGCACCGCCGGCGATCTCGCCTTCCTGATGAGCCGCGACACCGTCCAGCAGCGCAAGCTGTCGCGCGCGGCGCTCGAAGTGCTGGCGATCATCGCCTATCACCAGCCGGTGACGCGCGCCGAGATCGAGGACATCAGAGGCGTCGAAACCTCGAAGGGCACGCTGGATACGCTCTTGGAGACGGAATGGGTACGCATGCGCGGCAGGCGCAAAACGCCCGGCCGTCCCGTGACCTATGGCACCACCGAAACCTTCCTCGACCATTTCGCGCTCGAGGAAATCCGCGATCTCCCCGGCATGGAGGAGTTGAAGGGCGCCGGCCTGCTTTCGGGCCGCATGCCGTCGAATTTCTCCATTCCGCAGCCGCCGGCCGATCCGGATGCGCTGACCGAGGACGAGGATCCGCTGACCGATATCGATCTCGAGGAACTCGGCCTGCTGACGCCGCGCGTCACGGAAGATTGACCACAAGCCCCTGTTCCTGGAGGCTTTCCCGGGCTAGATGCGCCGATTGGTAGCGGACCGCATCGCCGAAAATGCGTGACATCCGACACCCTTTCATAAACTCTGTCGCGGTTGTGTTTGAATCCCAACGCGAAAACGCATAGATCATCGCCAGGGAAACCATTCGAGAGAGAGTTGCTATGGGTTCATTTTCGATTTGGCACTGGATGATCGTGCTGGTCATCGTGCTTCTGGTGTTCGGCCGCGGCAAGATACCCGAGCTGATGGGCGACATGGCCAAGGGTATCAAGAGCTTCAAGAAGGGCATGGCCGACGACGACGTTGCCGACGACAAGCGTACCGTCGAACATCGCGCCGACGAAACCGTTTCGGCAGCGAAGGAAAAGGCCAGCAAGAGCTGAGCCAAGGGTTGTTGCTTTTGTGTGTGTCGTTGTCCCAGAACCGCTTCGCACTTTTGGGCGGCATGCATTAGTCGGAACGGATAGCCATGTTTGAAGTCGGCTGGACCGAAATGCTGGTGATCGCGATCGTTATGATCGTGGTCGTCGGGCCGAAGGATTTGCCCAACATGCTGCGCACCTTCGGCCGCACGACGGCGAAGCTGCGTGCCATGGCGGCCGATTTCCAGAAGCAGTTCAACGAGGCGCTGAAGGAAGCGGAGCTCGACGACGTCAAGAAATCGGTCGACGAGCTAAGGGGGCTCAGCCCGGTTGCCGAGATCAGGAAACAGCTCAATCCGTTCGAGCAGGCGGCCGCCGATGTACGTTCCGGCGTCGACGCGGCGATGAAGCCGAAGCCGGCCGTCGATACGGCAGCGCCCGCCGGCTCGGTGCCGCAGGCGGCCGAACCGTTGAAGAACGGCGCGACCACCATGCCGGGGCCCACTGAACCCGATACCGCGCCGGCCGCGCCGATCTTCCCAGTCATGACCGATGAATCGGTGGTGGCGTCCTCAGCGCCGACAGAGCTGGCGCCAAAGACACCTGCGGCAGGGAAAGCGGCCAAGCCCGCCAAGGCTTCGGCGAACGGCGCGAAAGCTTCCACGCCTGCGAAAGCGGCGACCGCCAAACCCGCGCCAGCACCCAAAGCGCCGGCGAAGCCCGTGGCGGCGTCAAAGGCTGCCAAACCGGCAGCAGCCAAGGCGGCGACGACCAAGGCCGAGGCGAAACCGGCTCCAGCGAAGAAGTCAGTGGCCAAAAAGACGGCGGGAGCCGCCAAGTGAGCGTTTCGGACAAGGAAAAGGACGAGATCGAGAAATCCTCGGCGCCGCTGATGGAGCATCTCATCGAGTTGCGCCGCCGGCTGATCTGGTCGCTCGGCGGCTTCTTCGCCGCGTTCCTGGTCTGCTTCTTCTTCGCCAAGAAGCTGTTCAACCTACTTGTCGTGCCATTCAAATGGGCGACGCAATGGGCGGGGCTCGACCCGCACAAGGTCGAGCTGATCTATACCGCGCCGCAGGAATTCTTCTTCACGCAGGTCAAGCTCGCCATGTTCGGCGGCATGGTGATCGCCTTTCCGCTGATCGCCACGCAGATCTACAAGTTCATCGCGCCCGGCCTCTACAAGAACGAACGCAACGCCTTCCTGCCGTTCCTGATCGCGTCGCCAATCCTGTTCCTGATGGGCGCCTCGCTGGTCTATTTCTTCTTCACGCCGATGGTGATGTGGTTTTTCCTCGCCATGCAGCAGTCGGGCACCAACGACCAGGTGCAGATTTCGCTGCTGCCGAAGGTGTCGGAATATCTCAGCCTGATCATGACGCTGATCTTCTCCTTCGGCCTGGTATTCCAACTGCCGGTGGTGACCAGCCTGATGACGCGCGTCGGCATGCTGTCATCCAAGGCGCTGGCCGAGAAGCGCAAATGGGCGATCGTCATCGCCTTCGTCGTCGCGGCGGTGCTGACGCCGCCCGACCCGATGAGCCAGATCGGCCTCGCCATCCCGACCATCCTGCTCTACGAGGTCGCCATCTGGTCGGCGCGGATGATTGAACGCAGCCAGGAGCGCGAGCGCCTGGCGCGGGAGAAGCAGCAATCCGAGGAAGAGGTGGCGGAAAAGCCGGCAGACGCATCCTCCACATAGGGCAGGCGCGTCGCCCCTGCGGGCTGCCGGCCTCGGAATCGGTGCGCGGCCCGGTGCCGATAGGAATTTTTTCTTGACTTGGTGCCCGCCGCTATGGTACATATTCGGTTATGGTGCTGATTTGCGCCAACGACCCGCCGCCGAGGCGGGTTTTTTATTTCTGGACTGTCGCGCTATCCCTCACCACTCGAAAGCGGGCTCGCGGCCCCTGCCGTCAGCAAGCCCGATCTTGCATCGATCAGAGATGCGGTTTACCCCCTCTGGCCTGAAACGCATCGCGAAACCGACGATGCGTTTCAGGCTATATTCTTGGAGCATATCGTAGCGCAAACCGCCGCGCGCTTTGGCGGCAAGCTACCGCAGGAGCTTTCAGACCATGCTTGACATCAAATGGATTCGCGACAACCCGAAGGCCCTTGTCGAGGCGCTGGTCAAGCGCTCGTGGTCGGTCGAGGAAGCGCAGTCCACCGTCGATGACCTGATCGCCAGGGACGAGGCGCGGCGCGAACATGTCACCGAGCTGCAGACCAAGCAGGAACGCCGCAACGCCGCCTCGAAAGAGATCGGCAACGCCATGCGTTCGGGCGATGCCGCCCTTGCCGAAAAACTGAAAGCCGAAGTCGGCGAGATAAAAACCTTCATCCAGAACGGCGAGGCGCGCGAGCGCGAGCTCGACAAGGCGCTGAACGACGCGCTGGCGGTGCTGCCCAATGTGCCGCTCGACGATGTGCCGGTCGGCAAGGACGAGCACGACAACGTGGTCAAGCATATCGTCGGCAAGGTGCCGACCCGCCCGAACTGGGTGAAGGAGCATTTCGAGATCGGCGAAGCGCTCGGCATGATGGATTTCGAGCGTGCGGCAAAGCTGTCGGGCTCGCGCTTCACCGTGCTGAAGAGCGGGCTGGCGCGGATGGAACGCGCGATCGGCCAGTTCATGCTCGACCTGCACACGACCGAGCATGGCTATGAGGAAGTCATCCCGCCGCTGATGGTCAAGGACGATGTTCTTTTCGGCACCAACCAGCTGCCGAAGTTCGAGGAGGATCTGTTCTTCACGCCGCATGGGGACGGCAGGCTTGGCCTGATCCCCACCGCCGAAGTGCCGCTCACCAACCTCGTGCGCGAGGAGATCACCGCCCATGAGAAACTGCCGCTGCGCTACACCGCGCTGACGCCGTGCTTCCGCTCGGAGGCCGGCTCGGCAGGGCGCGACACGCGCGGCATGCTGCGCCAGCACCAGTTCTACAAGGTCGAGCTGGTGTCGATCACCGATCAGGAGTCCTCGCTCGCCGAGCATGAGCGGATGACCGAGTGTGCCGAGGAAGTGCTGAAGCGGCTCGAATTGCCGTTCCGCACCATGGTGCTGTGCACCGGGGACATGGGTTTTGGCGCGCGAAAAACCTATGACATCGAGGTGTGGCTGCCCGGCCAGAACGCCTATCGCGAAATCTCGTCCTGCTCTGTCTGCGGCGATTTCCAGGCCAGGCGCATGGAAGCCCGCTACAAGGACAAAGACGGCAAGGGCAACCGCTTCGTCCATACGCTGAACGGCTCAGGCACGGCTGTCGGGCGCGCACTTATCGCCGTCATCGAAAACTACCAGAACGAGGATGGCAGCGTAACCATTCCTGAAGTGCTGCGGCCTTATATGGGCGGGCTGGAAAAGATCGAATCGAAATAATGCGTATTCTCCTGACCAATGACGACGGCATTCATGCCGAGGGCCTGGCGTCGCTCGAGCGCGTCGCGCGCACATTGTCCGACGATGTCTGGGTGGTGGCGCCGGAGCAGGACCAGTCCGGCTATGCGCACTCGCTCTCGATCTCGGAGCCGCTGCGGCTGAGGAAAATCGGCGAGAAGCACTTTGCCGTGCGCGGCACGCCGACCGACTGCGTCATCATGGGCGTGAAGAAGATTCTGCCCGGCGCGCCCGACCTGATCCTGTCGGGCATCAATTCCGGCGCCAACATCGCTGACGACGTCACCTATTCGGGAACCGTCGCCGGCGCGATGGAGGGCGCGTTGCTCGGCATACGCTCGATCGCGCTCAGCCAGGGCTACAGCACTATCGGCGAGGACCGCGTCGTTCCCTACGAGACCACCGAGGCGCTGGCGCCGGCGCTGCTCAAGAAACTCGTCGCGACGCCGCTGCCGGACGGCGTGCTGCTCAACGTCAATTTTCCGAACTGCCTGCCTGAAGAGGTCGCCGGCACGGTGGTCACCTCGCAGGGCAAGCTCGTACACAGCCTGTGGGTCGAGGAACGCCGCGATGGGCGCGGGCTGCCGTACTACTGGCTGCGCTTCGGCCGCGAACCCGTCGAGGGCAAGCAGGGCACCGACCTTTTTGCGCTGCGCAATCGCCTGGTGTCGGTGACGCCGTTGCAGCTCGACCTCACAGCGCATGAGATTCGTGACCAGCTGAGCAAGGCCCTTGCATGAACCTGCCGATCGATGACCGAGAAGGATTTGCCGCCTTCCTGCTGCGCCTGCGCGGCAGGGGGACCGTGCCGAAGGCGCTGATCGCGGCCTTCGAGGCGACACCGCGGCGCGGCTTCCTGGCCGCCCAATTCCATTCCATCGCCTGGTCGGACCGCATGCTGCCGATCGAATGCGGCGAAGCGATCGAGGGCGCGGACATGCAGGCGGCGGTGATCGCCGCACTCGCCATCGAAGTCGGGAATCGCGTGCTCGAGATCGGTACCGGCTCCGGTTATACGGCAGCGGTGATGTCGCGCCTGTCAGGCCGGGTTGTCACCATCGACCGCTACAAGACGCTGGTCGAACAGGCGCGGCAGCGCTTCGAGGCGCTCGGCATCGGCAACGTCATCGCGCGCCAGGTGGATGGTTCCTCCGGTTTGGCCGCAGAAGGCCCGTTCGACCGGATCGTCGCCTGG
Organism: Mesorhizobium sp. BR1-1-6; assembly: GCF_020165355.1. NCBI lineage: Bacteria > Pseudomonadati > Pseudomonadota > Alphaproteobacteria > Hyphomicrobiales > Phyllobacteriaceae > Mesorhizobium > Mesorhizobium sp. BR1-1-6. Next base: position 98,543 of record NZ_JAIUHZ010000005.1, on the reverse strand, counting down.
GCCGCCTTCGACAGCCTGCCGCGTTTCCTGCTCGACCAGTTGTCGAGCGGCGGCATCGTGATCGCGCCGATCGGACCGGAGGAGGGCGAGCAGGTGCTGGCCAAGCTCACCAAGGTCGGCAGCCGTTTCGAGCGCGAGGATATCGGCCTCGTGCGCCTGCAGCCGGTATTGCGCAGCCTGGCGGCCGTTATCTAGGGATTGTCCATGTCAGCCGGCCTGCAACGGCGGCTGCGCGTGCCTCTATATGGGCAGTCTGGGCGGCCTCAAATATTTTAAGAAATTTTGCGTCTGATTCTAAGGGGTTAACCGACCAGTAACATTAACGCGCTTTAATCCTGTCCAGTTGGTGCAGAGTTTGTGCGGGTTAGTGCGATGCAACTCAGTGTTTTGAAGGCAAACAATCGCAATTTGGCGCGGGGCTGCGCTGTTCTCATGATCGCGGGTGCCGCGGCTGGGTGCAGCTCGCAAGTGTCGCGGTTCAACGGCGTCGACGACGTCTTCACCTCCTCGACAAACAATCAGCGCGCCATCATCAACAAGCAGGATGCCGTGCAGCAGCCCTATCCGGGGGATGTCGCGGCCGCGCCGCTCGATGGCAGCCACACGCAGTCGGTCAGCCGCTCCAGCCTCGAACCGGTGTCGACGCGGCCGCTGCCGCCACCGGTCGCCCAGGCGCAGCCCGCTCCCGCGCTGGCACCCGCCGCCAATCCGGTGCGTGTTGCATCGGCGCCCGCTCTGGTGCGCCCGGCACCGCATGTCGACCGGACGGCGACCGGCACGGTTGCTCCCGCGGCCAAGCCCTTCAAGGATGCCCAGCCCGACGCCAAGGCAGCCGGCACGGCGCATGCCACCGAAATCGTCGTCAGGGACGGTGAAACGATCTCCGGGCTGGCGCAGCACTACAAGGTGCCGGCCGACGTGATCATGAAGGTCAACGGGCTGAGCGCGACCAAGGGGCTGAAGACCGGCCAGAAGATCATCATTCCGGCCTACGCCTATTCCAGCAAGGCCGAGCCCAAGATGGCCGATGCCAAGCCCGCTAATGGCAAGCGCGACGTGCCGGCCACCGCGCCGGAAAAGGTTGCCGTGCTGCCGCAGCAGCCGAAGCTCAAGGAGGGCAAGTCAGCCGCGCAGGTCGATGCTTCGGCCGCGGCGAACAAGCCCAAAGACAGCAAGCCCGCGCCGCAAATTGCCGCCGCCGCGCCCAAGGCCGGCGCCGGCGCCTATACGGTGCAGTCGGGCGATACGCTTTCCTCGATCGCCAGGAAGACTGGCGTCGGGGTTGTCGCCATCAAGCAGGCGAACGGCATGCAGGACGGCTTGCTGAAGATCGGCCAGACGCTGAAGGTGCCGGCCGGCGGAACGGCCACGGTGGCCGCCGCAAAGCCGGCGACGGTAGACCCGGTGACGACAGCCACGACGCAGCCGACGGCCAAGACGACGCCGTCGCAAACGCTGGCTTCCTACACGCCGCCGAAGAAGGACGCCAAGGTCATCCAGCAGGCCGAGGATGACGACGCTGTGGCGCCGGACGCCACCGGCATAGGCAAGATGCGCTGGCCGGTGCGCGGCCGCGTCATTTCCGGCTTCGGTTCCGGCAAGGACGGCGTCGACATCGCCGTGCCGGCGGGCACGCCGGTCAAGGCGGCCGAGAACGGCGTCGTCATCTATGCCGGCGATGGCCTCAAGGAATTCGGCAATACGGTGCTGGTGCGGCACGAGAATGGCCTGGTCACCGTCTACGGTCACGCCAGCTCGATCGAGGTCCAGCGCGGCCAGAAGGTCAAGCGCGGCCAGGAGATCGCGCTGTCGGGTATGAGCGGCACGACGGACTCGCCGAAGCTGCACTTCGAAGTGCGCAAGAACTCGGCCCCGGTCGATCCCTCCGGCTATCTCGAATAGTCGGGGCTATTTCGAATAGAATAAAAAAAGCGATTTGCGGGCCGCCTGACCTCCAGTCCGGCCCGCCGGCTCAGCCCGCCCCGCAAGGAGCGGGCTTTTTCAGTTGGTCGCGGGATGCACGTCGCAATCTCAATGTATGTCGTCGTTCCAAAACCAGGGCCGCCGTCAGAAAAGCGGTTATCTGCATTTTAACTAATGTAGAGGAAAGTCATTCTCGACGCTCTGCAAGGAGAGTGGAATGATTGAATCTGTCGAAGAGGATGAACTTCCGTCCGCCAGCCCAACGCATCGCTGGCAATCGCATGTGCGAGCAACTGCTTTAATTGTTGCACCGGTCATTTCGATCGCAAGTGCCGTTCTGGCCGGTTATTTCTCCTATGCGGTAATCAATACCAAACCGCCCACAGACATGTCCAAGCTGGCCATTTCCATCCTGAAATCAGGTGATGCTTCACCAGAAATGCAGGCCTGGGCGACTGACGCACTAGGGATACAAACCGATATTCCGATGGTCCTGGGAAGCATAAAGCCTGTGCGGGAATGAACACGATATAGACAACCCGGCGTCCACGGACGGGGTCGGCCACGAAGTTTGTGACCGGCTCCTGCCCACCCGTTGTACCCCGCCTAGTCTCTCAACGGCTTGCCGAGCCGGCCAGCCAGGTCCTGCGTGAACTGCCAGGCGACGCGGCCCGAGCGGCTGCCGCGTGTCGTCGCCCATTCCAGCGCCTCGGCGCGCAACTGCCCGGGGTCGATGTCGAGCCCATGATGGCTGGCGTAGCCGTTGACCATTTCGAGATATTCGTCCTGCGAACATTTGTGGAAGCCGAGCCACAAGCCGAAGCGATCGGAGAGCGAAACCTTCTCCTCGACCGCCTCGGACGGATTGATGGCGGTGGAGCGCTCATTGTCGATCATGTCTCGCGGCAGAAGATGGCGGCGGTTCGACGTGGCGTAGAAAATGACATTGGCCGGGCGGCCTTCGACGCCGCCTTCGAGTGCTGCCTTCAACGATTTGTAGGAGGTATCGTCATGGTCGAAGGAGAGGTCGTCGCAAAACAGGATGAAGCGGTAAGGCGCGGCCTTCAGCAGCGTCATCAGCTTCGGCAGCGTATCGATGTCCTCGCGATGGATCTCTATCAGCTTGAGCGGGCGGTCGAGTTTCGGCGAGGCGTTGATTGCGGCATGCACAGCCTTGACCAGCGACGATTTGCCCATGCCGCGCGCGCCCCACAAAAGCACGTTGTTGGCGGCATAGCCGGAGGCGAAGCGCTCCGTGTTGTCGACGAGGATGTCGCGCACGCGGTCGACGCCGCGGATCAGGCCGATGTCGACGCGGTTCACCTTGCGTACCGGCTCCAGGTAACCCGGATCCGCCTGCCAGACGAAGCAATCGGCTCCGCCAAGGTCGGTTTCGGGCACAGGCGGCGGGGCGAGGCGGCTGACCGCCTCGATCAGGCGGTCGAGTTTCTGGTTCAATGCGTCGATGCTGGTATCGGTCATCTCAGGTCTTTTGCTCTGGTTCCGCGAGGGAAGGTGTGGCCGGGTTCGATCCCGACGGTTTCGAAACTCGCTGCAACCGTTTGTTACAGCGCGATCTTTTGCGAAAACCCGCTCGCGCTTTTCGCGGTCATGCTCTAACACGGGCGAACAGGCCGGAAAAGCAGCCGATTTGCCCGGCCACGCAGTTGCATTGGCAACTTTACCGACTATATTCCGGCCAAATTTCGCGGGGCTGCCAAATCCACTGAACCGTTTGGCGGCTGTTTTCAAAATTCAGGAGTACCTCGATGTTCGTGACACCGGCATATGCCCAAGGCATTGGGGCTTCTCCCGACATGTTCATCAGCATTTTGCCGTTCGTCCTGATCTTCGTGATCATGTATTTTCTCATCATCCGGCCGCAGCGCACGCAGCTGAAGAAGCGCGGCGAGATGCTGGCGGCCGTGCGCCGCGGCGACACGGTCGTCACCGGCGGCGGCTTCGTCGGCAAGGTAACCAAGGTGATCGACGACCATGAGCTCGAGATCGACCTCGGTGGCGGCACGAAGGTGACGGCGTTGCGCTCGACGATCGCCGACGTGCGCGTCAAGGGCGAGCCGGTAGCGAACCAGAACGCCAAGAAATAACCAAATTCCAGGCGGAGCGATCCGCGGACACGCTCTGACGGACGACGCTATATGCTTTATTTCTCGCGCTTCAAGATGATCCTGATCTGGCTGGCCGTGGCCGCCACAGTGGTCCTCGCCGCGCCCAATCTCATTCCCGCAAGCACGCTGGCGCAGCTTCCGAGCTGGGTGCCCAAGCGGCAGATGACGCTCGGCCTCGACCTGCAGGGCGGCTCGCACATCCTGCTCCAGATGGATCAGAACGATCTGGTGAAGGCGCAGCTGGAGACGACGCGTGACGAGATCCGGACACTGCTGCGCGAGGCCAAGATAGGCTATACCGGCCTGGCGGGCACGGGCAGGACCGTACAGGTCCGCATACAGGACCCGAACCAGCTCGATGCGGCCAAGACGGCACTGAAGCCGCTGACCGATCCGGTCGCCGCCAGCCTGTTCACCGGCGGCTCCGTCCAGGAGATGGCGCTGGATGATTCCGAGCCCGGCCTGCTCAAATTCACCGTCACCGACGCCGGCATAAAATATCGCACGTCGGCTGCGTTGGCACAGTCGATCGAAGTCGTCGAACGCCGCGTCAACGAACTCGGCACCACCGAACCGATCGTGCAGCGGCAGGGCGACGACCGCATTCTGGTGCAGGTGCCCGGTTTGCAGGACCCGCAAAGGCTGAAGGAAATCATCGGCCAGACCGCCAAGCTGACCTTCCAGATGGTGGACCAGTCTATGCCGGTGCAGGATGCGCTGAAGGGCCGTCCGCCGGCCGGTTCATCGATCCTCTATTCGCAGGACGATCCGCCGGTTCCCTACCTGATCGAAAACCGCGTCATCGTTTCCGGCGAAGACCTCTCCAAAGCGACCGCAACCTACAACTCGCAGACCAACGAGCCGGTGGTTTCCTTCACCTTCAACTCGCGCGGCGCGACACGGTTCGGGCAGGCGACATCGCAGAATGTCGGCAAGCTGTTCGCCATCATCCTCGACAACCAGGTGATTTCGGCGCCGCAGATCCGCGAGCCGATCCTGGGCGGCAGCGGCCAGATCTCAGGCAATTTCACGGCCGAGAGCGCCAATGACCTCGCGGTCCTGCTGCGCGCAGGCGCGCTGCCGGCAAAGCTGACCGTGATCGAGGAGCGCACGGTGGGTCCGGGCCTCGGCCAAGATTCGATCCATGCCGGCAAGGTCGCCGGCATCATCGGCTCTATCCTTGTCGTCGCCTTCATGTTCGTCGCCTACGGCTTCCTCGGCTTCCTCGCCAACATCGCGCTGGCGGTGCACGTGGCGATGATCGTCGGACTGCTGTCGCTGCTTGGCGCGACACTGACCTTGCCAGGCATTGCCGGTATCGTGCTGACCATCGGCATGGCCGTCGATTCCAACGTGCTGATTTATGAGCGCATCCGCGAGGAGCGGCGCGCCGGACGCTCGGTGATCCAGGCGATCGACACCGGCTTCTCGAAGGCGCTGGCGACGATCGTCGATTCCAACGTCACCTCGCTGATCGCGACCGTGGTGCTGTTCTATCTCGGAACGGGGCCGGTGAAGGGCTTTGCCATCACCTACGCCATCGGCATCCTGACCACGGTGTTCACCGCCTTCACCTTTACCCGGCTGCTGGTGTCCATCTGGCTGCGCCGCGCGCGCCCGAAGGAATTGCCGCGGGCGCCGGTGACCTTCATTCCGCCCGGCACGAAGATCCCGTTCATGGGCATCCGCCGCTGGACCTTCGCGCTGTCGAGCCTGCTGTCGGTCCTGTCGGTGGTGCTGTTCATGACCGTCGACATCAATTACGGCATCGATTTCAAGGGCGGATCGCTGATCGAGGTGAAGTCCAAGAGCGGCAATGCCGATCTTGCCGACATCAGAGCCAGGCTCTCGGAACTGAATATCGGCGAAGTGCAGGTGCAGCAGTTCGGCGAGCCGAATGACGTGCTGATCCGTGTCGGCACGCAGGACGGCGGCGAGAATGCCGAGCAGACCGTCATCGACAAGGTTCGTGGCGAGTTGCAGGACAATTACGATTTCCGCCGCGTCGAGGTGGTGGGACCGACCGTGTCAGGAGAACTGGCCAAGCAAGGCACGATCGCCATGCTGGTCGCGCTGGTGGGTATCCTGATCTATGTCTGGTTCCGCTTCGAATGGCAGTTCGCGGTCGGCGCCATCGTGGCGACGGTCCATGACGTGGTCATGACCATAGGCTTCTTCGTTATAACCGGGCTGGAGTTCAACCAATCGTCGCTGGCGGCGATCCTGACCATCATCGGCTACTCGCTGAACGACACGATCGTGGTCTATGACCGCGTTCGCGAGGATCTCAGGAAATACAAGAAGATGCCGCTGCCGCAGCTCCTCAACAACGCCATCAACGAGACGCTGTCGCGAACGACGCTGACCTCGGTGACGACGATCCTGGCGCTCCTGGCACTGGTGCTGTTCGGCGGCGAGGTGATCCGCTCGTTCACGATGGCAATGCTGTTCGGCGTCATCTTCGGCACCTATTCGTCGATCTTCATCGCCGCGCCGCTGCTGATCCTATTCAAGCTGCGGCCGCAGGCCACGAGTTCGGACGAGGAAAAGCCGGTCGGCGGCGGCAAGGCGGTCGCGACCTGACGCGCGACCCGAAGGGCGGATCGGCAGGGATGGCCAAAGGTATCGTCATCCGCGAGGCGCATTTCCCCGGCCGCGCCCCTATCGAGGCGTATGGCAATGGCGGCTTCCGCTTCGCCGACATGTCGCATCGCGGTTCGCTTCTGTGCCTGCCGTCGGGTATCCATGGCTGGGAGCCGGCGGACCCATCTGCGCTGACGGTGGCGGATTTCGAACGGCTGCTGGCCCAGGCCGAGAAGATCGAAATCCTGCTGGTCGGCACGGGCAAGGATTTACGACCCTTGCCGGCGGGGCTTCGCGCCGCCTTGAAGACCGCGGGCATAGCCGCCGACCCGATGGCGACCGGTGCAGCGGTGCGGACATATAATGTCCTGCTCGCAGAGGATCGCGCGGTAGCCGCCGCGCTGATCGCCGTCGACTGACGTGGACCAAAAGGGCGAAATCGTCATGGGCGCCGTGCGCGCCGCCGACCATGACCGCTATCTCAGCGCGCTCTACGCGCCGACGGACAAGCGCGAAGCGCTGTTTTCGCTCTACGCCTTCAATGCCGAAATCGCGGGCATTCGGGATCGCATCCGCGAGGCCTTGCCGGGCGAGGTGCGGTTGCAATGGTGGCGCGATGTCATCGCAGCCGAAGGGTCCGAGACGGGCCATCCGATCGCGGATGCGCTGAAAGCGACGATTTCCAGGTACGGCCTGCCGAAACAGGCATTCGAGAATATGCTCGAGGCCCGGATATTCGACCTCTATGACGACCCGATGCCGTCGCGAACCGATCTCGAAGGCTATTGCGGCGAAACGGCAGCCGCGCTTATTCAACTGGCGGCAATGGTGCTGGATCCAGGAGTGGCGCCACGTTTCGCCGAACTGGCCGGTAGGGCCGGTTGCGCGCAGGCGATTACGGGACTGTTGCTCCTGCTGCCGCTGCACCGCAGTCGCGGACAGTGTTTTGTTCCGGCAGATATCCTGGCCGCGGCGGGTTCGTCTCCGGAGGAATTCGTCACCGACCATGGTGGACCAGGTGCGCAGCGCGCCGTCGCCGCCATGATCGCGCTGGCGCGGGAGCATCTCTCGGCCTTCGAGAAAGGCGCATCGGGTTTGCCGGCTTCGCTGCGCCCGGCCTTTCTGCCGCTGGTCCTGTCGCGAGCCTACCTGACGAAAATGGAACGCGGTTCGCCGCTCAACGGCACGGTGCGACTCTCGACCATGCGCCGCCACTGGCTCATGCTGCGTCGCGCGATGGTGGGCTGGCCAGCAGTTTGACGTAAACGTCAATTGTGTTAAGGGATCGCTCAACCGGGAACTGTTGCCAAGACAACAGGCCGGCTGGAGGAGATGCCTGTCCATGAGCCTGCCCGTGCTGGTCGTGATCGTCGTATTTGGCATCGCGCTGTCGGTCGCCGCCGTTCATTTCTCCGGCGGCAGCCGCAAGGCCAGGCTGGCCGATGCGGAGCAGGCGCGAGAGCGTTTTGCCGAGGATTTTCCGGATGAACCGGCGGCCGCCATCCACCTCACATCCGATGGCCGAACCGCGTTCCTGGAACTCGGGCGAGGGCGCCTTGGCATCGTCCATGCCATCGGAGATCGTTTCCTGACGCGTATCGTCACGCCGCGCGATGTATTGGCGCGGAGTGACGATGGTGCCGGGACGATTGCGCTGCGCCTTGCCGATTTCACCTGGAAAGGCGGTCACTTCACCTTCGCTAACGCTGCCGACGCGCACGCTGTGCTAAGAGTTCTTCAGCCGCAGCATCCTAGTTCGACCAGGGAGGCCGCGTGATGGGCGATTACAATTTCCCGCAGGTTACCCAGCTCGCCATCCCGTTCTTCGTTGCCGCCATCCTGATCGAGCTGTGGCTGGTGCGCACCGGCCGGGCCAAGGGCTCGTTCGAGACGCACGACACGCTGACCAGCCTGATGATGGGCACCGGCAATGTCGTCGCCGGGCTGCTGCTCGGCGTCGTCTCCTATTGGGCGCTGCTGTGGCTCTGGCAGTTCCGTTTCTTCAACCTCGGCCTGTCGATCTGGGTGTTCCTGGCGGCCTTCCTGCTCGATGATTTGCGCTACTACATCTACCACCGCATCGCGCATCGGGTGCGCTGGGTGTGGGCCGAGCACGTCAACCACCATTCCAGCCAGCACTACAATCTGTCGACGGCACTCAGGCAGAGCTGGACGGGCCTGTTCACCTTCATGTTCGTGCTGCAGGCGCCGCTGGTGCTGCTCGGCTTCCATCCGGCGGTGATTGCCTTCACCTTCGGCTTCAACCTTATCTGGCAGTTCTGGATCCACACCGAGACGATCGGCAAGATGTGGGGCTGGTTCGAATTCGTCTTCAACACGCCCTCGCACCACCGCGTCCACCACGCCACCAATCCGCGCTACCTTGACGCCAACTATGCCGGCACGTTGATCATCTGGGACCGCATGTTCGCCACCTTCGTCGAGGAGTTGGAGAGGGACCGCCCGCGCTACGGCATCGTGAAAAATCTTGGCACCTTCAATCCGCTGAAAGTGGCTTTCCACGAATGGATCGGCATGTTCAGGGATGCCTTCGCACCTGATCTGACCCTGAGCGACCGCCTGAACTATCTGATCAAGCCGCCCGGCTGGAGCCATGACGGCTCGCGCGAAACCTCCGAGAGCCTGAAAGCAGCCTATGTCAGGCGAAATCCGGGTGAGGCCGGGAAGCCCGGGCTGCGACCGGCGCGTGCCGAGCCGGCCGAGTAGTTATTTCGTGGGCCAATCTAGGACGGGCCCGATCCGCCATCTCGCATCAATGTCTCGTAGTCGCGGCCGCCGCAAAAGATGTTGACGATGCGAATGATGTCGCTCTCGATTATATAGGCTATGACGGCGGAGTGCTCGAACGGAACGGTTCGCAGTCCCGGCACGATGTCGTCGCGCAGGCGATCGCCACGAGGTGCGTTGCCGATGTTTTGACAACGGTCTTCAATTCGAAGCACGAATCTCAGCGCCGCGTTGGGGCTTCCGCCCGACTCAACTATGTATCTGAAAATGTTGGTAAGATCGTCTCTGGCACTTTCGCGATACTCGACCTCAAGCCGCCGAATCATCAATGCGGCTCGAATATTGCTCAGCGAATTTCTTAAGCTGGTCGCGAACCTCTTTTCCGGAAAGGTTCGGCCTTGTGTCCTCAATCGAAGATTTTACCCGCGCCCGGATCGACGCCATGCGTTCGGCATGCTCGTCCTCTTCGCGCTGGAAAGCGCGAAGTGCTGCGCGAATGACTTCGCTTGCCGAGCCGAAGGAACCGTCCTCGACTTTTTCGCGGATCATGCGCGCCATGGCGGGCGTGACGGTGACGGACAGTTTCTCGGCTGTTTCCATGCAATGACTCCCACTAGGCGAGTGGGATAGTATCCTACTTCCGCGGCAAGGCCAGTCAGTAAGGCTATTCCGCCGCTTGAGCTTGCGCCGGCAGTCCCAGCCATCGCCGGCAATCACCCAGCGCACGCGACGTGATCGCATGCCGCTTGGCGACCGTCTTGTCCTTGCCGCGCAGGCGTTTGCCTTCGATCTTCACCGCCTCGACAGGCGGGAACAGGCCGAAATTGACGTTCATCGGCTGGAAAGAGCGCTTTCCCGGCTCGTCGTCTGAAACAATGTGACCGCCGGTGATGTGGTTGAGCAGCGCTCCGAACGCCGTGGTGAGTGGCGGCAGCGACGGCGCGTGGCCGAGCCGCTCGGCGGCGGCGAAGCGGCCGGCGAGCAGGCCGATGGCGGCGCTTTCAACATAGCCTTCGCAACCGGTGATCTGGCCGGCGAAACGCAGGCCCGGGCGCGACTTCAGCTGCAGCGAGGCGTCGAGCAAGGTCGGCGAGTTGATGTAGGTGTTGCGATGCAGGCCGCCGAGGCGGGCGAATTCGGCGTTCTCCAGACCAGGAATCGTGCGGAAAATGCGCACCTGCTCGGCATGCTTCAATTTGGTCTGAAAGCCGACCATGTTGTAGAGCGTGCCCAGCGCATTGTCCTGCCGCAGTTGCACGACGGCGTAGGCTTTGACGGTTGGATTGTGCGCATTGGTCAGGCCCATCGGCTTCATCGGCCCGTAGCGCAGCGTCTCGACGCCACGCTCGGCCATGATCTCGATCGGCAGGCAGCCGTCGAAATAGGGCGTGCCTTCCCATTGCTTGAATTCTGTTTTCTGGCCGTCCACCAGTGCCTGCACGAAGGCAAGATACTGGTCCTTGTCCATGGGGCAGTTGATGTAGTCCTTGCCGGTGCCGCCGGGCCCGACCTTGTCGTAGCGCGACTGGAACCAGCAGGTGTCCATGTCGATCGTGTCGAAATGAATGATCGGCGCGATCGCATCGAAGAAGGCGAGCGCATCGGCGCCCGTCGCTTCGGCAATCGACTGTGCGAGCGAGGGTGCGGTCAGCGGGCCGGTGGCGATGATGGCCTGGTCCCATTCGACCGGCGGCAAGCCGGGTACTTCCTCGCGCTGGATGGAGATCAGCGGATGTGCCTCGATCCTGGCCGTCACCGCGTCGGAAAATCCGTCGCGGTCCACGGCCAGCGCCCCGCCGGCCGGCACCTGGTTGGCGTCGCCGGCGCTCATGATCAGCGAGCCGGCCAGCCGCATTTCGGCATGCAAAAGACCGACGGCGTTGTTCTCGGCGTCGTCGGAGCGGAAAGAATTGGAGCAAACGAGTTCGGCCAAGCCGTCGGTCTTGTGCGCCTCTGTGCCGCGAACGGGCCGCATTTCGTGCAGCACAACGGGAACGCCGGCTTGGGCTGCCTGCCATGCTGCTTCGGATCCGGCGAGGCCACCGCCGATGATGTGAATAGGTTTTTTGCTCATGAGCGCCGGAATAATCGCTTGGCGGGACGATTGCAATTGCCGCACCTGGAACATGCCGCGGCGGCGAAGGCGAAGGCTGCCCTGAAAACAACAACACCCGCCGGGGGAGGAGGTCCGGCGGGTGTCGTTTTGGGGGTCGACCCTCGGGAGGAGGTGAAGGCCGACCGTATTCGTCATCGCCGGGGAGGAGGTCGGCTTTGACGAAATTCCTTTCGCCGTTTGAAAAGGGGCGAAGCCTCTGGAGCAAAATTCGTTTTGCTCCGGGGAAACAACGCCCGCCGCGGGAGGAGGTGCGGCGGGCGCCGTTTGGGTGGCCAACCTTCGGGAGGAGGTGAAGGTCGGGCCTATCCGTCATCGCCGGGGAGGAGGTCGGCTTTGACGAAATTCTTTTCGCCATTTTGAAGAGGGGCGAAGCCTCTGAAGCAAAACTCGTTTTGCTCCGGGAAACAACGCCCGCCGCGGGAGGAGGTGCGGCGGGCGCCGTTTTGGTGGTCAACCCTTGGGAGGAGGTAAGGGGTGACCGTATTCGTCAGGATCGGGGAGGAGGTCGACCCTGGCGAAATTCCGTTGTTAGATCGCCTGGCGGGCGATGATCTTGATTTCGTCGCGGACGATGCCGAGATCATGCAGCTGGCGGTTGGAAAGGCGACCCAGCTCGGTAACCGTCTCGCGATAAACGCGCCAGTTACGATAGTTGCGGATCAGGTTCGTTGTCATGCTCTTCTCAAAACTGGTTCGGACCATTCGCGGTCCGAAGCGTTAGACCGCCTTGCGAGCGACGTAAGGAATGTCGCTGCGGCTGATGCCGAGGTCGGTCAGTTCACGGTTGCTCAGGCGGCTCAGCTCGGAAACGGTGTCCCGGTAGCGGCGCCAGTTGCGGTAGTTGCGGATCAGGTTCATGGTATTTTTCGTTTCGTCTTTTCTTGCGGATCATTCCGTTTGTGTACAAACCATAAATAGGCGGGCCCATATCGATTTAAAAGCGCTATGGCTGCATGGCAGCAATGCAAATTGTGCAATGCAACATTAACAAGCCTTCGCGGACCTGACACAAAGAAGCCAGAATCAGAAAGTGCCGTGACGTCAACGGTTTGGCAGCTCCAGCTGAAAAACCGACCAAGCAGCAGGGGGAAGCATGGCGGGCTACGCGACACGGGTCAGGTCGGACATTGCGCGATGGCTTGAGGCCGGACTGATCGACGCCCCGACGGCCGATGCATTGCGGCGCGACGTCGAGATCAACGCGCGCCAGTCGTTGAGCTTCGGTTCGATCCTGGCGATGATGGCGGCGCTGCTGTTCGGCGCGGCCATCCTGATCTTCGTCGCCGCCAACTGGGAAGCCATCCCGCGGCTGGTGCGGGTTGCCGCGCTCTTTGCCGTCATCCTTGGCGGCTATGTCGGCGGTGCAGTGCTGAAAACCCGCGACCACGCGGCGATCGGCGAGGCGTTGTGGATCGTGGCGGCGGCGGCTTTCGGCGGTTCGATCGCGCTGATCGGCCAGATGTACCATCTGTCGGGCGACGAGGCCTCGGCCTTGATCACCTGGGGCGCCGGCACCGCATTGGCGGCGGTGGCGCTGCGGTCCAACCCGCTGACCGTCGCCGCGGTCGGCATCGCCGACGCCTGGCTGCTCCTGAAAGGGTTCGACTATTTCAATCGCAGCGAATTTCCGCATCTCTTCCTCGTCATGGCGGCTGTGCTGTTTGCCGTCTCGTTCTGGACCCGCAGCCAGGCGGCGCGGCACCTGATCATCCTGTCGCTGCTCTTCTATCTTGTGCTGGTCGCCGTGGATCACGAGACGCTGCCGGTGGCGATCCCGCTGGTCATCGTATCGGTATTGTTGTTCGTGGCTTCCGTCTTCGCGCCGGAACCGGTCGACCGGATCGTGCAGCTTGGCGGCCGCTTGCCGCTGCATGCTCTGCTTGGCTTCCTCACCGGACTGGCCATCATCCAGTTCGAACTGGCCGGCGAAAGCAGCTACGACAGAGGCTTCGCCATTGCTTCGGTCGTCGCGCTGGCCGGCATTGTCGCCGCCATTGTGCTCGCGGGGCGCGAGAGCCGTGGCCTGCGCTGGCTTGCCTATCTCGGCTTCGCCTTCGAACTCGCCATGATCTATGTCGTGACCTTGCAGTCGATGCTCGACACCGCCGGCTTCTTCCTTGCCGCGGCGGTGCTGCTTGGCATTCTGGCGATCGTCATCATCCGCGTGGAGAAACGCATGAAGGATCCGGCCACCGGAGGAGCCACGGCATGATGTCCGGGAAGAGGCTTGTCATCTCGGCGCTGGTGCTGGCGCTCGTCCAGATCGGCTTCCTGGGTTGGATCATCGCCGGCCGGGCGGCGATCCTGCGCAGCGGCAAGGAAGTGCTGCTGAAGATCGAGCCTGTCGATCCGCGCGACCTGCTGCGCGGCGACCATATCATCCTCGGCTACGACATCTCGCGCATACCGGTGAAGATGATCGCCAACATCCCGGCCGGAAAACTTTCCAGCGACGACACCTCGATCGTCGTCCGTCTGAAGAAGAACGCCGACGGCTACTGGACGCCGAGCGCCGCGTGGTTCGGCGCGGCGCCGACACCGACCGGTGCCGACGAGGCCGATATTCGCGGTCATGTCGCCGGAGGCTGGGATCTTCGCGGCGAGGGACTGACGATCGCGCCGGATTACGGCATCGAACGGTTCTACCTGCCGGAAGGCGAGGGGATGGCAATCCAGAACGACATGCGGGTACGCCCGTTCGGGATCCGTCTTGCACTGGCCAGCGACGGCACCGCCCAGATCAAGGCGCTGGTGGACGGCGACAAGACGCTGTTTCAGGAGCCTCTATATTTGTTTCAGGAGCCTCTATATTAAGGTGTGCAGGGGTGGGCTGCCATCCATAGCTTGAACGGGGAGGGCGGTGCGGCCTCGAAGGCTCAAGCCTTGGAAGCTTACGTCTAATCGACCTCAGGGGCGTCCTTTAGGCGCTAGCGTCTCGCCACTGGATTGTGTTGCGTGGTAGGTATATTCTCGACGCTGGCGGTGGCATTCAGAAAGATGGAAAGCCCATGGCGACCGGGTACTTGGATCACCAGTTGGAGTGTCCTTTTTGCGGCACGATAAGGCTGCGGATTCCTGCCGATGCCGAACCTTCGACGGGCATCCGGTGCGACGACTGCGGTCAGTATCTTGGCACATGGGACGAATTGCAGGATGATTTCCAGCGCCAAGGCGGTAACGATGGCATCTTCCGCCTCGACAAGGGACGTATCAAGAAGCTCGCCTAGGCAGTGTCCTGATTTCCTGCCAGCGCCTGTGCGCTAGTGGACTATCCGATGCCATGCGGCAGTGGTGCGCGTGAAGGGACTCGAACCCCCAAGCCTTGCGGCGGCAGGACCTAAACCTGCTGTGTCTACCAGTTCCACCACACGCGCCTCGGGCGGGCTGTAGCAGAGCCTCGGCGGCCTTGTCGAGGTCTTGGGAGTGAGGTGGAATACCGCATCGTCCTTTGAATATCGCGGCAGCCGCCAGCCGCGACCTGAGGGTCTGGCAATTCCGTCACGCCCGCACGGTCTGGCGATCCCATTAGCCATCATTCTGTCAATGTCAGGGCCGAAATGATGGTTATTCGCCTAAACGCGAAGATGGTTGAAAATTGGCCTCGCCTGTGACAAAAGGCGTGTCGAATGTGACGGGACGCGACGATCCGCTTCTGCAAAATGTGATAAGAAGTAGGAAAAACAAAGACTTATTCACATTTTGGAACGCAGTTTGGAAGAGTTTGAGCCGTATTTCAGGTCAAATCGCCAGGTTCCGTACCAAAAGCCATTCCCGGCAAGATTATACCGGCAGGCTGTGAACGGCAGAGAGCCGTTTGGCAGCCTCATTGGTGAAAACAAAGGTTTTACGATGCAGGTCACCGAAACACTCAATTCCGGTCTCAAGCGCGAGATCAAGATCACCGTGCCGGCTGGTGACATGGAAGCCAAGCTGATGGCGCGGCTGACGGACGCCAGGAATAAGGTTCGCATCAACGGCTTCCGTCCCGGCAAGGTGCCGGTGCAGCACCTGCGCAAGGTCTATGGCAAGTCGTTCATGGCCGAAGTGGTCAACGAGATCCTCAACGATTCGACCCGGTCGATCATTTCGGGCCGCGGCGAAAAAGCCGCCATGCAGCCCGAAGTCATCATGACCGAGGACGAGAAGGAAGCCGAGAAGATCCTGGCCGGCGGCGCCGACTTCGAATTCCGCCTTAACTACGAGATCATCCCGCCCATCGAGATCAAGGATTTTTCCGACATCAAGGTGACGCGCCAGGTGTTCGACGTCCCTGACGCGGAGATTGACGAGCAGGTCAAGCGCGTCGCCGAATCGGCGCGCAGCTACGAGCCGAAGACCGGCAAGGCGGCCGAAGGCGACCGCGTCACGATCGACTATGTCGGCAAGATCGACGGCGAGGCCTTTGCCGGCGGCGCCGGCACGGATCAGCCGCTGGTGCTTGGCTCCAAGGAATTCATTCCGGGCTTCGAGGATCAACTCATCGGCGCCAAAGCCGGCGATGAAAAGCAGGTCACCGTGACTTTCCCGGAAAACTACCAGGCGGCGCATCTGGCCGGCAAGGAAGCGACTTTCGACGTCACGGTCAAAGAAGTGTCCAAGCCGGGCGAACTCGAAATCAACGATGAGACCGCCAAGAACCTCGGCCTGGAATCGCTGGAGCGCCTGCGCGATGTGGTGCGTGGCCAGATCGAGAGCCAGTTCGGCTCGATGACGCGCCAGAAGGTCAAGCGCCAGCTGCTCGACCAGCTTGACGCGGCTTACTCGTTCGAGGCGCCTTCGAGGCTTGTCGAGGCCGAGTTCAACAACATCTGGGCGCAGGTCAACCGCGATCTGGAAGCGGCCGGCCGCACCTTCGCCGATGAAGAGACGACCGAGGAAGAAGCGCGCGCCGAATATATGCGGCTCGCCGAGCGCCGCGTGCGCCTTGGCCTTGTACTGGCCGAGATCGGCGAGAAGGCCGGGGTCACCGTGTCGGACGAGGAATTGCAGCGCGGCCTGTTCGAGCAGGTTCGTCGCTTCCCGGCCAACCAGCAGCAGGAAGCCTTCGAGTTCTACCGCAACAATCCCGAGGCGCTGAATGCGCTGCGCGCGCCAATGTTCGAGGAGAAGGTGGTCGATCACCTGCTCGGGCAGATCTCGGTTACCGACGTCAAGGTCAGCAAGGAAGAGCTGATGGCCGACGACGAGGAAGCCGAGACGGCGACCAAGGCAAAGCCGGCGAAGAAGGCCGCGTCGAAGAAGACTGAAGACAAGAAGAGCGACGACGCGGAAGAGCCGAAGAAGAAGGCAGCGCCGAAGAAAAAGGCCGCCAAGGACGCCGAGTAAATCCCGAGTTGATGGAACTGACGAAGGCCGCCCCTCGAGGCGGCCTTTTTCGTTGCGAAACTGCAACAGCCAATCCGTTTCGCGGACGGTGACCATTGTCGATACCAAGCATTGATCACTATCTGCGCTCCTGCTGCAAACCACAGGGTTGTTGGAGGGGCGGTTGAGCCTATTCTTCGAAACGCGACGCGTCGTCGCCTTGGCGATCGTCCTGGCCCTTGCCTGCGATTTCGCCCAGGCCGATGCCGGCACCTGGCGCATCGGCACGGACGATGACGGCCTTGTCACGGCTTCGGTCCATGCCACCAACAAGCTGATCACCGGCGGTGGCGCCCTGAGCTATAGCCCGATCCTGACCATCGCCTGCCGCCCGGACAGCCAACCGCGCTGGACCGAATGGTTGCAATTGAACGACACCGTCTCGGCCAATCGCAAGATCACCATGTCGGTCACCGTCGACGACGACAACAAGTTCGACGAGAGCTGGTTGGTCGGCCCGCGCGGCCGCATGCTGGTGCGCGATGGCGCCGACGGCATAAAGCGCCTTACCGCCGCGAACCGGCTCCAGCTTTCGTGGCGCTTCGGGCTGCTGTCGGGGCGGGGCCACGCCGATTTCGACCTGACCGGATTTGATGAAGCGGTCAGCCAGCTCGCCGGCAGCTGCAACGCTGCTATGCCTTGATCCGCTGCGGACAACCTAAACCTTTGTAGGTCGACCTCTTCTACCTGCCGGCCAGATTCCGTGGTATATAGAGGCCGCAATTTCATATGGGAGAAGCGGACAATCTGTTCTGCCGTACAAGGCGCATCGCTGACGATGCTGGCTTATACCAGATCGTCTCAGGCGCATTTGACGATCAGGGAGGAAAAAGTCATGCGCTTAGCCGCATTTTTCGCCGTCGTGTTTGTTGCAACCTTCGTCGCTAATCCATCGCAGGCTCAGGATACTGCGGCTGGCGAGAAGGTCTTCACCAAATGCAAGGCCTGCCACATTGCGGACGAGGACAAGAACAAGATCGGTCCATCGCTGCACGGCGTCATCGGCCGCACTGCCGGTACGCATCCCGGTTTCAAATATTCCGACGCCATGATTGCGGCCGGCAAATCCGGCGTCAAATGGGACGAACCAACACTGATGACCTATCTTCACGATCCCAAGGCTATGGTCAAAGGCACCAAGATGGCGTTTCCCGGCCTCAAGAACGATGCAGACGTGACCAACGTCATCGCCTATTTGAAAACGTTCTCCAAGTGACTTTCTCCTCCGCCATGCGTCTATCCTCTCGTTCGCCGTGATCTCGTCCGAACCCGAAGGGGCCGCGTAAGCAAAAACCGGGTTTCAATTTCGCTCACGCGTGCCTTCGGTTCGGGATCATGGCCTAGGTTTCTTGCTTCCATCGGTCTGAGATGTCGACTAGGGAAAGCCGCCTCAAGGATATCGTCATCCGCCTTCCGGAAGCGACGGCGGGTGATTTCTTCGCGCTTTTAAAACCGCGGGTCATGGCGCTTGCCCTATTCACTGCTTTCGTGGGCCTAATGACGGCGCCTGGTCCGACGAATCCGGTCATCGCGGTGATCGCCATCAGTGCGATTGCGATGGGAGCAGGCGCGGCCGGGGCGCTCAACATGTGGTACGACGCGGACATAGATGCGTTGATGTCTCGCACGTCCAAGCGGCCAATCCCGTCGGGCCGCGTCGCGCCAGGCGAAGCCCTCGGCTTCGGTCTGGTGCTTTCCGCACTTTCGGTGACGGTGCTCGGCGTGCTGGTGGGGTGGCTTGCCGCATCGCTGCTGGCATTCACCATCTTCTTCTACGTCGTCATCTATACGATCTGGCTGAAACGCTCGACACCGCAGAACATCGTCATAGGTGGCGCGGCAGGCGCTCTTCCTCCGGTGATCGGGTGGGCTGCTGCCACCGGCGCCATCGGCATTGAAAGCATCATTCTGTTCCTGATCATTTTCCTCTGGACACCACCGCATTTCTGGGCGCTAGCCCTGTTCAAGGTCGGAGAGTACGCCGCGGCAGGCATCCCCATGATGCCGAACGTGGCTGGCCAACCCTCGACCAGAAAGCAAATCTTGGCCTATTCGCTGGTTCTGGCGCCAATCGGCGTGCTTCCCTGGGCCTTTGGATTCGCGAGCGGATATTACGGGACTGTCTCGACCGTCTTGGGTGCGGGATTCGTCTGGCGCGCCTGCAAGGTGCTCACCATCCCCGACAAGGAGATGAAGCAAGCAAAGGCGTTGTTTTCTTATTCGATTTTCTATCTGTTCGCGATCTTTGCAACGTTACTTGCCGACACTATTGTAATGCGTACGATCGCATCAGCCGGCCATTGACGCCGGCGCAAAACATTACGTCGGCAGTGCGCAAAAACCCAGCAGCAGCAGAACAACGACGCCAAGGCCGAGTATGAGAACTGTCCTTCCGTTCATGACCCTTCACCTTCGACTTGAGGAGAATATCGAAGAAAGGCGTCCAGAGCTAGACAGGCGACCGGGCCTTCTTACCCAACCTTCTTACAAAGCGCGACAAGTCGCTCGCATGAGAGTATATTGATCCTGGTGCAGGTCGCGGTTTGCGTGGCCAGTCATGCAGAACGGCAGCACCGTGAAACCGCGGCCTTACCAGACCTGTCTGGAGGAATGGTCATGGCAAGCTTTCACGTCATAGCAGGCGCCAGCGAGACGCTGGAGCACACCAGAATTCGCAAGATCGGTGTCACCGACCTTTTCGATGCGCTCAGGCGCGGCGTCGACGATTTCATGGTCAAACCGTCGCACATCATTTTTCTCTGCCTGATCTACCCGCTTGCAGGGGTCGTGCTTGCAGTCTGGACATCGGGCAATAACACGCTCCCATTGTTGTTTCCGCTCGTGTCCGGATTTGCGCTAATTGGTCCATTCGCCGCAATCGGCCTCTATGAGATCAGCCGGCGACGGGAAGCCGGGCTAGACGCCTCATGGAGGGCCGCCTTCGAGGTCAGGAATTCTCCGGCGCTGCCAGCCATCGCCGCGGTTGCGATCATGCTGCTTGCAATCTTCATCGCCTGGCTTTTGACTGCGCAGGCGTTTTACCAACACCTGTTCGGCCCCGCCCCACCGCAATCCTTCTCCAGCTTCATCAATGACATATTCGCCACAGGACGCGGCTGGACGCTCATCATCCTGGGGCACGCCATCGGCTTCGTCTTCGCTGCGATCGTGCTGTGCACGACGGTCGTCGCCTTCCCGTTGTTGCTCGAGCGAGATGTCGGCGCCTATGAAGCCATCCACACCTCGGTGCGCGTGGTGCTGGCGAACCCGATCGTGATGGCGGTATGGGGCCTGATTGTCGCCGTCGCCCTGATCATCGGCACGCTGCCAGTATTCGCGGGGTTGGCGGTCGTGCTGCCGATCCTCGGTCACGCTACCTGGCATGTCTACCGCAAGGTCGTGGAACCGCCGCCGACGGCCGGACCGGCGCCTCGATGAACTCCCTGCCGCGCCGGCAAGAGGACCGGTGCGTGCAGGTTGATCAGAGCCCTTTCCCGCTTCAGTAAGCCGGATGGCTGAAGCGGGCCTGGTGGGCGCCCATAGTCAGGTTACAGAAATCCTTGCCGCTGACACGCACCAGCGTCCTGTGATCGCCGCCCTCGAAATAGATATCGGCGGCACTGCCAAGGCTTTCGTCAAGGACTACCGGCACATCGTAGGCCGCGCCGATCGGCGGAATGGCGCCGGTATCGCAATCGTCAAAGAGCGAAACCGCTTCATCTTCGGTGGCGAGTCCAAGACTCTTGTCCATGACCTTCTGCAACGCGCCGAGCTCGATCCTATGTGTGCTGGGGACCACGGCCAGCGCATAACCCAGATCGTGGTGAACGAGCACCGATTTGGCCATTATGCTGCCGGGCACGTGCGCGGCTATAGCGGCCTGCCTGCTTGTGGCCGTGCGATGATGCGCGACAGTGTCGTAGGAAATCCCTTTCCGGTCGATATAGTCCTTCAGTTTGTTTGCGATTGTCATTTTGGGCGTCCCTTGCTGAGTTCGCGACGCAGGTCAAAACGCGGCAATCATTTCGCTTCCGTCGTTTCGGTATGAATAAAGATGGCCCAACCGTCGATTGTTTCAAGGCGAGGGTGGCGGCACCGGACCGCCCGCAGCATCGTCGGAATCCTGATCGGCCATCGACAAGGTCTGAACTCCGATTTGGCGTCAGGGCCCAGCCCCGAAAAACGCCATCCGGGTGAGAAGCGTGTAATCCGCTTCAAAGACCATCATCGCCACGAATACCAACACCAGCACGGGCGGCAGGATGATTGCGTATGTCAGCGCCAGCCGTTCCCAGGCCATGTGCATGAAAATGGCGACGATGAGCCCTGCCTTGAGGATCATGAAGATCAGGATCAGCGACCATCTGAGATAGCCGTGCAGACCGAAATAATCGATCAGATAGGAGCAGGTGCTGAGAATGAACAGCCATGCCCAGACCACCAGATAAAGCTTGATCGGGTGCTCCTGATGAACTTCTGCCGGGGGGGCGCCGGTCGTCGCCGCGTCATGAGCAGCGTGCAGCGTGTGTTGCCCGAGGCCGTTTGCGGTTGCTTCAGCCATATCTGCCTCTCACCAAAGATAGAAGAACGCGAAAATGAAGACCCAGACCAGGTCGACGAAATGCCAGTAGAGTCCCATGATCTCGACGTTCTCGTAGCGGCCCCTGCGGCTGGTAAAGAAGCCGGGCCGCCCAAAGTCAAAATCTCCACGCCACACCTTTCGCGCCACGATGATCAGGAAGATCACCCCGATTGTCACATGCGTGCCGTGGAAGCCGGTGATCATGAAAAAGGTTGACCCGAACTGGGCAGCGCCCCAGGGATTGCCCCAGGGCCGCACGCCTTCGGTG
Organism: Mesorhizobium sp. BR1-1-6; assembly: GCF_020165355.1. NCBI lineage: Bacteria > Pseudomonadati > Pseudomonadota > Alphaproteobacteria > Hyphomicrobiales > Phyllobacteriaceae > Mesorhizobium > Mesorhizobium sp. BR1-1-6. The sequence goes on along the minus strand of NZ_JAIUHZ010000005.1, from coordinate 76,830 downwards.
ATCAGCTTGGTCCATTCGAAGGCTTGCATACCGACAAAGGTCGCACCGAGTGCTGCGGTCAGAAGCATCAGGATTGCCGTTTTGCGGCGGTCGCGGCGATAGCCGAAATTGACCGCCATGGCCATGGTTCCGCTGCTTGAGATCAGCACGAAAGTCATGATGGCAATAAGGATCAGCGGAATATCCGAGCCGCCGATACGAAGCGCAAAGACCTCGCTGGGATTGGGCCACGGCACGCGTGTCGAAATGCGCGCGGTCATATAGGAGAGCAGAAAGCAGCCGAAGATGAAGGTGTCGCTGAGCAGGAAGATCCACATCATGGCCTTGCCCCATGACACGTTCTTGAACGCCCGCTGATCCGAGGACCAGTCGGCGGCGATGCCTTGCCAGCCTGCGGGCCGCGGCTCTGTCTGAGCGATATGCGTGAGTGTCTCTGCCATCCGCCCGTTCCTCCTACGTCAGTAACCCCCGGCAAATATCGATGAAAGTCGCGGCCCAGCCGGCCAGAAGCGCGAAGATGGCAAGCCAGACGAAAAGCAGGAAATGCCAATACATGGCGCACAGCTCGACGCTGAGGCGAAGCCGCGCCGGCCTTGCCCCGTTCCAAGCGCCGACGGTTGTTCTGCCCAGGCCCACCAGTCCGCCCAGTATGTGCAGGCCATGCATTCCGGTAAGCAGGTAGAAGAAACTGTTGGCCGGATTGGAAGCCAGAAAGTAGCCATCGGCAGACAGCTCGCGCCAGGCCATAAACTGTCCAATCAGGAAGGAGAGCGCCGTGAACCCGGCGGTGGCAAGGCCGAGCTTAACCATGTCCATTTGACCCTTGCGCGCCGCGAGCGAGGCGCATTGCAGCGCAATGCTGCTGAGGACCAGCATGCCGGTGTTGAACCAGAGCAGCCGCGGCAGCGGCAGCGCCTGCCAGTCCGACAGCGCCATGCGCATGAAGTAGGCGCTGGTGATCAGCGCGAACAGACAGCCGACGACCGCCAGGAAGACGCCGAGGCCGATCTTGGCGGTCGGTAGCGCCGATCCTTCCATACCAACAAAATCCCCGGCCATACCTTGCTCGAGCCATGGCTTGGTCATCAGCCGCTGGTGGGAAAGCCACCATCCGGCAAAACCGGCGATCACGAGCATGAAGACCAGAATGACGCTCATGCCGGCTCCTTGGAGGGACCGAAGGAGCCCGGTACGTTTTGCGGGATGAAGTCCTCCTTGGCGCCCGGTACGCTGTAGTCATAGGCCCAGCGATAGACGATCGGTAGGTCCTTGCCGAAATTGCCATGGGCCGGTGGTGTTTGCGGCGTCTGCCATTCGAGGGTCGTGGCCCGCCACGGGTTGCCGCCGGCCTCGCGGCCATGACGGATGCTCCAGATCAGATTGAACAGGAACACAATCTGGGCAAAGCCGACGATGAACGCCATGATGCTGATGAACGAGTTCAGATGGTGGGCCGATTCTGTCATCACCGTCATATCGGTCAGTTCATTGTAACGCCTGGGCACGCCCATCAGTCCGAGGTAGTGCATGGGAAAGAAAATCAGGTAGGCGCCGAGGAAGGTGATCCAGAAATGGAACCGGCCCAGCGCCTCGTTCAGCATCCGGCCGGTGACCTTCGGATACCAGTGGTAGATCGCACCGAAGATCACGATGATCGGCGCGACCCCCATGACCATATGGAAATGGGCAACGACGAACATCGTGTCCGACAGCGGGACGTCGACCACGACATTGCCAAGGAACAGCCCGGTCAACCCGCCATTGACGAAGGTGACGATGAAAGCCAGGGCAAATAGCATCGGTATGGTGAGGTGGATGTCGCCGCGCCACAACGTCAGCACCCAATTGTAGACCTTGATGGCGGTCGGAACCGCGATGATCAATGTCGTGGTGGCGAAGAAGAAACCGAAATAGGGATGCATGCCGCTGACATACATGTGGTGCGCCCAGACGACGAAGCTCAGCGCACCGATGCCGACGATGGCCCAGACCATCATGCGATAGCCAAAGATGTTCTTGCGCGCATGGGTGCTGATCAGATCCGACACGATGCCGAACGCCGGAAGGGCCACGATGTAGACTTCGGGATGGCCGAAGAACCAGAACAGATGCTGAAACAGGATCGGGCTGCCGCCATTATGCTGTAATTGCTCGCCCATTTCGACGATCGCCGGCATGAAGAAGCTGGTGCCGAGCGTCCGATCAAGCAGCATCATCACACAGGCGACGAATAGCGCCGGGAAGGCGAGCAGAGCCATGACGGTCGCGGTAAAGATGCCCCAGACAGTCAGCGGCAGACGCATCAGCGTCATGCCGCGCGTGCGGCCCTGCAACACCGTCACGACATAGTTCAGCCCGCCCATGGTGAAGCCGATGATGAACAGGATCAGTGAGACGAGCATCAGGATGATGCCCCAGTCCTGGCCCCCCGGTGTGCCGGTCATGATTGCCTGCGGCGGGTACAGCGTCCAGCCGGCCCCCGTCGGTCCGCCAGGCGCAAAGAAGCTCGACACCAAAACCAGCACGGCAAGCAGGTAGATCCAGTAGCTCAGCATGTTGACATAGGGAAAGACCATGTCGCGAGCCCCCACCATCAATGGGATCAGGTAGTTGCCGAAACCGCCGAGGAAGAGCGCCGTGAGCAGATAGATCACCATGATCATGCCGTGCATGGTGATGAACTGGTAGTAGGCTTCAGGCGTGATGAAGTCGAAGGTGCCGGGAAAGCCGAGTTGCAGCCGCATCAGCCAGGACAGCACCAGGGCGACCAGGCCAATTCCCGTTGCCGTCGCCGAATACTGGATGGCAATGACCTTGGCGTCCTGCGAGAAGACGTATTTCGTCCACCAACTGTGCGGATGATACAGTTCGACTTCCGCGACTTCGGCCGGCGGGATGGCATCTGCAGGGGTAATATCGACCATAGGAACACCTCCGTGTCCTTTTTAGCGAGACCCGACGGTTTCGAGCTTTGCTGCGATCCTCGAACTTGACACCGTCGTTGGACCCGGCGCCTGGCTTGCCGAGCCCGTCTGCTGGGGCGCCGACAATTGCGCAAACGTCTGTTGCTGGCCAAGCCACGCCAGATAATCCTCCTGCGTATCGACCATCACCACACCGTGCATCATCGGATGTCCTTGGCCGCAGAGTTCAGCGCACAGGACCTGGAAGGTTCCGGTTTTCGTTGGGGTGAACCAGAAGTAGGTGACCGAGCCCGGGATCATGTCCATTTTGGCGCGGAATTCCGGCACATAGAAATCATGCAGCACGTCGATCGAGCGAAGCAACATCTTGACCGGCTTGCCAACCGGCAGATGCAGATCGGCCGCTTCGACCACGACATCGTCCTGGCCATTGGAATCGCTGGTGATCACGCCCAACGGATTGTCAGCGGTGACGCCGCGGGTGTCGGACGTGCCGAGCTTGCCGTCCTTGCCGGGCAGGCGGAAACTCCATTGCCATTGCTGGCCGACAACTTCGACCACGGTTGCGTCGCTCGGAACGTTGACGAACCGGTTCCAGACGAACAGGCCGGGAACCAGCAAAGCCGTTACGCCGACCGCGGTGACAACCGTCAGCCAGGATTCGAGACGCCTGTTCTCCGGTTCATACGCCGCCTGATTGCCTTCCCGATGACGGAAGCGGAAGACGCAATAGGCCATGAACAAAACCACGGCGGCAAAGACGACGCCGGTGATCCAGAAAGTTATGATGATGGTGTTGTCGATATAGTCCCAGTTCGAGGCAATCGGCGTCCACCACCATGGGCTCAGGAGGTGGAACAGCACCGAGCCCACAACTATCAAAACGAGTACAAGCGCGAAGGCCATGTCCCGTTCCTCCCGGCATTCCAGGGGCGCGAAGCCGTCTCCGGAAATGCCAAGTGCATCATAGCTTGATTTGGGGTCGCAATTCTAGAGCCGACTGTCTTGACGGGAAAAATCCCGCCTTGCCTGCGCCAACCCTTCGAGAGGAGCCGTCCATCACACACGGGGACGCGTTCGTCCGGCTGTTGCGCCTGCGCCGGATCGTTTGGGCGAAGTCGACGGTGGGGTGTGCCAAGCCACGTCGGCAGGCCGAATTCGATCTTCGCGCCGACGAAGTTTCGTTTGTGCTATTTCAGCAGGCCGACCAGAACGTCGAAGGCGGCGTCGATGTCGGCGCGGACCGCGGCCTTGACCGCTTCCGCGTCCCGGTCACGCAACGCAGCGAACATCTCCTGATGGTGCGCATTGGCGGTCGAATAGTTTCCGGAATCGTGCAGCATGTTGAAATAAGGACTGATCTGCAGCCACAAGTTCTCGATGATGTTGAGAATGTTCTCGGAGCCGGCCGCCCGGTAGATGGAGAAATGAAAGGCGTAGTTGGCGCGCAGATAGGACTTGACGTCTCCCGCCGCATTGGCCTGTTCGAGCGCGTCCAGATGCTGGCGCAGCCGGGCGATAGCTTGGTCGTCCATACGCTCGGCCGCCCATGCGGCGGCGATCGCTTCGATCTCGAAGCGGACGTTTCTCAGATCGACGAGGCGTGTGCGGCTGAGTGCGGGAATGCCGATCGAGCGGCCTGAAACCACCATCAGCGCGTTGGCGGCGGTCAGCCGCCGCAGGGCCTCCCTGACCGGCATCGGACTGACGCCGAAAGCATCGGCAAGGCTTTGCACCGTTACCATCTCGCCCGGCACGATGCTGCCGTCGAGGATCAATTCGGTGACATGGCGATAGACCCTGTCCTGCAAGGTCTCCTTGGACAGGGGCGCGATCTCGACACCCGGCTTTCTGAACGCCGCTCCAGCCATCTCCCCTCAACCTTCCCGCGCAAGCTGCGCCATAACCCGTATCCGGAATGCAGGCTTCCGGCTGCGGCGTCAAGCACCCCCGCCGTCGCCTTGTTATGAGCATATTTCATCATTGATCTTTGATCAAATGGTGATACGGTTGCGATATCGGATGGCAAGGTCACGTCTCGTGCCCTTGGGAGGCATCCGATCGTTCGGATCGGGAGGAGTTTCATAATGGGTATCGGATTGAAAGCCCGGCGGCTTGCGCTGCTGGCCGGCATGGCTGCCTGTGCTTTTGGCATCTCCGCGGCCGAGGCCGCTGAAAAACACAAGATTTTTCTCAGCATGAGCTTCATCGGCAATGACTGGCAGGCCGAGGCGGCGAACATGGTCAAGGCGATGGCCTCGCACAAGAGCCTGGTCGACAAGGTCGACCTGCAGGTCCAGGTGGCCGGGCCGAATGCGCAGCGCCAAATCCAGCAGATCAACGCCATGGTGCAGGCGGGAGCGGAGGCGATCGTGATTTATCCGATCTCGCCGACGGCGCTGAACCAGGTCGTCAAGAACGCTTGCGAGAAGGGGGTCAAGGTCTTCGCCTACGACGCCGAGATCACCGAGCCATGCGCTTACAATGTCCATATCGACCAGGAGGAGGCTGGCAGGGTGACAGCCGAATGGCTGGCCAAGAAGCTCAACGGCAAGGGCAACATCATCGCCGTGACCGGCGTTCCCGGCACTTCGGTCGACGAGCTGCGCACCAAGGCCGCCAAGGCGGTGTTCGCCAAATATCCGGACATCAAGATTGTCGGCGAAGCGGTCGGCATGTGGAGCCAGGCGGTGGCACGCACCGAACTCTCCAAGATTCTCGCCACGCGCAGCTGGGACGACATTAACGGGCTGTGGATGCAGGTAGGCTGCTTCACCGCCAATTCGATGCAGCTCGAGGCGGGCAGGAAGGCCAGCCAGCTTCTGCCTTGCGCCGGTGAAGGCTCCAATGGCGGCCGCATCCAGATGCTGCCGGAAGGGACGGAGGTCGAGGGTGCTGCTTCTCCCTATGCACCGCTCGGCGCGCCGCGCATTTCGTATGCCTCGCCGCCTTATTCCGGCGCGCTCGCCTTGAAGCTCGCCATCGAGGCGATCGAGGGCAAGGATGTGCCGAAAGCGACAATCCTGCCGCTGCCGATCGTCACCAACGAGACGAGCAAGCTTTGCAACGAGGGCACCTGGGCCGAAATGAAGGCCGGATGCAACACCTTCAAACCGTCGCTGGTTTCCAACCCCGGCTGGTTCGCGTCGATCTTCTCCGACCAGACGCCCGAGATCGGCCTCAACGCGGCGCTCGTCGGCCAGCCCGAGGAGTAGGCTTCAGCAATCCGTGCGCGTGGGGCACTCTGGGCTCCACGCGCCCGCAAGCATGGCATGCCGGAACCGGGAATGATGACTTTAACAACGCATGTGCCGGCTATTGCCGTCAACGGCATACGCAAGGCGTTTGGCGCGACGGTCGCGCTTGACGACGTCTCCTTCGCGATCTCGCCTGGCAGCGTGCACGCTTTGCTGGGTGAGAACGGCGCCGGCAAGTCGACGCTGGTCAAGCTCCTATCGGGACTGGTGCGGCCCGATCAGGGCCAGATCAGCATCCTTGGCGCGCCGGCCGCGCTCGGTTCGCCGCGCGCCGCGCATGAACGCGGGGTGCAGACGGCGTTCCAGGAGATGACGCTGGTCCGCGACCTCAGCGTTCTCGACAATATGCTGCTGCCCTATGCGCCATCCGGCCCGACCGGATTGATCAGGCGGTCGGCCGCGCGCAAGGCAGTCGGCCGGCACATTGCCGATCTCGGTTTTTCGGTCGATCTCGACGCCGAGGTTGCGACGCTCGATCTCGCGGTCCGCCAGAAGATCGAGATCGCGCGCGCCGTCTACCGCAAGCCGCGCATCCTGCTGCTGGACGAGCCGACCTCGACGCTTTCGGGCGGCGACGTCGAATGGCTGGGAACAATCATCGCGCGGCTCAAGGCCGCCGGAACGACGGTCGTGTTCATCACCCACCGCATGCGTGAGGTGCGGGCCTTCTGCGATACCTTGACCATCCTTCGGAATGGCCGCCACATCATCACCGCACCGGTGGCCGACATCTCGGATGAGGATGTGATCGAGAAGATCATCGGCCGCGCCCTCGCGCAGACCTTTCCGCCAAAGCCTGAGGGCGCGGCCGTCTTCGGTCCGCCGGTGCTCGGCGTGCGCGACCTCAAGGCGGGCAGAAAACTCGACGGCGCCAGTTTCGATTTGCGCAGGGGCGAAATCCTCGGCATCGCCGGACTTCAGGGCATGGGCCAGCTAGACCTGTTCCTCGCCTGCTTCGGCATGGCCGAGATCGAACGCGGCCACGTCATGGTCGACGGCCGCAAAGTGTGGCTCGGCTCGCCGGCCGATGCGCTGAGGCCCAACATGGCGATCGGGCTGGTGCCGGAGGATCGCAAGACCGAAGGTCTGTTCCTGAAATTGTCGGGCCGGCAGAATGCATCCCTGCCGGTGGTCGGCCGCTTCACCCGGCTCGGCTTGATCCGCGAGGAGGAGGAAGCACGCGCGGTGCAGGCGGCCTTCTCGACGGTCGAGGTGGACAACCGAGCGCTGTGGACAAGGGCCGGCGCCTTTTCCGGCGGCAACCAGCAGAAGATCGCCATCGCCAAGTGGCTGGTCGCCGAAAGCCGCATCCTGCTGCTCTTCGACCCGACCCGTGGCATCGATGTGGGCACCAAGCATGAGCTCTACGTGATGATGCGCAACTATGTGGCGGCGGGCGGCTCGATCCTGCTGCATTCGACCGAAATTCCCGAACTCGTCCATCAATGCGACCGCGTGCTCGTTCTCTATGACGGACGGCTGGTGGCCGAGCTCGCCGGCGACGAGATCACCGAGAGCGCGATCATGCGGCCGGCGCTGGGACATGACGGCAATATCCTGGAGGCGGCACAGTGAGCGCGGTCGGTTCGACGGCAACCGGACAGGCCGGATCCCTGGTGCGCCTCCTGGCGCGGCATCGCGGCGCCATCATCGCGGCGATCGTCTTTGCAGTGCTGCTCGTCGTCGTCGACCTGATCAGCGCCGGGCGGCTCACCTATTTCGACATCTCGTTCCTGTCGAGCGGCGGCGCCACCTCGGCGCTGGCGGCGATGGGCCAGACCATCGTCATCCTGTCCGGCGGCTTCGACCTGTCGGCGGGCGCCGTGGTTTCGCTGGTCAATGTGGTGCTGGCCACGTCGATGGATCCGATGGCGACCGGAACGAGCGTCTGGCTGTGGACGCTGGCCGGCATTGGCGTCGGCATGCTCGTCGGGGCGTTCAACGGCTTCTTCATCGCGGTGCTGCGCATGCAGCCCATCGTCGTCACGCTGTCGACCATGTTCATCTTGCAAGGCATCACACTGCTGGTCATGGACAAGCCCGGCGGCTTCGTCTCGCCCGATCTCGGCGCCTTCTATCTCGGCGATGCGATCCCGGGCTGGTTGCCCATGCCGCTGGTCGTCATCGGCATGGTCCTGCTGGCATGGTTCTGGCTGAAAGGCACGCGGTTCGGCACGGCGCTTTACGCGGTCGGCAGCGATCCAGACGCTGCGGCCGCGGTCGGCGTGCGCGTCGCTCTCGTGCGCTTCCTCGTCTATGTCATCGCCGGCGGCTGCTACGGGCTTGCCGGCGTGTTCATCAGCGCCCAGACCGGCAGCGGCGATCCGCTGGTCGGCAATCCGCTGCTGTTGTCGATGTTCGCCGCCGTCGTGGTCGGCGGCACGCGGCTCGGCGGCGGGCAGGGTGGTCCGTTCGGCACCGTCTTCGGCGCCTATATCCTGATGATGGTCGTCAACGTCCTGCTCGTGCTCAACGTCTCGGCCTATTATTCGACCATTGCCGAGGGCACCATCCTGATCCTTGCCGTGCTCGCGGGCTCGCTGTCGCATGGCTCCGTCCTCGCCTACCAAATCCGCGCCTTGCGCGCGCGGCTCGCCGCCTGGCGTGCCGGCATGCTGCCGTCGCAACTCGATCCCACCGACCGCAGATTGCGCATCGCTCACAAAACGCCCATTTCAGGACAGGCGCCCGGCTTTCGCGTGCGCAATGCCGAGGCGCTGCGCTACGCGCTGCCGGCCTATGTCTGCCTGGCCGTCGTCATGATCGTCACCCAGATCTGGCTCGGCCGGGCCATCTTCAATCCCAGCTACTGGAACTCGCTGTTCGTGCTGTCGAGTTTCCTTGCCGTGCTTGCGCTCGGGCAGGGCAGCGTCATCCTCACAGGCGGGCTCGACTTGTCGGTGCCGTGGACGATCGGCCTGTCGGGCATCCTCCTTGCCGGCATGGTCAACGGATCGGACGCGGCACTCGCCTATGCGCTGCCGGTGGTGCTCGCCATCGCCTGTCTTATCGGACTGGCGAACGGCATCGGCATCGTTTTCCTCGGCATCTCGCCGATCGTCATGACGCTCGCCACCAACGGCATCTTGCAAGGTTTCGCGCTTCTCTATTCGCAAGGCACGCCGGCCGGCTTCTCCTCGCCCATGCTGCGCTGGTTCATGACCGGCAAGCTATGGGTGGTGACGCCGGTCGTGCCGTTCATGGTCGTCTTCGTGGCCCTTGCGGTGCTGCTGCTCGGCCGCACCGCCTTCGGCCGGAAGGTCTACGGCATTGGCAACAGCCCGCGCGCGGCCCAGCTTTCGGGCATCGCCGTCGGACGGACGCTGATCTTCGTCTATATGCTGTCGGCATTGTGCGCGGCCATCGTCGGCGTCATGCTGACCGGCTTTTCCGGCCAGGCCAGCCTCGGCATGGGCGACGACTATCTCCTGCCGTCCATCGCCGTTGTCGTGGTCGGGGGCGCGCTGATCACCGGCGGGCGCGGCCACTATCTCGGCATGCTCGGCGGCGTGCTGCTTTTGACGGCGCTGCAGATGCTTCTGGCCGGCACGACGCTGCCCTACGCCACACGGGCGATCCTGTTCGGGCTGGTGGTGCTCGGCGCCGTCATGGCGCTGCGCGAAAGACGCATACAATGAAGGGAATGGAATCATGAGCACGAGCGCACCCAAATCGCCCGACGAATTCCTGGCGGGGCTCAAAGGGCAACGTGTCCTGGTCACGGCGGGCGCCGGCGGCATTGGCTTCGCCATTGCCGAAACGCTGTCGCGGCTCGGTGCGCGCATCGTCGTCTGCGATGTGTCCGACGAAGCCCTGGCGGCCGCCCCCAAGAAGATGGCGCTCGTCGCAGCGGTCAAGGCCGACGTGTCGCGCGACGACGATGTCGACCGGCTGTTCGAGGCGGTGGAGGAGAAACTCGGCGGCCTCGACGCACTGATCAACAATGCCGGCATCGCCGGGCCGACCGGCGGCGTCGACGAAATCGATCCGGCCGACTGGAGGCGCTGTCTCGACATCGGCCTGACCGGCCAGTTCCTGTGCGCACGGCGCGCCGTGCCGCTCATCAAGGGGGCCGGCGGCGGTTCGATCGTCTCGATGTCGTCGGCGGCCGGCCGCCACGGCTATGCGTTCCGCACGCCCTATTCGGCGGCCAAATTCGGCGTCATCGGCTTCACGCAGAGCCTTGCCAAGGAGCTTGGGCCGCACGGGATCAGGGTCAACGCCATCCTGCCGGGCATCATAGAGGGGCCGCGCATCGAGAGCGTTATCTCGGCACGCGCCAAACAGGTCGGCATCAGCCATCAGGAGATGACCGAACGCTATTTGCAGAACATCTCGTTGCGCCGCATGACCAGCCCGTACGACGTGGCTTCGATGGTCGCATTCCTGCTGTCCGACGCGGGCATCAACATTTCAGGCCAGTCGCTCGGCGTCGACGGCAACGTCGAAACGCTTTGAGGAGCAAGCCATGGCCAGGGTTGCAATTGTCGGAAGCGGGTTCATCGGACGGGCATGGGCGATCAGCTTCGCGCGCGCCGGCCATGATGTGCGCATGTGGGACCAGTCGCCGGTCGCGGCAGGCGGCGCGCGCGACTACATAGAAGGCGTGCTCGGCGATCTCGCTTCGAATGATCTGCTGCGCGGACAGACCGCGCACGCGGTGCTCGAGCGCATCGTCGTCATGGGAGACTTGGACGCGGCTCTGGCCGGCGCCGTGCATATCCAGGAGAACACACCGGAAAATCTCGAAGTGAAGCGCGAGGTGTTTTCGCGGATCGATTCCCTCTCTGATCCGCAGGCGGTGATCGCCAGCTCCACGTCGGCGCTGCTGCCGTCGAAGTTCACCGATCATCTCCCGGGGCGGCACCGCTGCCTGGTCGTGCATCCGATCAACCCGCCCTACCTCATTCCGGCGGCGGAGGTGGTGCCGGCGCCGTGGACGTCCGCCGAGACGCTCGAAAGGACGCGCGCCTTCCTCCTCGATGCCGGCCACGCGCCGCTGGTGATGAAGCGCGAGCTCGACGGCTTCATCATGAACCGGCTGCAAGGGGCGCTGCTCGAGGAAGCTTTCCGGCTTGTCGCCGACGGCTATGCCAGCGTCGAGGACGTCGATATCGGCATCCGTGATGGCTTGGCGCTGCGCTGGTCGTTCATGGGGCCCTTCGAGACCATCGATCTCAACGCGCCGGGCGGCGTGCGCGACTATGCCGAGCGCTACCAGGGCATCTATTCCAATATTTTCCCGCAGATGCTGCGTCGCGTCGACTGGGCGGGCGAGGTGATGGAAACCGTCGAGTCCGAGCGCAGCAGGCGCTTGCCCAGGGAGAAACTGGGCGATCGGCAGGTATGGCGGGATCGCCGGCTGATGGCGCTGGCGGCGCACAAGAAGAAATCGGATCAGGAGTTCGGACAATGAAAGAAACCAGCCGCAAGCCCGGCGCCACGGCGGCCAGGGGCAAGGTCATCATCACCTGCGCGGTGACGGGGGCGATCCACACGCCGACCATGTCGCCCTATTTGCCGATCACGCCGGACCAGATCGCCTCGGAGGCGATCGCCGCCGCGGAAGCCGGCGCCGCGATCCTGCATCTGCATGCCCGCGATCCGGAGACCGGCAAGCCCGACCAGACGCCGGAGGCCTTTGCCCGTTTCCTGCCACGCGTCAAGCAAGGCACCAATGCCGCCATCAACATCACCACCGGCGGCAGCCCCTATATGAAGGTCGAGGAGCGGGTGCGCCCGGCCGCCCAGTTCAAGCCGGAGGTAGCCTCGCTCAATATGGGCTCGATCAATTTCGGGCTCTATCACCTCGCCGACAAATACGAGACCTTCAAGTTCGACTGGGAAAAGCCGCATCTGGAAGCGACGCGCGACCTCGTCTTCCGCAACTCGTTCAAGGATATCGAGTACATCCTTGCCACCTGCTACGACAATGGCACGCGCTTCGAGTTCGAGTGCTACGACATTGCCCATCTCTACAATCTCGCCCATTTCGCCGACCGCGGATTGGTGAAGCCGCCCTTCTTCGTGCAGTCGGTGTTCGGCCTGCTTGGCGGCATCGGCACGCATCCGGAGGATGTCGCGCATATGAAGCGCACGGCGGACCGGCTGTTCGGCGACCAGTTCCGCTGGTCGGTGCTCGGCGCCGGCGCCAGCCAGTTGCGCATCGCCGCGCAATCGGCAGCACTCGGCGGCAACATCCGCGTCGGGCTGGAGGACAGCCTGTGGGCCGGCAGGGGCAAGCTTGCCAAGTCGAATGCCGAGCAGGTCGTGCTGGCGCGCAAGATCATCGAGGGGCTCGGCATGGAGGTGGCGACGCCGGACGAAGCGCGCGAGATCCTTTCGCTGAAAGGCGGCGACAAGGTCGCTTTCTGACACAGCCAATCGCTGCGCGAGCCAACAAAGAGGAGGACGGCATGAGGATCGAAGTCGTGGTGGACGTAAAGACCACGCTGGGCGAGGGACCGCTCTGGGACGTCGAGCAGGAGCGTCTCTACTGGATCGACAGTTTCGACGGGCGCGTCTTCCGCGCGACCGCCGACGGGCGCGAGATCCGTTGCTGGGACGTGCCGATGAAAATCGGCTCGATGGCGCTGCGCAAGGATGGCGGCGGCGCTGTCGTCTCGTTGCAGCGCGGTTTCCATCTGCTCGATTTCGCCACCGGCGAGGTGACGCGGATCCATGATCCGGAGCCGGACAAGCCAATGAACCGTCTCAACGACGGCAAGGTCGACCGGCGCGGCCGCTTCTTCGCCGGCTCGATGGACACGATGGAAGAGGGGCCGTCCGGCGGCCTTTACAGGCTCGATCCGGATTTCTCCGTCACCAGGATCGATTCCGGCATCATCTGCTCCAACGGTCCATGCTGGAGCCCCGACGACCGCACCTTCTATTTCGCCGACACCTGGACCGGCGAGATCTGGGCCTATGATTACGACATCGAGACCGGTGCGGCCAGCAACCGCCGCACCTTCGTTCGCGTCGATACCAGCCGCGGTGGTGCCGCCGACGGCTCGACCGTCGATGCCGAAGGCTGTCTGTGGAATGCGCTGGTCTATGACGGCCGCCTGGTGCGCTACGCGCCGGACGGCAGCATAGACCGTATCATCGACATGCCGGTGAAGAAGATCACCAGCGCCATGTTCGGTGGACCGAGGCTCGACACGCTCTACGTCACCTCGATGGCCAAGCCGCCGCTGCCGCGTTTTCCCGGCGATGGCGTGCTGCGCGGCAGCCTGTTCGCCATCACCGGCCTTGGCGTGACCGGAGTTCCCGAGCCGAGGTTTGGTGGCTGACGGGCGGCCTCTTAGAGCAGTTCACCGTTTCATGAAACGGCGAACCGCTCCATCTCTTTGTTTTTGCGCAATCCATAGGGAAAGCGCTACGCGCTTTTCCCGGGAAAACCGTACACACTTTTCCTTGAATTGCTCTCGCCGCTCCTCCCGGACGTCTTCCGCAAACTTCCTGCCGCTCGCAATCAGCTAAAAACTATCGGCACCATTTCTCCACCGCTAAGGCGATGGCCTTCGTGCAGTCGACGAGATCGCGCACCGAAACGCGCTCGTTCGGCTGATGCGCCTGCGCCGGATCGCCAGGACCGAAGTTGACGGTCGGGGTGTTGCCCAGGCCGGTCGGCAGGCCGATGTCGCTGTGTGCGCCGAAGCCGCTCAGGGCCGGCGACAGGTCGGCTGCTTTGACGGCCTCCTGGAACAGGCCGACAAAGGGGTTGTCCGACGGGATCTCGGCGCAATCGGCATCGAGGATCCATTCGACACGGGCAGGGTGCTTTCGCAGATAAGGATCCGCCTGGCAGACATTGGCGATGTGCTCTTCGATTTCGCGTTTGACATTGCCGCCCAGCCTGAACTCGTCATGCTCGCTCGGCAGATACTGTGCGTCGATGATGATCTCGCCGCGTCCTGCCATGGAGGATGGATGTTCGCCGGCATTGATCTGGGTGACGATGATCTGGTTGGGCAGGTCCATCAGCGGGTGGTTCTTCCTGGGATCGAACATCCAGCGCCGGTTGAGGATGTCGATGCCGTCGAGGATCTGCCGGCAAAGCTGGACGGCGTCGACCGGGCCGCTCGAATACCAGGCGTTCGGCGTCAGTTCGGCATGGCCGCCTATGCCGTCGATGATGATCTTGCCCCACAGAATGCCGTGACAAAGCGGTGCGATCCTGTTCGCCGTCGGTTCCGTCATGATGCCGGCGTCGGCGCGAAAGCCGCGATCAACCATGGCGAGCGACCCCATGCCGCCGATTTCCTCGTCGACGACGGTGGTGAAGACGACGTCGCCGGAGAGGGAAACGTCGAGTTCCTTCAGGATTTCGACCGCCATCAGCATGCAGGCGACGCCGCCCTTCATGTCGACCGTGCCGCGACCGTGCAGGAATCCATCCTTCAGGACAGGCTGGAAGGGATCGGTGGTCCAGTGCCCGGCGGCACCCGGCGGCACGACGTCGATATGGCCGGTCAGCATGATGGACCGCCCGCCGCCGGTGCCTTTCAAAACGCCGCCGAGATTGGGCCGGCCCTCGAACGTCCTGCCCTTGTTGGCGCCGGCACGTCCCTTGTATTTTTCGTAGAGTGCCGGGCCGTCTGGATCCCAGAGATCGGTCGAGAAGCCGAGTGCCTCAAGGCGCTTTTGCAGGTAGAGCTGGCAATCCCGCTCGCCGGGGCCGGCCTCCTTCGGATTCGATTTCACGATCGAAGGGAAGGCGACGAGATCGCTCAGCGTCTTGACGATGCGCTCGGCGGCTGCCTCGACGCGCGCGGCGATGGTCTCTTCCATGGAAGGCATTGTTATCTCCAACGTTGGGAAAGTCGGTCGGCGAGAAGGACGAAAACCAGAAGGGCGCCGACAATCCCCACCTGCCAGACCGTGTTGATGTTCAATTGCAGAAGGCCGGTCTTCAGCGTGACCAGCAGCAGGACGGCCGCGAACACGCCGCCGACGCCACCGCGTCCGCCGGTGATGACGATGCCTCCCAGCATGGCCGCGGTCAGCGATTCCAGTTCGAGGTTCTGGCCGATATTGGGCCTGCCGCTGCCGAGCCAGGCGAGAGAGACGAGGCCGGCAGCACCGGCCAGTGCGCCGCTCAGCACGTAGAGAATGAAGCGTACGCGATCGACCGGAATGCCGACCAGTTTGGCCGAGCGCTCGTTGAAGCCCATGGCATAGATCCAGCGCCCCCAGGCCGTCGAGAGCAACACGAGACCGGCAAGCGCGAAGCAGGGGACGGCGAGCGTGAGGAAAGGCACGGGGATGCCCATGATCGCACCGCGCCCCCAAACGAGCAGCCAGGCGGGCACGCCGGACTGCGCCGCGCCGCCGGTGACCGCAAGCGCGAGGCCGGAATAGACGAAGAATGTTCCCAGCGTCGCGATGAAGGGGAGAAGGGCGAGCTCGTTCACCAGCCATCCGTTCAAGGCACCGAGCACAGCGCCAGCCAGGATGCAGACGACCGGCAACAGAAGGGGCGGCAACCCCAGCTTCAGGGAAAGCATGGCAACGATCGCCGAGAGCGAAACGGCGCCGCCAACGGACAGGTCGATGCCCGCGCCCCCGGCCAGGACGACCAGCGCCTGTCCAAGGCCGACCAGGGCCAGGATCGTCGAAAATTGCAAAATTGTGGTGACGGTGCCGAGATTGAAGACCGAAGGCTTGAGCGCCAGCAGGCCGACAATAACGAGCAGCCAGAGACCGCACAGCAGAGCCAAAGTGAGGGCGGGGCCCCGCAGGTTTCGGATCCTGTTCATGCGCGGGCTCGCAGGAATTGGGCAAGCGGCAGCCGGTTGGAGACGGCTTCGAAGCCGAGCACGCCGATGATGAGAACACCGGTAACCACAGGCTGCCAAAGCGAGGGAACGCCGATCAAGAGCAATCCATTCTGGAGAATTCTCAGAAGCAGTACACCGAAGACCGTGCCTATCAAGCTGCATCTGCCGCCCAATATGCTCGTGCCGCCGAGAATGACCGCGGCGATCGCATCGAGCGCCAGCGTGCTGCCGATCGTCATCTCCACGTTGCGGTAGGTGGCGACGTAAAACGTGGCGGCAATGCCAGTCAGGACGCCACTGATGACGAAGGTCATGAAGCGTACCTTGACCACGGGGATTCCGGACAGCCGGGCCTTTTCCTCGGAATTGCCGATCGCCAGCAGGTGCGGCCCGTAGGGGGTTCGCCGCAACGCTAGCCAGACGACCAGATAGGCGATGGCAATGACGATGGCTGGGACTGGAATGCCGAGTACGGTGGTTGCCAGAAGATTGGTGAGGCTCGAGGGCAGGCCCGAGAGCCACTGCCCGCCGAGAAGGACAAAGACGGCGGTGCGGTAGACGCCAAGCAGGCCGAGCGTTCCCACGATTGCCGGAACGCGACCGAGGACGACGACGGTGGCCGTCACGCAGCCGAGCAGCGCACCGACCGCAGGGCCAGCGATGAGCGCCAGCAGCGGATTGCCCTCGGCGCCGAGCACACGGCCGATCGCTATTGCCGCCAGACCCATGACGATGCCGATCGAGACGTCGATGCCGCCCATGGCCAGCAGCAAGGTCATGCCAAGGCCGATCAGCAGCAGTTCGACGCTGTTGCGCAGGACGGTCGCCGCATTGCCTGGCGTCGCGTAGTGGGGCGATGCGACAGAAAAGATGACGATCGCCAGGAGACAGGCGGCAAGCAAGGACCACTCCCGCCCGTTCATGGCCAAAACGCCGTTTCCAAACTGTCGCACCGTGTTCATCCCAAGGCTCAGAAATTGAACTTGTCGACATTGTCCTTCGTGAAGACCGCCGGCGGTCCGAGCAGCAGGATGCCCTTGGCGGCATCATAGGTGGCGGGCTTTTCGAGGCCGGCGATCTTGTTTTCCGCTTCGAAGCTCTTGCCGTCGATCAACTGCTTGCCGGCCCAGACCGTGAGATAGCCCAGCTGTTCGGGATCCCACAGCACGGTGAAGCCGAAGGCGCCGCTCTTCAGGTAGGATCGCGCCGTGTTCGGGCTGCAATAGCCCGTGCCGATGACGGAGCCGATCTTACCGGCGGTTTCGATGGCCTGGGCGACGCCCGGGCAGGTCGAGGATGCGACGGCGATGATGGCCTTGATGTCGGGATTGGCGGCCATGAGATCGCCTGATATCTGCGCGGCGCGCTCGGCCGTGCCGCCGGCGAATTGCGGAGCCAGCAGTTTCAGCTTCGGATATTTGGCGGTGGCCTCTTTCTGCATGAAGCCGATCCAGGCGTTGAGATTGGACGCCGTCGCCTCGCCGGAGACGATGCCGATCGTGGCGTCCTCGCCGACGCGCTTCACCAACTCATCGATGATCGTCGTGCCGAGCCCTTCGTCGGTCGCCTGCGCCACATAGACGGCACGGCCGCTGTCGGGTGCATCGCTGTCGCTGGTGAAAAGCTTGATGCCCTTGGCCTTGGCGCTCTCGACGACGGGCGCGATGCTGGACGCATCCAGCACGCTGACCGAGATCGCCTGGACACCCTGGTCGATCAGGTTCTGCACGATCTGCAACTGATCGACCGGGTTGGTGTCGACGGGGCCGGAATAGATGAAATCGACGCCCAGGTCCTTCGCGGCGCGATTGCCGCCGGCTTCCATGGCATTGAAATAGGGTATGCCGATCAATTGCGGGACGAAGGCGACCTTGGGCTTGTCGGCGGCATGCGCCGCCGTGGCGACCACGAGTGACAGCACGGAAACGGCGAGCGCTTTTTTGAGTTGAGAAAGCATTGGTTTATCCTCTCTGGAATGGACGTGCATTTCAGTTTGATTTTTCAAGCGCCCGCACGTCGGGATGAGCGCCTGTTATGAGCGAAACGACTTCCTCGTGATTGGTCTCGGCCGCCAGCCGTTCGGCCACCTTGCGGCCGCGCCGGAACACCACGATGCGGTCGGCGACCTCGAACACTTCGGAAATGTTGTGGCTGATGAGGACGACGGCACAACCGCGCGCGGCAAGCCGCCGCGTCAGTGCCAGAACCTTGCGGGTTTCGGCGACGGCAAGGGCCGCCGTCGGCTCGTCCATGATGACCAGCCTGGCATTCAGATTGAGGGCCCGGCAGATGGCCACGGCTTGGCGCTGACCGCCGGACAGGCTGCCGACGGGTGCTTCCGGATCGGAAATATGCGCGTCGAGCTCTTTCAGCAGGCCGTCGACGCGCTGGCGCATTTCCTTGCGCTTCAGGAAGGGAATACCCAAAATGGAGCGTTTCAATTCGCGGCCGAGAAAGACGTTTTCGGCAATCGACAGGTTTTCCGAGAGCGCCAGTTCCTGAAAGATCGTCGCGATCCCCGACGACGCCGCATCCTTGGGCGAGGAGAAAGCCACCGGATTGCCCTCGATGAGAAGCTTTCCATCGCTGGGCGGATGGGCGCCCGCCAGGATCTTGATGAAGGTGGATTTGCCGGCGCCGTTGTCGCCGAGAAGCGCCAGCACCTCGCCAGAGCGGATCTCCAGGTCGACATTGGCAAGCGCGGTCAGAGCGCCGAAGCGCTTGGCGATATTTCTGGCGACAAGAAACGGTTCTGTCATGGCGGTTCCCCGGCGGTTGCTGGTCGGCTAGACGGCCTTGCTGACCCAGCGCAGCACGTTGGTCCAAAGACGCGCATAGCCCGGCCATTCCACGAAGCTGTTGGGCAGCCAATGCGGGCCGATATCCGACGTCCAGGCCAGCGTGCGGCCCTGGCCATGGCGGCCGGTGACCAGCAGCGGATGACCGCCGTGATCCTGCGGCAACCGTGCGAGGATTTCGACGTCATCGCGATCGCGAGCGACGACCTCGTTGGCGCCGAGCAGCAGCGGCCATTCGCCTTCGATGCCGGCAAAGATCGGGTGATCCTTGGGACCGGTGATTTCAGGCCGGAACCCTTCGGGAATCTCGAGCCGGTCGTCATAGGGGAGGCAGGTTACCGGCAGCGCCTCCTCGACGGCCGTGCGGTGCCAGCGCGCCTTGCCGTCGATGCCCTGGAAAGAGAAATAGCCGCCGATCATGACCATGCCACCACCGGCCTGCGTCCAGTCGCGCAGAAGCTTGAGCCGGTTGGGCACTGTCTTGCCGTGCAGCCAGACATCGGGGTGAAGCAGCAGCGAGTTCGCGCCGATGTCGGAGAGGATGATGGCCTTGTATTGCGACAGGCCCTCCGTGGTGAAAGGCAGCTTTTCGACGGCTTCATGGGCCGGCATGTAGTCGAGGTCGAATTCGCTGCTCTTCAAGGCATCGACCAGCGGCGTCGCGCCCAGGTGAAAGGTGACGCTGCCGAACTGATCGAACCCCTTGTAGTGGGTCGCCGAACTCATCCAGCTCTCGCCGACCAGAAGCACTCTTGTTTTCGCCATGACCAATACTCTCCTGGGTTCCCGTAAGTTGTTGGTTCAGCTTGCCAACATGGCGTTGTTCGCCAAGGCGGCGGCCTTCAAAGTCGCGAAATCCGCGATGTAGCCCTGTGCGCCTTCGACCGTGGTCGTCAGGCTCGCGCCGATCGCCGCATGGCGGGCGGCGTCGTCCAGCGACGCACCATGCAGCCAGAGGCTTAGGAATATGCCGGCGAAGCTGTCGCCGGCGCCCGTCGCATCGACGCGGTCGACAGGCAGTGCCGGCACCTCGATCTGCGGTCCGCCATTCGCCGGAAAGACGACCGCGCCAAACTCGCCGAGATTGAGCACGACCGTTCCGCGCGGCTTGATGCGTGCCAGCATCAGCCGCACCTCTTCGATCATCGTCGCCATCCTGGAGCGAAAGTCGAAAATCTCCCGAATCATCACATCGTTGATGAAGGTCAGGTCGATGTGCCGGACCATCTGCGTGAAGGTTTCAGGCGTGCGTGCGCTCTTGGGCAGGCCGGCCGAATGCAGGCTCACCCTCCAGCCGGCCTGATGAAAGCGCGCGATGGAAGCGGTCATCGTTTCGTAGTGGAAGCCTTCGATGTGAAGACAGGCCGGGCGCGGCTCGGGCTGGATGTCCAGATTGGCGGTCAGATCGATCTCGCCGAGTTCGAACGGTTCACTGATGATCGTGCGGCTACCATT
Source organism: Mesorhizobium sp. BR1-1-6 (assembly GCF_020165355.1). Classification (NCBI taxonomy): domain Bacteria; kingdom Pseudomonadati; phylum Pseudomonadota; class Alphaproteobacteria; order Hyphomicrobiales; family Phyllobacteriaceae; genus Mesorhizobium; species Mesorhizobium sp. BR1-1-6. Next base: position 56,611 of record NZ_JAIUHZ010000005.1, on the reverse strand, counting down.
GCGCTCGATGATCACGATGGCTTGCGAAAGGCGGTTGTTGGGCGTGTTGCGGATCGGCAATGCGTGGACGCCCAGTTTGGAAAGCGCGCCGAGCGCCCAGTCACTCTCCGGGTCTTCACCGACCGCCGTCGCCAGTTCCACGTCGAGAGCGTAGGGCGTCCCAACACCGGCGGCGGCAACCGCGAGATTGGCCGCCGGCCCGCCCAGCGCCTTCTCGATATGACTGGCTGTGATGCGGTCGTCGCGATGCGGCAGGACGTCGACGCGGCAGAGAAAGTCGACGCTGACCCGGCCCGCGACCAGGAGCCTCGGCAGATGATCGAGATTCTTCGGCCTGTGGGGCGCGCGGCCCGGCAGCGAACGCGCAAACGAACTCGGCCGGTACATCAGCGTGGCGATCGCCTTTTCAATGCGTTCGCGCGTGGCCTCCTTCAGGCCGGCAGTCCCATTGATAAAGTTCGACACCGTTCCGATGGAGACACCGGCGGCGCGTGCGACATCCGCTATGGTCGGGCGCTTGCGTTGCAATGGCTGGCTCCAATTGAAGCGTTTCAAACGGTATCAACGGAAATGCCGCCCCTCAACGGAATTATCTTCTAAAAGACGGGGAATTTGCAGGGAAATTTGGAAACCTGTGACGAGATGACCTGAATTTCGGGCCATTCGTTCCAGAATTGAACGATTTTCAAATTCTTGAGCCGAAAGACCGCGCCGGCGATTGCCTGCTTTCGTTCGGGTGGCTTCGCCGAGCCGATGATCTAGATCAGCAGCAACCCCTTCATACTGGAATAGCCCTTGCGACCGATGATGATGTGGTCATGCACGGAAATGCCCAGCCGCTTGGCAGCGTCGATGATCTCCTTGGTCATCTCGATATCGGCACGCGATGGCGTCGGATCGCCCGACGGGTGGTTGTGCACCAGGATGATTGCCGTCGCCGACAGTTCGAGCGCGCGCTTGACCACCTCACGCGGATAGACGGGCGTGTGGTCAACGGTGCCGGTCTGCTGCACCTCGTCGGCAATCAGCGTGTTCTTCTTGTCGAGGAACAGGACGCGGAACTGCTCGCGCGCCTCGAAGGCCATGGCTGACCGGCAATAGTCGAGAAGCTGCTGCCAAGAGGAGAGGATTTCGCGGCCATGGACCTCGCTGCGCGCCATGCGCTGGGCCGTCGCCGCAATGACCTTCAGGTCGAGCGCTACCACCGGGCCCACGCCCTTGACCTCCTGGAGGAGGCCGACGGGCGCGCCAAGCACCTCGGCCAGGGTACCGAAGCGGGAGAGCAGCGCCTTGGCGACCGGCTTGGTGTCGGCGCGCGGGATCAGGCGGAAGAGCAGGAGTTCCAGAAGCTCATAGTCGGGCAGGGCGTCGGGACCTGCCGAGGCGAAGCGTTCGCGCAAACGGTCGCGATGGCCGAGATAATGCGGCTTCTCCTCGATCCCCTTGGTCTTCGCGGCAGGCCCGGCTGTCCCAGGAGAGTGCATGGTCGCGGAAAGCTGCGCAGGCTTTTCTGCAAAGAAACTGCGCTCGTCGTCGTCACCTGACATCTCGTCTGCCCCCCAGCTCCCCGACCGCGAGCGCCGGGAGAACGAAACATTAGGCCGGCAGGCCGGGGCGGTCGAGCTTTTTGGGGGAGAGCGTGAAGATCTCGCAGCCGGTGTCAGTCACGCCGATCGTGTGTTCGTATTGCGCCGACAGCGAGCGGTCGCGTGTCACCGCGGTCCAGCCGTCCGACAGAATTTTCACATGCGGCCGGCCGAGGTTGATCATCGGCTCGACGGTGAAGATCATGCCGGGCCGCATCTCGACGCCCTCATTGGCGCTGCCATAATGCAGGATGTTGGGCGCGTCGTGGAACAACTGGCCGACGCCGTGGCCGCAGAAGTCGCGCACCACCGAGCAGCGCTCGCCCTCGGCATAGCTCTGGATGGCCGCGCCAATGACGCCGGTGCGGGCGCCAGGCCTGATCGCGGCAATGCCGCGCATCAGGCATTCGTGGGTGACTTCGAGCAGGCGTTCCGCCGCGCGTTTTATGGTGCCGACGGGGTACATGCGCGAGGAATCGCCGTGCCAGCCGTCGAGGATGTAGGTGACGTCGATGTTGACGATGTCGCCATCCTTCAGCGGCTTGTTGTCGGGGATGCCATGGCAGACGACATGATTGATCGAGGTGCAGGAAGACTTGGTGTAGCCGCGGTAGTTGAGCGTCGCCGGCAGCGCGCCATGATCCATGCCGAACTCGAAAACGAAACGATCTATGGTGTCGGTGGTGACGCCGGGCGCAACCATCGGCACCAGTTCGTCGAGGCAGCGCGCCGTGAGGTCGCATGCCTTGCGCATGCCGGCAAAACCTTCCTCGCCATAGAGGCGGATCTGGCCGGTGTTTCTGAGCGGTGCCGTGGCGGCGTCGAGATAAGTGACCATTGGTGTCCGTCTTGCCGGTGTGGCTCTGCAAGGGAGCCGGCGTGAAAATCTCCCCAGATTTGGCACTTGAGGGCAAAAGGTTCAAGGAAGAACTGCCCGGACACCACCAAGCGGCAGGGATATTCGGCGCGCCCCGATGTCCTTGACGCCCTTGTTCCTTCCCTTTCAGTCGACCGTGCGGTAGGGCGAGGGAGGTTTTTGGAGATTTCATGAGCGTCGAGCACGCCAGATTGCCTGAAGCGCCGTTGAAGGCGGCCTGCTCATTGCTGATGAGCCTTGTGCTGCTGGCGATGCTGTCGCTTGGCCGGGCGGAGGTGCCCGTCTTTGCCGGAGCAGCCTCCGGTGTCGCCAGCGCCGGCGTGGAGCGGTCCGGCGAAGCGGCGGCGCTGCTGCGCATCACCGGCAAGGCGCAGGCGCTGGAAGTTCGTTCCGGCCGGCCGGCCCTGGTTAAGTTCGCCGGCGGCCATCCGGCCCTGCCGGCTCGGGACACCGTCTTTTCCTGGTTTGTTTCGGTTCCGCCGGCAGAGGTCGTCGCCGCCGACGGGGACGCCCGCACACCGTGGGCGACTGCCAATCAGCCGCGCGCGCCGCCATCGGTCCCGGCCTGAGCGGTTTCAACCGCTCCTTCACTCTAACCACTTCCTGTTCGCGCCTCGATCCGCGCGGCGGCTTCGGTCGCGCAGCGGTGCGTAGCGCGTCATTTCCGGATTGTTTCCATGCAAAGTATCAAGACACTCAAGAGCCTTTCGCGCGCGGCCTGCGCCGCCATTTTCCTTTCCGTCCAGGCGCTCATCTGTATCGGAAGCGTCTACTGGGCGCTGACGGAGACGCTCGGCCTTTCGGCGACAGGGGCACTTGTCCTTGGCGGGATTTTCGCTGTGCCGTCTGCTCTCGTGCTGCTTACGGCGGTGCGCATGGCCTTCGATGCGGAGACCGATCCCGCCAACCAGTAGCCGGGCCGCCAAGGCGCCCGCGTTCGACAAGGCCGGGCGCCTTGGCGCTTGCTTGCGGCGGCTGCGGCAAAACGTCCATGACCGCGGAGACGCCACATTCCTGCGGTAGCGACCGGCCAGAGCAACTTTTTACGACGGATGGCGTTGCCGCTGGTGACGACAGTTCGGGAGGTGGCGGATGGACAGACTGCAATTTGAGGTGCCGGTGCGTATCGCGCCCGGACCCGGCCTGCCTGTCGAGGAGATCTACAGCGTCGAACAGGCTCTTGATTTTCTCCAGGCCTGGCCGCTGCGCCGGCAAGGCCCGATTTACCAGAAGGCCTTCAACGCCTGCTTCGGCGCCACCGTGGACGTGGTCAAGACCGAGGATGCCTGCCGGGCGTTCATGGCGTTCTGCCGGGTGACCGGACTGATGGCCCGGGACATGATGGCGCCGCGCAAGCGCGGTGGCCAGGCGAGAGGGCTGCAAGCCTGAGGTACGCTGCGCTCTTCGTTCTCCTGGCCGAACGAAGCATCGATGCCGATGCCATTAAGCTTCCGTTTCCACTTTCGCGGCTACGCCATGCTTGTTCGGCAATGGTTGATTCGTTGCGTCAGTCTCGTGGTTCGGAAGATGTCCCCAGAAAAAATCCGTGCATTCCCGATCGACCGTCAGGCATTCCTGGTTCGGGAGGTGGCTGCCAGGCTCGACAGTTTGCATGGCGACAGCGCCACCTCGTTCTGGAGGGCCAAGGCGACGGAGTTGTTCGATCTCGTCGTCAGGTCAGGCAGGGACAGGGCGGCGGCCAGCGACGAGGTGCGCAGGTTCTTCTTCGCCGTGCAAAAAGAGATATCGGCCGGCGCGGCCACTGAGCCGATGCCAATTCTTTCCGCCTGAAGTGCTCCGCAAGGCGTCCCACAGCCGGTCCATGCCACCGCTAGCGGAACAGATATTTTGAAACTTCGGGGTTGCCGCGTCGCCACATGACGTTGTCAAGGAAGTAGTGGTGCACGTTGATGAAGATCAGCACTATGAAGAAGAACAGCGACGAACCCAGGACTTCCTTGTCGTAAGGGATCAAGGCAGTCAGTGCCGCCGGGATCAGCCAGAAACCGAGACCGCCGAGGACCCCGCCGGCGACGACGAACCCCAGGACTCGCGTCCTGTAGATCGGACCAAGAACGGACAGGATTCTGGAGTCCGGAACCTTTTGTGCATCGGGACCGTCACGCTCGACATTGCTTTGATAGCGCCAGACCACGGCCAGGTACTGCAGCGAATGGAGAGCCGGCACCACGAGCAGCCACAGCGGGTTTATTCTCACGACCAGGATCCAAAGATATAGGGACGCGATATAAGCGACGACGCCGTTATACGGCAGGCTGCCGCCATTTTTACTCCAGCGATTGATCAGCATCACGACGGTGGCGGCCGTGGAAGCGGCCGCGGCCGACAGCGCAATCGTGTTGAGCCACGCAGGCGTGGCAAACGTATAATATTCCAAGCCGTAATATTTTGCTTGGCTGACCGCCGTGTTCGTCTGAAGCCATGCGAACAGCCATACGGCATAGCTGTTGACCAGCAAGATTTTCTTGTCCGGATTGGTGAAGAACCTGCGCTTCAACACGGCGTCCACCATCAACATGCCGTAGCCTTGCTTGACGTAGTGCCAGCCCACGAAAAAGAACATCGCGTTGGCTGCGTTTCCGAGCAGCCGGGCGTTCGCCGTTATCGAGCCGTAAGCAAAAAACCCGACCATGAGCAGGGGAACGACAATGCCGGCGAAAATGTAGCGGATCTGGAGGCCCCTGTCGTATCCCTCGCCGCGCACCTTGCTTCCAAAATTGCGATAGAAGAGTTGGTAAGAGTGGGCGAAATGCGGATAGTTTATCAAGTAGGCCAGGAAAAACATCGCCGCCGCAACAAGGCTGTCGTATTTGGTAGGCAAGAAGAACAGGGCCGGCAAAATCAGGAATGCGCTGCCGCCAAGCATGAGGAAGTCGGCCAGCGGGCCAAAGAGATATCTTTGTGGCGGCGTCGCCGCAGGAGCTCGAGCATCCGCCGAAAGGTGAACTGCCATATTAGCATCCCCCTGGGAAAGCCGATTTAACCATCGAGCCTTGCCCTCGACAAGGTCGAGGCGGCGGAATGGTCAACACGTAAAATGACGTTTCGGAAGGGGGTGTTACCCTGTCCGGCGCAATAGCTCTTGACGCCGAAAGGAGCGGAGGGGACATCGAGTGAAGCTGGTACGCCCAAGGGGAATCGAACCCCTGTTACCGCCGTGAAAGGGCGGTGTCCTGACCGCTAGACGATGGGCGCGCTCAGATGAAAGCGGCTTATACTGGCGTTGTGCGCAACCGGCAACCCGTCAGGTGCCGGCTTGGACAACTTTTTTCCCGCCTGCCGAAGCGAGTGATTCACGCAGCGCCAGCGGCAATTTTTCTGGCGGCCGTCACCAGCCGCCGCGTGGATTTCCGGGCACTTTTCAGACGATTGCGGAAGCGGCCCGATGAAATGCATGTCGCTCAACAGTGACATCGGTTTGTTCACCAGACATCGTGTTTCGTAAAGCGCTTGTATTTGCCGCCATTCACCGGGGATCCGTTTCTGGTTATGTATACCGTCTCCGCGCGATCATAGACGAAGAGCTTCTTGCCCTGCGGGGAATAGGCAACCGTCTGTTTGACCAAAGGTCCATCTCGTTCAACAACGAACTTGATAACGAAACGCCCGTTCGCATTCAGGTGCGACACCGCCAGTCGGCCCTCGGCATCGTACGCGTTCTCCCAGACAAGCTGGTCTCCGCTTTTGAGTTTCGCCTCTTCGTGTGCCAGATGGCCGTGGTCGTATTTTCCGAAATTTGTCACCGTGTCGCACGTGTCGACAATGCATGTAGACCTGCGGGACAGGGTATTCCCGAACTCGTCATATTCGTACTTCGTTGTCTCGAATTTCAGGTCACCGTCATACTTGTCGTGCACCGGATAAAGGCCCGTTTTCGGATCGTAGTGATAGTCATACCAAAACCTCGGATAGTACCAGTATGCTCGGGCAAGGGCTCCGCTGTCATCGAACCATTCACGTGCATGCCATAGTGATGCGCCGCTTTTCACCTCCGTAATGTTCAGATCGACGAAGTCATCGCGATAGCTGAAGAGGCCGACCTTTTCGGCTACGCCATCTGCATTCAGGACCTCGATTCTTGCGGGCCGCATCTTTGCATTGCGCGCAATCACGCTGGTATCGAGCACATTTCCGTCCGGACCTTTCGCGACTTGCCGCGCCACATGGTTCGACTGACCGTCGTATTCCACGGCCGTCAGACCGGTCTTCTTGCCAAACTCGTAGCGGGTAAAGATCGAGGGCCTCCCAGCCGCATCGCATTCCACGTCGTACCAGGAGGCAGCGTCACCCTTTGCCTCGAGCATTTGTCGATCCACCTTCGGGCCGAGCAGAGGATCGTACAGGAACGTGACCAATTGCACGAAGACATATGAGCCGCCGCAATTCTCTGTGGTCGAAGGTGCGGTGTCCGTCCCTATCTGGCCGCCGGTGACGCGCGACGTCGCCGCATGTTGGGCCTTTCGCCAAATCCAGCCCTGGTTTTCATAGTGGATCACGACATCGCAGCTGTCGCTGGACATGAATTTGGCGTTCGGAGGGGAACCACAATGCGGGTCGCCCGCATAGATTGTCGCTGAAATCGAACTCAGTTTTTTGTCCTCGCCGATGTCGAAGGTGTCGTCGTACAGATGCTCGTGGAAGATTTCCTTCCAACCGCCGTTCCCTTCGACCATGACCACCACATCGCACCCGCGATTGCTGCAATTCGCGCCCGGGTAATGGCCGGAGCATAAGGTTTCATTCTCGATGAGAAGGGCTGGCGAGCCGTCGACAAGCGAAATCGGTCGGACGCCCGACATCTTGTTGGCAGGGATGCCGCTCGCGTCATAGTCCTTGCAGCTGTTGCGGATATCCTCGACGTAGGTTTTGACCGCGGCGGGCAGGTGGTCATATTGCGGACCACTGTCTGTTGTGGTCGGTGATGCAGCGGCCGCAACCTTCACTTCTGCCGGTTTTTCGGGCGCAGCAGCTCGCGCGGTCTTGTCCCAGCTCTTATCGTCGAGCGACAAGGCCACACGGAAACCCATGACGTTGAAGCGTTCATCGGATCCTTCATCCCGGTTCCACATGCCGTCATCGGTATCGTCGGTGTATCCGAACAGCAACCGCTCTGACCCACGCATGGAGAACTGCGTCAACTCATAGTCGCCGCTGCGCGCCGCGAAGAGAACGCAGTCGGGCTCCGTCCAAGGCGAACCGTCAGCGGGCGCCCCTTGGTAGCTCTTGTGAAAGCAGTCCTCGACGGCTTCCTGGGCATTACCGCCCATGTCGTAAAGACCCCATGAGTTGGGCTTGTAGGAACCGACCTCGGCGGTCCAGTCAGGATGTATTTTCTCCGAACAGGAGGCAGCCATGCCTGCCTGATAGCCGGACTTGCGGTCTGCGAAGTTCGCGTAATCGCATGTCTGCTTGAAGTCATCGCCCCAATAATTGAACGAATCCGTTCCCGCCCGATAAGCGTATTCCCACTCCGCTTCTGTCGGCAGCCGGTAGTGTTTGTTCGCCTTCATGGAGAGCCAGTCGAGATAGTCTTTCATGTCGTTGCGGGAAACGCATACGGCCGGTTGTCGTCCTGTCACGGGTAATCCCGGCTGCGCGTAGGAGCCGTCGCTGATATAGATGGCGTATGGCGCGGATTCAGTCTTGTCGCCGCCGGGGACGGGTGTGCCGCTATATTTTGAATTTGTTCGGGCCGCTTTCGATCGTACGTATACCGCACTTGCCGCCGACCCCAGCACCGGTTTCCTTCACATAAGCGTCAAACTCATCAACGGTGACCTCGAAGCGACCGATGGCGAACGGATAGCCGATCGTTACCTCATGTTGAGGCGTCGCCCATTGCACATATCTGAGCCGCTTCATCTCCTTCTGGCTTGCGCCCATCATGAAGCTGCCCGGAGGCAGCGGGACCATTTCAGGGCAATGTTCGCAATCGCGAAATGGCGTTCCGGCCCGGGCGTCCGATGAAGCGGCAGCAGCCTGGGCGTCGAGCTCATAGCAGTTATCGACAGGCGCGAGGCCGCTCTGAACGGCCGTGTCCTTGTCTGGAAATCCGATTTCCGTGCAGCGTTGCTGAGCGAAGGATGGCGATATCGAACCCATGTCCGCCACCAACGCAAGCACAAGCACAGCAATCGCCGCGACGACCTTGTGCATTCCAATCCCCGAGCATGATTAACAAATCCTGAGTGGAAAGCTCCCCCTCAAGGATATCACTGTCAACCTGAAGAAAAGAGGTAAGCGGGAACGTGGGAAACCCGGCTTCTTGCTGCTGGGATCAAAAACTACCGCGCCATAATTAAGCCAAGTCTCAAGAAGGAGATGACTAAGCCTTAAGAACAGATTGCATGTGCCCGTGCCAAACCCAGAACTCACCTCGCTCTTTGCGAAGGAGAGCAATCGCGGAGGTTTGGACCACGGTATTAGCGCGTCCAGCCGAACCGGCCCTGGTCAGCCTTCGCCACCGCTGCGCCGGCGGCAGCGCCAGTTCCAGTCGCGCTCGGGGCCGACGTCGACGTGGACCGATTCGGTGTGGCAGTAGGTGCCGACGCCGCCGCGGCCGGGCATCGTCCTGACGTAGCTCGCCAGCTCCCATTTCGAGACGCCCGGCACCTGGATGTCGGCGGCGGCGCAATACATGTGCAGCGAATTCTTGGCGCCGTTGGCACGGCGGTTGCGGGCGGGGTCGCGATAGCCGGAGGTGACGACCATCTTGCGGCCGTAGTGGCCTTCGATCGTTTTGAGCACGCGCACCAGCGAGGGCTTGAGGCACGCCACGTCGACACTCTCGTTCTGCTTCAAGAGCCCGTTGGGCGCCAGGCGCGCCATGCCGGCGGCGGAAGCTACCTGGTAGAGGCCGCCCGAACCTTCATCCTCGTTGAGGTCGACGTCGCTTTCGTCGTCGAGGCCGGATTTGCGCTTGATCTCGAACAGCGCCGTCTGGCGGACGCCCGGCAGGGCATCGCTGCCGGTGATGTGACCTGAGTCGTCGCCGAGCGAAGCCAGCTGCACCGGTTTCGCCGTGGAATCGGCCGAGGCCAGTGTAATGATCGGCTTTGCCGCCGCCGGGGCGGGCTTGGCCTGCACAGCCGGCTGTTCGCCTGCGCGCGTGTTGACCAGTGGAGCGGGCTTCGCCGAAGCCGGCGTGGCGCCAAACATCGAGGCCAGGAAACCCCTTTTCTTCGGCGCCTCCGCTTGCTGCGCCTCGCCAGCGGTCACATAGACCGGATTGTTCATCGCCGGTGTGGCGGCCTGCTTCGGCGCCGTCACGGCCGCGTCGGCGGCGGCGATCTTCTGCGCCGCCGCATCGGTCTGCTGCGCCGTCTGCGGCTGCTGCTCCAGCGATTGCGGCGTGTTTCCGGCAATCGTTTCAGCTTCAGCCGGCGCGGTGAGCGGGAAGGCCGCCTGCGGCTTGGTAATCGGCACGTAGGCGACCGTCTCGGGCAGCGCTGTGTCGCCTTCCGCCATCACGGTGGTCTGCGTGGTCGCCGTCTGCGACGACGAATCGCCGGCCACGATCGGCTTGTTTGTCGAGGCTGCGTTGATGTCCGACGCGGAGGCATTGTAGCCGGGCATGCCAACCGACATTGTGGGGTCGCCGGCCGAGGTGCAGGAGGCCAGGAGCACGGAGCAGAGCGCCGCCGCAATGGTGCGGCGTTCTCCCTTCGCGAGGCTCCACCCTGCTGATTTCAAAGTCAAATTCCCCCTCGATATCCGATCGGTATATCCTTGGCGCGGCGTCCGAACGGCTGCGTCGAGGTGCCCCTTGTCTCCGATCCGGAAACGAGACCTGTGTCAAATCAGCAGCCTGGAAGTATTTTTGCGGCAATTGCCGAATTTAGGCGGCAAGATGGTTGACGACACCATTTCGCCCGCTTTTACGGGTCCGTCAACTCACCAGACATTACAGTCGGTTACACACGCACCTTGACATAGGTGCCGGGGGCATCACCAAAAGTTTTCATATGCTTGCCTGCTTTGCGGGCAGGCACGCGATTGTTGTCCTTAGCCTCTATCCAGCTCTGCCAGTGCGGCCACCAGGAGCCAGGATGGTCGGTGGCCCTTGCGATCCACTCGCCGAAGTCGCCCTCCGGCTTGCCGCCGGTCCAGTACTGGTACTTGCCCGATGCGGGCGGGTTGACGACGCCGGCGATATGACCGGAGCCCGCCATCACGTATTCGACCTCGCCACCGAAATATTTCGAGCCGAGGAAGACGGACAGCGCGGGAGCGATGTGGTCTTCCCTAGAGGCGAGGTTGTAGACGGGAATCTTGATGTCGGCGAGCGAAACGGTGCGTCCGGCAAGTTCCATCCTGCCGCGCGAGAGGTTGTTCTCGAGATAGCAGTTGCGCAAATAGAAGGAGTGGTTGGCCGCCGCCATGCGTGTCGAATCGGCATTCCAGTAAAGCAGGTCGAATGGCAGGGGATCCTTGCCGCGCATGTAGTTGTTGACGACATAGGGCCAGATCAGGTCGCCCGAGCGCAGCATGTTGAAGGCGGTCGCCATCTTGGTGCCGTCGAGATAGCCCTTTTCGTTCATCGCCTTTTCCACCGCCGCGACCTGTTCCTCGTCGACGAACACCTTGAGGTCGCCGGCATAGGTGAAATCGACCTGGGTGGTGAAGAAGGTCGCCGATTTGATGCGATCGTCACCCTCCTGCGCCAGCAGGGCAAGTGCCGCCGCCAGCAACGTGCCGCCGACGCAGTAGCCGATAGCGTTGACCTCTTTCTCGCCTGTGGCCTTCTCGATAGTGTCGAGGCCGTATTGCAGCCCCTCTCTTGTATAAGCCTCCCAGTTCTTCATGCCGTGGCGTTCATCAGGGTTGATCCAGGAGATGACGAACACGGTGTGGCCCTGTTCGATCGCCCAGCGGATGAAGGATTTCTGCGGGTTGAGGTCGAGTATGTAGAACTTGTTGATCCAGGGCGGGCAGATCAGCAGCGGCCGTTTCAGCACCGTCTCGGTGGCGGGATCGTATTGAATGATCTCGGCGACGTCGCTGCGGCCGACCACCTTGCCGGGGGTGGTGGCGATGTTGCGGCCGATCTCGAAGGGCGAGTAGTCGGCCTGACGCAGCTTCAGGTCGCCCTTGCCGGCGGCGATGTCCTCGGCCAGCATCTTCATGCCGCGCACAAGATTTTCGCCGTTCGAGGCGATGGTTTCGCGAAACAGTTCCGGATTGGTCAGGATGAAATTCGACGGCGAGATGGCGTTGGACACCTGCTTGACGTAGAAGCTCGCCTTGTGGCGGGTGTGGTCATCCAGGCCTTCGGCGTGCTCGACAAGATCAGCCGCCCAGCGCGAGGTGACGAGATAGGCCTGTTTCAAGAAATCGAAGAAGGCGTTGCGGCCCCATTCCGGATCCTGGAAACGCTTGTCGCCGCGCTCCGGCTTGACCGCGTCCTCGGTTCGCTCGGCATCGGGGCTGACGCGCTGGATGGCGTTCGCCCAAACCGTCATATAGCCGGCGAACAGCCGCGTCTGCGCTTCGAGCGCGCGTTGTGGGTCGGCAAGCCAGTATTCGCTGAGCTTGGAGAAGGTCTTCACCATGTCGACGACCGGTTCGGCGACATGGTCGCGCACTTCGCCCTTCTCGCGCGGCTCGGCCCAGGCGGAAGCCGCCTTGCCGGCCTGCTCGATCATGCGCGCCATGTTCAGGGCGAAGCGTTCCGGGTCCTTCACCAGATATTGCTCGACCATCGAAGGTCCGCCATCTTCCGCTTTGCCCGAATCGGGTGTTTTGGACATGGTGCGCGGGGTTCCTCCCGAAGCGTTTTCTTGACATATTACCATGGGACATCCGACTGGGTCCAACCTCGCTCTACCCCGGCTGCCAAGGAAACAATATGACGATTAACATTGGCGAGACTGTTTTTTTCGGCGCCGGTCGTTTTTGCCGCATCGGTGCGGCAATTGCCCTGCTGTGCCTTGGGGCCTGCTCGAGCACCAATACCAGCGGCCCGGTGCCCATCGCCACATCAGCGGGACCGAAGGATACCGGCACCTTTCCGAACCTGAACATCCCGCCGAAAGTAGCGGCCAAACAGTTCACCGATGCCGAGAGGAATGCCAGGCTCGCGGAATTGAAGGGGGACGAAAGCGCGCAGGCAGCCAATGGCGGCGCCCCCAACGTCACCAATCAGGCGGCGCTGACGGACCTGGCCAGCAAGCATGGCGCGCAGACGCTGAAGCAGATCGAAGGCAAATGCGACCCCACCCTCGACCCTACCTGCAAATAAGTATATAGCGCGCGCCCAAGGCACTTGCCGACACGGCGCGCCTTGCCAAACGCCAAGTGATGTCTGGAACTGCCATGGAAGAGTTTCACAAGGTCCGCCGGCTTCCGCCCTATGTCTTCGAGCAGGTCAACCGGCTCAAGGCCAGCGCCCGCTCGCGCGGCGCCGACATCATCGACCTCGGCATGGGCAATCCGGACCTGCCGACGCCCAAGGCAATCGTCGACAAGTTGTGCGAAGTGGTGCGCGATCCGCGCACCCATCGCTATTCCTCCTCGCGCGGCATTCCGGGCCTGCGCCGCGCCCAGGCCGCTTACTATCAGCGCCGCTTCGGCGTGAAGCTTGATCCCGATACGCAAGTGGTGGCAACGCTGGGTTCGAAAGAGGGCTTCGCCAACATGGCGCAGGCGATCACCGCCCCTGGCGACGTGATCCTGTGCCCGAATCCAACCTACCCGATCCATGCTTTCGGCTTCATCATGTCGGGCGGCGTCATCCGGTCGCTGCAGGTGGAACCCGATGACGGTTTCATCCCGGCGGTCGAGCGCGGCATCCGCCATTCGATTCCGAAGCCGCTGGCGCTGATCCTCAACTACCCGTCGAACCCGACGGCGCTGGTCGCCTCGCTCGATTTTTACAAGGACGTGGTGGCGTTCGCGAAGAAGAACGACATCATCATCCTGTCGGACCTTGCCTATTCGGAGATCTATTTCGACGGCAATCCGCCGCCTTCGGTGCTGCAGGTGCCGGGCGCGATCGACGTTTGCGTCGAGTTCACCTCCATGTCGAAGACCTTCTCCATGCCCGGCTGGCGCATGGGCTTTGCGGTTGGCAACGAGCGGCTTATCTCGGCGCTGACCCGGGTGAAATCCTATCTCGATTACGGTGCGTTCACCCCGATCCAGGTGGCGGCCGCACACGCCCTCAACGGCGATGGCGCCGACATCGCCGAAGTGCGCGACATCTACCACAAGCGGCGCGACGTGATGGTAGATGCCTTCGGCCGCGCGGGCTGGACCATTCCGGCTCCGGCTGCGTCCATGTTCGCCTGGGCGCCGATTCCCGAGCCGTTCCGCCATCTCGGCTCGCTCGAATTCTCCAAGCTGCTCATCGAACATGCCGACGTTGCGGTGGCGCCAGGCGTCGGCTTCGGCGAACACGGCGATGATTTCGTGCGTGTCGCGCTGGTCGAGAACGAGCACCGGATCCGGCAGGCGGCGCGCAACATCAAGCGCTTCCTGGCGACCAGTGCCAAGCAACCCAACAATGTCGTGCCGCTTTCCGCCCATCGGTAAGCTTTCCGCACACAATTTCGTTTGATCTTTCGGGGGACATCGCCGGCCATGGCTGAAGCTCTGCGTGTTGGAATTGCCGGCCTCGGCACGGTCGGCGCCTCGGTGGCGCGCGTGCTGCGCGACAAGGCGGCGGAGCTGACACGGCAGTGTGGGCGCGACATCGTCGTGTCGGCGGTTTCGGCGCGTGATCCCAAGCTCGACCGCGGCGTCGATCTCAATGCCGCGAAATGGTTCGACGATCCGGTCAAGATGGCGCAGGCCGCCGAGATCGACGTTTTCGTCGAGCTGATCGGCGGCGACGAGGGGCCGGCGTTCGCGGCGGTCAGGGCGGCGCTCGAAGCCGGCCGCCATGTCGTTACCGCGAACAAGGCGCTGCTGGCCAAACATGGTGTCGTACTGGCCGAGATCGCCGAGAAGAAGGGCGTGCTGCTCAACTACGAGGCCGCGGTGGCGGGCGGCATTCCGGTTATCAAGACGATGCGCGAGGCGATGGCCGGCAACTCGGTCACCCGCGTCTTCGGTATTCTCAACGGTACCTGCAACTATGTCCTGACCCGGATGGAGGCCGAAGGCATCTCGTTCGACGCCTGCCTCAAGGACGCGCAGCGGCTGGGCTATGCCGAGGCCGACCCGACCTTCGACATCGAAGGCCATGACACCGCGCACAAACTGTCGATCCTGACCAGCCTGGCCTTCGGCACCAAGATCGCCGCCAACGACATCTACATGGAAGGCATCTCGAACATCACCCAGGCCGATATCCGTGCGGCCGGCGATCTCGGCTACCGGATCAAGCTACTTGGCGTTGCCCAGCGCACCGAGAGCGGCATCGAGCAGCGCGTGCATCCGACCATGGTGCCGACGGCCTCGGTGATCGCGCAGGTCCACGGCGTCATCAATGCGGTGGCGATCGAGACCGACATCCTCGGCGAACTGCTGCTCTCCGGCCCCGGCGCCGGCGGCAATGCCACCGCCTCGGCCGTCATCGGCGACATCGCCGATATCGCAAAGAGCCGTCCCGGCTTCCAGCACGGCCCGGTATTCGGCAGGCCGGCGAGGGAATTGAAGCCTTACAAGAAGGCGCAGATGCGCAGCCATGCCGGCGGCTACTTCATCCGGCTGACCGTGCATGACCGCATCGGCGTGTTCGCGGCCATCGCCAAGCGCATGGCCGACAACGATATCTCGCTGGAATCGATCGTCCAGCACGCGATCAGCGGCGAAGCGGCGGCGCAAAAGACGGTGATCCTCGTCACCCACGAGACCACCGAAGCTGCGGTGCGCAAGGCCGTGGACGGTATCACCAAGGATGGTCACCTGACCGACAAGCCGCAGGTCATCCGGATCGAACGGGCAGGATAGATATTTCCTTCCGTCGCCTACCACGGGATTGCTGCGACGATACTGTTGCGGCCGATGCCGCTGCTTGGCTCGCCGGAACCAATCCCGGCCAGCGCCGTTCTCCCGAGGTGCAAACCGAGGGAATGCCAATGGCCGAAACATCGAAATCCGACACCCCCCAGATCGACGACATCCAAAAGACGCTCGAAAAGCAGATCGCCGATCTGCGCAAGGAGATCACCAGGATCAACAAGAGCCTTTCGGAGCGAGGTGCGGAATTGGTTGACGAGGCCTCGGCTCAGGCATCCGATGTCTACGACAGCGCGGCGAGCCGTGCGTCGCGAACGGCTCAGCAGTTGCGCAGCCAGGCGCAGGCGGTCTCGGAGGTCGCGCGGGAAAATCCGGGCACGACGACGGCTGTGGTCGGCGTCATCGGGCTGCTGGGTTTTCTGGCCGGCCTCGCCGTTGGCCAATCGATGAATGACACCCAGCGCCGCTGGTATTGATCCGGTAACGACCGAACCGGGTTTGCCGGCTTACCTGTCCATCGAGCAATTTCCAGGGGAGCACCATGGCTTCTTCCGTCCTGATCGGTATTCTGATCACGTTCCTCGTGATCATTCTGGTGCTTTATCTCATTCAGCGATTGCCGCTGGATGCCAGGATGCGGCAGATCGCGCAGATCATCGTCATCATCATCGGCATCGTTTCGCTATTGAAATATCTGGCCGTGTTTTAGATCTCGATACCTACTTTGAAAGCGGCCCAAGTTCGCCGGAATCGTGCTATCCATAGTTTAATCGATTGATATTGCAGGCTTTTCGAGAAAACCTTCGAGAGGTCTTGCCGTTGTCATGCTCGTTTGACACAAGAGGCGCGCCTCCGGCGGGAGGTGGCATGCGAACGAGGATCGACCTGATGAACGTGGCCCACAACATTATCGCCGGACTTGACCGGATACTCACCATGGAACTGGTGCGCGTCACCGAACGCGCCGCCGTCGCGGCCGCCAGGCTGCGCGGACGCGGTGACGAAAAGGCCGCCGACCAGGTCGCGGTGGACGCCATGCGCCAGGAGCTCAATCGCCTCGCCATCAAGGGCACGGTGGTGATCGGCGAAGGCGAGCGGGACGAGGCGCCGATGCTCTATATCGGAGAGGAGGTCGGCACCGGCAAAGGCCCGGCGGTCGACATTGCGCTCGACCCGCTGGAAGGCACCACGATCTGCGCGAAGAACCTGCCCAACGCGCTGGCCGTGATCGCCATCGCCGAGAAGGGCAGCCTGCTGTTCGCGCCCGACGTCTACATGGACAAGATCGCCATCGGCCCGGGCTATGCCGAGGGCGTCATCGACATCGATGCCTCGCCGGCCGAAAACATAGCCAGCCTGGCAAAGGCCAAGGGCGTCGCGGTGTCCGACGTTACCGCTTGCATCCTCGACCGTCCGCGCCATGGCAAGCTGATCGACGCCGTGCGCGCCACCGGGGCGGCAATCCGGCTGATCGGCGATGGCGACGTCGCCGGTGTCATCCACACCACCGATCCCGAGGAAACCGGCATCGACATCTATCTCGGCATTGGCGGCGCGCCGGAGGGCGTGCTGGCCGCGGCGGCGCTGCGCTGCACGGGTGGCCAGATGCAGGGCCGCTTGATCCTCGATACGCCCGAAAAGGTCGCCCGCGCCGGCAAGATGGGTATTGCCGACCCGAAGCGGGTCTACCGGGCCGAGGACATGGCGCGCGGCGATGTGTTGTTCGCGGCCACCGGCGTCACCGACGGCAACATGCTGGCAGGGGTCAAGTTCGGCCGCAACTACATCACAACGCACACGATCGTGCTGCGCTCGTCGTCGCGCACCGTGCGCGAGATCAAGGCCCGGCATCAGGACCTGGAAAAGTTTTGATGCATTCCTGACTGGCCGTCGCATATTGTGGGCAATGATCATCCGCAAACGTCGCCTCGCATGACGGGCGAGAGACGCCTTTTTCTCGATGTCCGACAGTCGGCCACCGGTGTTTCCTGGGAACATCGGCTGACCGAGCGGCAGGACATGGTCGCGCTTGCCATCGCACAGGGGCACGGCGTGCCCGATATCGTCGCGCGCGTGCTTGCCGGACGTGGCGTGACGGCGGAACAGGCGGAGCGCTTTCTCGACCCGACGATCCGCGACCTGCTGCCGGACCCGGCTTCGCTGACTGACATGGACAAGGCGGCCATTCGAATAGCCGCCGCGGTGATGGCCCGGGAGAAGGTGGCGATCTTCGGCGACTACGATGTCGATGGCGCCGCCTCGTCGGCCTTGCTCAAACGCTTCCTCGCGCATTTCTCGATATCGTCGGAAATCTACATTCCCGATCGTATCTTCGAGGGTTACGGTCCCAATCCCGAAGCCATGCGCGAGCTCGTCTCGCGCGGCGCGACGCTGATCGTCACCGTCGATTGCGGCACCAACAGCGCGGCTTCCATCGACGCGGCCAATGCCGCCGGTGCCGATGTCGTGGTGCTCGACCATCACCAGGTCGGCGGCGCCTTGCCGGCGGCACACGCGGTGGTCAACCCCAACCGCGACGACGACCTTTCCGGGCAGGGCCATCTCTGCGCCGCCGGAGTGGTTTTTCTCGCGCTGGTGCAGACGGCCAAGGTCCTGCGCGGCCGGCTGGCCGACGCCACGCCGCCGGACCTGCTCTCGCTGCTCGATCTCGTGGCGCTGGCCACGGTCTGCGATGTAGTGCCGCTCACCGGCGTCAACCGTGCCTTCGTCGTCAAGGGCTTGCAAGTGGCGCGCCAGCAGAAGAACGAGGGAATGTCTGCGCTGGCGCGGGTCTCGCGCGTCGGCGAGCCGCTCAGCACCTTCCATCTGGCCTACCTGATCGGACCGCGCATAAACGCCGGCGGGCGCATCGGCGACGCCGCCCTCGGCAGCCGGCTGCTTGCGACCGACGATCCGGTCGAGGCCCGCACCATCGCCGAGACGCTCGATCGGCTCAACCAGGAGCGGCAGCTGATGGAACACGAGATGCTGGCCGCGGCGCGTGCCGAGGCCGATGCCGAGCTTGCCGGCGGCAGCGGGCCGGCCATCGTCGTTACCGCTAGCACCAACTGGCATCCCGGCATCGTCGGCCTGCTTGCCTCCAGGCTCAAGGACCATGCCCGACGGCCGGCCTTCGCCATCGCCTTCAACGCCACCGGCACCGGCACCGGTTCAGGTCGCTCGGTGTCGGGCTTCGATCTCGGCCGGCTGGTGCGCGAAGCCGCAGATGCCGGGCTGATCGTCAAGGGCGGCGGCCATGGCATGGCAGCCGGCATTACCGTCGAGCGCACGCGGCTCGGCGAGCTCAGGGCATTTTTCGAGGAGCGCGCAGCAGCCGACGTGTTCCGATTGCAAGACGAGGAAAGCCTGGCGATCGACGGCGCGCTTGCCGCCGAGGGTGCGACGCTGGCCTTGCTGGATGCGCTGGAAAAGGCCGGCCCGTTCGGTGCAGGGCATGTCGCGCCTGTTTTCGCGCTGCCTCGCCATCGGCTGGCCGACGCCCGGCTGGTCGGCACCAACCACATCCGCGCCGACCTCCAGTCGGGCAGTGGCGGTCGCATCCAGGCGATCGCCTTTCGTGCCGTCGACACCGTGCTCGGCGACTTCCTGTTCAAGAACCGCGGTAAGACGATCCACGTCGCCGGCTCATTGTCGGGCAATTACTGGAACGGCAATCGCAGCGTGCAGTTCCGCATCGTCGACGCGGCACGCGCCTGATGCGTCTTTGATCAGGCGAGAACCGTCTGAAGCCGGGTCAGTTCGCCGATCTGTGCCATCGTTGCCCTATAGCCGATCTGGATCGCCTCATCGGCGCGGTGGAATTCGGTCAGACCGATGTGGCTGAGCTTGGGCTGCAGCGACATGTCCGGCGGATCGCCGGCAAGCCTGGCGCGCGAGATTCGGTCTTGGATGATGTTGAAGGCCTCGACCATGACGCCGGTGATGCCAAGCCGCGTCTGATGCGCCCGGTGCTCCGGGTCGAATTGGCCACTGCGCGGTGCATCGTTCTCGACGACCAGTTCGCCGGCGCTATGCTTGATGACGGCGGCACGGCCGAACAGGTCGTAATGAAGGTTGACCGCGACAACCAGCGGCTGCTCATAGGCACGGCAGACCGACACCGGCACCGGATTGACCAAAGCTCCGTCGACCAGCACGCGACCATTGCAAGTCACCGGCTCGAACACGCCGGGCAAGGCATAGGAAGCGCGCATGGCTGTTATCAGCGAACCGTTCGACAGCCAAATCTCATGGCCGGTGCGGATTTCGGAAGCGACCGCGACGA
This sequence comes from Mesorhizobium sp. BR1-1-6, assembly GCF_020165355.1. Taxonomy (NCBI): domain Bacteria; kingdom Pseudomonadati; phylum Pseudomonadota; class Alphaproteobacteria; order Hyphomicrobiales; family Phyllobacteriaceae; genus Mesorhizobium; species Mesorhizobium sp. BR1-1-6. Next base: position 36,939 of record NZ_JAIUHZ010000005.1, on the reverse strand, counting down.
ACGGCTTGGACAAATCCTCAAAGCGAATGCCGGCCACATGCTCACGCAGGCGAGCATCCAGCTTCATGCCGCCGAACAGACCGCTGCCGCGCAGGTTTAGATCGAGCAGGCCGAAGATGCGCCGCCTGGTTAGGCTGCGGGCGAACTCTTCCAACTCGTCCAGTTTTCCGGCGAGGTAACAGCCGCCGACCAGCGCGCCGATCGAGGTGCCGGCAATCATCGAAACCTCGATGCCGGCTTCATCGAGCGCGCGCAGCACGCCGATATGCGCCCAGCCTCTTGCGCAACCGCCGCCCAGTGCAAGCGAGATGCCAGTTTTCTTTGGTGATGTTGTTTCGGACGCGCCGCCGGACGAAGCGGGACCATTCGCCTCTCGTACGTCCGCTCTGTTACGCAATGACGCCCACTCGAGCATCATGATCTCCCTTGTCCCACAGCTAATATATAGGCGGGCCGTATCGAAATGGTGAATCTATGTGGTTGGCTGCGGGCAAAAGGTTCAAGCTGGTCATTCACGGGAGCTTCCGATACGTTTTTTCCGCATCGAACAAGGGCTCGCTGCCATCGTCGGCAAGCATCGCCTTGCCGTCGATCAGCCCCACCGTCCGATAGAAGCAGGAACGCCGGCCTGTGTGACAAGTTGCGTCGTGGCCTAGCACTTTGACGCGCAACCATATGGCGTCCTGGTCACAATCCGTGAGCACCTCGATGACATGCTGGAGATTGCCTGACGTTTCGCCCTTCTTCCACAGCGCATTGCGCGAACGCGACCAGTAGTGGGCGATACCTGTTTCAAGCGTCAACGCCAGAGCCTGCGCATTCATGTGCGCGACCATCAAAAGCACGCCGTCTGCCGCATCGGTGACGACGACGGTGACCAGGCCGGCGGCATCGAAGCGCGGTGAAAACACCGCGCCTTCTTCCAGCGCTTTCTTGTCTGAGGGAGCCTTCGGAAATTCCAGTGCCGACATCGCCGGGCTATCTTCCTGTTTGACCATAATTATCCGAAAACCGGTAGCCACTTTCGGAATCATGGTTCGGCGATGCCGGGCGAGGCGGCTTACACCCCACCGCCACGCACCATGGTGACGAAACGAACCTGTTCTTCGGGAGTATCCTTGAACACGCCGGTGAAGGTCGAGGTCAGCGTGGTGGAGCCCTGCTTGCGGATGCCGCGCATGGCCATGCACATGTGCTCGGCCTCGATCATCACGGCAACGCCGCGCGGATTGAGCACATCCTGAATGACGCCGGCGATCTGCGCGGTCATGGCTTCCTGGGTCTGCAGGCGATGGGCGAAGATATCGACCACGCGCGCGATCTTGGACAGGCCGACGACCTTGCCGTCCGGCAGATAGCCGACATGGGCTTTGCCGATGATCGGCACCATGTGATGTTCGCAATGCGAATGGAACTGGATGGCCTTGACGATGACAAGGTCGTCGTAACCAGCCACTTCCTCGAAGGTGCGGCCAAGCTCTTCGGCCGGGCACATGTCATAGCCGCCGAACATTTCCCGATAGGCCTTGGCCACCCGCTTGGGCGTGTCGACCAGCCCTTCGCGATCGGGGTTGTCGCCGGTCCAGCGCAAAAGCGTGCGTACCGCAGCCTCGACCTCGGCCTCGCTCGGCCGGTCGGTGACGGGCTTTTCCATGTAGGCCGACTGGGGCATGAACTTCTTGATAACGGCATCCATAAAGGCGTCTCCCGTAGTCCCTCTCTCAGGAGGAACGAGTTGAACGGACCACGACCTTTCGGCGTCGGAAACTCGCCCGGTTTCCAGCCCCGTAAGCGGCGTGAGCAAACTGCGGCAAAGACGTGGGCTTTTCGTCGCCTTGTCGATACCGGACTGCCACCATTATATATGGTCATGACGAGCGAAAGAAAGACGCGTCAGCGGCAAACGCTGTTCGCTTGGCGGCGACGGACTGGAAAATAATGATCAACGACGTCTACAATGCGAAAATTCTCGGTTTTGCCGGAAATATCACACGGATTGGCCGGCTCGATCATCCCGATGCCAGCGCGAGGGCACATTCCAAATTGTGCGGCTCTACCGTTACCGTCGATCTCAACATGGCGGACGGCGTGGTTACCGATTTCGCACATGACGTGAAGGCCTGCGCGCTCGGCCAGGCCTCGTCCTCCATCATGGCGCAGCATGTGGTTGGCGCTACGGCCGACGAATTGCGCGCGGTGCGCGAGACCATGCTGAAAATGCTGAAAGAGAACGGAGCGCCGCCGGAAGGCCGCTTCGCCGATCTCAAATATCTGGAACCGGTGCGCGACTACAAGGCGCGCCATGCCTCGACCATGTTGACCTTCGACGCGGTGGTCGACGCGATCGGTCAGATCGAGAAGAAGCGCGCCGAAGAAGCCGCCTGATAGCCCATTTGGCGGCCTATTGGAGCCGTCTGCTTTCGGCGAATTCGCTTCTCACCCAGTCGGCGAACGCGGCGGCTGGCTCGGGGAGATCGCGCAGGCTTCTGGCCACCAGCCAATAGGCGCCGGACGCGACGTCGATGTCGAATGGCTTGACCAGCGTGCCGGAGGCGAGCTCTTCACCGATCTGCAGAAGATCGCCCAGCGCCACCCCGTGTCCGAGCAGAGCGGCCTGCTTCGAAAGCGACGCATCCGCCAGCATAGGACCGCGCGCGAGCACCGCGTCGGCAGGCACACCGGCCGCCTCGAACCAGCGCGCCCAACCCTGTCGGTTTTCCTCATGCAACAGCGTATAGCGGCCAAGGTCGGCCGGCTTGTCGAGGGGAGGCCCCGCGGCAAGCAGCGCCGGCGACAGAACCGGTGAATCGACCGTCGAGGCAAGCTGCTCGGCCTCGCTGCGCGGCCACGAGGCAGCATGCGCACTGAAGCGTAACGCAAGTTCAGGCTGGTCGCCGCGAAACTCAATCAGCCTTGGATCGACTTCGAGCGCAACGTCGATGTCGGGCCGCAATTGGCGAAAACGGTTGAGCCGCGGCACCAGCCATACCGATGCCAGAGACGGCTCGACGCTGACGCGAACCACTGTCTGCGCGGGAGCCGCCACCAACTCGGAAAGCAGGGCGTCGATGGCGTCGAAACTCCTGACCAGCTGACTGAGCAGCCGGCGGCCCGCATCGGTCAGTTCGACGCGGCGATGGTGACGTTCGAACAGGGGCCGGCGCAGAAAGATCTCGAGCTCGCGGATCTGCCGGCTGATCGCTGCCTGCGAGACGAAAAGCTCCTCGGCCGCCCTGCTGAAACTCAGGTGCCGCCCGGCTGCTTCAAAGCTCCTCAAGGCCGTCAGCGGCAGTCGCCCACGCTTCATTCGCATAACCCAGGATTATCCGAAGTGGAAATTATACTCGTTTGAAGGCGAAGGCCAGCGGCGGTCTACTCGTCGTCAAGGAGATACGGCCATGGTCCAGTTGCTAGAGATTTTTGGCGATGTGATGCGGATTGCAACCTATCAGTGGCGTGACGAAAGGACCCGTCGGAAGCACCACGAAGAGCAGTCTAGCCCCCGCCGATGGGCACTGCCGGCTGATCGGCAGCCACTTCGCCGCTTCCGCCCGTGAAAGCTCAGCAAGCAGGGGCGGGATTGCGTTCTCCCGATGAAGCCCACATCTATCGTGTGGAAAGACGGAGATCGCAGTGGGCGACCAGCATGGGCATACACATACAGCCGGGCCGCCGCGGCAAGGCCGCAACTGGTCCGGCCCGTGGCGCAAGACCCCCGGCCGGGTGTTGGGCACGTCGCTGGTGCGCCTCTATCAACTGACGCTGTCCAGCTTCATCGGCAATTCCTGCCGTCACCTGCCGACCTGCTCGGAATACGCGCATGAGGCGATCGCCCGCCATGGCCTTTGGGCCGGCGGCTGGATGGGATTTTTCAGGGTTCTGCGCTGCGGACCATTCGGCACCCATGGCGTCGACCTTGTTCCGGAGGTTCTGGCGGATCGGTATGTCTGGTTTACGCCGTGGCGATATTGGCGGATCGGCGGCAACCACGACGAGGCGCGAAGCTGACTGCCGGTCAGTTCTTCAAGGCAACCGTTTACGATCTGGTAGGGTTAACGGCAGCCTGCACAATAACTGCGAATTTGAGACAAAATCGAGACAAGAGACCTCGCTAAGCCGCTCGCCGAACCCCCCTCTGGAGCGAGCATCCAATGCGCAATGTCGACCGTCTTCCCTTCATCCTTGCCGGAGTCCTGTTCCTGCTTGCCTGGCTTCTGGGATTTCCGATGCGCGCGCAGTCGGCGCCGCTCGGGGATGTGCAATGCACGCTGATCGCCGATGCGCAGAGCGGCAAGACGCTTTACCAAAACGGCGTCTGCGATCAGCGGTTCAGCCCGGCCTCGACGTTCAAGGTGCCGCTGTCGCTGATCGGTTACGATGCCGGCATACTAAGCGACGAGCACACGCCGAGCTGGGACTACAAACCTGAATTCAAGGCGGTCAAGCGGGACCACAAGACCGTCGATCCGATGATCTGGGAGCGGGACTCGGTGCTGTGGTATTCACGCGAGATCACCCGCCGGCTTGGACCGGAGAGCTTTGCCGGCTACGTCTCGAAGTTCGGCTATGGCAATGCGGACGTTTCCGGCGATCCCGGCAAGAATGACGGCCTGACTCATTCCTGGGTGAACTCCTCGCTCAAGATCACGCCGGTCGAGCAGGTCGATTTCCTGCGTAAGCTCCTCGCCGGCAAGATACCGGTCTCGGCCAAGGCTCACGACATGACGAAAGCCATCCTACCCAGCTTCAAGGCCGGCGACTGGACCGTCCAGGGCAAGACGGGCAGCACCAGGGGAGGCGAGGGCGGCAAGGACAGGCGTTCACTCGGCTGGTTCGTCGGCTGGGCGCAGAAAAACGGCCGCCAGATCGTGTTTGCCCGGCTCGTCGTCGATACGAAGCGGAGCGATATGCCGAAGGGGCTCGCGACGCGCGCGGCCTTCCTGAAGGACCTGCCGCTGCTGATTAAATAGCCGAGGCTTTACGGCGGCGGCATCTGCCCATAAAAGACTGCCGCCGCCGGACGCCTCCGGCTATCTGGCAGGCCGCAGCCTCGAACGGCTGACGACCTGCATTTCACCACCCGCGCTCGTTTGCGGGACTGGATAGGAGAATACCTGATGCTGAATGCCGTTTCCCTGACATTTCCCGATGGCTCCGTGCGCGACTACGATGCGGCGATGACCGGTGCAGGCCTTGCCGAATCGATCTCCAAGTCGCTGGCCAAGAAGGCCGTGGCCTATGCCATCGACGGTACCGTGCGCGATCTCTCCGATCCGCTCGGCAAGTCCGGCAAGATCGAGATCATCACCCGCGACGATCCGCGCGCGCTGGAACTCATCCGCCATGACGCGGCACATGTGCTGGCGGAGGCCGTGCAGGAGATATGGCCGGGAACGCAGGTGACCATCGGGCCGGTGATCGAGAACGGATTCTACTACGACTTCGCCCGCAACGAGCCGTTCACTCCGGACGACTTCCCGGTGATCGAGAAGAAGATGCGCGAGATCATTGCGCGCAACAAGCCGTTCACGAAGGAAGTCTGGTCGCGCGACAAGGCCAAAAAGGTCTTTGCCGACAAGGGCGAGCGCTACAAGCTGGAACTGATCGACGCCATTCCTGACGATCAGGATCTCAAGATCTACGCGCAAGGCGACTGGTTCGACCTTTGCCGCGGTCCGCATATGGCCTCGACCGGGCAGATCGGCAATGCCTTCAAGCTGATGAAGGTGGCGGGCGCCTATTGGCGCGGAGATTCGAACAACCCGATGCTGACGCGCATCTACGGCACGGCGTGGGCTGATCAGGCGCAGCTCGACGCCTACCAGACAATGCTGGAGGAAGCCGAAAAGCGCGACCACAGGAAGCTCGGCCGCGAGATGGATTTGTTCCATTTCCAGGAAGAGGGGCCCGGTGTCGTCTTCTGGCATGCCAAGGGCTGGAAGATGTTCCAGAACCTGGTCAACTACATGCGCCGCCGCCTCGACGAGCAGGGCTACCAGGAGGTCAACGCACCGCAGGTGCTCGACAAGAGCCTGTGGGAGACGTCGGGCCATTGGGGCTGGTACCGCGACGCCATGTTCAAGGTCACGGTTGCCGGCGACGACACCGATGACGACCGCGTGTTCGCGCTGAAGCCGATGAACTGTCCTGGCCATGTGCAGATATTCAAGCACGGGTTGAAATCCTATCGCGACCTGCCGGTAAAGCTTGCGGAATTCGGCAATGTGCATCGCTATGAGCCGTCGGGCGCGCTACACGGGCTGATGCGCGTGCGCGGTTTCACGCAGGATGACGCGCATATTTTCTGCACCGAGGAGCAACTGGCGTCGGAGTGCCTGCGTATCAACGATCTGATTCTGTCGACCTATGCCGATTTCGGCTTCGACGAAATCAGCGTGAAGCTGTCGACCCGGCCGGACAAGCGCGTCGGCACCGACGAAGCCTGGGATCACGCCGAAGCGATCATGAGCGGCGTGCTGGAGACGATCAGGACGCGATCGGGCAACCGCATCAAGACCTCGATCAATCCTGGCGAGGGCGCCTTCTACGGGCCGAAGTTCGAATATGTGCTGAAGGATGCCATCGGCCGCGAATGGCAATGCGGCACCACGCAGGTCGACTTCAACCTGCCGGAGCGTTTCGGTGCCTTCTACATCGGCTCGGATTCCGAGAAGAAACAGCCTGTCATGGTGCACCGTGCCATCTGCGGCTCGATGGAGCGCTTCCTCGGCATCCTGATCGAGAACTATTCCGGCCATTTCCCGCTGTGGTTCGCGCCGCTGCAGGTAGTGGTGGCGACGATCACTTCGGACGCCGACGGCTATGCGAACGAAGTGGTGGCGAAGCTGAAAGCCGCGGGCTTGTCCGCCGAGGCGGATCTGCGCAACGAGAAGATCAACTATAAGGTCCGTGAGCACAGCCTAGCCAAGGTTCCGGTCATCCTCGTCTGCGGCAAGCGCGAGGCGGAAGAGCAGACGGTCAACATGCGCCGCCTCGGATCGCGCGATCAGGAGTCGCTGGGTCTCGCCCAAGCGGTCGCGCAGCTGACCGAAGAAGCGGTCACGCCCGATCGCCGACGCAAACCTGCGGCCTGACCCGGTAGTATTTCAAGCGGAATGGCGGTGGAGCAGTCCGCCGCCATTTCCATATCGCACCGTCTTCACATCCCTCCATTTTCACATCCCTGTCACGGCAGTCTTGTAACAAGCCCTCATGCTCAAGCTGAAATTGCGTGAAAAACCGTTTCCCGAGCTTTCCTATGCTAATCCCCGACAGCCAGCGCTGACGCGGTGGGTCATCCATTCCATCGAAGGCCTGTCCGGACGCGACCGTTTTGCAGCGCTTTATGATTTTTGGCGCCGCCAGGTGGTCCCGTCCGGCGAGCGCGTGTTCAGCCGCATGCTCGAATTGATCGATGTGCGGGTGCGAACCCCCGACCAATGGCCGCCGCAGACCCTGCCTGACACGCCGCTGGTGATCGTCGCCAATCATCCCTTTGGCATCGGCGACGGGATTGCCGTGCTGTCGCTGGCCGAGCAGCTTGGGCGGCCGTTCCGGGTCATGATCCACAAGGATCTGCTCAAGATCAGCGAGATGGAGCCCTACTCGCTGCCGATCGACTTTTCCGAGACCAAGGACGCTCTGAAGAACAACATGGCGGTGCGTCACGAGGCTGTGCGGCTCTTGAAAGAACGTGTCACCATCGTGGTGTTTCCGGCCGGCGGCGTCGCCACCGCGCCGAAAGGTTTTGGCCAGGCACGCGATCTGCCATGGAAGATGTTTCCGGCCCGTCTCGTGCAGGATGCCAAGGCTTCCGTAGTGCCGATGCATTTCTCCGGCCAGAACGGCAGGCTGTTCCATCTGGTCAGCGGCCCCATGAACATGGCCGAGCGCGACGGGCGCGTGGCGAAGTTCGTCGGCAAGGCATCGCTGACGCTGCGCATTTCGCTGCTTATCCACGAGTTCGCCCGGCTTTCCGGCAAGTCGATCGACGTGCGTGTCGGCGATGTGCTGAACTGGAACGAACTGGAGCCCGTGCGCGACCGCAAGGCGCTGCTCGAGCGCCTCTATAGAGGCGTCTTCGATCTGGCGCCGCCGGTTCCTCGCCGCCGGATTCCATTCCTGCCGGCACGAGCCAAGCTGGCGGCGTAGGTCCATTTCGTGGAGATCCGAAGGGAAAGCGGCTCGAGGCTTTCCGGAATTGACTAATCCGCGCCTTCTTCCGGATCCATCGCGGCTGCTTCCGTCGCGAGAACCTCGATTTCCTGGTTCTGTCCGGCCACGACAGTGAAATCCTTCTGGTAGATCCGGTCGCGGTTCTTGGCGATGATCGTGTAGTCGCCTTCGGCCAGCACCATGGAGGCGAAGGCGCCGACGGTTTCCTTGATCGGATCGCCGGATTCGTTGAGCAGCGACCACGACGTGTCGGCGATCGCTTCGCCGCCCGCTTCACGCACCAGCTTCAAGGTAATCTCGGCGGCGTGATGCTCGACGGTGGCTTCGGTCAGCTTGCCGGCCTCGACGCGGATGTCGGAGCGGATGACGGCATTGACCGCGCCATAGGTCGAGACCACGTGGTAGATGCCGGCATTGAGACGCACGACGCTGTTGGGCTCGACGTCGGGAATGATCAGCGCGCGATCGCCATTGGGTTCGGCATTGCCCTCATAGATCGAAAAGCGCAACTTCTTTGGCGGGATGCGCGCCCCTCCGGAAAGGACGGCGTCGAGCTTCAGGCCGCCGGCATCGAGCACGAGGCTCTCGCGTTTGGCGTCCTTGCCGACAGTGATGCGCTTGGTGGCACCGGCCCGGCCGTAGGAAGCGTGAACCAGATAGCTGCCGGGTTCGAGCTGGAAGACCGCCGTGCCCCCATGGGCGGAAGCCACCATCGGCAATTTGCCGTTGACGGCCTCCGGCTTGAAGACGCGCCAGACGATACCGCGAGTGATATCGCCTCCCTTGTCGGTCAATTGCGCGGACAAGGTGATGGCGCCGCCGCCACCAAGCGCCAGCGATGTCTCGCCTTTCGGCGTCGCGTAGCTCGAAATTCCGGGAAGCTTCAGGTCGCTGACGCCATCCACGTTCTGTGCCACGGCAACGGAAACCGGCGCCATGAGCAGCAGGGTGCAGACCCAGATCAGGAAAAGACGCAAAGCCCCCTCAAACATGCCTTGCGTTGAAGCCCATGGCGGTGGCAATTTCAAGGCTTAAGAGTCCGACGGATACGACTCTCCAGCCTGGCGCGCCCGCGTCGATGCCCGAGCCGCCCCGCATTCCCATGGCGCGCTTCAGCTCAAAATCGAACTTAGGAGACTTGCGCCCATGGCGTCCCCGATCATCGACTTCCTGCTGACCCGCAATTCAGCGCCGATACCGGACTTGAAGGAGCCCGCGCCCGGCGACGCCGAGATCGCCACGATGATCGCCGCGGCCACGCGCGTGCCCGATCATGGCCGGCTCGAGCCCTGGCGCTTCATTCTTTATCGCGGTGATGCCCGCATCGAAATCGGCAGGGAGCTGGCGGCCCTTGCCGAACAGCGGGAGGGACCTTTACCGGATGGCCGCCGCAACCAGGAGCTGGCGCGCTTCTCGCGCGCGCCGCTGGTCATCGGCGTGGTGTCGGTGCCGAAGGAAAATCCAAAAATCCCGCAATGGGAGATGTTCCTGTCCGGCGGCATGGCGGCGATGAACCTGATGATTGCTGCCAACGCACTGGGCTATGGCACCAACATGATCAGCAACTGGTATTCAGACGTGCCGGAAGGCAGGGCGATCCTGGGGCTGGCGCCGCAAGAGCGCGTCATCGGCTTCGTCCATATCGGCTCCTATGGCGGCCCGGCGCCGGAGCGGCCGCGCCCCGATCCGGCAAAGCTTTATGCGGACTATGCCGGGCCCTGGGCGGGGTAAGTGTTCTACGAGCCGTCAAAGGGGCACGGACTGCCGCATGATCCGTCGAAGGCGATCGTGGCGCCGCGCCCGATCGGCTGGATCTCGACCCTTAACGGGGCCGGCGAGATCAACCTCGCGCCCTATTCCTTCTTCAATGCCGTTTCGACAAGGCCCTTCATCGTCTGGTTTTCCTCCGAGGGCGAGAAGGACAGTGCCTCCTTCGCTGAGGAGACCGGCGAGTTCGTCGCCAATCTGGTCGGCCGCGATCTCGCCGAGAAGATGAACCGGACGTCGGTCGACGCGCCGCGCGGCGTCAACGAGTTCGTTTATGCCGATCTCGCCATGGCGCCGTCGCGTCTTGTCGCGCCGCCGCGCGTGGCGGCCGCACCCGCCGCACTCGAATGCAAGGTGACCGAAGTGTTCCGGCCAAAGGCCCTGGACGGAACGCCGACCAGCGCCGTCGTCGTGGCCGGCGAAGTGATCGGCGTGCATATTGACGATGCCTACCTGAAAGACGGCCTGTTCGATATCAGCAAGGCCGGCAATGTCGCTCGCCTCGGCTACATGGATTATGCCAGCGTCAACGAAGTGTTTTCGATGCGCCGGCCGCGTTGGGGCAAGGATTAGCCCGCAAGGGGGCCCAGTCACTGTGCTTTCCTGAGGGCGAGCCGTCATCACGACGCGCCCTGAGCTTGATGACGCGGCATGACGAAACCTTCTGCACACCAGGACCGTTTCGTCCAGGCGCGGGATGGGCGATAGTCCGCTGAGGGTCGGCGGTAGTCTGTTGCTGGTAAATGCCGACGGCAAATATCATGGAAGGTTGATCATGGTCTCGAGATTGATCCTCCAGACGTTCGTGTGGTTCGGCGCCATGGGCGCGCTGCTTTTCCTGACAGCGGGTACGCTGACCTGGCCGGGAGCCTGGGTATATCTGGCGGTGATGACCGGGCTGAGCCTGACCCTTGGCGTGACGCTGGCCCGGCGCGATCCCGGGCTGATGAACGAACGGCTGAGCTCTCCCATCCAGAAGGACCAGACCGCGGCCGACAAGGTTCTGTTGAGCATACTCCTGCTCGGCATATTTGCCTGGCTGGCCTTCATGGGTTTCGACTACCGCTTCGGCTGGTCCGTCGTTCCGGTCTGGGTACAGGCGATCGGTGCGCTGGTTCTGCTGGTCGGACTATGGATCAGCTATCTGACGATGCTGGAGAATAGCTTCGCGGCGCCCGTCGTGAAGATCCAGGCGGAGCGCGGACAGCAAGTGATCACAACGGGTCCCTATAGCTATGTGCGCCATCCCATGTATGCCGGCGCCATCCTCTTCTTTGCCGGCACGGCTCTCCTGCTCGGCTCCTGGTGGGGGCTGGCACTGGTCGTCGTGTTCATCGTTCTCTTGGCCATCCGCACATTCATCGAGGAAAAAACGCTTCGCACCGGCCTGCGCGGCTATGACGACTATGCGGCCCATGTCCGCTACCGCCTGATCCCGTTGGTCTGGTAGCGGTCAGGCGGAGATTCCGGCTGCCCGGGCGCGTGCCAGAAGCCGCTCGGCCAGCCGCAGATGCGGCCGGTCATACATCTTGCCGTCGATGCCGACGACGCCGGGATTTCCCGCCGCCTGGAATGCCGCGACAATTGCCGCCGACTGTTGCACCGCTTCCACCGAGGGCGTGAAGGCGGCGTTTATGACCGGCACCTGATCAGGGTGGATCGCCATCTTGCCGGTGAAGCCGTCACGTTCGGCCTCCCTGCATTCGGCCTCGAAGGCCGCCATATCGCGGAAATTCGGGAAGACGGTGTCGATCGCCGCGACTTTCGCCGCGCCGGCGGCGAGAATGGTCATGGCGCGAGCGAAGCGGAATATTTCGGTGTAACGGCCATGTTGGTCGCGGGTGGTGCGCGCTCCGATCGCCGCCGACAGGTCTTCCGCGCCCCAGGTCAGCCCGGCAAGTCGCGCGCTTGCCCCGGCGTAGCTCGCCGCCGCCAGCACGGCCGCCGGTGTTTCGGTAATGATCGGCAGGATTTTTGTCGCGCCGTCGGCCAAGCCGTTCTCCGCTTCGCGCAGCCTGAGCTTTGCCGAGAGGTGCTGGACATCCTGGCCGCCAGCCGATTTGGGCAGCATGACGCCGTCGGGTTTTGCCGGGATAAGCGCCGCAAGATCGTCGTCCGTCAATCCCGTCGAAAGGTCGTTGACCCTGACGTAGATTGCCGACCTTGTTTTCGCCCTGTGGCTGGCGATGAAGCGCGCCGCGGTCATTCGCGCCGATGCCTTGTTTTGGGGCGCCACCGAATCCTCGAGGTCGACAATGACCACGTCTGCGCCGGCGCCAAAGCCCTTCTCCAGCTTCCTCTCGGAATCGCCGGGAACGAACAGCAGCGAACGCATCAGGCTACCTTCTTCAGCATCATGGCCTGTCTCGTGCATTTGGCGACGAGGTCGCCGTTCTGGTTATAGGCCCGATGTTCGAACTCGACGATGCCGCGATCGGGCTTCGACCTGGATTCGCGCACCGAGACGACAGTGGTCTCGACGCGGATGGTGTCGCCATGGAAGACCGGATGCGGAAACACCGTTTCCTTCATGCCGAGATTGGCGACCGTCGTACCGACGGTGATGTCGTTAACCGAAATGCCGATCATCAGGCCGAGCGTGAACAGCGAGTTGACCAGCGGCTTGCCCCATTCGCTCCTGGCGGCGAAATCGAAGTCGATATGCAGCGGCTGCGGGTTCAGCGTCATCACCGAGAACAGCATGTTGTCGCTTTCGGTGACAGTCTTGCGCAGCGTGTGCTGGAAGACATGGCCGACGACGAACTCCTCGAGATAAAGCCCAGCCATTTCATTCTCCTCCGCTGCTGGACGGTTGATAGGCGCTGCATCCAGCGCTCGCAAGCCAGTTAACGAACATGGTGAACGCTTCATAAACCAATTCGGCCTAACGTCCGGCACGGGGTCGGAAACCTTCCGGCAAGGGGCGTAAGCAGGCGGTATGGTTGTTGTCTCGCATTTCCTGAAATGGATCTACACGGCCAGGGTGTCGGAGCGCGCCGCGGCGGCAAGCGCGCTCGCCCGCGCCTATGTCGACGCGGAATTGCCGTTCGAGGATCGCTGCGCCGCCGAGGCGGCGCTGACCTTGCTGCTCGACGACGCATCGTCGAAGGTACGGCTGGCGATGGCCGAGGCGCTGTCCATGAGCCATCACGCACCGCCCCAGATCATCAGCGCGCTTGCTTCCGACCAGCCGGAAGTCGCCGGCGTCGTGCTGACGCGATCGCCACTGCTTACCGACGCAGACCTGATCGATCGCGTGGCTTCAGGTCCGAAGGCGACGCAAAAACTGATCGCCGATCGGCCATTGGTCTCGATGGCGCTGTCGGCGGCTATCGCAGAGATCGGCGAGGCGGAGGCCTGCGCCGTGCTTTTGGCCAACAGCGGGGCCGATGTCGCTTCGTTGAGTTTTCGCCGCATGGCCGAGCGCCACGGCCATCTGCCGCTGGTGCGCGAGGCGCTTATATCGGATTCACGCCTGCCCGCCGACTGCCGGCACATGCTGCTCGTCAAGCTCGGTGAGATGCTCAAGACCTCGCCGCTGGTCATGGCCTTGATGGGAGCCGCCCGGGCCGACCGCGTCATGCGCGACGCCTGCGTTAAGGCCTGCGTGACGCTGATCGAGAGCACGCGCCAGGAAGAGCATGCAGCACTGATCGAGCATCTCAGGCTACGCGGCGATCTCACCGCGAGCTTCCTCATCCGCACCATCGCGCATGGCAAGGTCGACTTCTTCGGCTCGGCGCTGGTCGCGCTCAGCCAGCAGTCCGCCCAAAGAGTGAGGGCGCTGCTGGCCGGCGGACACGACGTGGCCTTGCAGGCGCTGTTCCGCAGTGCCGGCCTGGCTGCCGCCACGCACGCGGTCATCTTGCGCGCGCTGAAAATCTGGCGAGAGGTCGCCAACGGCAAGCGCGTCGCCGGCGTGCAGGAAGTCAGCTGGCTGATGCTGAAGGAATTGGGCGGACAGTCCGCGGAAGGCGATCTCGCCGCGCTGATCAAGTCGATCCATCTCGCTGCGTTGCGTGAAAATGCGCGCGGCCATGCGCTGGCGATCGCAGCCGCTTAACTTAGCCTTTATCCCTGGCAAAAAAATCCGGAAAATCCTCCATCGCCGCCGCGACAATCCGTAGTGACGCCGCAATCTGGAGCATTTCACCAGTGGCGTTTCGCTGGGCGATGCCGGCGGCATACTGCCGGGCGACGGCAATGGTGGATGTCTGCGGATCGCCCGGGGCGCGGAAGAGCAGTTCGCGTGCCAGTCCACGCAGGAAGTTGGCGATCGAAAGCGTCGTCTCGGCCGGAACGGCGTGCGCCTGCTGTGCGCCACGCAGCCGCAGGACCTCCAGACCGACGGTGACGGCGGCGACACTGCCGCCCAGAACCGCTTCACCCTTCCTGCCGCTGGTCTGCACCAGCGGCATCAATTGGTTGATGCGGTCATAGGCGAGGCTCTCGAAGGCCGAACGCCTCGGCACGCGCTCGTGCAGGCAAAGCCGCGCCAGATCCTCGCGCATGGCCCGCACGATGCGGTGCGCCGCGAGCCATGGGTCGGCGGGCAGCACGATGATGAAGACGCCGATTGCCAAAAGGATGCCGACCAGGATCGAGGCCGAGCCGGCGAAGAACGGGCCCGGGTCGTAGGTCATCGCCTGGTGCGGGCTGAGGAAAGCAAGAAAATTGATGGCGAAGGCCGTCGCCACGCCGACATAGCGGGGATTGGCCATGGCGAGCGCCGCCGGCACCAGGATCGGTACGACGAACAGCATGAACCAGCCGAAACCAGGAAAAACGGGAAGCGCGATCTGGCCGACGAGAAAGGCAAAGGGCAGAGCCAACAGCGTTCCCTGGAAGAACCCCCAGGCTACCCGCACCGGATCGGGGCGGGCGGCAAACAAGCTCGACACGACGGCAACCAGAATGACCGTGCCGGCGGCTTCCGACCATCTCGTCGTCAGCCAGAAAGCGGCGACCAGCAGCGTTGCAAGCGCGGCGCGGACCGCGTTGCGGCTCGCCCCGTGATAGTCGCGATGTACAACCAGCGCCGGGGGGCTGCGTTCGCGTGAAGGCCGCGTGACGGGCGCACGCAAGGCATCGAGACCGCGCAGCGTCTGCTTCAGCGCTTCGGCGAAATCGGCGGCGATGGTGAGCCGGGTGACGGTGCCGACTCTGTCGCCGTCCTGGTCGGCCAAGGCGTCGGGCATCTGCGTCGCTTTGGCGCCGATCGCGTCGAGCCGTGCCAGCCAGGGCGCCGTGTCGTCGAGCGCGCCCGGCGTCGCCGCCATTTCAGTGACGAGGGCTTGCAACTCCGAGCGCACCGGAATGAGCGCCGCGTTCTTCGGTGCGGCGTGTGAATGCAGCGCGCGGGCCGCGGACAGCGCTGAAAGCAGTTGTCCGATGGTGCGCCGGACCGGATGGGCGCGCGGCGCGAAGCTCGGGGCCTCCAGCCTGGCATAGGCGCGCATCTCGGCGAGCGTCTGGGTGTCGGCGACCAGCTTCCGGTGCAGGCCGGAAAGCATTGCCGTGTCGCCGCCGGAAAAGGCGCCGCCGGCATAGGTGGCAAGGTCGAGAATGCTGCGCTTAAGCCGCGAGATGATGGCCTCGCTGGCTAATTTGGGCAGGATCAGCCGACTGGTCAGGCCGGCGCAGACAATGCCGAGTACGATCTCGGCACAGCGCGCGACCGCGAGGTCGACGACGAGATGCGGCTGGCCAAACGCCGGCAAGCCGATGATCATCGCGGTATAGCCGGCCAGCGCCGCCCCGTAGGCTTCCGGGTTACGCAGCAGCGACGAGACGAAGGTGCAGAGGCCGATCCATAGGGCAAGCACCGTCACCAGCACCCAGGGATTCGTGCCGAAGACAGTGGTGATGGCAATTGCGGCAACACCGCCCGCCAGCGTGCCGAGCAACCGATAAAAGCCTTTCGCCAACACCATGCCGGCGACCGGCTGGGCAACGATGAACACCGTCATCATCGCCCATTGCGGGTGATCGAGCTTGAGGGCGTAGGCGGCCATAAGCGCGATCAGGCCGGCCGAGACCGTGCGCAAGGCGAAGATCCAGTCCGACCGGGTCGGCTGTGTCAGCCCGGCAAGACCCGCTTCGAAATAGCCTTTCAGCCGTTGCCAGCTCACACGCGCGTCTCCGCAAGCCTTGATCGACCGGCCTGCGCTCAGATATCCAGCACTTCCGTTTCCGCGAATTCGGCGCGTTCCTGGATGAACCGGAAACGAGCCTCCGGCTTGGTGCCCATCAGCGCATCGACCGCGTCCTTGGTGGCGGCCTCGGCATCGATCACATCGACGCGGAGCAGCGTACGCTTCCTCGGATCCATGGTTGTCTCCTTGAGCTGCGCGGCCATCATTTCGCCCAGGCCCTTGAAGCGACCGATCTCGACCTTGCCGCGCCCGGTGAACTCGGTGCGCAGCAATTCGTCCTTGTGCGCGTCGTCACGCGCATAGGCGACCTTGCCGCCCTGCCGGATCGAATAGAGCGGCGGCACCGCCAGGTAGAGATGTCCGCCGCGAACCAGGTTCGGCATCTCCTGGTAGAAGAAGGTGATCAGCAGCGAGGCGATGTGAGCGCCGTCGACGTCGGCGTCGGTCATGATGATGACGCGGTCGTAGCGAAGATCCTCGTCGCGGTATTTCGACCGCGTGCCGCAACCAAGCGCCTGGATCAGATCGGAAATCTGCTGGTTGGCGGCCAGCTTGTCGTTGCCGGCGCTGGCGACGTTGAGAATCTTGCCGCGCAGCGGCAGCACCGCCTGGCTGGCGCGGTCACGAGCCTGCTTGGCCGAGCCGCCGGCCGAATCGCCTTCGACGATGAAGAGTTCGGCGCCGGCGGCCGCATTCTGCGTGCAGTCGGCAAGCTTGCCCGGCAGGCGCAGCTTGCGCACCGCGCTCTTGCGCGACACTTCCTTTTCCTGGCGTCGTCGTACCCGCTCGTCGGCGCGTGCGATCACCCATTCGAGCAGCTTCGAGGCTTCCTGCGGATTGTCGGCCAGCCAATGGTCGAACGGGTCGCGGATCGCGGTCTCGACGATGCGGATCGCCTCGATCGTCGCCAGCCTGTCCTTGGTCTGGCCGACGAACTCAGGCTCGCGGATGAACACCGACAGCATGCCCGCCGCCGAGATCATGACATCTTCCGACGTGACGATCGAGGCGCGCTTGTTGCCGACGAGGTCGGCATAGGCGCGCAGGCCGCGCGTCAAGACGTTGCGGAAGCCGGCCTCGTGGGTGCCGCCTTCGCCGGTCGGGATGGTGTTGCAGTAGGAGTTGATGAAGCCGTCGCCGCCGAACCAGGTCACCGCCCATTCCAGCGAGCCATGGCCGCCTTGCCTGTCGCTCTTGCCGGCGAAGATTTCGCGCGTTACCTGGAATTCGTCGCCGAGCGACGCTTTCAGATAGT
The DNA here is from genome assembly GCF_020165355.1 of Mesorhizobium sp. BR1-1-6. Lineage (NCBI taxonomy): Bacteria > Pseudomonadati > Pseudomonadota > Alphaproteobacteria > Hyphomicrobiales > Phyllobacteriaceae > Mesorhizobium > Mesorhizobium sp. BR1-1-6. The sequence goes on along the minus strand of NZ_JAIUHZ010000005.1, from coordinate 19,587 downwards.
CCTTGAGGCCGCCGGGAAAATGGAATTCGGCCTTGGCCGGAGTGGTGTCCTTTTCCTTGATCAGCGAAGGATCGCAGGTCCATCGGATTTCGACGCCGCCGAACAGATAGGCCTTCGAGCGTGTCATGCGGTAGAGCCGCGCTGGCTCGAACGCGGCACCCTTGCCGAAAATCTGCTCGTCGGGATGGAAGCGGGTCCTGGTGCCGCGCCGGTTGTGAACTTCGCCAAGGTGCTCGAGGCCGCTGACCGGGATGCCGCGCGAGAAGCGCTGCCGGTAAAGTTGCCGTCCGCGCGCGACTTCGACTTCGAGATGATCCGACAGTGCGTTGACCACGGAGACGCCGACGCCGTGCAGGCCGCCCGAGGTTTCATAGACCTTGCTATCGAACTTGCCGCCCGAATGCAGTGTCGTCATGATCACTTCGAGCGCCGGCTTCTTGAACTTCGGATGCGGATCGACGGGAATGCCGCGGCCATTGTCGGTGACGGTGAGAAAGCCGTCAGCCGAAAGCTCGACATCGATGAATGTGGCATGGCCGGCAACCGCCTCGTCCATCGAGTTGTCGATAACCTCGGCGAACAGATGGTGCATGGCCTTGTCGTCGGTGCCGCCAATATACATGCCCGGACGGCGCCGCACCGGCTCCAGGCCTTCGAGTACCTCGATATCGGCGGCGCTGTAGCCCTCTGAGCCGTCACGAGACGCGGCCGCCGGACGCTTGGCTGCCGCCTGCACCAGCGGATCGGCCGGACGCGCCGGTGTGCGAACCGGTTGCGGCTGCTTCTCCAGATTGCCGAAAAGATCGTTGTTGTCGTCCATGCCTGCCATAGAGCCCAAGCTGCGAATCACCCGCCGATACTGCCACGCTTTTCAGCGCCAAGCGACGGAGGTTCCTGTTACGTTCGGGGATTAACCCCCTCTTATCCTAAAACCATTCGATAACCAAGCCGGCGGAAATCGGGCGGATAGCCAGCGAGAAGATTCCTGATTCTTTAACAATGCCGCCTAGCGTGAGCCAACATAACAAGAAACTACGGGCATCAGGGGTTTGGGCGTGAGGGGCAAGGCCATAACGATGATCGGCATCGCCGCCGTTTTCGGCGCGATTTCGATCTTTGCCGCCGATTTCTGGGTCAAGCGCCAGGCCAGGGCCGACGCCGAGGAGAAAACCGCGTCGATCACCGCTCCGGCCGCACCCAGGGTTGAATTCAAGACAATCGTGGTGGCGAATGCACCGTTGCGGTACGGCATGGATCTCGACCGCACGAAACTCAACGAAATCCCCTGGCCGCAGGATTCGCTGCCGCAGGGCGCCTTCGCCACCATCGATGGACTGCTTGGGGACGGCAGCCGCGTGGTGCTGTCGCCGATCGAGGTCAATGAACCGGTGCTGCTTACCAAGCTATCCGGCCCGAATGGCCGCGCCACGCTCTCCAACATGCTGACGCCCGGCATGCGGGCCGTCACCATCCGCACCGACGAGATCGCGGGCGTCGGCGGCTTCGTCACGCCGGGCGACCGGGTGGATGTCGTGCTGACGCGCGATGCCGGTGAAATCCAGGAAGTGGCCAAGAATGCGCAAGGCGCCGCCGGCTCGACCATCACCTCCGAGATCGTCGTTGCCGACGCGAAGGTGCTGAGCGTCGGGCAGGGCGCCGACGAGCGCCAAACAACCCCGCAGGTGGCCAATTCCATAACCATCGAGGTGACCACCGAAGGCGCGCAGAAAGTGGCGCTGGCCCGCACTGTCGGCACGCTGTCGCTGTCGCTTCGCTCCGCCAGCGAGGGCGGCGACGGCAAGGACGGTGTCACCACCATCTCCTCCTTTGGCGGATCGGTGGCGGGCAAGGCGCAGGCCGCGGCCGGCTCGCTGTTCGACGCCATGGCAAAGGAGCCTGAGAAGCCGAAATTCAAGACGGTCATCGTGACGCGTGGAACGACGGCCGAGGAATATCAGGTTCCTGCGCGGGACCAGAAATAGGAATATCAGGTTCCTGAGTGGAACCAGAGCAGACCGGTGGGGACCGGACGGGACGGGAACAATGTTCAGGCAACTTCAATATCGAATGACAGGCCGGTTGCACGTCGCGCAGGCGATGGCGATGGCGGTGACGATGGCGGCGGCCGGCATCTTCGCCGGCCCGGCCAGGGCGGACAACGACATCGTCTATGTCTCGGCGACCAAGAACGCCTCGATCAAGGTCGCCAAGGGCAAGCCAAAGACGATCATGACGAGCGCGGCCTTCTACCAGATCGTCATCGGCGATCCGGAGATCGCCAACGTCAACCCGCTGACCGACAAATCCTTCTATGTGCTGGGCAATAATCTCGGCACCACCGGCATTGCCCTGTTCGACGAGAACAAGCAGCTCGTCGGCACCGTAGACATCGAAGTGACGCTCGATACCGACCAGTTGGCCGACACGATCCGCGCCAGCGTGCCCGACGCCAAGATCAAGGTCGGCTCCGCCAATGGCCGTGTCGTGCTGTCGGGCGAGGCGGATGACGCGGTCGCCGCCGAAAAGGCCAACAAGATCGCCACCCGCTTCTCCGGCAATGAGGAGGTGATCAATTCGGTCAACATCTCGTCCTCGCAGCAGGTCCAGCTCAATGTCCGCTTCGTCGAGATCAACCGTCAGGCCGGACAGGATCTCGGCGCCAAATACAGCGCCAATTTCGCTTATGGCATGGGCGGACGCGACGTTACGATTGCTCCCGGCACCATTGAGCCGGCGGGGACCGGCGAGATCATCGGCAAGCTGCTGTCGAACGGCGTTTCCATCGACATCGCCATCAAGACACTGGAAGAGCGCGGCCTGGCTCGTCGGCTGGCCGAGCCGAACCTGATCGCCCGGTCCGGCGAGACGGCGAGCTTCCTGGCCGGCGGCGAGTTTCCGATCCCGGTTTCCGAAGACAACGGCAAGATTTCCGTCAGCTACAAGAAGTACGGCGTCAGCCTGGATTTTACGCCCACCGTTCTGAAGGACGGGCTGGTCAGCCTCGACATCGCGCCGGAAGTCTCCTCGATCGACGCGTCGGCTTCCTACAATATCGGCAGCATCTCGGTGCCCGGCTTCATCGTGCGCCGCGCCAGGACGTCGGTCGACCTGAAGAACGGCCAGAGCTTCATGATCGCGGGGCTGCTGCAGTCGCAGAACGACATCACCACCTCGCGCATACCGGGCCTCGGCAAGATGCCTGTGCTCGGGGCCCTGTTCTCGTCGAAATCCTACCAGCGGCGCGAGACGGACCTGGTGATCATCGTCACGCCTTACCTGGTCAAGCCGGTGGATCCATCGAAGAAAATGGCCGAGCCGACCGATGGCACGCAGCCTGCCAGCAATGTCGACTATTTTCTCAACAACACCGAGGAGGTGAGGGCGTCGGATACCAATCGCGCGCTGGCGCTGGCTGACGGCAGCGCCGCGCGTGCCGCGCCCGCCACCAAAGTCGGGCATTTCCTCGACCTGCCGAAGGACTGAAGCCATGCGTCTGGTCTTGAGCTCGAGCGTCGCCTTGCTGCTTGCCGGCTTCACCGCCGGCTGCACGAGTGACGACTATGTGCGCAGCGAAGGCGTGACGAGCGGCGCCGGGGATGCCCAGGCCGCCAACACCGTCATGCAGATGGTTGATCCCTGGAAATACGGCGTCCAGAACACCAGGCTTCTCGTGCCTGCCCAGCGCGGCAGCACGGAACCCGCCACCGCCGAGCAGGCGGCCAGCGCCAAGGCATCGCAAGCCAGCGCCGACAATTGATCCGAGATCATAGGCTGACAAGTAATGGCAAACCGCATCAAGACCAGGAAAATCCTGCTCATATCGACGGACAGAACCTTCGCGCAGGACACCCGGACGGCGTTTGCCGCCTCGGAGATCATCCAGCTCTCGACGGTGGAAAAGAACATCACCGAACTTCGCGGCGAGGTCCAGGAGGCCGATCTCGGCGCGATCATCGTCGATATGGACGCAGCGAAGCTTGAGGAGATCGATGCGCTGCAACGCGTCATGCGTCGGCTGGAAGGCAAGGCGCCGGTCGTGGTCGTCACCCAGGAATTCAACGCCGCCGCCGCGCGCATCCTCGTGCAGCTCAAGGTCGCGGATTTCCTGGTCAAGCCGATCACCACGGCCGATCTCGTACGTTCGGTGGTGCGTGCGCTGCAAGGGCCGGGGCGCGAGGAAAACACCGAGTCGCAGATCTACACCTTCATGCCCGCGGCTGGCGGCGTTGGCACCACGACGCTGGCTTTGCAGACCGCGTTCCAGCTGCATCATTCAGTGACGCGCGGCGCCTCGACCTGCGTGGTGGACCTCAATTTCCAGCAGGGCGCCTGCGCCGAATATCTCGACCTGGAGCCGCGTTTCGACATCACCGAAATCGAGAACCAGCCGGAGCGTCTCGACAGGCAATTGCTCGACGTGATGCTGTCCAAGCATGCCAGCGGGCTTTGTGTTCTGGCCGCACCGACGCAGCCGGCGGAGATGCGCTCGTTCAAGACCGATGTCGTGGTGCGGATGCTGGACCTCGTCTCGGCCTATTTCGACAATGTCGTCATCGACATGCCGCGCACCTGGTTTCCGTGGACGGAGACGGTGCTGCTCGGCTCCAACAAGCTCTACATCGTCGCCGAAATGACGGTACCGTGCCTGCGCCACACGCAACGCCTGATCCAGGCGGTCTACGAGACCGCCGGCAAGGAAGTGAAGCCGAACGTCATCGTCAACCGTTTCGAGCAGAAGATGTTTGACAGCGGCATCAAGCAGGCGGACGTCCAGGAAATCCTCGGCGAGCATTTCGTAGGCGGCATCGCCAACAATTACCGGCTGGTGCGCGAGGCCGTCGATCGCGGCGTGCCGCTGCACGAGATCGATGCCAATGCCAACGTCGTCAACGACCTGAAGAGGATCATCCTTCCGGAGGAAGTGGCGGCGGCGCCGGGCAAATCGAAATCGCTGTTCGGCTTCGGCAAGAGCCTTTTGAAGAGGAAGGCCGGATGAGCAGCCGCTTTTCCACCTTGCAGAACCGCGATGCGCGTCCGCAGCGCTCCGCCGAGCCGACGGCGGTTGCGCACCGCGCGGTCGTCATCCCGACGAGCCGGAAGGTCTTGCCGGCGAAAGTCGAAGCCGTGCCGGGCAAGAGCGCCAACAAGGTGCTCGATGCGCGCGTGCGTATCCACCGGTTGCTGCTCGAGGAGATCAATCTTGTCGCGCTGGAGCGGCTGCCCAGGGACGAGATGCGCCGGCAGGTGCATGATTTCGTGTCGGAAAAGACGCGCGAAGAGCGGATGGCGATCAACACCGTCGAACTCGATGCCCTGGTCGACGACATCGTCGACGAGATGGTCGGGCTCGGCCCGCTCGAGCCGCTGCTCAAGGACCCCGATATCAACGATATCCTGATCAACGGCCATCAGAACTGCTTCGTCGAAAAGAAGGGCAAGCTGCAGCAGGTCCACATCCCGTTCAAGGATGAGGCGCATCTGCTTAGAATCATAAACAAAATCGTTGCCGCGGTCGGCCGCCGCGTCGATGAATCGCAGCCGATGGTCGACGCCCGCATGCTGGACGGCTCGCGTTTCAACGCCGCCATCCGCCCGGTCGCGGTCGACGGGCCGCTGGTGTCGATCCGCAAATTTTCCAAGAACAAGCTCGGCCTGCACCGGCTGGTCGAATTCGGCGCCATCACCCAGAACATGGCCGAAGTGCTTGCTGCGGCAGTACATGCCCGCAAGACGACGATCATTTCGGGCGGCACCGGCACCGGCAAGACGACCATGCTCAACGCGCTGTCGGCCTTCATTCCCGAGGACGAGCGGCTGATCACCATCGAGGACGCGGCGGAGCTTCAGTTGCAGCAGCCGCATGTCGCGCGCATGGAAACCCGGCCGGCCAACATCGAAGGCCATGGCGAGCTCAAGCAGCGCGACCTCGTCAAGAACGCGCTGCGCATGCGGCCTGATCGCGTCATCCTCGGCGAGTGCCGCGGCGAGGAGGCCTTCGACATGCTGCAGGCCATGAACACCGGCCATGAAGGGTCGATGGCCACCATTCACGCCAATACGCCGCGCGATGCCATTTCGCGGCTCGAGCAGATGTTGGGCATGACCGGCATGCCGATGACGGTGCAGTCGATCCGCAGCCAGATCGCCAGCGCCATCGACATCATCGTCCAGTTGACCCGGCTCTCCGACGGCAAGCGCAAGGTGACGAGCGTCGCCGAGGTGACGGGCATGGAAGGCGACGTCATCCAGATGCAGGAGATCTTCCGCTTCGTGCGCACCGGCATGGACGCCGATGGCACGATCCTCGGCCATTTCGAAGCGACCGGGATCCGGCCGCGCTTCCTGGAGGACCTGCGCGCCATGGGCATCGAGTTTCCCGGGCGCTATTTCGAACCCGGCCGGCCGCAGGAGTAACCAGGTGTTGGACGGATTCAGCGCGATCTATGTCGTCTATGCCGGGGCTGCATTGACCGGCATCATGATCGCCGAGGCCGTTTACCTGCTCTATGCCGGCCGCAGCGACAGGCGCACCGCCATCAACCGGCGCATGAAGCTGCAGGAAAACAGGATCAGTCAGGAACAGGTGCTGATCCAATTGCGTAAGGAGCGTGGTCTCGATGCGGGCACGTCGCTGTTCTCGCCTGACCGTTTTCGCGCCCTGCGCGCCCAGTCGGGCATGATCATGCCGCTGTCGAAGTTCCTGATAATCACTTCGGGGATGGCGCTGGCTGCGGCCCTTGCCGCCATCTGGTATGGCTTGCCGCTGCTGATGGGCGCCATTCTGTTTGTCGTCGTGTTGCCGGTGCTGCCGGTGATGGCGATGCGCTCCATGCGCAAGCGCAGGCTGAAGCGGTTCGGCATGCAGTTGCCGGAAGCGCTGGAACTGATTACGCGCGGCCTCAAGGCCGGCCATCCGGTACCGGTGGCCATCGCCATGGTGTCGCGCGAAATGCCCGACCCGATCGGCACCGAGTTCGGCGTGATTGCCGATGAGGTGACCTTCGGTTCGGATCTGGTTTCGGCGCTGAATTCGCTGTTCGACAGGGTCGGCCATGAGGATCTGCCGCTGTTCGTCACCGCCGTGTCGATCCAGACGAGTTCTGGCGGCAATCTGCGCGAAATCCTCGACGGACTGTCGACGACGATCCGCGAACGCGGCAAGCTGCGCCGCAAGGTGCGCGCCATTTCAACCGAAGGCCGTCTGTCGGCCTATATCCTGACGGCCGTGCCGGCGCTGCTGTTCACGACCATCATGGCATTCATGCCTGGATATTACAGCGACGTCTGGGGCGTGCCGAAGACGTGGTACATGGTTGGTGGCTCGGTCACCTGGCTGATGCTGGGCAATCTGATCATGTTCAAAATGTCGAACTTCAAATTCTGACATGCAGACGGTCGTTGAATTCCTCGCCTCGCTCGCGCCGACCTCGCTGATGCCGGTGGCTGTCCTGCTGCTGGCCGTGGGCGCTGCCGCTTTTGCCTGGCCGATGGTGGTGGCAAAGGGCGATCGCAACGAAGTCAGGCGGAGGCTCAAGGTCGACGACGGTCCGGTGGCCGCCAGGCCGGAACCGGTCCAGAAGAAGAATACCGGCGTCGTTCGCGAGAAGGCGGTGAAGAAGGCGCAGGAATTCTACGCCAAGAGCGATCCCGAAAACGTCGCCCGCCTGCGTTTGAAACTCATCCAGGCGGGCTACATGGAGCCGCGCGCCGTCGGCATGTTCTTCCTCATCCGTTTCACGGCGATGGTGGGCATCGCGCTCGCCGTCTTCGTGCTCAACCGCTGGATGGCCAGTCCCGACGCCACGGTGACCAGCCGCTGGGCCTTCGTCGTGTTGTCGGGCGTGGCCGGCTATTTCCTGCCAGGGCTGGTGCTGACCCAGAAGATACGGGAAAAGATGCGCGAATACCGCAACGGCTTCCCCGATTTCATGGACCTGATGATCGTCTGTTCGGATGCCGGCATGAGCATGGAAGCGGGCGTCGAGCGCGTCTCGAAGGAACTCGCAAAGACCTACCCGTCGCTCAGCCAGAACCTGCAGCTCGTGTCGCTGGAGCTGCGGGCCGGGCGCAGCCTCGACGATGCACTGAAGGCGCTCGCCGATCGCCTGAGCCTGGACGAGGTGCGCTCCTTCGCCACGCTGCTGCAACAGTCCAAGGAGCTTGGCACCAGCCTGTCGGGGGCGCTGCGCGTCTTTTCCGACGAGATGCGCCACAAGCGCATGTCGCTGGCCGAGGAAAAGGCGCATGCCTTGCCGGCCAAGATGTCGGTGCCGGTCGTGGTTTGCATCCTGCCGGTGGTGCTGATGATCGCGGTCATTCCGATCATCGTCAAAATGACCGGCCACTAGGATTTGCTGATATTCAGTGAAGCCGGCGATCTGCAAAGTCCGCAAATGAATGAGAAGTCCATGCGAATGCTGTTGCGCGCTTTTGTCCTCGGCCTTGCCGCGGCCAGTCTGTCGCCCGTCTGGGCTGCAGCCGATTGCGGCGATGCCGCTGCCCTGGTGCAGCAGGCTTATCCCAAGGCCCGCAAGAGCGCTGACGGTGCCTCGTTCACGCTCGAACCCCACACCAGCATCGCCCTGACGTCCGCATTTGGCGACCCGCCGGGGCTGGTCTGCAAGATCTGGCCCGCCCATGAGGCCCTGCTGTTGGTCGCGGTGCCGCTGATGGACAGTTCGCAACCCAGCGACTACGCGCATGCCGGCGATATCGAGCTTCTGGTCATCGACAGGAAAAGCCGGCAGGTGCGCCAGCGTCTGCTGCAGCCCGGGCTGATGAATGATGATGCCATCGCCATCCGCAAGTTCGAACTTGATACCGGCCGGTATGCGCTGGCGCCCGATGTCTCCGCCTTCGGCCTGCGCATCGAAATGGCGAACAATTCGCTGCCTAACCCTTTCAGTGAAACCGACCTGCGGCTCTATGCCGAGGACGGCGATGCCCTGCGGATGGTGCTCGATGGCCTGGTCGTGGCCGGCAATGGCGGCGAGGGCGATACCAATTGCGCCGGATCCTTCCATATCAGTCAGGTGAGCCTGGCGATGAGCCCGGCCAAACATCATGGCTACCACGACATCGCGGTGGTCGAACGGATGGATACCGACAATCCGTTGCCCGACAGCAATGGCGAGTGCCAGTCCCACCCCGGCAAGTCCGTGAGCCAAACCTACCGGCTGCGCTATGACGGCAGCCGGTATACGGTTCCGGCGGGACTCAAGGCCCTGGAACCGTGAGAACGCCGCTGGCCGTGATCGAGGCGTTGCGGCCTGGTGGTTAATAGCTGGTGTACCCAGGGCCTAATTTTGGCGGCGTTTCGGCACCTAAGTTTAATTGCTCTGGAATAGTGTGTTTCCTGAAGAACGACCCGGCAAAAAACCGGGCGATGGGGCAGGGGCATGCGTCACAGCAATTTAACGGCAATGGCCGCGATGGCGGCCGTCTTGATGATGTCTGGTTGTACGACGAGTGGCGTCGACACCACCAAAACCACCGCCATTCAACCGGCCGCGAAGGACGTCGGCACATCCGATCTGGCGGAAGGCAAGGCGCAGTTTCGCGACGCGAATTACGGCCTTGCCGAACAGCGTTTCCGCAAGGCCGTCGAGTTGAAGGCCGACAATGCGGAAGCCTGGATGGGGCTCGCCGCTTCCTATGACGAACTCGGCCGTTTCGACTTCGCCGATCGTGCCTACGACCAGTTGCTCAAGATCGCCGGGCGCAAGCCGCAGATCGTCAACAATATGGGCTATTCGCAATTGCTGCGCGGCAACAGGAAAAAGGCAAGGGCGCTGCTGCTCGAAGCCAAGGCCGGCATGGCCGACCCCACGGTCGTCGATGCCAATCTTGCCCTCCTGAACAAGGGCTGACGGCTGTCTGGTGGCCATGATGTCGCGAGGCCGATTTTGGGACACTCGGCGTCGACGCTTTGTAAACCCTATCCGAAGGTCTCAGCCGAAAGATCAGTTGAAAATCATGTCTGATGGCTGTCGCTGACCTAGAATGCAGCGGTAAGGCCGACGCTCAGGGAACCCCCGCCCAATATGCTGGATTTCAGTTCGCTCCTGCTCGCAGCCGCGCTGTCGGGCATCTGCCTCAGCATCACCATGTTCGCGATCTGGTTCGCCGCGCCCCGGGCCAGCTTCGTGCTGACGGTGGGGTGCGGCATTCTCGTGCTCGTTGTGCATGTCATCCTGTTCTGGCGATACACGAAGGAGCCTGATCCGCTGCTTTGCCAGGTCGCGCTTGCATTGCTCAGCCTCGGTTTCCTGGTCATCTGCCTCTCGGCCATGCAGTATCTCGGCGTGCCGGATTACCGGCGTGCCATTTTGCCGACATTGGCCGCCATGACGATCTGCGCGGCGGTGACTTCCCTCGGTCTCGACGGGGTAGGCTTCATCGTTACCTATGTAACGGTGACTGTGCTGCTCTCGGCGATCGGAACCATGTTCTGGCTCAACGGCAGTCATGATCGCAAAATCCTGCTGGTGGTTTCGTTCCTAGGCGGCACCTGTGCGGTGTCGTTTGCACTTTGCGCGGTCGTCCTGGTGGCCAAGGGGCAATGGACGCTCGGGGCAGCCCCCGATAACTGGACCGAACGCCTGAATTCGGTCGTGGCCGTGGCCTGCATGACCGGTCTCGGCGCATTGACGCTTTCCCTGCATCACCTGCAGGCGCAGATCGAGCTGAAGGCCGAGACGATGACCGATCCGTTGACCGGGCTGATGAACCGCCGGGGATTGATGTCGCTCCATGGCGAACGGGCCTTCGGTCCGTTCATGGCGGTCGTCATGTTCGACCTCGATCATTTCAAGAAGACGAACGACATCTATGGTCACCCGGTGGGGGATCAGGTTCTGTGCCGCTTCGCCGCAGTCATCAGAAAATATGCCAGAACGGGCGTCGACGCCTTTCGTCTCGGCGGCGAGGAATTCGCGATCGTCATGTCCCGGGTGACCGAAGAGAGGGCTTACGAGCTCGCAAGCAAGATCGGCGTCGCCTTCGGCACCGAGATCGTTGCGACCTCCCACGGTCCCTTGCGCAGCACTGTCAGCGGAGGCATCGGCTTTGGCGGCGCCAACGGCAACAGCCTCGGCGAGGTGCTGGCCGAGGCGGACGCAGCGCTCTATGCCGCCAAGCGCGCGGGCCGCAATTGCGTCGTCAGCCACAAAAGGATGGGCAAGGCCGAGCCGATCAAGCCGGCCTTGCGCTCAGCATAGTTTGCGAGACTATTCGGCCGCGCCCAAATAGTCCGACAGCGGCGGGCATGAACAGACCAGGTTGCGGTCGCCGGCGACATTGTCGATGCGCGATACCGGCGGCCAGTATTTCGCCGCCATGTCGGCGTCTCCGGCGGGGTAGGCCGCTTCCAGGCGCGAATAGGGATGGCTCCACTGGCCGGCCAACGCCTCCGCGGCGGTGTGCGGCGCATTGACCAGCGGATTGTCAGCCAGGGGCCACTCGCCCCTCGCAACCTTGGCCGCTTCACCCGCGATGGCGATCATCGCCTCGCAGAAGCGGTCGAGCTCGCGCTTGGGCTCGGATTCGGTCGGCTCCACCATCAGCGTGCCGGCGACCGGGAACGACATGGTCGGCGCATGGAAACCGTAGTCGATCAGGCGTTTGGCGATGTCCTCGACACTGATGCCGGCGCTCTCCTTGAGCACGCGGGTGTCGAGGATGCACTCATGGGCAACGCGGTCGCTCCTGCCCTTGTAAAGGAGCGGGAAGTGTGGGGCGAGCCGCGTCGCGACGTAGTTGGCCGAAACGATCGCCGTCTCGGTCGCCTGCTTCAGGCCGGAAGCGCCCATCATGCGGATGTACATCCAGGTGATGGGCAGGATGGAGGCACTCCCGAAAGGGGCGGCGGCCACGGCATGCGCGGAGCCTTCGGTGACATGGCCCGGCAGATAGGGCTTCAGATGCGCCCTGACGCCGATCGGGCCGACACCCGGGCCGCCGCCGCCATGGGGGATGCAGAAGGTCTTGTGCAGGTTCATGTGGCAGACGTCGGCGCCGATGTCGCCCGGGCGGGCGAGGCCGACCAGGGCGTTGAGGTTGGCGCCGTCGAAATAGACCTGGCCGCCATGCTCATGGATGAGGGCGCAGAGATGTCGCGCGCCCTCTTCATAGACGCCATGCGTCGAGGGATAGGTGAACATCAGCGCCGCGAGATTCCTGGAATGCTCGTTGGCCTTGGCCCTCATGTCGTCCATGTCGATATTGCCGTCCTCCAGGCAGCGGACGACGACCACGCTCATGCCGGCCATCGCCGCGCTCGCCGGATTGGTGCCGTGCGCGGAGGACGGGATCAGGCAGACCGTGCGATGGCCCTCGCCGCGCGAGCGGTGATAGGCGCGGATGGCCAGCAATCCGGCATATTCGCCCTGGCTGCCGGCGTTGGGCTGGAGGCTTACCGCATCGAATCCGGTAATCTCCGAAAGCCAGCCTTCCAGATCGTCGATCATGGCGCGGTAGCCTGCCGAGTGCGCGGCCGGCGCGAAGGGATGCATGTTGGCGATTTCAGGCCAACTCACAGGCATCATCTCGGCCGCGGCATTGAGCTTCATGGTGCAGGACCCCAGCGGGATCATCGCGCGGTCGAGGGCCAGGTCCTTGTCGGCCAGCCGGCGCAGGAAGCGCATCATCTCGGTTTCCGACTTGTTCTCGTGGAAGACGGGTTGGGTGAGAAACTCCTTGCCGCGTGGCTTGCCGGGCATGGCGGCGGCGGCCTCCGCGCTCGGCTTGGCCCCAAACAAGGCGGCAATGGCTTCCAGGTCGGCTTCGTCAGAGGTCTCGTCGAAGGCGATGCCGACACGGTCGGCGTCGATGACGCGCAGAAGCCGGCCGCCCTTTTCGGCGGCGGCGGCGATCTGCGCGGTCTTCCCCTTCGTCTCCACCGTCACCGTGTCGAAGCGGCTCGTGCCGATCACCGGCAAGCCTGCCGCCTTGAGCCCGGCTGCCAGGCGGCTGGCCAGCGCGTGGATGCGCCCGGCGATTGCCTGAAGGCCGGCGGGGCCGTGCCAGATCGCGTAGGCTGTCGCCATGTTGGCAAGCAGCGCCTGCGCGGTGCAGATGTTGGACGTCGCCTTGTCGCGGCGGATGTGCTGCTCGCGCGTCTGTAGGGCAAGCCTGTAGCCTGGACGGCCCTTGCTGTCGGTCGACTGGCCGACCAGGCGGCCGGGCATCAGCCGAGTCAATTTGTCGGCAACGGCGCAGTAGGCGGCATGCGGGCCTCCAAAGCCCATCGGCACGCCAAAGCGCTGCATTGGACCGACGGCAATGTCGGCGCCGAGCCTTGCCGGCGTGTCGGTCAGTGTCAGGCCGAGCGGGTCAGCGATGAAGACGACCAGAGCGCCGGCCGCGCGCGCCTTGTCGATGGCCGCCTTGTGATCACCATAGACGCCGAAAGTGTCCGGCCAGGAGACGAGCAGGGCGGCTGTGTTGTCGTCGATCGTCTCGCCGTCGATCTCGATGCCGAGCGGCTCGGCGCGGGTGCGCGCCACATCCAGCGTCTGCGGGTGCGGCGTGCCGGCGAGAGCCACCTTGGTGCGCTTGTCGCGGTGATGGCGCAATGCGATGCCGATCGCTTCGGCGACCGCTGTCGCTTCGTCGAGCAACGAAGCCGATGCCACAGGCAGGCCGGTCAGTTCCGCAACCAAAGTCTGGAAATTGAACAGCATTTCCAGGCGGCCCTGGCTGATCTCCGCCTGGTAGGGCGTATAGGCCGTGTACCAGGCCGGGTTCTCGAACAGGTTGCGCTGGATGACCGGCGGCACGTGCACGCCGTGATATCCGGCGCCGATGAAGCTCTTCAGAACCGTATTCCGGGCCATGGTCGCCGACAATTCGGCCAGCGCTTCGGCTTCGCTGGCCGGCGCGGGCAGGGACAGCGGCTGGTCGAGGCGGATCGATCTCGGCACAGCCTGGCTGATCAGCGTCTCGACCGAGGGCACGCCGATGACGGCCAGCATGGCTCTCACATCGGCAATGCCGGGTCCGATATGGCGGGCCGAGAAGGGGTAGGGTGCTGCGGTCATGTCAATGCGTCCTGATTTCAGCCGATATGGGCTTTGTAGGCGGCCTCATCCATGAGGCTGGCGAGCTGGCTTTCGTCGGCAAGCTTCATTTTCCACAGCCATCCGGCGCCGGTCGCCGCCGAATTGACCAGTGACGGGTCGGACGACAGCGTCGCGTTGGCCTCGGTGATCTCGCCGTCGACCGGCGCGTAGACGTCGGAGGCCGCCTTAACGGATTCGACCACGACGGCGGTGTCGCCCTTGGCGAGCTTCTTGCCTGTTTCCGGCAGTTCGACGAAGACGAGGTCGCCCAGCTGCTCCTGCGCGTAGTCGGTGATGCCGACGGTGGCGATGCCGCCCTCGACGCTGAGCCACTCGTGATCGGCGGTGAAATAGGTCTTTGCCATCTGAAAATTATCCTTTGCGGTAGCGATGCGGGAGGAAGGGCAGGGAAGAAACGTCGACGGGAATCTTCGTTCCGCGCACGTCGGCGAAAACCCGAGTTCCGGGTTTCGCCAAGGGCGTCGGGACATAACCCATGGCGACGGGATGGCCGGCAGACGGGCCGAAACCGCCCGAGGTTACGTGGCCGGCGGGATTGCCGTCGGCGTCAAAGAGCGTGGCGCCGGCGCGCACCGGCTGGCGGGCATCCGGCCTCAGGCCGACGCGCTTCTGAGCGGAGCCGCGCTCGACGGCGGCGCGCAGCGCGTCGGCGCCGATAAACGTGCCGTTGGCGCGGATATCCTTCGGGATGGCCCACATCAGCGCCGCGCTTGCCGGATCGGTTTGCGCGGTGATGTCCTGGCCGTGTAGGCACAGGCCGGCTTCCAGCCGCAGGCTGTCACGGGCGGCAAGGCCGATCCACAGCACGCGCTCGTCTTCGAGCAGCTTCGCCACGAGACCGCGCGCGTCTGCCTCAGGCAGGCCGATCTCAAACCCGTCCTCGCCGGTGTAGCCGGACCGGCTCATGAACCAGTTCTTTCGCGGTTCGATGCCATGCATGAACAGCAGCGACCCGGTCTCGATACCGGCGCGGGAAAGCGCCGCCCAGGCCTCGGGACCCTGGATGGCGAGGAAGACCCGGTCGAGCGGTTCGACCTTGACATCGAAGCCGGTCGCAAGCTCGCGCAAATGCTTCTCGTCGGCGATCGCGTTGCCGGCATTGGCGACGACCATGAAGTTGGTATCGCCCAGCCGGGTGACGATCAGATCGTCCAGGATGCCCGCGGCCTCGTTCAGGAAAAACGTCAGCTTCGACTGTGAAATTTCGAGCGCGCCCGCATCGAGCGGACAGGCACGGTTGAGCAGGGGAATCGCGCCCGGCCCGCTGACCCTGAACAGTTTCATGTGGGAGATGTCGAACAGGCCCGCATGTTCGCGGGTGTGAAGATGCTCCTTCATGACGCCGGCCGGGTAGGTCAGCGGCATCGACCAGCCGGCAAAGGCGCCAAAGCGCGCACCGGCAGCTGCGTGGACGTCTTCGAGAGGAAGGTGTTTGGTGTCGCCCGTCATGTGTTCTCCAGAGTCGCACGCAATCGGTCGCGAATGGCGACCAGTCCGTGCCCCTCTGTCTGAAGCCTGAGAGACTCGCGCCCCGTAACTCTGTCGGCAGCGCTTACACCTTCGGCGCGGGGGCAGGCCCCGACTTTCCAGAGTGTCTTTCCCGTCTACGGTTCTTTTGCCTGAGAGATTTCGGGCGATTTCCCCTTCGGCGGCAGCTCTCGCTGCTCTCTCCCGCAAACAGGTAGGGCTCGCAAAAGCCCTCGACTCGTCATCCATAGCCCGTCAACGACGGATTGTCACCTGCATGCGACGTGCAAAATAAAATGGCGGCATCGTGCCGATTGCGATCAGATCCCGCCATACCAGTCGTAGCCATTGTCTTCCCAATAACCGCCCCGTCCGCCTCCTAAGGCGGCGAAGCCGTCGACCAGCTCGATCTTGTAGAGATATTTCGGCATCTTGTAGCCGAGCTGGCGCTCGACCCGGACACGCAGCGGCGCGCCGTTCTCGACCGGCAGCGGCTTGCCGTTGACGCCGTAGGCCAGGATCGTCTGCGGGTGGCGGGCGTCGATGAGGTCGATGCTGCCGTAATATTTGATGTCGCCCGACAGGCTGCGGTCGATCGTGTCCAGGCAATGGAACATGACGTAGCGCGCCTCGGGTTTGACCACCGCCTGGTCGAGGACCAGCGACAGCGGCGTGCCGGTCCATTTGGCGATGCAGCTCCAGCCTTCGACACAATCATGGCGGGTGATCTGCGTTCGGCTCGGCATGTTCATGAGCTGCTCGCGGGTCAGCGACAGCGGCTTTTCGACCAGGCCCGAGACCTCCAGCCGCCAGTCGGCGAAGTTGTTGGCGAGCAGGGTCTTGTAGGTATCGTCGTCGGGTGACGTCACCCCGTTGGGGCGCATCGGCTGACGGATATCGGCTTCAGTAAATTCCGGCGCCAGCGAATCACGGCCCGCGAGCAGACGTTGCGCGCGGTGTGTGAGATCGTTGGCATTTTCGAGGAAGCTGCGCAGCCCGCCGCCCACGCCGAGTTGGCTGTCGAAGGCGTCGCAGCCTGAAAGCGCGATACCGGAAAGGCCAAGGCTGGCCGCGGTCAGGAATTTCCTGCGGTTGATCTCGAATTTTGCCATATCAGGCGCTCCTTTCGGAGGATTTTGCGTCATGATGCGCCGGCGGGTCGGTCCGATACCATCCGGTGACGATCGAGCGCAGTTCGTTGATCGGGCCGGCGGCGACGATCATCAGAATATGGATGATGAAGAAGCCCACGAGCAGCACCATGACGGTGAAATGGATGGTGCGCGCCGTCTGCCGGCCGCCGAGCAGGTCGTTGAGGAACGGCAGCACCGAATTCATGCTTGGCGACATTGCGAGCCCGGTGAGGATCATCAGCGGCAACAGCACGAACAGCACGCCGCCATAGGCCATTTTCTGCAGCGTGTTGTATTCGCGCGTGTGGTGGAACTTCAGCCTGGCGTGATTGACGATATCTTGCGGCAGGCGCCTGAGATCGTCCAGGCGAGGGGCGAGGTCACGTCTGATGTGGCCGTTGACCAGGCTGGCGACCAGCCACACAAGCAGCGTCGTCGTCAGCACCCAGGCGAAGAAGAAATGCACGACGCGTGCCGTGCCGAGGTCGTAGTATGATGGGATCGTCGCCCAGGACGGGAAGGCGCGGGGCGTCTCTTGTCCTGCCGGCCCAGACCAGCCGAGCACGCCGGTGGTGTCGAAGCGGTATCCGAGGATTTCGGTATAGCCGCGCGGCCCGGCATTCGTGTTCTCGGCGCCGATAGCGAAGACGGTGTTGTTGTAGTCGAAGCCGGACTGCTTGCCGAGATAGAGCTGCGGACGGGCGTTGAAGATCTGGAGGCCGGAAAGCAGCATGAAGAACAGCGAGATGGCCCACAGCCAGTGCGTCAGCCGCGTCCAGGCCGATTGCCGGTAGATCAATGTCGTGGCCTTCGTAGCGTCACTGTCCGCGCTGGCGGCGGGTTGGTTCATGGCAACCGATTCCATCTGGTCTCGCTTCCTGGCCGTTCCATCCGGCGCGGCCGCTGTCTGCATCATTCTCCTCCTGATACGTCGCCAGCCAAGCCGATGTTTCATCGATCACGAAAATATCAGATCGAAGCTCAAGGGCCGCCCAGGCTGACGGCGAGATTGACGGCGGCGGCGACGATGACCGTGTTGAAGAAGAACGACAGGATCGAATGAACAAGCACGACGCGGCGCATGTGGGTTGTCAAGATGTTGGTGTCGGCGGTCTGCGCCGTCATGCCGATGACCGTCGAGAAGTACAGAAAATCCCAGCCTTCCGGCCGTTTGTCGCCGGGGAACAGCAAGCCGCCGACCGGGATTTTCTTCTTGGTTCCGGCATCGACCAGGTCGCCGTCCATCCAGTACACATGCGCATAGTGCAATGCCGCCATGGCGTGGATGGTGAACCAGCCGAGGGGAATCGATAGCAGCGCGAAGCCGAGCTCCATCGCGTTCGAACTGCCTTTCTGGTTGATCAACTGGAACAGTGCTGTGATGGCAACGCCGACGACGACCAGCGTGACGGCGAAGATGACCAGCACAGGCTGGTCGGTGTCACGCGCATTCTTGCTGAGATAGATGCCGGTGAATTTGGGCATCTGCGCGACAACCAGCGTGACATAGGCGGCAAAAAAGGCGTTGGCGCCGATCGAATAAGCGAGCGGCGCGTGAAGCAGCAACGCCAGCAGAAGCGCAAAGACGCCGACACAAGCCGACACCGCGAACAGCATGTGCCGGTGCATGGGCGTCCTGGACGGGATTTCGGCGGCCATGATGGTTCCGAATGGCGCTGGGCTTCTACTGCGGTGTGGCGGATTTTAGAGCGCGCCGCAAGATGCGGTCGAGTTCGCCGAGAAACCGTGAGCGGTCTTGCGGTGCGAAGCTCGCATTGTAGCCCTTGCTTTCGCCGGTCTCGCGCAGATGCTGCTTCAAGTCGCGCATTGCCACCGCCATGCCGATCGTTTCCGGCGTGAATGGACGTCCGGTCGGCCCCAATACATGGGCCCCGAGCGCCACCGTGCGTGCGGCCAGTGGAATGTCCGCGGTCACCACGATGTCGTTGGGTTTTGCGTTTTCCACGATCCAGTCGTCGGCGGCGTCGGCACCCTTGGACACGACGACATTGCGGATCATGGGGTCGCGGGAGGGGCGCAGGCCGCCATTGGAAACATAGGTGACGACGACGCCGTGGCGCTCGGCAACTTTTTCGACTTCGGCTTTGACCGGGCAAGCGTCTGCGTCGACGAGGATGGCGGGTGCGGGCATTGTCTCTCCAAATGAGCATGGGGCCGGCAACCCGTCCGGCCCCATGCCTCAAATCTCATGGTCGTCAGGCCGGAAGCGCTCCCGACCTCTTGGCGGTCCAGGTGGCGATATAGTCCATCAGGCCGGGGTTGAGGCAGTCATAAGGTTCGAGGCCGATCGATTTCAGTTGGCCGCGAATGCTGTCCATGCGGCTCGGGTCGACACCGGATTCGATGATCGAAGAAACAAAGGCGGTAAAGCCCGGCGGCGACCAGCCATCCTCCTCGAAGCGCTCGGGATGGATGAAGGACAAGCCCTTGAACGGATGGTCGCGCTCGACGGGTCCATGCATGTGGACGCCGCAGCCGGTGCAGGCATGGCGCTGGATCAACGCGCTCGGGTCCACCACCTTCAGCTTGTCGCCGTTCTCGGTGACGGTGACGTCGCCGGTGCCGGCTACGGCCACCACCGAGAACACCGCCCCTTCGGGCTTCCAGCATTTGGTGCAGCCGCAGGCGTGGTTGTGGGCGATCTGGCCCTTGACCTTCACCTTGACCGGATTGCTGGTACAGGCGCAGACCAGCGTGCCGCCGATAAAGCTCGCACTCTCCCTGGGCAGACCATTGTCGATTTTCGGATGCAGTTTTTCCGCCATGCCTTTCTCCTCCCATTTTTGACCACAGAGGTCGCGGGCCCGTGCCCGCGGCGTGTGGCCGCCCTCAATAAACCACGACACTCCTGATCGACTTGCCCTCATGCATGAGGTCGAACCCCT
>NZ_JAIUHZ010000044.1:0-1203 GCF_020165355.1 Mesorhizobium sp. BR1-1-6 | reverse complement strand
CCGCGGCCGATAGTATTCGCTCCCCCGGCGGGGCGCCCCAATGAAAGCACGTGGCCCGCCCGCCGACTGCCTACGGATCACATATTGAGCATGCGCGCATATCAGCGCGATTGAGTTGGGTAGCTGTTGCGACTGCTGTGTCTCTGTCAAATGGGCCGTGCCATCGGCCATTCCTATCGCCTCCTCCTGCCTGTGTGCCATGACCCCCGTTGCAGAAACCACAATCGGCTCGATGGATGCGCCCTCGATCGTGGGCCCAATTCTCATAAATGTAGTAGTCCATCCCTCTCTCCAAGCTCGTGACGGCCGATCTGTTTCAGTACGCGTATTTTGCAGGCCAGCGCCAATCCGTCTGGGCTTTTCCGTAGCAGTTGCTGTAGTCGACGAACTGGCCGGTAGCGATGTCGCGGCAAGCCCAAACAAGTTGGCGATACTGGTTATAGAATTCGTCCCAATCCGCGCCCTGGTAGTAGTTCGGCCTGGCGTACCCGCCCCCTCCGCAGTTGTTGTTCGCGCAGACAGCCACGGCGGCACCTACGGCCACGATCGCAATGCCTGCCGCTATCGCCTGGTTCTGCTTCCTAGTCATGTCGGCGCATTGGCTAGCGGTCATCGATCGGCGCGTCAGTTCAGCGTAGAGATCCTGCTGAAATTTGGCATCTTTCGTTGATGCCAATGTCCTGCAAAGAGCTGAAGCGCTGACAGCACTCGGATTCTTACTGAGCGTTTGTTGCGAGGTCGTGCATGAGGCGCTTGCAAGCGCCAAGACTGCCGCAGCCGAAACTGCGGCTCGTCGACCCAATCCCATCGTCTTGCCCCTCACCCCCAGAAATAGTCCGGTCCGCGAAATCCCCGCGTACTGTTATTCGCTAACAAAGCGTCTCACACGCCAGGCCATCCCCATCGCGGTCCAGCTTGCCGCCCCACGGACAATTGCCGAGATACCATCGAGCCTCGTCGCACGAGCTGATTTGAGAGCATTTCCGCCGCGGCTGACAGGAATAGCTTTGCGCTACTTGTTGACGGCTAGTGATGCCTAGCGGTTGGGTCATAGCCTGCCGAGCATTATCACCAGGCCCAGCGCGCCATTCCCACGGCGCCTGAAACGATCCGGCCCACAGACCGATCTTCGCCGCCTCGGCCTTTGCCTGCTGCCCTGCATACGTGCCGTCGCTGTATTTGGGCCAGTCGAGCGCCTGGCCA
>NZ_JAIUHZ010000043.1:0-1478 GCF_020165355.1 Mesorhizobium sp. BR1-1-6 | reverse complement strand
ACGGCTGTCGCCGCCACCGGCGTTACGGTAGCGCTTGACGAGACGGCGACCACGAGCACCCCGGCTGGGATCGACACTGGTACGGTCACCAAGGGCGAGGATCCCGATGTCGGCGGCACCGGCGCGATCGCGCACGGCACCAGCGACAGTGCCTTCGTCAACATCACGGCGCTGTTCGGCGCCGACGGTCCGGCCGTTTCGGGCAGCACCGTCTATGCGCTAAGCGTCACCAATGCGGTCTCCGGCCTTGCCGTCACCGACGGCTCGCTGATCACCTTGCAGACGCTGGCCAACGGCGTCGTGGTCGGCGTCGTGCAGGGCGGAACGTTCAATGGCGATGCGGCGTTCGCGCTGTCGATCGATCCGGCCACCGGTAAGGTGACCGTCGAGCAATATCTGTCGCTTCATCATTCGAACGCCTCCAATCCGGACGACACGGTGGTGCTGGGCCTGCATTCGGTCGCAGTGAGCGTGACCGTCACCGATGGCGACGGCGACACCGCCAGCGCCAGCGCCGATGTCTCGGGCCAGATCAGCTTCGACGACGATGGTCCGAGCCTGACCATCTCGCAGCCGAACGGTGCCTTGAACGGCCTGTTCCTGGACGGCTTCGTCCCCAATGGCGACGCCTGGGGTGCGGGCAGCGGCACCACGACCGGTCCCGCCGGCGCCTGGACCGTCACGGCCTCGCCTTACGAGGGCGCCAGCAGCATCGAATTGCAGAAGGTCGGTGACGGCTATCGCGGTGCAGACAGCCCGACCAACAGCGTTATGGTCGACCTCGAGGCCAGCCCCGGCAACATCCAGATCTCGCAGACGCTGCATGGCCTCAGCGCCGGCGAATACCGCATCTCCTTCGAGATCGGCGCCGCCAACGACACCAGCCTCCTACACAGCGCCAAGCTCGAAGTGCTGTGGAACGGCGTCTCGGTCGGAACCTACGATCCCACGTCGGGCGTCATGCAGACCATCGCCATCGACGTCACGGCGACGGCCGGCGACAACTCACTGACGTTCCGTGAAATCGGCGAAGCAGGCGACAACACCGGCACCTTCCTTGCCAACATCAAGGTCGGCGACATCATCGTTATCGACGAGACCGCAGGTGTCGATGCCGATTCCGACGACACCACCGATCCTGCCGTGGCGGCCCTGTTTGCCGGCGTCAATGCCGGGACCGATCCCGACATGCCGCTGCACCAATATGCGCAAGGCAGCGGCGGCGTCGTGAACGCCACGGCGCTGTTCGGCGCCGACGGACCGGCAGCGAAAGCTTCGCTCGTCTATGCGCTCACCCTTGCCAGCAATACGGGCGTGGATTCCGGCCTGAAGACCACCGATGGCCACGCAATCTCGCTGTTCAACGACGGCAACGGCCACATCATCGGCGTCTATGACGCCAACAACAACGGCGTTACCGCCACCGACAAGGTCGCCTTCGCGCTGCATGTCGATGCCGCCACCGGCCAGGTCGCGGT
>NZ_JAIUHZ010000042.1:0-2503 GCF_020165355.1 Mesorhizobium sp. BR1-1-6 | reverse complement strand
CCCGACGGGACGCCCAATAACGGTGGTCAGGGGGGAATCGGCGGCGGCAGCGGCGGTGGCCATGGACAAGGTGGCGGTGGCGGCGGCGGCCTGGGCGGCGCGATCTTCGTTCAGTATGGCGGCGAGCTCACTGTGGCCGGCCATCTCGACATTTTTAGAAACAGCGTCGCAGGCGGCAACGGCGGAGGAGGAAACGCCTCCCCCGGCCAAGGTATCGGATCGGGCATTCTTTTTCACGGCAACGGGTCATTCACCGTGGCCCCTGGCGCCGGGCAGACCCAGTTGATAAGCGACACCATTGCAGATCAGACCGGGGGCGCTGGCAGCGGCGGCAATTGGGCTATCGTCAAGAACGGGGCCGGCACGACCATTCTCGACGGTGCGACTTCGCTCTCCGGCGGCGGCACCGTCAATGAAGGCGTCCTGGAGATCAACGCTCTGCGCCTGGCGGGCAATATCACAAACAAGGCCTCACTCGTCTTCGCCCAAACAATCGACGGCGCCTATACCGGCAACCTGTCCGGCAGCGGCAGCCTCATCAAGACCGGCACTGGCGATCTCACGCTCTCAGGCACCAACACCTACGCTGGCGGCACCACCGTCAACGGCGGAGCGCTGTTGTTCACCACCGACGCCAGCCTGGGAGCCGCGGGCATCGGCATCAACCTGAACAACGGCACGATCGGAAGCGTGGCCACGGTCCATCCGGGGCCGACCAGCAATCGCCCCGTCACGATCACGGACAAGGGCGGCTTCTCCGTTGCATCGGCTCCACTCACCTGGAGCGGCGTGATCGGCGGAAGCGGCCAGTTGACCAAGTCCGGCGACGGCGACCTGATCCTTTCAGCGGCCAACACCTACGGCGGCGGCACGACCGTGACCGGCGGTGTCCTGCGCTTCACGAATGACGTCAACCTGGGCGCGGCGGGTACGGCAATCACGTTGAATGGCGGCGCGGTCGGAACCACAAAGGACACTCCTGCGGCCACGTCGATCGACCGCAAGATCGTGCTCGCCGGTAACGGCGGCATCGACGTGGCGCTGCATCCCTTCATCTGGAGCGGCAGCATCAGCGGTGGCGGTCGCCTCATCAAGAGCGGCGACGGCGAGTTCGAGCTCACGGGCACCAACACCTATTCCGGCGGCACGCTGGTGCAGCGCGGAACGCTACGGGTCGCTTCCGACGACAAGCTCGGCGCCACGGGTACGGGGCTCACGCTGGAAAACAACGCCGGCCTGCGCGCATCCGAGACCTTCACCAGCACGCGCAACGTCTTACTGGAGGGCGCCGGTGGCGTATTCCTGGTCGACCCCGGCAAGACCCTGACCCTGAATGGGATAGTCGGCGGTTCGGGCAATCTCACCAAGGTCGGCGACGGCACGCTTATTCTCACCGGCGCCAACAGCTATGCCGGCAACATCTTCAACAACGGCGGCGCGGTGCAGGGCAACACCACGAACCTGCGCGGCAACATCATCTTCGACCCCAACGCGAACAATCCGATCGCCAGGTCGATCACCTTCGACCAGGCGACCAACGGCACCTTCGCGGGCAATATCACCGGCCTCGGCAGCCTGACCAAGACCGGCGCCGGCGCGCTGACCTTGGGCGGCAACAACACTTATACCGAGGGCACGACGGTGTCGGCCGGCATCCTGCAGGGCGCAGCCAACAGCCTGCAGGGCCGTATCCTAAACGATGCCGCCGTCATCTTCGACCAGGGTGTCAACGGCACCTATGCCGGCGCAATGACCGGCACCGGCACGCTCACCAAGAACGGCGCCGGTAAGCTCACCCTTACCGGCACCAGCACTGTCGGCGGCGGCACGACCATCAATACCGGCGGCTTAGCCGTCAACGTTCACCTGACCAGCAACGTAACGCTCAACAAGGGCGGCATCCTGAGTGGCGTCGGCAACATCACCGGCAATATTACAAACAACGGCGGCACGATCGAGCCGGGCAACTCCATCGGCAACATCACGATCGACGGCAATCTCACCTGGAACAGCGGCACCTTCGACGTTGAAATTAGTCCCAGCGCCAGCGACCGCATCACCATCGTTGGCGCCGGCCACAAGGCGACGGTACATGCCGGCACCCTCGACGTTGTCCCGTTGCCCGGCATTTACGTGCCTGACACGACGTACACGATCGTCTCGGCGCCGGCCGGCGGCATTGCCACATTTAACGATGTGACCGCCGATTTCGCGTTCCTGCGCCCCGTGCTCAGCTTCGATCTCACCAGCCTCTATCTCTCCCTGATCCTGGCGCCAGATGCCTTCCGCTCGGCCGGCCAGACGTCGAACCAGCGGGCGGTCGGCGGTGTGCTCGATGCCGCTGCAGCCGGCGGTAATTTCGGCGGCATCGTCGGGGCGCTGTCGGGCCTGCCAACAGCGCAGGGGACACCGGCCCTGCAGGCACTCTCCGGCGAGATCGCGGCGGGTGCCATCATAGCCGGCATCGACAGCGCCGATCGGTTCCTGGCCGTGTTCGACGGGC
>NZ_JAIUHZ010000041.1:0-2528 GCF_020165355.1 Mesorhizobium sp. BR1-1-6 | reverse complement strand
GTGTCGATCCCAGCCGGGGTGCTCGTGGTCGCCGTCTCGTCAAGCGCTACCGTAACGCCGGTGGCGGCGACAGCCGTTACCTTCGGCCCGTCGTCCTCGAAGATGATCTTGGCGCCGATGGCGAGCGACTGGCTGACTGTGTCGCCGTCGAAGTCGGTGACGGTGACCACCGCATTGATCTTGCCCGACAGGTTGACCGGCTCGTCATAGGAGCCGCCCGAACCGTTGCCGGCCAGCGGATGCTGCAGCGACAGATACTGTGCCGTCGAGATATGGCCGGTCTGGTCGACCGAGACCGCGAAGGCAATGGCGCCGCCGGGATTGGCCGTACCGTTCGCGTTGTCGACGCGGCCGACGATCAGATTGCCTTCCTTGAACAGCGAGATCTCGTGCCCGTCGGTCGTCTTCAGGCCCGAATCCGTGCCTGGCTCTGCAACCGAAAGGCTGAGCACGGCCGCGCGCGGCTCGTCCGTGCCGGGCAGCGAGCCGAACAGCACCACCGGCAGGTTGCCATGCGCATAGCCCAGGCTTGCCGCGCCCAGTCCAAGCGAATCGAACTGATGTGCGACCGAGGCGCTGCTGGTGTCGTCGTTCTGGTTGCCCGCCGTCTCGTCATGCACGACCGACACGCCGGTCGCGGCGATGAGCACCTGCGGCACGTCGTCGACCACGGTGACCGTCGCCTTGCCGGTCAGCTTGACCGTATCGCCGTCGCCGTCCTTGGCCTGGAACACCGAGCCGAGGTCGATGCCGGCCACGCTGCCGCTGCCCAGGTGCGTCTGCAGCGCGGTGTTCTGGTCCGATGTTCCGGCCGACGGCGCGACATGGTCGAGCTGGTCGAACTGGCGCACCACGAAGGCGCCGCTCGAGGCGTTCAGCGTCACCGTCATCACGGTGCGGTCGCTAAGCCCGTTGTAAGCGCCGTTGTGGTTGCTGTCGACAAAGCCGACCAGCGTGTTGCCCTGGACCGCCCAGCTCAGCTCGACGCCTTTCGACGACAACCCGATGGCCGTCAGGTCGGCGGCCGCCGCGCCGGTGAAACCGAAGCCGCCGCCAGCGGCCGGACCGTCGGCGCCGAAGTCGACAAGCCCGTTCAGCGAGCCGGATGCGATCGCCGCACCGAATGGGAACTCCGTGCCCGAACCGTCGCCGGACCCGTCATAGGGCGAGGTTCCCTGCGACAGCAGGCTGGCAATGTCGTCCTCGTCGATCGTCACCGGCGCGGCATGGCCGCTCAGGACCTTCGGCCCGTCATCCTCGAAGATGATCTTGGCGCCGATGGCGAGCGACTGGCTGACTGTGTCGCCGTCGAAGTCGGTGACGGTGACCACCGCATTGATCTTGCCGGACAGGTTGACCGGCTCGTCATAGGAGCCGCCCGAACCGTTGCCGGCCAGCGGATGCTGCAGCGACAGATACTGTGCCGTCGAGATATGGCCGGTCTGGTCGACCGAGACCGCGAAGGCAACGGCGCCGCCGGGATTGGCCGTACCGTTCGCGTTGTCGACGCGGCCGACGATCAGATTGCCTTCCTTGAACAGCGAGATCTCGTGCCCGTCGGTCGTCTTCAGGCCCGAATCCGTGCCCGGCGCTGCAACCGCAAGACTGAGCACGGCCGCGCGCGGCTCGTCCGTGCCGGGCAGCGAGCCGAACAGCACCACCGGCAGGTTGCCATGCGCATAGCCCAGGCTTGCCGCGCCCAGTCCAAGCGAATCGAACTGGTGCGCGACCGAGGCGCTGTTGGTGTCGTCGTTCTGGTTGCCCGCCGTCTCGTCATGCACGACCGACACGCCGGTCGCGGCGATAAACACCTGCGGCACGTCGTCGACCACGGTGACCGTCGCCTTGCCGGTCAGCGTCACCGTATCGCCGTCGCCGTCCTTGGCCTGGAACACCGAGCCGAGGTCGATGCCGGCCACGCTGCTGCCGCCCAGATGCGTCTGCAGCGCGGTGTTCTGGTCCGATGTTCCGGCCGCCGGTGCGACATGGTCGAGCTGGTCGAACTGGCGCACCACGAAGGCGCCGCTCGAGGCATTCAGCGTCACTGTCATCACGGTGCGGTCGCTAAGCCCGTTGTAAGCGCCGTTATGGTTGCTGTCGACAAAGCCGACCAGCGTGTTGCCCTGGATCGCCCAGCTCAGCTCGACGCCCTTCGACGACAGCCCGATGGCCGTCAGGTCTGCGGCCGCCGTGCCGGTGAAGCCGAAACCGCCGCCGGCGGCCGGGCCGTCGGCGCCGAAGTCGACAAGCCCGTTCAGCGAGCCGGATGCGATCGCCGCACCCAGCGGGAACTCCGTGCCCGAACCGTCGCCGGACCCGTCATAGGGCGAGGTTCCCTGCGACAGCAGGCTGGCAATGTCGTCCTCGTCGATCGTCACCGGCGCGGCATGGCCGCTCAGGACCTTCGGCCCATCATCCTCGAAGACGATGGTCTGGGAGATGTCGGCGCTTTGTGTGACGTGGTCGCCGTCGCCATCGGTCGCGGTGACGGTGACCGAGACCGAGCCGGCGCCGAGCGCGATGCCCTC
>NZ_JAIUHZ010000040.1:0-2584 GCF_020165355.1 Mesorhizobium sp. BR1-1-6 | reverse complement strand
GCCCGTCGAACACGGCCAGGAACCGATCGGCGCTGTCGATGCCGGCTATGATGGCACCCGCCGCGATCTCGCCGGAGGCAGCTGACAGCCCATTCGCGTCGAGCCTGACGAATTCCCCGGGCAGCCTGCCATTGGCTTCGAAATGGTCGAGCGCCCTGTCGGCCACGGTCCGTTGGTTCCGATTGAGGGCACTAAGCTCGGGATCGGTGCGGTCGGTGCCCGTTACCAGGTACACATTGTTGGCGTCATAGCTCAGGCTGGTCTCGAAGCCGGGCAACGGCGCGTCGCTGAGGCCGGCGAATTTGGTGCCGCCGAGACCGCCCGTGGCATTGAGGATGGTGTAGTTCCTGGAAACAGAGCCGCCCGCCAGGAACCTGACATCGACGGTGCCGCCCGAAAGATCGGCGGAGCCGATAGCGTTCGCGCGGTCGGCCGTGCTGCCAGAGACCTCGACGGCGTAGACCGAGCCGGCGCCGAACGCAAGGTTCCCGATGATATTGATCGTGCCGATCGAATTGCCCGGCGAAAGCGTGCCGCCGGCCAGCGTGGCGGAGCCGACACTGCCAGTGCCGCCAAGTGTTGCGCCCGCATTCACCGTCAGGCTCGAAAAGAGGATCGAGCCGTTCGCCACAAGCGTGCCGGCGTCGACGATGGTCGCGCCGGTGTAGGTGTTGTTGCCGGAGAGAAAAAGCGTGCCGGTACCGGACTTGACCATCGTGCCGGTGCCGCTGATCACGCCGCTCCAGGTCAGCGGAGCCGATGCAACGAAGAAACCGCCGCTGTTCGTGATCGTGACGGGGCGATTGACCGTCTGTGCCGAAGCATCCGAAGCTAGCCCGATCGTGCCGCTGTTCAGATTGATGGCGCTGCCCGCGGCGCCTAGGCTGGCGTCGGTAGTGAACAACAGCGCGCCGGCCGAAACGGCCGTGCCGCCCGAATAGGTATTCGTACCGGAAAGAATCAGGTCGCCGGAGCCGGACTTGACCAGCACGCCGCTTCCTCCGATGACGCCGCTCAAGGTGAGGGCCTTGCCTGGATCGACGAGCAAGACGCCATTACCCCTCAAAAGCCCGACGGGCCGGGAACTGGTGAAGGTCTCGGAGGCGTGCAGACCGCCGCCGTCGAGCAGGTGGAGATGGGCATCTGCCTTGCCGAGTTTGGCGTCGGAGGCGACAAGCAGGGTTCCGCCTTCCACCCGCGTGCCGCCCGTATAGGTGTTCTCGCCAGTGAGCGCGACCTCGCCGTTGCCTCGTTTCCAGAGATTGCCGGTGCCGGACACGATGCCAGCATAAGTGCCGCTGCCCGCCTGATCGAAGAAGATGGAGGCATTATTGTTGATGGTGATATTGCGCTGCAGGCTCGACGTGTTGCCCTGCAGGATGCCGGCATTGACGATGGTGCCGCCGCTATAGGCGTTGGCGCCGGTGAGAACGGTCACGCCGTCGCCATTCTTGATTAGAGACCAACTGCCGCTGTCGGCGCCGGTGCCGCCAGCTCCGGTCTGGTCGATGATGATGTCGCTTATGGTCTGTGTCTGCCCACCGCTGGGGACGGTGCTGACCGATCCGTTGCCGTGTAGGAAGATGCCCGAACCGATACCCTGGCCGGGATTGCCACCACACACTGGAGATATTGGAAGGCCTTTGCACCCGTTTTCCACTCCACCGTCACCGCCCGCAACGGCATTTCCGGAAATGTTGAGAGCGCCGGCCAGGGTCAGGCTGCCGCCCTCCTGAACGAAGATCGCACCGCCGAGACCGGCGCCGCCACCGCCGCCGGCACTGGGGTCCTTGCCGTTGCTATTGCCGCCGCCGAAGCCACCGGGCACAGCCACTGAGTGGAAGATATCGCCGTTGCCGCCGGCGCCGCCGCCAAAACCGCCGGAGCCACCTCCATTGGGGCCGCCGCCACCGCCACCGCCGAAGCCACCGGGGTGGCCCTGGCGCTCAAAGGCGTGGGCACCGTCGCCGCCGCCGCCTGTACCGCCGCCACCATTGACGACAGGGCCGGCGTCGCCGCCGTTAGCACCGGTGGGCCAATAGCCACCACCGCCGCCGCTGGTCCAACCGCCGGTATCTGGCCTGAGCGCGCCGCCGTTGCCGCCATGGGCCTGGTTGGCTTGCAGGTTGACGTTGCTCACCGTCACATTGGCGCCGCTGGCGACGAACAGCGCGCCGCCCAGTCCAGCGCCGCCACCGCCGCCGCCGCCTCCAATATACAGCTCGCCGCCATACCTTGCGTCGCCTCCTCTGCCGCCCTGGGCCTTGGCGTTGGCGATGGTGAGATCGTTGACGACTACTGTGCCGAACTGGACGAACAGGCCGCGATACTGGTTATTGCCAGACAGCGTGAAGTTGCCACCGTCGATGGTCACGTCTTTCTGCACGGTGGGCAAGTTTGCGCTCAGGGTGACGTTCGCGGTGAAGGTGATGGTGTCGTTTTTCTGGGCGCTACTGATGGCGTCCCTGAGCGTCGCCTCGTCTTTGACAATCCAGTCAGTCTCGACAGCTCTCGCCGGAAGCGTTGTTGACAGCGTTCCAGCTGCGAGAAGGATGGCCAGTGCCAGGCGCGAGCCCGATGTCGA
>NZ_JAIUHZ010000004.1:0-429954 GCF_020165355.1 Mesorhizobium sp. BR1-1-6 | reverse complement strand
TGACTGGAGGTCAGAAAATGAACATCAAGAGCCTTCTTCTCGGCTCCGCTGCGGCCCTGATCGCAGTTTCCGGTGCGCGCGCCGCCGACGCCGTCGTCGTCGCCGAGCCGGAGCCCGCTGAATACGTCAAGATTTGCGACGTCTACGGCGCTGGCTACTTCTACATCCCCGGCACCGAGACCTGCCTGCGCGTCGGCGGCTATGTCCGTTACGACATCGGCGTGGGCGACACCGGCTCGTTCGACGGTGCGAAGGCTGCCGATCACCAGGATGGCGACGACCACAACACCTACTACAAGAACACGCGCTTCACGCTGAAGACCTGGACCGGCCAGGAAACCGAGCTCGGCACGTTGAAAACCTATACCGAGACCCGCTTCAACTTCGGCGACGACAATGCCTTCGACGAGCCGATCAACGCCGCCCACAACCGGGACGTCTCGCTGAACTTCGCCTGGATCCAGCTCGGTGGCCTGCGCGTCGGTAAGGACGAATCGGCCTTCGATACGTTCGTCGGCTACGCCGGCAACGTCATCCAGGATACGCTGGTTCCTTATGGTGACTTCGACACCAACGTCGTCCAGTACTACTTCGATGCCGGCAACGGCTTCTCGGCCGTGGTCTCGCTCGAAGAAGGCACCGGTACCGACACGATCGACAGCTATGTTCCGCATGTCGTCGGCGGCGTGAAGTACACGCAGGGCTGGGGCGCCATCACCGGCGTCGTCGCTTATGACAGCAATTACGAGGAAGTTGCCGGCAAGGTTCGCTTGGACGTCAATGTCAGCGACGCACTGTCGCTGTTCATCATGGGCGGCTACGGCACCGATGACAACCTCAACGACGATGCCGGCAATTTTGTC
Source organism: Mesorhizobium sp. BR1-1-6 (assembly GCF_020165355.1). NCBI lineage: Bacteria > Pseudomonadati > Pseudomonadota > Alphaproteobacteria > Hyphomicrobiales > Phyllobacteriaceae > Mesorhizobium > Mesorhizobium sp. BR1-1-6. The sequence goes on along the minus strand of NZ_JAIUHZ010000004.1, from coordinate 429,091 downwards.
GAAGCCCATGGTCGCGGCTTCTACAAGGCGTGGGGCGGCAACTGGGCAGTCTGGGGCGGCGGCACCTACAAGTTCAACGAGAAGACCTCGTTCAACCTTCAGGTGTCTGCTGACGACTGGAAGAACGTCGGCGTTGCGGCGAACGTTGCTTATGACGTCGTTCCCGGCTTCACCGTCACGGCCGAAGTCGACTACCTCCATGCCGGCCGGTTTGACGATGCTGGCTTCGTCAACCCATCGTTTACGCCTGCCGATAAGAAGAACAGCGTCGGCGGTATGCTCCGCTTCCAGCGCTCGTTCTAACAGCTATCGCTTCGAATATCGAAACCCGGCGGGCAACCGCCGGGTTTTTCATTGGGGGTTTCGACTGCGCGATTCCGCAGCGGACGATGATTGCTCTGGGATGCATCAGGTGTTTGGATCAGGCGGGCGGCAACGATTGCTCATTGCGCGCAACTTGCACCCGCCTACTGACCGCGCTAGCAAGAAGCCCCTTCCCTCACGCGAGCTTTTGCCATGCGTCTGCGCCCTCCCCTTATGCCGCTCGTTGCAGCGCTTCCGTCGACCGTGCCGTTTGTCGGCCCCGAAGCGCAGGAGCGCGACCGCGGGCGTGCATTCCGCGCCCGCATCGGCGCCAATGAGAGCAGCTTCGGGCCGTCGCCGCGCGTCATCGCCCGGATGGCCGAGATCGCGCGCGACATGTGGATGTATTGCGATCCCGACAATCACGACCTGAAAGTGGCCGCGGCAGCGCATCATAATCTGAAGGTCGAGAACGTCGTGGTCGGCGAAGGCATCGATGGCCTGCTTGGCCTGGTGGCGCGCATGTATGTGGCGCCTGGCGATGCGGTGGTCACCTCGCTCGGCGCCTATCCCACCTTCAACTTCCACATTGCCGGTGTCGGCGGACGGCTTGTCACGGTGCCCTATGCGAACGACCACGAGGATTTGGAAGGGCTGCTGGCTGCGGCCGCCAGAGAGAAAGCGCCGCTGGTCTATCTGTCCAATCCGGACAACCCCATGGGGAGCTGGTGGGAAGCGGCCGAGCTGACGCGCTTCATCGAAGCGCTGCCGGAAACCACCATGCTCGTGCTCGATGAAGCCTATGGAGAATTGGGGCCGGCCTCCGCACTGCCGCCCATCGACGTCTCGCGGCCGAACGTCATCCGCATGCGCACCTTTTCGAAAGCTTACGGGCTTGCCGGCATACGCTGCGGCTATGCGGTCGCCGAGGCCCAGGTGATCAGCGATTTCGAGAAGATCCGCAACCACTACGGCGTCAGCCGCATGGCGCAGGTGGCGGGCGTCGAGGCGCTCGCCGACCAGGATTATCTGGATTCAGTGGTGGCGCGGGTGGCGGCAGGGCGCCGGCGCATCGCGCAGATAGCCGAACAGAACGGGCTGACGCCGCTGCCGTCGGCGACCAATTTCGTTACCATCGATTGCGGCCGCGACGGCGCTTTCGCGCTGAAGATCCTGCAAGGCCTGTTGGCGCGCGACGTCTTCATCCGCAAGCCGATGGCGCCGGGGCTCGATCGTTGCATCCGCGTCAGCGTCGGACTGGACCACGAGCTCGACATTTTTGCCGAGGAACTGCCCGGCGCACTGGCCGCCGCCCGTGGAAACTGAAAGAGCGTTGCCATAGCGGCGACACTTGCCGGCCCGTTAGAGATCGAGCTCCCAGTTCTGGCCGGTGAGTTCCTTGCCGAAACTGTGATGGCGCTCCTGTGAGACCAGTCTGAACCCGGCGCGCTCATAAATCGCGCGGGCGGCGACCAGAATGTCATTCGTCCACAGAACGAGCTTGATGTAGCCGCAGGCGCGCGCCTGGTTCACGCATTCCGCAACCAGGCGCTTGCCGATGCCCAACCCGCGCGCCGCAGCCTCGACATGCAGCAGCCGCAGTTTCGCGACCTCGTCGTCCTGGTGAACCAGAAACACCGCGCCAAGCGGGAGGCCGGCGCGTTCGGCGATCCAGCAGAAATCGCGCCCTGGCTTGAAATTGCGGATGAAGTCGGCTCCGATTTCGGCAACCAAGGCTTCGAACTCGATGCTCCAGCCATATTCCTCGGCATAGAGCTGGGCCTGACGCTGAACCACCCAGCCAATGTCGCCGACGCGATGCGGACGCAACGTCACGACGGGGGGCGCCGCCTGGCCTTCAGCCGCCGGATCGCCCAGCAGCTCCGCTGCCTTGCGCAAGGCGTCGCCGAGTTCGGCCAAGCGGTGGTCGGGCAGGTTCTCGATAAGCCGGGAAGTGTCGCGGTCCGCCGCGGCCTGCAGACCGGCAAGGGCGTCCCGCCCCCTTGCCGTCAGCGACAGGATACGCCTTCGCCGGTCGACCGGATCGGTCCGGGTCTCGGTCAGGCCTTCGCCGGCGAATTTTCGCAGGATCCGCGTCAGATAGGCCGCGTCGAGACGCAGTTGCCTGGCGATGTCGGAGGCGGCCGGGCCGACATCGATGTCGAATGTCTCCGAAAGGAAGCCTCGCTCGCCGGCGATTTCCGCCGCCGCCGGGCGATCCCGATGACCAAGCTCGAACAGGACGCGCGCCTCGGTGAGCGTGAACGGGCTCTGCGTCAAGGTCTCGTCGAGAAGGCCGACAGTGCGGGTGTAGAAACGGTTGAAGTGCCTGATATCGGCCACCAAAGCACTGCGTTGGTCCAGCATCTGCGTTCAGCCCTTGGGTGATGATAGCCACAGTGTTAGAAATTTAGTGGACTGAGTCAATTAAATTCGAGTTCGACTCGGGCCCCCTCCATCCTCGTTCGACCGGCCTGTTGCATTCCCCGTCGCCTGCGCCAGATTCCAGCAGACGAGCCTCGGGAGAGACGCAATGGCTGACGATCGCAAGGCAGTGCGTGTGCGGGCCCACGGCAAGGTGCAAGGCGTCGGCTACAGGATCTGGGTCCGAAGCCAGGCCGCCAGCCTTGGGCTTGCGGGCTGGGTGCGCAATGAAGCGGATGGCTCGGTGACCGCTGAGATTGCCGGCACAGGCGAAGCCGTCTCGACCATGATCGGCCGGCTTTGGAAAGGACCGCCGGGAGCGTCCGTTTCCGGGGTTGACGTCGAGGATGCGGTATCCAGCAATCCTGTTACCGGCTTCCGGATCGATGCCTGATGCGGCTTCGGCATACCTCTTGAATTAATTGAACGTTCGTTTTATTAATTCGCAACAAGGGAGGCTCTTTTGGCGCGCACGACAGGATCCGATGGCGGGAAGACCGAGGCGGCAGCCCGCGAGGCGGCGGTCAACCTGATCGCGCGGCTCGGCTATGAGGCGATGTCGATGCGCCAGCTGGCATCCGAAGTAGGCGTGCAGGCAGCCGCGCTCTATCGCTATTTCCCGACCAAGGAGGATTTGCTGTTCACGCTGATGCGCGAGCATATGGAGGAGCTGATCGCAGCCTGGAACGCCGCACGGCCCGCCGATGCCGATCCGGCAAGCCGGCTTTCGGCCTATGTCGAGAACCACATCGCCTTCCACATCGCCCGCCGCCATGCGACGCATGTTTCGAACATGGAACTGCGCAGCCTGTCGCCCGAAAGACTGACCCAGATACTGCGGATGCGCACGGCCTATGAGAAGGAACTGCGCGCCATTCTGCGTGACGGCGCCGAGGCAGGCGTGTTCAGCGTCGAAGACACCGGCCTCACCGCCATGGCGCTGATCCAGATGATGACCGGCGTCATCGTCTGGTTCCGGCCGGGCGAGCGGCTGTCGATCGCAGAAGTCACAGCGACATATCTTTCGATGACGATGCGGCTCGTCGGGGCGACGATCGACACCTACAGCGCCGCACGTCCGTTTGGACGCGCAAACGACGCTGTAGGATTTTAATTTTGCGCGTGATCCTTTCCGAAAATCCAAGTCGATTTTCGGGGGTCCTGCGGCAGGAGGAACCGGATGTATACGAACACGCTCAGCTTCGGGCATGACGAGGATATCGAGGCGTTGCGCCACCTGGTGCGGCGCTTCGCCCAGGACAGGATCGCGCCGATCGCGGCGGAAATCGACCGCTCGAACGAATTCCCGGCGCATCTGTGGGCGGAACTCGGCAATCTCGGCCTGCTTGGCATCACCGCCGATCCGGAGTTCGGCGGCAGCGGCATGGGCTATCTCGCCCACGTGATCGCCGTTGAGGAGATATCAAGGGCCTCGGCCTCGGTCGGCCTGTCCTACGGCGCCCACTCCAATCTCTGCGTCAACCAGATCAACCGCTGGGCAACGCCGGCGCAGAAGGAGAAATTCCTGCCGCCGCTTTGCTCGGGCGAGCGCGTCGGCGCGCTGGCGATGTCGGAAGCCGGCGCCGGCTCCGACGTGGTTTCGCTCAAGCTGCGCGCTGAAAAGCGCAACGACCGGTACGTGCTCAACGGCACCAAGATGTGGATCACCAACGGCCCGGACGCCGAGACGCTGGTGGTCTATGCCAAGACCGATCCGGAGCGTCATGCGCGCGGCATCACCGCCTTCATCGTCGAAAAGGCCTTTGCCGGATTTTCGGTTGCGCAAAAGCTCGACAAACTCGGGATGCGCGGCTCCAACACCGGCGAACTGGTTTTCGACAATGTGGAGGTGCCGTTCGAGAACGTGCTGCACGAGGAAGGGCGTGGCGTCGAGGTTCTGATGTCCGGTCTCGATTATGAGCGCACGGTGCTGGCCGGTGGCCCGATCGGCTTGATGGCCGCCTGTCTCGACGTCGCGGTCCCATACGTGCATGAGCGCAAGCAGTTCGGCCAGGCGATCGGGGAATTCCAGCTGGTGCAAGGCAAGCTCGCCGACATGTACACGACGATGACCGCCGCGCGCGCCTATGTCTACGCGGTCGCCGCCGCCTGCGACCGCGGCCAGACCAGTCGCAAGGACGCCGCAGGCTGCGTTCTGTTTGCCGCCGAAAAAGCAACGCAGATGACGCTTGACGCACTCCAGCTTCTGGGTGGCAACGGATACATCAACGACTATCCGACCGGCCGGCTGCTACGCGACGCCAAGCTCTACGAAATCGGTGCCGGCACCAGCGAAATCCGGCGATGGCTGATCGGCCGCGAGATCATGGCGGAGGGGGTATAGCATGGCCGTCCTCCGGACCCAGATCTCCCCTTCCTCCGATACCTTCCACACCAATGCCGAACGCATGCGGGCGCTGGTCGGCGATATCGCCGAAAAGGCCGCGAGCGTCGAGCGCGGTGGCTCGGAAGAGGCGCGCGAGCGACACGTCGCGCGCGGCAAGCTGCTGCCGCGCGAGCGGCTGGCGCAATTGCTCGACACCGGGTCGCCCTTTCTCGAGATCGGCCAGTTCGCCGCATGGTCGATGTATGGCGAGGACATTCCCTCCGCCGGCATCATCGCCGGTATCGGGCGCGTCGAAGGCACGGAAGTGATGGTCGTCGTCAATGACGCCACGGTGAAGGGCGGCACCTATTACCCGCTGACGGTGAAGAAGCATCTGCGCGCGCAGGAGATCGCGCTGCAGAACAATCTGCCTTGCGTCTACCTGGTCGACAGCGGCGGCGCCAACCTGCCCAACCAGGACGAGGTGTTTCCCGACCGCGAGCATTTCGGGCGCATATTCTACAACCAGGCCAACATGTCCGCCTCAGGCATCCCGCAGATCGCCTGCGTCATGGGTTCGTGCACGGCGGGCGGCGCCTATGTGCCGGCAATGTCGGACGAGACGATCATGGTGCGCAACCAGGCGACCATCTTCCTCGGCGGTCCCCCGCTGGTGAAGGCCGCCACCGGCGAGGACGTCAGCGCCGAGGATCTCGGCGGCGCCGACGTCCATACACGGCTCTCCGGCGTCGCCGACCACTACGCGCTCGACGACGAGCATGCGCTGGCCATCTGCCGGCGCATCATAAAGAACCTCAATCGGAACAAGACCGTAAGCCTTGCCGTCCAGAAACCGATTCCGCCGCTTCATCCGGCAGATGAGATCTACGGCATCGTGCCGACGGATCTGCGCCAGCCCTATGACGTGCGCGAGGTGATCGCGCGCCTCGTCGACGGTTCGGAGTTCGACGAGTTCAAGCAGTATTACGGCACCACGCTCGTCACCGGCTTTGCCCATCTTCACGGCATGCCGGTCGGCATCATCGCCAACAATGGCGTGCTGTTTTCCGAAAGCGCGCTGAAGGGCGCGCATTTCATCGAGCTATGCTGCCAACGCAAGATTCCGCTGGTGTTCCTACAGAACATCACCGGTTTCATGGTGGGGCGCAAATATGAGGCAGGCGGCATCGCCAAGGACGGCGCCAAGCTGGTGATGGCAGTCGCCACCGCCCGCGTGCCCAAGGTCACCGTGATCATCGGCGGCTCGTTCGGCGCCGGCAATTACGGCATGTGCGGGCGCGCCTATTCGCCCCGCTTCCTGTGGATGTGGCCGAACGCCCGCATTTCGGTGATGGGCGGCGAGCAGGCGGCGACGGTGCTGGCCATGGTCAAGCGCGAGGGCATCGAGCGCAAGGGCGGCGAATGGAGCGCCGAGGAAGAAGCGAAGTTCAGGAAGCCGATCCTGATGAAATACGAGCATGAAGGCCACCCGCTTTATTCCTCCGCAAGGCTATGGGACGACGGCATCATCGATCCGGCCAGGACGCGCGAGGTCCTGGCGCTCAGCCTCTCGGCGGCGCTCAACGCGGAGAGCGAGGAAACGCGCTTCGGCGTGTTCAGGATGTGAGATGGGCGAGGTGCAAGGCAGGATCCGCATTCACTTCGGCGACATCACCAAGCTGGATGTCGACGTCATCGTCAACGCGGCCAATTCCTCGCTGCTCGGCGGCGGCGGGGTCGACGGCGCCATTCACCGGGCGGCGGGGCCGGACCTCCTCGCCGAATGCCGCACGCTCAACGGCTGCAAGACCGGGGATGCGAAGCTGACCAGGGGCTATCGGCTGCCGGCCCGCTACGTCATCCATACGGTCGGTCCGATCTGGCAGGGCGGCGGCAAGGGCGAGGCGGAGTTGCTCGCCTCCTGCTATCGGCGTTCGCTCGAAATCGCCGCCGAGAAGGAATGCCGCTCGGTCGCCTTTCCGGCGATCTCGACGGGCATCTACCGCTATCCGAGGGATGAGGCGGCAGCAATTGCAGTCGGCGCCGTAAATAGCTTCTTGAGCCGAAATACGACGCCGCAGACCGTCATCTTCTGCTGCTTCGACGAACAAATGGCCGAACTATACCGTGAGGCCGTTGCTTCCTCGAGGCGAACGCAGTCTACGGAGGTTTCATGTTCACAAAGATCCTGATCGCCAACCGAGGCGAGATCGCATGCCGGGTGATCCGCACGGCGCGCAGGATGGGGGTGCGCACGGTTGCCGTCTATTCCGATGCCGATGCGAAATCCCTGCATGTCGAGATGGCCGACGAGGCGGTACATATCGGTGCTTCGCCTGTCAGCGACAGCTATCTGCGCGGCGACAAGATCGTCGCGGCCGCCTTGGCGACAGGCTCGCAAGCCGTTCATCCCGGCTATGGCTTCCTGTCGGAAAATCCTGATTTCGTCGACCAGGTGGCGGCCGCGGGGCTCACCTTCATCGGCCCGTCGGCGGCCTCTATCCGCGCCATGGGGCTGAAGGATGCCGCCAAACGGCTGATGGAAAAGGCCGGCGTGCCCGTCGTGCCGGGCTACCATGGCGAGGCGCAGGAGATCGTGATCCTGGCCTCCAAGGCACGCGAAATCGGCTACCCCGTGCTGATCAAGGCGCGGGCCGGCGGCGGCGGCAAGGGAATGCGCCGGGTCGAGCACCCCGATGAGTTCTCCGAAGCGCTGTCCAGCGCACGACGCGAGGCGAAATCCGCTTTTGGCGACGACCGTGTACTGGTGGAAAAATATATCGACAAACCGCGCCACATCGAGGTGCAGGTTTTCGGCGACAATTTCGGCAATGCCGTCCATCTGTTCGAACGCGACTGCTCGGCGCAGCGACGCCATCAGAAGGTTATCGAGGAAGCCCCCGCCCCCGGCATGACCGAGGCGTTACGCAAGGCGATGACCGAGGCGGCGGTGAAGGCCGCCAAGGCGATCAGCTACTGCGGTGCCGGCACCATCGAATTCATCGTCGATGCCTCGCAAGGCCTGACGCCTGACCGCTTCTGGTTCATGGAGATGAACACGAGGTTGCAGGTCGAGCACCCGGTCACCGAGATGGTCACCGGCACTGATCTGGTAGAATGGCAGTTGCGGGTCGCATCCGGCGAGAAGCTGCCGAAAACGCAAGGCGAGATAAAGCTAGCCGGCCACGCCTTCGAGGCGCGCCTCTATGCCGAGGATGCCGCAAGGGAGTTTCTGCCTGCGACCGGCACGCTGCATCATCTGAAATTTCCCGACATGGTTCCCCAAGGGGCCGCCATGCGTGTCGAAACCGGGGTGCGGGCCGGCGACGCCATTTCTCCCTATTATGATCCGATGATCGCCAAGCTGGTGGTGCATGGCGGGGACAGGCCGGCTGCGCTGGAGGCACTCGGCGCGGCGCTTGCGCGAACCGAAGTCGCCGGTTCGATCGTCAATACCGCCTTCCTCGCCGCGCTGGTGACCGATCCGGACTTTTCGGCGGGCGACGTCGATACCGGCCTGATAGGCCGCCACCAGCAGGCGCTGACCGAGATTGCGCCGCCGAGCGGCGAAACGGTCGCGGCCGCGGCCATAGCGGCCTCCGGGGCGGGCGCGCTGCCGGCATCGGACGATCCATGGTCGTCGCTTGCCGGCTACACGCATTTCCATGGCATGGCACGACAGATCCGGCTGAAGTTTGGCGAGGACGATATTCTGGCAAGGGTTTCGGTACGACCAGACCGGCGTTCCCAGGTGACGCTCCATGCACCCTATGACAGCGCCAATTCGCATGACCTTCGCGCCGTTCCTCGCCTCGCCCGCTGGCCAGGCCACATCACGATATTCGAAGGCGCGGCCGGCTATACGTTCGCGGTGCCGGACCCGTTGGCCAGAGGCGATGATGCGGCGGCGGCGTCAGGCAGTTTGCGCGCGCCGATGCCGGGACTGGTCAAGCTTGTGCGGGCGACAAAGGGCGATACGGTGATGAAGGGGCAACCGCTGCTTATTCTCGAGGCGATGAAGATGGAGCACACCATCGCCGCGCCCCATGATGGCGTGATCGCCGAGATCGCCACCGAGGGCGCGCAGGTTACCGACGGCACTGTGCTGGTGCGGTTCGAGGATATGCAAGGCTGACAGCCTCGCTGCCGGACGCCAAGCGTCCCTGTCCTGCCGGACAGAGAGAGGCGCCGTAGAATGTCGACCGCCGTTATATGTCCATGGCAAGACACACAGGCAGAAATGAAATGGCCGGGACGAGCCCGGCCATTTCATCGATATAGGCAGCGATTACGGCTGGATCGGCGCATACTTGCCGTCGTGCCACTGGTTGATGTCGTAGCTGGCGTTCTTGAGGTCGCCCTTCTCGTCGAAGGTGACATTGCCGACAACCGTGCTGATTGGCTGCCCGTTCTTCAGCGCCTCGGCGACCTTGGCCGGATCATCGCTGCCGGCACGCTTGATGCCTTCCGCAAAGGCCTGGATCGTGGCGTAGGAGAATAGCGTGAAGCCTTCCGGCACGAAACCGCCGGCTTTGATCTTCTCGACGGCTGCCTTGGCTTCCGGCTTTGCCTGAGGATCCGACGGGAAGACGAACATGGTCCCTTCGCCGGCCGGGCCGGCAACCTGCCAGAATTCCGGCGAGGCTATCGAATCCGGCATGATCAGCTGGAACTTGATGCCCTGTTCCGCCGACTGGCGCAGGATCAGGCCAGCCTCCGGGTGGTAACCGCCGAAATAGACAACGTCGGCCTTGAGGTCCTTGAGCTTGGTGACGAGCGCCGAATAGTCCTTTTCGCCGGCATTGATGCCTTCATAGTCCACTTCCTTCAGGCCGCCGGCATTCATCGTGGCCTTGACCGCATCGGCAACGCCCTGACCGTAGGCACTCTTGTCATGCAGGATGACGACGTTCTTGCCGGCATACTTCTTCGCGATCCAGGGGCCGATGAAGGCACCCTGCGCATCGTCACGCGTATAGAGGCGCATGATCGTCGGCCAGCCGGCCTTCGCTGCGGCGTCGGTCAGCACCGGGTTCGAGGAGGCCGGGCTCATCATCAGGGCACCGGCTTCGGCATAGACGGCGGAAGCCGGAATGCTCGAACCCGAGCAAGCGTGGCCGTCGATGAACTTGACGCCATTGGCGACGATACGGTTGGCGACCGAAACCGCCTGCTTCGGGTCGCACTGGTCATCCTCGATATCGAGCTTGATCTGGCGACCGTCGACACCGCCGGCAGCATTGATCGCGTCGGCGGCAGCCTGCGCGCCCTGCTTGAACTGATCGCCAATGGTGGCGAGCTGTCCGGTCATCGGACCGACCACCGAAAAGGTGATGTCGTCGGCATAGGCGACCGGCGCGCTCATCATCAGGCCGAAAATGGCCGCGTTCAAAATACTTAATTTTTTCATTGCGGTATGACTCCTCCACTCACGCGCGGCCGCCCCGGCCACGCTTCTTCCAGAGAGGCCGGACAATTTCATCCTTCGTGTGGCCTGTCTAGGCGCATTGGCGGCGCTCGATTAGGCCTGCGGAGCATCTCTGGAGCAAAAAGGCAAAAGCCGCGCCGGCCTTGTTCCGGCCGGTCGCGGCTTTGCCTGTCGAGCTGTTTCTCAAGCGCCCCCGCACTCGAACCCAACTCGCCTTCCCTGTCTTCCTGCTGGCCCTGATCTTTCCGAAACCGGATCATGGCCGCCGCGCCGCTGGCCCTGTCGGGCGTGCCGCGTTCTTGGTTTTGTCACGTGGCCGTCTTACCGCGGCCTTGTCCTTGCCTGGCGGACCAGAAGGCCGCCCTGCCTTATCTCTAAATTCAGTGCATCGTCATCCATTCGCGGGCTTCGCGCAGCGCCTTGGCGATCTCGACCTTCGACATCGCAGCCGACAGTTCCGAACGCAATTCCGCAGCGCGGGCCGAACCCTTGATCGCGGCGATGTTGAACCATTTGTGGGCGGCGACGACATCGGTCTCGCAATCGCGGCCCGTCGCATACATCATCCCCAGTTCGAAAAGAATGTCGGCCTGGGCAGTTGCCCCCATGGCGCCGAAGCCTGCTTCAAGCATTTCAAAACGTGCCATTTTTCAATCCTCTCTTCCGGCCCTGTCTGGCTCCCGAGAGCTGCCTCCGTTTGTCTGCCCGGGCTGCTCTTTCGATGCTTTCGAGAATGCCGCTCAGGCTTGAATCCGTCGTTAAATGGCGTGCTTAATTTGAGGAAAACAAAGCTAAAACAATAGGTAAACGTGGAAATTCGTTAAGGATACAAAGCCAGCGATTCAGCCGGATAGCGCCAAATTTGACGACAATTTTCGCGGGCGGAATCAACACTCTGCTAACCACGCGAAACAAACGCCGCGCATGCATGCATTCATTTCCCTGCCGACATTGCTTCCGTCGGCGCATCTGAATTGCCAAAGCTTCCGCTGCGGCACCGCTTTTGTTTTGCAGGGAGCTGGATTAGCTTACGTTTGCGTAAGCGGCAGACCGGCGAGGCGTAGCCTCCTGCCGGTATCCAAGGGAGGAAAGATGTTTCGAAAAGCAAGCCTGGCCCTGGCGGCCACTTTGATCCTGACCGGTCTGGCCTGGGCCGATCCGATCGAGGGAAACTGGAAGACGCAGGCCGGCGATACCGCGGCCATCGGGGGCTCGGGTTCATTTTCCATCACGCTGAAGTCTGGCAAATATGCCGGCAAGACCATCGGTTCGCTCAAGGCGTCCGGCGACAACAAATACACCGGCAACATAACCGACCCGGCAAACGACAAGACCTACTCCGGCAAGGCGACACTATCGGGCACCTCGCTGAAAATGAGCGGTTGCGTGCTCGGCGGGCTGATCTGCAAGAGCCAGACCTGGCACAAGCTCTGATCGACCCCATCCTTGCGACATGAAAACGGGGCCGGCAGGCCCCGTTTTCGTTTCATGATCCTGGCATGCTGTGCCGGCAGCCATGCTCCTTATGGCCAGCGCCGCCTCAAAATCCATCAACCGATTTGAACGGCAGATGAACGTCGGCATCAGAGCCGGTTCAGTCGTGCCCGGGCATTCTCCTGCGTATTGAAGGAGACACGACCAATGCTCGCCCGCCGCTTCACCATCGTCTGCCTGCTGGTGAGCCTGTTTGGAATGTTCTTCGCCATCCTCGTCGCCGAAGCGGGCCGTCCGGCCCGTTCCTGGAACGAGGCCAGTTCCAGAACCTGCCGCCTCGCCTGCCCGACCACCCTTCGCCCCTGAGACAGAAACCAAAGACCTGACCAAACCAAGACCTCGAAAGAAAAGCAAAGACCATGAACCGCATCGCCGCCAACCTCTTCAAAACCGTTCGGCTTCTGCCGCGGGCGGCGCTCATCCTGGCGTTTCTTGCCGCGCCGGTCCTGGCCGTACCGATGATGCGTGCCGATGCCGGTTCCACGATCGACGCGCCAGCACTGAAGAAGTCGGGCGTCGGTTTCGTGCTGCTGGTCAGCCTGCAGCGCGGATAAATTGCGCCTTCGATCGGGATACCCCTCCCAACCGCCTTTCCAAATCTCTATATTGAGCCATGGAAAAGCGAATCTATCCCCAAGCCATCGAATCTGTCGTCATGCCCGAGCCTTTTGGCCGGCAAAGCTTCGACACCGCAGAAAAGGCCGTCGCGGCGTTGCAAGCCCTTTATGACCGCAACACCAAGTTCCTGCGCGACTCCTTCGCGGCGCTTGCCGCCGGCGGCGACAGCAGCAAGCGCTACCGCGCCTTCTACCCGGAGATCGGCGTCACGACCAACTCGTTCACCCAGATCGATTCGCGCCAAGCCTATGGCCACATGCCGACGCCGGGGCATTTTTCCACCACCATCACCCAGCCGAGCCTGTTCGAAAGCTATCTGGTCGAGCAATTGCGTCTGATCATGCGCAACCACGGGGTCGCGGTCACGGTCTCGGAATCGACAACGCCGATCCCGCTGCATTTCGCCTTTCTCGAAGGCACCCATGTCGACGGAACCGCGGCCGAGCGTATCCAGCGGCCTATCCGAGACCTGTTCGACGTGCCAGATCTCGACGGTACAGACGACCAGATCGCCAACGGCACGTTCGAAGTGGCGTTCGGAGAACCAAGGCCGCTGGCGCCCTTCACCGCGCAGCGGATCGACTATTCGCTCCACCGCCTGTCGCACTATACCGCGACCACGCCGCAGCATTTCCAGAATTTCGTGCTGTTCACCAACTATCAGTTCTATATCGACGAGTTCGTGGCGCGCGCCCGTGACCTGATGGAGGATGGCGGCGGCGGATATGCCGAATTCATCGAACCGGGCAACGTGGTCACCAAAGCCGGGCAGAGCGCCCCGAGCGAAGGGGTGGCGCCGCAGCGCCTGCCGCAGATGCCGGCCTACCACTTGAAAAAGCCGAACCATGGCGGGATCACCATGGTCAATATCGGTGTCGGACCCTCCAACGCCAAGACGATCACCGATCATATCGCTGTGCTAAGGCCTCATGCTTGGGTGATGCTCGGCCACTGCGCGGGCCTGCGCAATACGCAGGCGCTGGGCGATTATGTGCTGGCGCATGCCTATGTGCGCGAGGATCACGTGCTGGACGACGACCTGCCAGTCTGGGTGCCGATCCCGCCGCTGGCCGAAATCCAGGTGGCATTGCAGGAAGCGGTGGCCGAAGTCACCGGCCTGTCGGGGTACGATCTCAAGCGCATCATGCGCACCGGCACTGTCGCCACCATTGACAACCGCAACTGGGAACTGCGCGACCAGCGCGGACCGGTGCAGCGGCTTTCGCAGTCGAGGGCGATCGCACTTGACATGGAATCGGCAACGATCGCGGCCAATGGCTTCCGCTTCCGCGTGCCTTACGGCACGCTCTTGTGTGTCTCCGACAAGCCGCTGCATGGCGAACTGAAGCTGCCCGGCATGGCGACCGAATTCTACAAGCGGCAGGTGGCGCAGCACCTCACCATCGGCATCAGGGCGATGGAAAAGCTTTCGGAAATGCCGATGGAGCGGCTGCATTCGCGCAAGCTCAGAAGTTTTTCGGAAACGGCCTTCCAGTAGCCGATCTGCGCGCCGCCAGAGCCATTCGCCGTCTTGCCGGCGATTCGCCATCTTGCCGGCAATTCGCTATCTTGATTGAGCCGCATTTTTGCCGATAACCGGGCGGGGACCATCGCAGGCAACTCATGCAGATCTGATCCGATGAAACGCAGTCGAGACATGGCGGCTTCACTGGTATTCATCGTGATGATGACGCTCTCGGTCGCGCTGGTGGCCGGCTTCTTAGGCGCGTTGCACCCGGCGCTCGATTCCTTTTCGCATTTCCGCATTCACCTCGCCGTGCTGATGGCGCTTTGCGCGCTGCCGCTGCTGGCGACATCGTTTCGCCTGCAAGCGGCCGCGGCCCTGGTTTTTGCCGTGGCCGCTCTTGCCACCGCTTCGACCGCCTTGCCCCGGCCGTGGCCGGTTCAGGCGGTCGCCAAACCCACCGACCAGGTAGTCTACAGCCTGCTGCAGATGAATCTGCGCTACGACAACCCGACGCCGAAAAAAGTGCTGTCACTGATCGGCCGGACCAATCCCGACGTCATCACCCTGGACGAGGTGTCGGCGATGTGGGCGACGGAGCTTGGCTACATCGCCAGCGCCTATCCATACCGGATCCTCTGTCCCTATCCCAACGGCGTATTCGGCGTCGCGCTGCTCTCGCGGCGGCCCTTTCTCGCCGGCACCGCGCCACATTGCGAGCGCCGGGGCGCAATGGCCGTTGCGACCATCGATTTCGGCGGCAGGAGCGCCGACGTCGCCGCCATCCATCTCAGCTGGCCGTGGCCGCGGGAACAGTATTGGCAGATCGGCGAACTCTCGGAGCAGCTTTCATCGCTCGGCCAAACCGCCATCATGGCCGGCGATTGCAACGCGGTGCCATGGAGCGCCGCGGTGCGGCGCGTCGCCGCTCTCGGCGGACTGACGGTCATGCCGTCGGCCGGGTCGACCTGGATTCACCGGAAGCTGCCCGACTTCCTGCGCCGCTATGCAGGCCTCCCGATCGACCAGGCGTTCAGCAAGGGCGGCGTGACCATTCTGTCGTCAACGCGACTGGAAGATACCGGCTCCGACCATCTTCCCGTACTCGTGGAGTTCTCGCTTCGCCCCGACGACAGGCTGCCCCATGACGAGCATGAGAGCGCGCTCGCGGCGAGCGACCTTGAAAACAATCCGCGCGGTTGATGCTTCGGCATTCTCAGGGTTTGGTCAACGCTTCGACAAGGTGCTCGACAGGCCCGCCGCCGCGATGCTCGCGCGCATCGAAAGCGTTCTGCCTGGCTTCGTATTCGACATAGATGGCCTTGATCCGGCGCCGCGCCTCGAGATGCGTGCCGGTGCAGAACCAGTTGTCCGGGCGCCGCAGGCCGGCAAGCGCGGCCTCGGTGGCCCGCATCATACGCCTCGCGATACCGCCATGCGTCTGCTCGTGCTTGCGAACGCCGATCATGAAACGGTCCCAACGTTCGCGCAGGACAGGGCTTGCCGACGAGAGCCGCGGGAAAGTGTAGGTCAGGTTGAGCGTCCCGTTGGCCTGCCGCAGATGGCAGGCACCATCCTTCCGGACAATATCGAGATCCCAATGCACGGCGTAACCGGTTTCGGCGATGGCGCGCGTCATATAGCCGTGCTTGGGTCCCAGCCGGTCCATCGCCTCGACAAGGGCGGCTCCGGTATTTCCAGCGACATCGTAGGTGCGGATGTGAACGGTGAGCTTTGTGCCCGCCGACGCGGCTGATGCGCAAAGCAGCATGAAGACCATGGCGAGCATCGTGGGGCTGGTCAGGCGCATGTCCGCCTCCTTTGTCGGAGCCGAGCAGACCACACTCGGCGGAAGGCTTCAACGGGCTTGATCGAGGCAGGCGGTCGACGGCGACAGACAAGTCCGCCGCTGCTCGCATGTTCTTCGTGACGGCTTGGCCCGGCACGGCTCACATGTTCTGATAGACCGGGCCTTCGCCACCTTGCGGCGGCACCCAGTCGATATTCTGGTTCGGATCCTTGATGTCGCAGGTCTTGCAGTGGACGCAGTTCTGCGCGTTGATGACGAAGCGCACGTCCTTGGCCGCCGGATCGGCAGCGGCATTGCCGTCCTTGTCGACCCATTCGTAGACGCCTGCAGGGCAGTAGCGCGTCGAAGGTCCGGCAAAGACGTCATGCTCGGAACGCTTCTGCAGCTCCATGTCCGCCACCAGCAGATGCACCGGCTCGTTTTCCTCGTGGTTGGTGTTGGACAGGAACACCGAGGACAAGCGGTCGAAGGTCAGCACGCCATCGGCCTTGGGATAGTTTATTTTCTTGTGCTTCGCGGCGGGCTCTAGCGTGGCGTAGTCGGCCTTGCCATGCTTCAGCGTGCCGAAGGGCGAGAAGCCGAACAAAGTGTTCAGCCACATGTCCAGGCCGCCGATGGCGACGCCGGCGATGGTGCCGAAGCGCGACCACAGCGGCTTGACGTTGCGCACCTTCTTCAGATCCTTGCCGATGTCTGTCGCCCGCCACGCGGCTTCGTAAGCGGAGAGCTCGTCATTGGCGCGGCCGGCGGCGATTGCCTCGGCGACATGCTCGGCCGCCAGCATTCCCGACAACACGGCATTGTGCGAGCCCTTGATGCGCGGGACGTTTACGAGCCCGGCGGCGCAGCCCATCAACGCGCCACCCGGGAAGCACAGTTTCGGCACCGACTGCCAACCGCCTTCGGTAATCGCGCGCGCGCCATAGCCCAACCGCCTGGCGCCCTCGAAAGTACCGCTGATCGCCGGGTGGGTCTTGAAGCGCTGGAACTCCTCGAACGGCGACAGCCAGGGGTTCTTGTAATTGAGGTGGACGACGAAGCCCACCGCCACCTGATTGTCGTCCAGATGATAGAGGAAAGAGCCGCCGCCGGTCTTGAGATCGAGCGGCCAGCCGAAGGAGTGCTGGACGAGACCCGGCCTGTGCTTCTCCGGCTTGACCTGCCACAGTTCCTTGAGGCCGATGCCGTATTTGCCCGGCTCGCGGCCCTCGGAAAGCCTGAACCTGGCGATCAACTGCTTGGCGAGCGAGCCGCGCGCGCCCTCTCCGATCAGCACATATTTGCCCATCAGCGCCATGCCCGGCGCGAAACCCGGGCCGTGTGTGCCATCCTTTTCGACGCCCATGTCGCCGGTGACAACACCGGTGACGGCGCCTTCCTCGTTATAGAGCAGGCCGGCCGCGGCGAACCCCGGATAGATTTCCACGCCGAGCGCCTCGGCCTTGGCGGCCAGCCAGCGGCAGACATTGCCAAGCGAGACGATGTAGTTGCCGTGATTGTTCATCAGAGGCGGCATCATCATGTTGGGCAGGCGGAAAGAGCCGGCGGGGCCAAGCACCAGGAAATGGTCCGCCGTGACCGGCGTTTTGAATGGATGGTCTTGTTCGTCGCGCCAGCCCGGCAGCAACCGGTCGATGCCGATTGGATCGACGACGGCTCCTGACAAGATGTGGGCGCCAACCTCACCGCCCTTTTCCAGCACGACCACGGAAAGCTCGGGATTGACTTGCTTCAGGCGGATGGCGGCGGCGAGGCCGGCCGGGCCCGCACCGACGATCACCACGTCGAATTCCATGCTTTCGCGTTCGATATCGCTCATCAACCCCTCCGCACTGGCTTGTCGCTATTGCGCGTATCTTGCTGGCTCATGCGCTGCATAGCGCATCAAGTCGCGACAGGAAACCGGCGCGTCTGTGACAACGCGGATTTGGCCAAAAAGTCGCGCATCGTGCCGAAGGACACCCGTTTTGCGCCGGCCTGCCCGCAACGCGTACGTTTTTAATTGTTCGACGGCTTGCTTATCGGCCATACTTCGCACCATGCGCATTCCTGGGCCAGCCGGCTTCTCATCAACGCGCTTCCCATCGACGCCCGGCAGGGCCTGCCGGGCGTTCCTTTCGGCCCTCCCCCTGCTGGCGCCGGTCCATGCCTTTGCAGACGAGGTGAAGGTCTGGGCCACCGGTGCCTACTCCTTCTCCGACGAGCTTGGCGGGTTCGAAATCACCGGCGCTTCCGGCACCGGCACCAAGGACGATCCGCTCGTCATCACCGAAGAGCTGAATTCAGCGACGCCGGTGACGTTGACCATCCGTGCAACCAAGCCGATCCAGGCGTTCGGCAAGGCGGGCGAGTTCGCCAACGGCATCATGTATTTGCGCTTGGACGTGCTCAACAACAGCGGCCAGGCCTGGATCGAATTCCAGTTCGAGCTTCAGGAGGTCCTGAATCAGCCGAGCGTCTTCGGCGACGGGCTTTCGTTCGACCAGCGCAACAAGACGCCTGACAATATCTGGTCGAGCAATTTTGCCGATTTCGACCGCGATTTTGAACCGTATGACCGTCTGCTGTTCAAGAACGGCAAGGTCGACCCGCTAAAGACCGCCAGGTTCGAATTCCTGATCACCGACTATACGCCGCGCTGGACCTTTTATCTGGTGCAGGACCCGCGCATACCGACGGGTTAGGTTGCGGTGAGCGTATGACGCTGCCACAGACAGGCCGTCATTGCCCGGTTGTGCCAATGTCCCCAATCACCAACTTGCAATATGCGACCAGTCGAACGATGGTGGCGCCATGACTGCCGCTTCCCCAAACAGCCGACCTGATATCGCCGAGCTGCTCGCCTTCTATGCCAGCGCGGGCGTCGACGAGGCGTTGGAGGACGCGCCGGTGAACCGCTTCGCGGAAGCCGCGCCCAAGCCGGCGGAGCGGATGCCGGCTGCCGCGCCGAGCGATAGCAGAGCACCGGAGCGGCCCGCCCAACCGCGTCTCGATGCGAGCGCCGTGCCTAACGCTCCGCCGGCGCGCCCGCCCATTTCGGCGGTACCCGACGAGGCGCAGGCGGCGCTGGCGCGTGAATTGGCCTCGGCTGCCTCGACGCTGGACGAGCTTCGCCAGCACATGTCGACTTTTGACGGCTGCAACCTGAAGTTCACCGCCAAGAACCTGGTCTTTGCCGACGGCAACCCGGATGCATCGGTGATGCTGGTCGGCGAGGCGCCCGGCCGTGACGAGGATATAGAAGGCCTGCCCTTCGTCGGCCGCTCCGGCCGGCTGCTCGACCGCATGTTGGCCGCGATCGGGCTAGACCGGACATCCGTCTACATCGCCAATGTCATCCCCTGGCGGCCGCCGGGAAACCGCACGCCGACGCCGCACGAAACCGAGATCTGCCGGCCGTTCATCGAAAGGCAGATCGAACTGGTCAAGCCGAAGGTGCTGGTCAATCTCGGCGGGCCCTCGGCCAAAACCCTTCTGAATACGAGCGAAGGCATCTTGCGGCTGCGCGGCAACTGGCGCGCCCACACGACAGCGTCCGGCGTCGTTATTCCGGCGATGCCGACGCTGCACCCGGCCTATCTACTGAGGACGCCGGCGCACAAGAAGCTGGCTTGGCGGGATTTTCTCGAGGTGAAGGCGAAGCTAAGAGCGCTCACCTCTCCATGACCTCGCGGGTAATTGAAATGCGCCTGCCGTCGCCCTAACCATGCCCTCATGATATCTCCTCAAACCTCCGCCGGCAGCCTCATCCGTGAATGGCGCACGCGACGCCGGATGAGCCAGCTCGACCTCGCCACGGAAGCCGATATCTCGCAGCGGCATCTGAGCTTCGTCGAGAGCGGGCGGGCCGCGCCGTCGCGCGACATGGTGCTACACCTGGCCGAGCAGCTTTCGATCCCGCTTCGCCAGCGCAACCAGCTCTTGCTGGCGGCGGGCTTTGCGCCGAGCTTCAGCGAAAGGCCGCTGACCGACATTTCGCTGGCACCGGCCATGGCGGCGGTCGAGACGGTGCTTCGAGGGCACGAGCCGTTCCCGGCGCTCGCGGTGGACCGGCACTGGAACCTCGTTTCGGCAAACGCTGCCATTGGGCCGTTCCTGGCCGACGTTTCCGAGCCCTCGCTGCTCAAGCCGCCAGTCAACGTGCTGCGGCTCAGCCTGCACCCTGGAGGTGTCGCGCCGCGCATCGTCAATCTCGCGGAGTGGCGGGCGCACCTGCTGGAACGCCTGAAGCACCAGAACGACGCGTCAGGCGATCCGGTGCTGATCGAACTGGAGCGTGAGTTGCGCGGTTATCCCTCCGGCCTGAAGAGTGGGCGGCCGGCGCGGGTCGAGCCGAGCGGCATCGTGCATCCGCTGCGGCTTGCCCATGGGGATCAGGTGCTGTCGTTCATCAGCACCATCACCGTGTTCGGCACGCCGCTGGACGTGACGCTGTCGGAGCTGGCGATCGAGTCCTTCTTTCCGGCCGACGAGCAGACGCGGACGGCGCTGGTAAGATTGGCGAAAGAGCGGGCCTAACGGTGCTGATCACCCCTGCGGCGGGGCGGCCTTGCGCGTGCGGGTGCGTTCCAGGCCGAGTTGACGTTCGCGCCAGATGATGAAGATGCCGGCGGCAACGACGATCAGACCGCCGGTCAGCGTGTTCAGCGTGGCGACATCGCCGAAGACGAGATAGCCGACCAAGACGCCGAGGATCATCGAGGTGTATTCGAACGGCGCCACCACCGATGCCTCGGCATGGCGGTAAGCCGAGGTCATCAGGATCTGGCCAAGGCCGCCGCAGAAGCCGGCGGCGACAAGAAGGACCGCCTGCCCCGGCGTCAGCGCCTGCCACCCAAACGGCAGCGACAGCAGCGCCATGACGCTCGCGGTGACCGAAAACCAAAGCACGATCGTGGCGGTGCGCTCGCTTTGCACGAGATTGCGCACGAGCAGCATGGCGACGGCCGAAATCGCCGCCGCTATCAATGCGGCGATGACGCCGAGCACCTCCTGGTCGTCGAGCGCCTCGCCGGAACTCAGGAGCGTCAGCTCCGGCCAGGAGATGATCAGCACACCGACGAGGCCGACGGCGACCGCGCTCCAGCGATAGACACGAATGGCTTCGCCGAGGAAAATCGAGCTGAACACCACCACCAACAGTGGCTGGGCGTAATTCAGCGTGATTGCTTCCGGCAGCGGCAACCGCGTCAGCGCGAAGAAGCCGAGCCCCATGGCGCAGACGCCGACGACGCCGCGCGCGATGTGGTTGAACGGACGGCTTGTACTGAAAGCCGTGCCGAGATTTCCCTTGAAAGCCAGAAAGGCAATGATCGGAAAGATAGCGAAGAAGGAGCGGAAGAAGACGATCTGTCCCGCCGGCACAGTGCCCGCCGCCTTGATGCAGGTCGACATGCCGACGAAGACCGCCACCGAGACGATCTTCAGCATAATGCCAGTGAGCGTGTTGTGCCCTACGGTATTGTCACTGTTGTCGCGGCCTGCTGTCACGCTCCCGCCGCTTCCCGCGTGGTTGCCCAGGTGCGCGCCGGCGTTGCCGGGCTCTCGATATGCCTGACGTCGTAGACGGCGGCCATGACTGCCTCGCGATGCTGGAAAGGAGGGTCTGAATAGACCTTGTCGCAGTTTTGTCGAGGCGCCGGTTCGTGTAAAGAGCGCGGACTTCAAATTTTTGGACGGGCAGGACAGGCCCGGAAAGACAGGAACCACGGAATGCGCACCGACACTGGCCAGGTCTTCAAACTCGAAGACTATCGCCCCAGCGACTATCTCATTCCGGAAACGAACCTTGAATTCCGTCTTTCGCCAGGCGCGACGATCGTCACGGCAATTTTGACCGTCGAGCGCCGGGATGGCGTCGCGGCCTCTACGCCGCTTGTGCTGGATGGCGACGGGCTGACGCTCAGGCGCGTCGAGATCGACGGCAGGAAAGCCAAGCCGACGGATTTTGCCGTGACGCCCGACCGACTGACCATCCTCAGGCCCCCGGCGGCGCGTCGCTTTCGGCTGTCGATCGAGACCGAGCTGGCGCCGTCGGGCAATGAAGCGCTGATGGGCCTCTACCGCTCAAGCAACGTCTATTGCACGCAATGCGAAGCAGAGGGCTTCCGCCGCATCACCTATTTCCTCGACCGCCCCGACATCCTTTCCGTCTACACCGTGCGGATCGAAGCCCGCCGCGACGAGGCGCCGCTGCTTCTGTCCAACGGAAACCGGGTCGACAAGGGCGATCTCGGCGATGGCTGGCACTATGCCATTTGGCACGATCCCTTCCCCAAGCCATCGTATCTGTTCGCGCTGGTCGCCGGCAATCTCGGCCGGGTCGCCGACAGTTTCGTCACCATGTCCGGCCGCACGGTCGAGCTCGGCATCTATGTCGAGCCCGGCAAGGAGAAGCTCGCCGGCTACGCCATGGATGCCTTGAAGCGATCGATGCAATGGGACGAGGAGGCATTCGGCCGCGAATACGACCTCGATGTCTTCAACATCGTCGCCGTGTCCGACTTCAACATGGGGGCGATGGAGAACAAGGGCCTCAACGTCTTCAACGACAAATATGTGCTGGCCGACCGGGAGACCGCGACGGACGCCGATTTCGCCAATATCGAGGCGATCATCGCGCATGAGTATTTCCACAATTGGACAGGCAACAGAATCACTTGCCGCGACTGGTTCCAGCTTTGCCTGAAGGAAGGGCTGACCGTTTATCGCGACCACGAATTCTCCGCCGACCAACGTTCGCGTGCGGTCAAGCGCATCGCCGAGGTGCGCACGCTGCGCGCGCATCAATTCCCCGAGGACCAGGGGCCGCTGGCACATCCGGTCAGGCCGCGCCGCTATCGCGAGATCAATAATTTCTACACGGCGACCGTCTACGAAAAAGGCTCGGAGGTGGTGCGCATGATCCGTACCATCCTCGGGCCTGATAGCTTTCGCGCCGGCATGGACCTCTATTTCGAGCGGCACGACGGCACGGCGGCGACGATCGAGGATTTCCTGACAGTGTTCGAGGAGGTGTCCGGCCGCGACTTGTCGCAATTCGCGCTCTGGTACCATCAGGCCGGCACCCCTAACCTGGCGGTGAGCTCGACTTATAACTGGGCGGAGCGGGAATTCACGCTGGAAATCGAGCAATCGGTGCCGCCAACCCCGTCGGAAAGCCGCAAACGACTGATGCACATACCGCTCGCCTTCGGTCTGATTGGCGCCGGCGGCGAGCCGGTCGCCTATGACGCGGTCGACGGCGCCAGCGTCGAGGACGGCATCATCCACATCCGCAAGCGCCGGCATGTGGTGCGCTTCTCAGGCGTCGCCGAGCGTCCGGCGATTTCGCTGAACCGCGGCTTCTCGGCGCCGATAACGCTTGCCGTCGAGCAGAAGACCGACGACCAGTTCTTCCTTGCCGGCCACGACAGCGACAGCTTCTCGCGCTGGCAGACCTTCAACACGCTGCTTACGGATGCATTGATCTTGGCCTTCCGCCAGATTCTCGACGGCGCCGAGCCTGGCTTCACCGCGCGGCTGACCGAGCTTGCCGGCAGGATCGCGAGCGACGAGACGCTGGAGCCGGCCTACCGGGCGCTGGCGCTTTCGCTTCCGGGCGAGACCGACATAGCGCGCGACATCGGCAAAAACATCGAACCCAACGCCATCTTCGCTGCGCGCGAGGCGCTGGCGCTGGCAATCGCCAGGGCTAACCGCGACGCGTTCGCCGGCCTCTACGAGCGGCTTGCCGACGCCGGCCCGTTCAGCCCGGACGCAGCTTCCGCCGGACGGCGGGCGTTGCGTAACGTCATGCTTGATTATCTCTCGCTGCTGTCAGATGGCGCCGGGCTTGCGGCGGAGCACTTCCGGTCGGCCACCAATATGACTGACCGCGCGGCGGCACTGACCGTGCTCGCGCACCGCCACCATGGTTCGCCGGAGGCAAACAAGGCACTGGCGGCTTTCGAAGCGACATATGCGTCCGACCCGCTTGTGATGGACAAATGGTTCCAGATTCAGGCCAGCGTACCCGGTCCGCAGGCGGTGGAGACGGTTCGCGCCCTGACCACGCATCCGGCCTTCTCGATGGCCAATCCGAACCGGGTGCGCTCGTTAATCGGCACATTCTCCAGTGCCAACCAGACCGGATTCCACCGCGCCGACGGCGAAGGCTACCGATTCTTCACGCAGACCGTGCTCGAGGTCGAAAAACGCAATCCGCAGGTGGCGGCAAGGTTGGCAACGGCGCTCCGGTCGTGGCGTTCGCTCGAACCTGGCCGGCAGGCCAAGGCCAGGGAAGCGCTGCTTTCGATTGCCAATGCCGAAAACCTGTCGGCGGATTTAAGCGATATCGTCGAGCGTACGCTGGCGTGAGCCAGACCCGAGCGGCCACCATGGTGGTCGGCGGCAATGCCAAGGCAACGCCACCGGCCCGTCAGGCTGTGCTTCTGCTGCTCGAACGGATTCCCGCCTCCCTACGCGGGTATCAACATGGCGATGCGATGCACGCCGACCTCGGCGCTCGTATTCGTCGCCTCGTCGGTCTTGCCCTTGGCGCAAGTGTATATGTCGCCTTCCTTGAGCTTGAACTCCTTGTCGGCCTTCTTGATCGTGAATTCGCCCGCAGTGATGGTGCATACCATGTCGTTGTCCATCACCATCGCCGGCGCATGTGTGCCGGGCTGAAACACGACATCGACGATTGAGATGCTTTTGTAGGCAGGAATGTCTGAGTTTCCCGTGCCTACCTCCACCACTCTGATGCCGGGCGCAATCTCCTTGCCCTCCTTCGGGCCGTATGTCCTCGTTTTTACCGACGCCGCCAGGGCGAACAAAGGCGTTACCGCTGCCGCTGACACGCCGAGAGCAATTGCAGTTCTGCGATTCATGCTTTCCTCCCGATGTGCAATCCCGCACGGAATATGCGTGATTTCTAATATTATTCCCTTTCCACGGTAATCGCCATCGCATGCCTCAGCTCGGTTGGCGGAAAAGCCGCTATTTTAGTCGATTTTTAATCTTTTTTCGCCGGACCACTGGACAAGGCGAATCACCTTTGATTCTTTAATGGCGATTCGGAAGTGCGGCGTTTACCGGATCATCAAGCATAGGCAAATCGGGGAGTGCCATTTATGGCGAAGGCGGACGCGTGGGGCGCGCCCGGAGGGATAGCTTTTGCGCGTCGCGAGACGCCGCGAGGCGACGGCCTTGCCGGGAATACGCGGCTCATCGCCGAACCGGCCTACAAGCGGCTTCTGGCGGCGGAGCCATTGCTGCGCCGATCGATACCGGCTCTCATCGTCATCTTCCTGATCGCGATCGCGGCGCTGCGCGTCCTGTCGCTGATGAACGAACGCGACGATATCGAGCGCAACGCCAAGGCGATCCTGATGCTGGCGTCCGGTCAACTGGCGAGTTCGCTGGCCACCACGTCCGACACCGCGCCGGGCGCCATCCAGGACCTGTTGGAAACGACCAGCCGCCAGGGCGCGATGAGCCGCGGCCACGTTCTTGTCA
This sequence comes from Mesorhizobium sp. BR1-1-6, assembly GCF_020165355.1. Taxonomy (NCBI): domain Bacteria; kingdom Pseudomonadati; phylum Pseudomonadota; class Alphaproteobacteria; order Hyphomicrobiales; family Phyllobacteriaceae; genus Mesorhizobium; species Mesorhizobium sp. BR1-1-6. Next base: position 403,722 of record NZ_JAIUHZ010000004.1, on the reverse strand, counting down.
TCACCGACAGCGCCTTCAAGATCACCGCGGTGACGCCGCGCTCGATGTCCTGGCAAGGCCGTTCGCTGGATAGCCTCGCCCAGGGCGGCCAGCCTCTGTTCATGTTCGGCGACCGCGCCGGAGTGATGGAGGTCGATATTGGCGGGCAGGACTGGTATGCAGCGGTCAGCCTGACGAACGGTCGCAAAGGCGCGGCAGCGGCGCTGGTGCCGCAGGACGCGGTTTTCGACGCCTGGCGCAAGACAGTCTCGCTGAATGTGACGCTGTTCGTACTGACGGCCGGCGTGCTGATCATCATCCTCTATGCCTATTTCGGCCAGGCGGCGCGCGCGCAGGCGGCCGACCGCATCTATCTCGAAGCGCATCAACGCATCGACATGGCGCTGGTACGCGGCCGCTGCGGCTTGTGGGACTGGGACATGGTGCGCGGCAAGATGTATTGGTCGCGCTCGATGTACGACATGCTGGGCTACGAGCCATGCGACACGATGCTGTCCTTCGGCGAGGTCGACGAGATCATCCATCCCGATGATGGCGACTTGTTCCAGCTCGCCAACAAGATCGTCGCGCGCGAGATCGATCATATCGATCAGGTGTTCCGGATGCGGCATGCCGACGGGCAGTGGGTATGGATGCGCGCAAGGGCGCAGGTCATGGATCCGGAAGCACCCGAAATCCAGTTGATCGGCATCGCCGTCGACGTCACCGAGCAGCGTCACCTGGCGCTTCGTTCCGAGGCAGCCGATTTGCGCCTGAGGACGGCGATCGAGAACATCAACGAGTCCTTCGTGCTGTGGGATGCCGCCGAGCGGCTGATCATGTGCAATTCCAAATACCAGAAGGACAATGGCCTTTCGGACCGTGACGTGATGCCAGGCGCCGTGCGCGCCACGTTGGAAGAGCGCATGCTCGCTTTCGCTTCCGATCGGCGGCTTGCCAACAGCAATGGACCGCAGGGCGGCGCGACGTTCGAACGGCAGCTGGCCGACGGCCGCTGGTTGCAGGTCAACGAACTCAGAACCCGCGACGGCGGCATTGTCTCGGTCGGATCCGACATCACCCAGATCAAGCTGCATCAAGAAAAGCTGGTCGACAGCGAGCGCCGGCTGATGGCGACCATACACGATCTCAGCCTCGCCCGCCGGGCCGAAGAGGAGCGCGCGCGCGAACTGGTCGAGCTCAACCGCAAATACATGAAGGAAACCGAGCGCGCCGAAGCGGCGAACCGGGCCAAGTCCGAATTCCTGGCCAACATGTCGCATGAACTGCGCACGCCCTTGAACGCCATCATCGGCTTCTCCGAGCTGATGGAACAGGGGCTGTTCGGCCCGCTGGGATCGGAGCGCTACGAGGAATACGCCACCGACATCAACAGCAGTGGCAAATATCTCCTGGGCGTCATCAACGACATTCTCGACATGTCGAAAATCGAGGCCGGCCAATTCTCGCTCGACCGCGAAGAGATCGATCTCGGCCCGCTGATCAGCGAGACGGTCAGGGTCGTCTCGCTGCAGGCCGCACAGAAGGCGATCACCGTGGAGACCCGCATCGCCGACGCGCTGACGCTGTTTGCCGACCGCCGAGCGATCAAGCAGATCGTCATCAACCTTTTGTCCAACGCAGTGAAATTCACCGGCCAAGGCGGCCACATATCGGTCAGGGCCCGCAATACCTCAGGGGCGCTGGTGCTGACGATCGAGGATAATGGCTGCGGCATCCCGAAGGAGGCGCTCGGCAAGCTCGGACGGCCCTTCGAACAGGTGCAGAACCAGTTCTCCAAGAGCCATGCCGGGTCCGGCCTCGGCCTCGCCATCTCGCGCTCTTTGGCCGAACTGCAAGGCGGTGCCCTGAAAATCCGCTCAACCGAAGGTGTCGGCACGATTGTGTCGGTGCGCATTCCCGTGAAGAAGGCGACGCCCGTGGTCAAGGTCGCGGCTTAAGCAACGGGCTCCGGCGATGTCGCCGAAGCCCGTGCCGGAAGGCGTTATTGCATGCTGCCGTCCTCGCCTTCGTCATCCCACTGACGGTGTAAGCCAAAGCGGCCGCCCTTTGGCAGTTCGCCCTTCTTGATCTTTCCGTCATTGTTCTTGTCGAGCAGGGCAAAGAGCTTCTTGTCGCGACTGGCGATGTCGTCCGTCGTCAGCGTACCGTCGCCCTTGTTGTCGTAACGCGCGATGATGCGCCTGGCCATGTGCTCGAAGCGGGCCTTTTCCAGCGCTGCGGCGAGCTGCTCCACCGTGAGCTTGCCACCATTGTCGGCGACCAGCTTCTTCAACCGCGAATCCATGACGCTTGAGAACTGGTCGAAGCTGATGGTGCCGTCATTGTCCTTCATCGCCTTGTTGAGGCGCATCATCGTGCGCTCACGCATGTTGGCGCTGTCGATGTTCTCGGCATAGGCCGCAGTGCCGACGGCTCCTGCCAACGCGATGAAGGCGAACGCGAGCTTGGTTGTCTTTCTCATGGTCTTCTCCTGTTGCATCGTCACCCCCGATGCGATCCGCACGGCCGTTGATCACGGCCGCCCGGCACGAAGCAGAAGGTTGAAATCCTTCCTGACCTTCCGCGACGTCTCCTTGAGATGTGCTTCCAGCACACCGAAATCCGGCAAGTCGGTGACCGCCAGAAGCAGATCCGAAAGCCCCGGCGGCACATCGTCCCGCTCGAACTGGCCGGTGAGGCAAAGCCTGATCATCTGGGTCAGCGCCAGATAGAGGCGGTAGGCCTCGCCAAGCTCCTCCCTGACATCGGCGGCTGCGAATTGTGGCGCAAGGCGCGACAATACCTCCGCGGTTGCCGTGACCCTGCGGCCGGACTCGACATTGCCCGTGACGACGGCCACCTGGGCGATGAATTCGAGATCGATCAGGCCGCCGGCAATGAGTTTGATGTCCCAGAGGTCGCGCGGCGGCTTTTCCTTCTCGATCATGGCGCGCATGTCGGACGCTTCCGCTTTCACCTTTGCTGCGTCGCGCAATTGCCCGAGCACCGCCGCAACGTCGGCTTCGACCTCGGCACAGAGCCTGGCATCTCCGGCAATGGCGCGCGCCCGCGACAGCGCCATGTGCTCCCAGGTCCAGGCCTCCTGGCGCTGGTATTTCTTGAAGGCGTCGACGTGGGTGGCCACTGGCCCCTTGTTGCCGGACGGCCGCAGCCGCAGGTCGAGTTCATAGAGCACGCCTTCCGCGGTCGGCGCGGAAACGGCCGAGATGAGGCGCTGCGTCATCCTGGTGTAGTAATGCGAGGGCGCCAGCGGTTTTTCACCGTCGGATTCCTCGGCGTCCGCATCGTGATCGTAGAGCAGGATGAGGTCGACATCCGACCCCGCCGTCAATTCACGGCTGCCGAGCTTACCCATGCCGAGCAGCGAAACCACGCCGCCGGCGATTGTACCATGGCGCGCCTCGAATTCGGCCATAACCGCGCGCAACGCGGCCTCAATGGTGAGGTCGGCCAGGTCAGAAAAGGCGCGGCCTGCGCGGGCCGGATCGATCGAGCCGGCGAGCAGCCGCACGCCGATCAGGAATTTCTGCTCGGAGGCAAAGATGCGCAAACGATCGAGAACGTCCTCATAGGCGCGGTCGCCTTCGAGGAAAGCGGTAAGCCGTGCCGATAGATAGCCACGATCCGGCAATTCGGTGAGAAGAGCGGGATCGAGCAGGCCATCGAACACATGTGGCCGGCGCGTGATGATCGCGGCCAGTCGTGGCGCGGCGCCCATGATCGTCGCCATAAGCTTCAGCAACGCCGGATTGGACTGGAGCAGCGAGAAGAGCTGGATGCCTGCAGGCAGGCCGGCGAGGAACTCGTCGAAACGGATCAACGCCTCATCGGCCCGACGCGTCTGGCCGAAAGCCTTGAGCAGCGCCGGCGTCAGTTCCGTCAGTCGCTCGCGCGCCTCAGCCGACTGGGTGACGCGGTAGCGACCGAAATGCCAGCCACGGATCACGCGGCAGATGTCGCTCGTTCGCTGGAAGCCGAGACCGTGCAACGTCTGCAGCGTATCGGGGTCGTCGACGTCGCCGGTGAAGACCAGATTGCCGATGCCTGCCGAAAGCTCCGGCGCGGTTTCGAACAGCGCCGCGTAGTGACGTTCGACCTGCTGCAGCGAGGCGCGGAAGCCCAGGGAAAAAGCAGCCGCATCGGCAAAGCCCAGCATGCGCGCGATTCGCTCCAGCCCTTCATCATCCTCCGGCAGGGTGTGCGTCTGCTCGTCGGCCACCATCTGGATGGCATGCTCGACCCGGCGCAGGAACCAATATTGCCGGGCCAGTGCGTCGCGTGCCTCGGCGGTGATCCAGCCGCGCGCGGCCAGTTGGCCGAGCATCGGCACGGTCTCGCGGCCTCGCAGTTCCGGGAAGCGGCCGCCGGCGATGAGCTGCTGCGTCTGGACGAAGAACTCGATCTCGCGGATGCCGCCGCGCCCGAGCTTGACGTTGTGGCCCTTGACCGCGATTTCGCCATGCCCCTTGTGGGCGTGGATCTGGCGTTTGATCGAGTGGACGTCGGCGATCGCGGCATAGTCCATGTATTTGCGCCAGATGTAAGGTTGGAGCTCCTTGAGGAAAGCGGTGCCGGCGTCCAGATCGCCGGCCACAGGACGCGCCTTGATCATGGCAGCGCGCTCCCAGTTCTGGCCGCGCGCCTCGTAGTAGCGCAGCGCCGCCTCGACCGGGATCGCCAGCGGGGTCGAACCGGGATCGGGACGCAGCCTGAGGTCGGTGCGGAAGACATAACCATGTTCGGTGCGGTCCTGCAGGATGCGCACCAGACGGCGCGTCAGCCGCGAAAACAGCTCCGTCGCATCGAGCGGATCGACGACGGCCGACGCTTCCGGGTCGAAGAAGACCACGAGGTCGATATCGGAGGAAAAATTGAGCTCATGCGCGCCAAGCTTGCCCATGCCGAGCAGGATCCAGCCCGACCGGTTCGAGGGATTGGCGGGATCCGGCAACTTCAGCTTGCCCTGGCCATGCGCGTCGCGCAGCAGAAAATCGACGGCGGCGCGCGTGCACGCATCGGCAAGGTCGCTCAACCGCCGCACCGTAAGCGAGGTCTCGGCCTCGGCGGCCAGATCGGCCAGCGCGATCAGGAAATGCGCATCGGCCTTCCATTGCCGCAGTTCCATCATCAATCTGGATTCGGAGATCGTCTCGGAGAACGATGCCCGGTCGATCGCCACGATGATCGCCTTCAGCCGGGCCTCGACCGGCTGGTCGAAAAGCCCATCCAATATCTGCGGCCGGCGACGCGCCATGTCACGCAGGAACGGCGACAGGTCGAAGACAGCGGCCAGGAAGTCCTGCGCCTCACCCGTTCCAGCCAGGAATTTCGCCAGCCGTGTCAATCCTTCTTCGCGTGCCAAGGTGGCGATCTCGGCCAGCTCCTGCCGGGCCCGGCTGTCGTCCAGAGGAGCAAGCCTTGCCGCGGGCTTCAACAGCCAGTCCTTCGCCGTCCGCTTTGCAGCCGCCGTCATCAATGATCCTCCCGCGCGGGAAAACTCATGACCACGGATAATCCGGGATTACCAGGCAACAGATCAAGCCGGCCATAGTGGAATGTCATGACCGCCTTTGCGAGGCTGAGGCCAAGCCCGGAACCTGGCTGGGAACGGCTCTTCTCGAGCCGCACGAACCGTTCGGTCGCCCGGGCGCGATCGGCATCGTCCGGAATGCCCTGGCCATTGTCGGCGACGACAAGCCTGATTTCGCCATGCGTGCGTTCGAGCGTCACGCGGACAGTCGGCTTGGAGGTGGAATCGGTCGAGTACTTGATCGCATTGTCGACGATGTTAGACAGCGCCTGGCCGATCAGCTCGCGGTTGCCGTCGACAAGGAATGCGCCATTGACCGCGGCTTCGAGCGAAACGCCAGCCTCTTCCGCCACCGGCTCGTAGAGTTCGACGACATCGCGCACGGCTGCGGCCAGATCGACGCGACTGGTGCTTTCGGAGGAATAACCCGCCTCCAGCCGGGAGATCATCAGGATGGCGTTGAAGGTCTTTATGAGCTGGTCGGACTCGGCGATGGTGCCTTCCAGCGCCTGGCGGTAGTCCGATGTCTTGTGCTTGCCCGAAAGCGTCGCCTCGGCGCGGTTGCGCAGCCGGGTCAGCGGCGTCTTCAGATCATGCGCGATGTTGTCGGAAACCTGTTTCAGCCCCTCGTTGAGCATGGCGATCCTGGCCAGCATGGCGTTGAGGTTCTCGGAAAGCCGGTCGAATTCGTCACCGGCGCCGGTCACCGGCAGCCGGCCCGAAAGATCACCGCCCATGATGCGGCGGCTGGCTTCCGAAACGCCATCGATGCGCTTCAGGGCGGCGCGGCCGACGAAGAACCAGATCAACAGCCCGCCCAGCCCCATCATGCCGAGCGCCAGCATCAGGGAGCGGCGGATGACGGCGCGGAACCGCTCAGGTTCGCCGAGATCGCGGCCGACCAGCATGATCATCTGGTTCGGCAGGCGCAGCACCAGCGCGATCGCATTGTGGCCCTTCTCACCTTCGGATCGGACCGCCGTATCGCCGGCTTGGGGCGTGGTCTGATCGGAAGGTGTGCTGCGCTGCCGGTCGAGCTCGCCTTCGCCGAAACGACGGTAGGAGAACGGCTCGGTCGTCCAGCCTTCGGTTTCGATGACCCCCGGCTCCAGGCTCTGCACGTTGCCGGTCAGGATCTGGCCGTTGGCGTCGGCGATCAAATAGAGATTGGCGCCGGGCTGGCGCGAGCGCTGCTCCACCACGCGCACCAGGACCGGCAGGCCGCCGCGCTGGTAGGCGCGGGCAAGGCCGAGCACCTCGTCGTTGATGGTCTCCTGCGTCTGCGCGGTCAGCATGCGCGCCGAAAGCGAGGTCATGTAGAGGACAAGCAGCACGGCGCAGAGTGCGAAGAGCAGGAGATAGAGCGCCGAAAGCCGCGCAGCCGTCGTCTTCATGATGGCAGGCACGGAAAGGGCCATGCCGCCGCCTAACCGGCCCTAAGCATGTAGCCGGCGCCGCGAATCGTATGCAGGATGGGCTTGTCGAAGCCTTTTTCGATCTTACCGCGCAGTCGCGAGACATGGACGTCGATAACGTTGGTCTGCGGATCGAAATGATAATCCCAGACATTTTCGAGCAGCATGGTGCGCGTCACCACCTGACCGGCATGGCGCATCAGATATTCAAGCAGGCGGAACTCGCGTGGCTGCAGCGTGATCTCGCGTCCGGCGCGCCTGACCGAATGCGAAAGCCGGTCAAGTTCGAGATCGCCGACGCGGTAGACGGTTTCGGCTTCCTTGGCGCTGGCCCGGCGGTTCAGCACCTCGACGCGGGCAAGCAGCTCGGAAAAGGCATAGGGCTTGGTCAGATAATCGTCGCCGCCGGCGCGTAGGCCGGTGACCCGATCGTCGACCTCGCCCAGCGCCGACAGGATCAGCACCGGCGTGGCGTTCCCCCTGGAGCGCAGGCCGGCGATGACCGAAAGGCCGTCCCGGCGCGGCATCATCCGGTCGATGACCATCACGTCGTAGTCGCCGGCATCGGCGAGCGCGAAGCCGGTCTCGCCGTCACCCGCGACATGCGCGGTGTGCCCGGCCTCGGTAAAGGCTTTCTGCAGATAATCCGCAGCCTCGCGATCGTCTTCTATGACGAGAATCTTCATAGGACCGTTATACGCGATTTCGCTGGAAGATTGAGTAGCCGGCATCTGCATTTTAGCCTTCGCCAAAGCGCATCGCGATCAAGATGATCCAGGCCGCGCGCGATAAAGTCTTGGTTCTCTGGTGTTACTGGCCCAGACATGCTGCCGGCATGCCGTTGCCACCAAAGCGCTCCGCTTGTTCACTCAGCCTGAGCGCATGGTCCGCGGGCGGAGTGCGGCAGCGGGCGATGGGAAGCCCGCTGCCGCCGGAGGGGAGCACGATGACTGACTAACGTGCTCGGCTCCATACTTCCCGTGCGGCGGCTCGGGGGTGTTTGAAACCACCGCACTGGAAAAGTCGTTGTCAGCCCTTGGCGACGGGCAGCGCCACGAAGCGGTTGTTGTCGTCGCGGGTAATCTGCATCAGGACGGCCTTGCGCCCGGATTTCACCGCTTCGTCCATGGCCTTGGTGACGTCGTCGGTGCCGTTGACTTCCATCGAATTGACCGCGGTGATGATGTCGCCCGGCTGGATGCCACGGTCGGCGGCATCGCTGTCGGGATCGACATCGGTCACCACCAAACCCTTGCCGTTCTCGGATTTGGTGACGGTCAGACCGAGATCGGCGAGCGTATCGGCCTTGGCCGGAGCCGCAGGCTTATCGTCGGCCGAGGCCTGCTTGTCGCTTGAAGGCAGCTTGCCGAGCTCGACCTTGACGCTCTGGCTCTTGCCGTCGCGCCAGACCGTGACGTCAACCGACTTGCCCGGCGAATAGGCGCCAATCAGGCGGGCGAGTTCCTTCGGCGAAGCAACATCCTTGCCGTCGACCTGGGTGATCACGTCACCGGCGGTGATGCCGCTCTTCTTGCCGGGGCCGTCGTCCTGAGCGCTGGATACCAATGCGCCGTTGTTGGACTTCAGGCCGAGCGATTCGGCGATGTCTGATGTGACCGGCTGGATCTCGACGCCGAGCCAGCCGCGCTGCACGGCACCGCTCTTCATCAGATCCTCGACGACCTGCTTGGCGGTCGAGGCAGGAATGTCGAAGGCGATGCCGACGCTGCCGCCGGAAGGCGAGAAGATAGCGGTGTTGATGCCGACCACCTGACCGCTGAGGTTGAAGGTCGGGCCGCCAGAATTGCCGCGGTTGACCGAGGCGTCGATCTGGATGAAATCATCATAGGGACCGGCGCCGATGTCACGGCCCCGCGCCGAGACAATGCCGGCGGTGACGGTGCCGCCGAGACCGAAGGGGTTGCCGACGGCCACGACCCAATCGCCGACCCGAACCTTGGAGTCGTCGGCGAAGTCGACATAGGTAAATTTGCCGCCACCCTCGACCTTGAGCACCGCGAGGTCGGTGCGCGGGTCGGTACCGACCAGCTTGGCGTCGAGTTCCTTGCCGTCATTGGTCACCACGGTGAAGGCGGTGCCCTCTTCGACGACATGGTTGTTGGTGACGAGATAGCCATCCTCGGAGATGAAGAAGCCCGACCCTTGAGCCACCGGGCGCGGCTCGCCATTACCGCGGTCACGATGCCCGAACCGGCGGTGGCCATCGTCGTTCTGGCCGCCCTGATCGCCAAAGCCGCGGAATTCCTTGAAAAAGCGGCGCAGCTGCGGATTGTTGGGCAAATTGTCGAAACCGTCCTGGTCGTCGGAGCCGTCATCGGCGGTGGGCTGGACCTTGGCCTTGACCTTGACGCTGACAACGGCGGGCGAAACGCGCTCGACGACATCGGCGAAGCTGGGGACCTGCGGCGCCTCGACGCGCACGGCATCGGCCAGAACGGGGCTGGTTCCGCTGGTCAACGCGCCAACGCCGATCGCGCCGGCAACGGCGACGGAAGCGACGGCAGCCAGGAGACGCTTGCGGGTGCGGGAATATGAATTGGGGGCAATATTCATGGGGTCTCGTATCCTCTTTTCGAAGGGACGCGCCTTGTCGGCATCCTGAGGAAGAGAATTAGAGCGGCGTACATTACGACGCCATTTCCGACGCATGAAACTTTGGTAATGTTGGCGAACGATCGCCGCCTGCACTCAATCGCGGCGCAGGATCGCCTCCAGTGCCGCCCGCTCATCGGCGGAGAGGGATTTTGTCGCCAGTGTCCGGCGCGATCTCGCGCTGAGCACGACGAACAGGCCACCGGCCAAAAGCAGGATCACCGGCGTGCCCCAAAGCAGAGCGTTGCGCAGGTCGAAGCGCGGCTTCAGCAGCACGAACTCGCCGTAGCGCGAAACCACATAGTCCATCACCTGCTTGTCGGTATCGCCAGCGACCAGGCGCTGGCGCACCAGAACGCGCAGGTCACGGGCAAGATCGGCATCGGATTCGTCGATCGACTGGTTCTGGCAGACCATGCAGCGCAGCCCTTCCGACAGCGCTCGCGCTCTCGCTTCCAGCGTCGGATCGGCAAGCATCTCGTCGGGCTTCACCGCCAGCGCCGTGCCGGCAAAGGACAGCGCCAGCACCATCACGAGCGACGCGATGGACAACTTCGCCTTCATGGCAGGCCCGCGGGGCTCATGGCGTCGGCCTGCTTGCGGCGGCGCGAGGGTGCGCCGACGCGCAGGCGCCTGTCCATCAGCGACATGGCCGCACCAACCATCATGACCAGGCCGCCGCCCCAGATCAGCGTCACCAGCGGTTTCCACCACAGGCGCACCACGACCGATCCGTCATTGCCCTCGTCGCCGAGCGAAATGTAAAGCTGCGAAAGGCCCATCGTCCTGATGCCTGATTCCGTCGTCGTCGTCTGGCGTACCGGATAGAAGCGCTTGGCCGAGCTGATTTCGCCAACCGGACTGCCGCCGACACCGATCAGTTGGAAGCGACCGCGATCCTCGCTGTAATTCGGTCCCTGCGCCGGATGGAGCCCGACGAAACGCAGAGTGTGGCCGGACAATTCGACGGTTTGCCCGGCATGCATCGACAGGATCTTCTCGGTGCCGAAGCAAAGCGTGCCGACGATGCCAAGCGTGGTCAAGCCAAGACCGAGGTGGGCAAGCGCTGTGCCGAAGACCGAGCGCGGCAGGCCGAGCAGGCGCCTGACCATGACCCTCGCAGCCACATTGCCGAACCCCGCCTTGACAGCGAGGTCGGTGAGAGCGCCGAGGATCAGCCAGACGGCAAGACCCACGCCAAGGGCTGCGAATACCGAAGCGCCGTCGATGAACAGGGCGGTTACCAGCGTTGCCAGAAGCGCCGCCGCGAAGGCCGCCATCAGGCGCTGCGCGACGGCGAAGACGTCGCCGCGCTTCCAGGCCAGCAGCGGCCCGAACGGAACCATGGCCAGCAACGGCACCATGAGCGGTCCGAAGGTGAGGTCGAAGAACGGCGCGCCGACCGAAATCTTGTCGGCCGAAAGGGCCTCGACCGCCAGCGGATAGAGCGTACCGACGAGTACGGTGGCGGTGGCCGTGGTCAGGAACAAATTGTTCAGCACCAGCGCGCCTTCGCGCGAAACCGGATGAAAGAGGCCGCCGGCCGTCAGCCTCGAGGCCCGCAGTGCAAACAGCGTCAATGATCCACCGATGAACAGCGTCAGTATGCACAGGATGAAGATGCCGCGCGTCGGATCGGTGGCGAAGGCATGCACCGAGGTCAGGACGCCCGAACGCACCAGGAAGGTGCCGAGCAACGACAGTGAAAAGGTCAGGATGGCGAGCAGCAGCGTCCAGATCTTCAGCGCCGAACGCTTTTCCATGACGATGGCCGAATGGAGCAGCGCGGTGCCCGCGAGCCAGGGCATGAAGGAGGCGTTCTCGACCGGATCCCAGAACCAGAAGCCGCCCCAGCCGAGCTCGTAATAAGCCCAGTACGAGCCCATGGCGATGCCGCCGGTCAGGAACATCCAGGCGACCAGGGTCCACGGCCGCACCCATCGCGCCCAGGACGCATCGATGCGTCCGTCGATGAGCGCGGCTACCGAGAAGGAGAAACAGATCGAGAAGCCGACATAGCCGAGATAGAGCAGTGGCGGGTGCACTGCGAGGCCGAGATCCTGCAGGATGGGATTGAGATCGCGCCCTTCGATGGGCGCCGGTGAAAGCCTGGCGAAGGGATTGGATGTTGCCAGTATAAACAGGAAGAATGTCGCGCCGATCGCACCCTGCACGGCAAGCACGTTGGCGCGTAGCGTCACCGGCAGGTTGGAGCCGAAGGCGGCGACCAGCGCACCGAAAAAGGTCAGGATCAGCACCCAGAGCAGCATCGAGCCTTCGTGATTGCCCCAGGTTCCAGTGATCTTATAGATCATCGGCTGCAGCGAATGGGAATTTTCCCAGACGCTGGCGACCGAGAAATCGGAGCTCGCATAGGCGCTGAGCAGTGCGGCGAAGGACAGCGCCGTCAGGGCAAAGCCGGTGATCGCGACGGGAGCGCCGACCGCCATCAGGCGCTGATTGTTGGTGCGGGCGCCAAACAGCGGCACCACCGTCTGCACCAGCGCCAGCGCGAAGGCCAGGACCAGCGCGAAATGTCCGGTCTCAACCATGATCGCCAACCCGGCTATATCGAGCCTGCCTATTCACTCTTGCTCTCCTGCCAAACGCCCTTGGCCTTCAGCCCATCGGCCACTTCCTTGGGCATGTAGCGCTCGTCGTGCTTGGCCAGAACGCTGTCGGCCACAAAGACGCCATCCGGGCCGAACGTGCCTTCGGTGATGACCCCCTGCTCCTCGCGAAATAGGTCAGGCAGGATGCCTGTATAGGTGACCTTGACCGATTTATGGGTGTCGGTCACAGAAAACGCCACTGTCGCCCCCTGCCCGCGCTGGATCGTGCCTTTTTCCACCAGGCCGCCCAGCCTGATGCGCTGGCCCGGCTGCACCGTCGCCGTGGCCAGATCGGCGGGCATGTAGAAATAGGACGCCTTCTGGCCGAGCGCATAGAATGTCAGGCCGGTGGCGGCGCCGAGGAAGGCCAGGCCGCCCGCGATCACCGACAATCGTTTCTGTTTGCGTGTCATTGTCCGGTCCAGCCCTATTGCGTCGCCGTCAGGCCGAGCGAAGCGGCAAAAGCGGTGAATTTCCTGGCTTCGTCACTGTCGGCTCCAAAGACGGCAATAGCTCGGCTCAACGCCTCGCGCGCCTGGTCGGCCTTGCCCAGCACGATGTATGAACGAACGAGCCGCATCCATCCTTCCGGGTCGCGCGGATTCTGCCGCAGCTTCTCGTCGAGCCCGGCGACCATGGTGTTGATCATGGCTTCCCTGTCCTGCGGCGACATCGATGAAGCGGCATCGATATCGCCCGCGGTCGCTCCGTTTGCCGGCTCGCTCGAAGCGACGCCTGCATTGTCGGCGCCGGAACTACCGGACTTGGCCAGCGCCTGCTCGATCGCGCCGCGCCATGGCGAATCCTTCGGCAGTGTGCCCAGCATCGCCTGCCAGGCCGCGGCCGCCTCCTTGCTGCGACCCTCCTGGGCCAAGGCCATGGCAAGGTAGAAGCTGGCTTTGGCATTGGCCGGGTCAAGCTTCAGGGCCGCTTCGAAAGCCTCCTGGGCATCCGCCGAAACGATGCCGCCGGCGGCGCTGGCGATCGCCTCGCCGAGACCGGCCCGGCGAACGGCGCTGTCGCCGTCGAGGCGAATGGCGTTGCGATAGGCGGTGACCGCGTCGGAAAAGCGCTGCATGCGCAGATAGACCGGCGCCAGCACGTCCCATCCCCTGCCGTCGGACGGATTGGCGGCAAGATGGGCTTCGGCGCGAGCCACAAGTTCGTCGACCGAGCTGTCGGCCGGATTCTTGGCCAAGCGCTCGCTGAGCGGCTGCGAGGGCAGATCAGGCGAGCCGATGTTGATGTAGAGGCCCCAACTGACCAGCGGCACCGCCAGCACGGCCGCGGTGGCGACAAGCCGCGTCGCGACGGATGTGCGTCCGACGGATGCGCTGCCGGCCTGGTCCGCATTGTCGAGGCGAAGGATGCGCCGGGCGATCTCGGCGCGCGCCTCATCGGCTTCGGCAGGCTTGATCAGGCCACGGGCGGCGTCGCGGTCGAGTTCGGACAGTTGATCGCGATAAACTTCCAGATCGTGCTCGCCGCTCGAAGACGCGCTTCTGGCGCCACCGGCCAGCGGCAGCAGCACCGCCAGGCTGGCGCCCAGCGTTAGGATTGCGGCTATGACCCAGAACAGCATGGTTCTTCCAATAACGTCAGAGCCTTGCCCTGCCAACACAAGCATACTGCGACGCTTTGACGGCGGGCGCGCCGCATATCCTTCATCGACATCAACCGGCCGGGTCCGAAATGGACCGGCTAGCCTGTCAGGTGAGCGGCGTCCAACTGCCATCGGCGTTGCGGCAAGCCGTTCCACGCGCCGTGACCCCTGCCCCGCCGGTAAAGACGGTCTGCGTGTACTGGCGGCAGTCCTGTGAGCCGACGCGGTAGGGCTGAGCCGGAACCACTTCGCCATAACGGGACGCCTGGGTGCCCTTCCACGTCACCTTCTGGCCGCTCGTGGTGTATTCGAGCGCCTTGTATTCAGCCTCCAGCGCGCTGCGCTTCTCGGCTTCGCTAAGGCCGCTGCCGACCGCCCCGCCGATGAGGCCGCCGCCCATCGCCGAAATGATCGTCGTGGCGACTTTGCCGCTGCTGGGTGGCGTGGAGGCCGGCGTCGCAGCGATGGTGGGAGCCTTGCCGCCCAAGGTGGTGCAGCCGGAAACGGCCATCAATGCGGAAACAAGCGCGACGCGAATCTTCATGCCAACAACCGGTTTTCTTGAGCTGGAGCCTGTCATGGATGAGCCGGGGGCCGCGTCATCGGAGAAGTCGGCGAGCCTATAATGTTGATATTTGTCGGAAATTTGGCCGTTGGGCCCGCTACGGAGCCAATCGGTGCGCCGCCATAACATGCCCAGCCCGTCAATGTCGATCGGCCGGGGAAAGGCATCACTGAAGGCTCCGCAATCGCACTACCGCCTTCAATCCGCCCATGCCGGACCGTTCGAGCAGCAGTATGCCTCCATACTCGTTGACGAGGTCGGCGACAATGGCCAAGCCGAGACCCGTGCCCGGCTTGGTCTCGTCCAGGCGTCGTCCGCGTTTCAACGCTTCGCGCGCTTTTTCCTCGGGTATACCCGGTCCGTCGTCTTCGATGGCGATCTCGAACATGTTGTCGTCCTTGTCACCCACGGGAACGACGGAAATCGAAACCGCGCTCTTCGCCCATTTCATCGCGTTTTCGAGCAGATTGCCGAGCAACTCCTCGAGGTCCTCGCGCTCGCCGGCAAAGACGATCTCGATCGGCGGCAGCGACAACGACAGGTTGGTCTGCGGATTGAGCTTCTGCAAGACCCTGACCATGCGCTGCACCAACGGCGCTATCGGCGTGCGATAGACGACGCTGTCGCGCTGCGCCGCGACGCGGGCGCGCTGGAGATAGTGATCGACCTGCTTCTGCATGGAAGCGGCCTGTTCGGCGATCAGTTGCCCCTTGGCGCCACCAAGCGCCCGCCCCTCGTTGAGCAGCACCGCCAGCGGTGTCTTCAGGGAATGGGCGAGATTGCCGACCTGAGTCCGCGAGCGCTCGACGATACGCCGGTTGTTCTCGATCAAGGCATTGGTTTCGTTGGCAAGCGGTTCAATCTCGGCTGGAAACTGGCCGTCAAGTCTTTGCGCGGTGCCTTCGCGCACCATGGCGAGCGCGTTCCTGACCCTTCGCAGCGGTTGCAGGCCGAGCAGGATGGCGATGGCGTTGATGGCGATCATGCCGACGCCGAACAGGGAAAGGTAGGTCAGGAGGCGGCGCTGGAAGGTGGCGATCTCCTGTTCCAGTTCGGTCTTGTTGCCCATGACGCGAAAGCGGGCGGCGCGGTTCTTGGCATCGAGAACGAATTCGCTCTCGAACACGACCAACTCCTCGCCATCGATGCCCTGCGCCGCGTAGCTGCGCTGGAAATTGGCGTTGAAGGGAACGTCCGCCACATCGGGCGACGGGATCGTCCTGGTCATCGACGATGAGTGGAGATTGCCGTGCACCCCTTCCGAGGCGGGTTCGACGGACCAGTACCAGCCCGAATTCGGTTCCGAGAAGCGGAGGTCGCCGAGATCCGGAGCGCCGGTGAGCGCGCCGGTGTCGGAAATGCCGATGGAGCCGATCAGGTTGAACAGATGCGCAGAAAGCAGGCTGTCGAAACCGCGCTCGCTGGCCTGGCGGTAGAGCGTGGTAATGAGGGTGAAAATGACGATGAGGGTCAGGATCGCCCAGACCGTGGAAAAGGCGATGACGCGGAACGTCAGCGAGCGCGGCCACAGGCGCAGCGAGAGCCGCTTGCTCACGGTTGGGTTGGTAGGGAGCGGTTTCGCCTTACGCCTCCGGCTCACGCATGCGATAACCCATGCCGCGCACGGTTTCGATCATGTCGATGCCCATTTTCTTGCGGAGCCGTCCGACAAACACCTCGATCGTATTGGAATCGCGGTCGAAATCCTGGTCGTAGAGATGCTCTACCAGTTCGGTCCGCGAGACGACCTCGCCCATGTGATGCATCAGGTAGGCAAGCAAGCGGAACTCATGCGATGTCAGCTTCAACGGCACGCCGGCGACGTCGGCCTTCGAGGCCTTGGTGTCGAGGCGCAGCGGCCCGCAGGTCAGTTCGGATGAGGCGTGGCCGGCGGCGCGGCGGATCAGCGCCCTGACCCGCGCCAGGACTTCCTCGATGTGGAACGGCTTGGTGACATAGTCGTCCGCGCCGGCGTCGATGCCGGAGACCTTGTCGCTCCAGCGGTCGCGGGCGGTCAGGATCAGCACCGGCATCTTGCGGCCGCCGCGCCGCCAGCGCTCGACCACGCTGATGCCGTCCATCTGCGGCAGGCCGATGTCGAGCACGACCGCGTCGTAGGGCTCGGTGTCACCGAGAAAATGGCCCTCCTCGCCGTCATATGCCCGGTCGACAACATAGCCGGCGTCGACCAGCGCATCCGATATCTGCCGGTTGAGATCCTTGTCATCCTCGACGACCAGTACGCGCATGCGAAGACCACTGCCTGTTGACCGATTGCTTCAGCTATAGGCCGATTCCGCCGGCCTGGGAAACGACGGGGTCAGTTCTGCGGGACGACGATCTCGGAGCGGCGCGGACGCTGCCCGTTCTTGCCCGGAACGAGCACGACGATGACGCAGACCGGCTGCCCGCCTCGCGTCGACTGCGAGGCCTTGGCAAGCGTCCCGCCATTCTGCTCGGCCACCTGCTGGCCGATCGCGTAGCAGTCGGCCGCCGCCACGACAATCGATTCATCCTGCGCGGCTGCCGGCGCAACGCTTGCCGGCACCGCAAGCAGCCCGGCGCAGAGCGCCAGGGTCGCGGTTCGGAAATGGGAGCGAAGCGTTCTCATGGCCAGCGTTGTAACGCATCGGCGCTGAACGTGAAATGAACGGTGATCGCCGCTGAAACCATGCTCGCCACCCCTGCAATGCGAGACAAACAAATTGAGATTTCACCGCCCAACCCGATGAAACCCATGAAGTTCCAGTCTAGACTCCGTTTCGTTCATATTGAAAGCTCGCGTCAGGCGTTTTCCTGGGTCAGCGCCCGAAAACGCAGCAGGCCGTGATGGACAAGCAGTTCCTCGTCATAGCGCGCCTCGCTGAATTCGAGCGACAGGCGTGTCTGGCCGCGAGCGCCGACCTCCAGCACCGCGTCGGCAAGGCGCGCCTCGATGGCATCCATGATGGCGCGCGTTTCGGCTTCGCCATGGGCCTTCGACCAGACATGCAGCGTAATAAGTTGATCGTCGCGGTTCTCGGCGCCAGTGTCCCAGTCAAAGGCGCAGGTCTGGCCGCATGTCACATAGGGAAAGGCGACGTTGTCGGTTGGTTGTTCGCGCAGTCCGGCGCCGCCCAGCAGAGCCGACAGGGACGGATCGCTTTTCAGCCTCAGGAACAGTGCCTGTTGCAAATCGCCGGGCGCCGTCATCGCTTCTCCCTCACCCGGTGCGCTATCGACCCTGCTTGCCAGAAGCTCTTCCGCACTCCAGACGCTTTGCCTTATATAGCCATTTACCGAACGAACACGATTGCCGATTCGTTGTCACGATGATGAATGTCGATGATCTCGAAAATACGACTTCCCGACAATCTCGTCAGCGACGATGAATAGCGGGTACCCTTTGCGAACCGCAAGCATCAGCAACGCCCGGCAGCGCCGCATTTCCTAATTTCAGGAGCTGATCATGCTCGATCCAGAAAAGGCCAGGGCCGCGTCGCGCCTCCTGGTAGGCCATTGGGACAAGGGCACCCGCCTCGACGCTATACCCGAGGAATTGCGGCCGAAGACGCGGGCCGAAGGCTACGCCATCCAGTCGCACGTCATGGATCGCTCAGTGGCTCCGCTCTTCGGCTGGAAGATCGCGGCAACCAGCCTGGCCGGCCAGCGGCATATCAACGTTGATGGCCCGATGGCCGGGCGCCTCCTCGCCGAGAAGGCGGTCGAGGTTGGAGGCTCCGTTTCCCTGGCGACAAGCAAGATGCGTGTCGCCGAGATCGAATTCGCGTTCCGGTTCGGCCGTCAGTTGCCGCCTCGCCCGGCGCCTTATGAAATCGGTGATGTAGTGGACGCCGTGGCGAGTTTGCATCCGGCGATCGAAATACCGGACTCCCGCTATGACGATTTCTGCGCTGTCGGCGCGCCGCAGCTCATCGCCGACAATGCCTGCGCCAATCTGTTCGTCATCGGCGAGGCGGCGGAAGACGATTGGCGTGACGTAGATTTCGCGAAGCACCCGGTGGCCGCTTCTGTCTCTGGAAGGTCGCAGCATATCGGATCAGGAGCAGCCGTGTTGGGCGATCCGCGTGTTGCGCTGACCTGGATCGTCAACGAATTGTCGGGGCTGGGCATAACGCTCCAGCCGGGGCAAGTGGTGATAACCGGCACCTGCGTGACGCCGATAAATGTCGAGGCCGGCGACGAAGTCATCGGCGATTTGGGCAGGTTCGGCCGGGTCTCGGTGCGCTTCTGCTAGCAGTTTTACCCCTGTGACAATCCCCTGAGGCAGACAGGCCCCCGGTCATTGTCCTCCACGCAGCCGCACCACAACGCTGCGCACTGCAAGCACCAGCACGGTGATGACGATCAGGATCACTGAAAGGGCCGCGATCGCCGGGTCGATATTGTCGCGCAGACCCATCCACATCAACCTGGGCAGCGTGATGGCGTTGACCGAGGTGATGAACAGCGTGACGCCGATTTCCTCCCAGGAGAGCACGAAGGACAGCAGTGCCGCGGTGACGATGCCGAATTTGATGTTGGGCATGATGATGCGCGTGGCGCGCTCCCAGACGCTGGCGCCAAGGCCACGCGCTGCGAGGTCGATACGGCGGTCAAGCTGGCTGAGGGAGACCAGGATCAGCACCGTGGCGAAGGGCACCGTCATCACCGAATGCGCCATGGCCACACCCAGCCAGGTGTCGTAGCCGAAAAAGGAACTGACGCCGGAGATCGAGGTGAGCAGGAAATAGAGCGTCACCGCCGAGACCACCGGCGGCACCACCATCGGCAACAGCACGAAGCCGACCAGAGCCGCGGTGAAGCGCGGCTGGAACATCCACACGCCAAGGCTGAAGCACAGTGCCAGCACCGTCGAGATAACACTGCTGACGATGCCGATCCTGATCGAGAGCAGGATGGACTGAAGCCAGCGCGGATCCTCGACCAGCGAGCGGTAGTGGCGCAGCGACAACTCGCCCGTTGGCATCGCCAGCATCCGGCTGGGCGTCAGCGAGACCGGGATCACGGCCAGCAGCGGCAGGAGCAGGAACAGCGCCACCATGACGGCGAGGGCAAGCGAGACGGGACCGGGGCGATAGGTCGGCATAGGCTACACCAATTGCTTCGGTCTGACGTAGCGGAAGAGCAGCGCCATCAGGATGCCGACGAACAACACCAGCACCACGCTGATGGCAGCACCCAGCCCCCAGTCCGGGCTCTGGAAGATGCGGAGATAGATCAATTCGGCGATCATGACGCTGCGGCCACCGCCAAGGATCGCCGGCGTAACGAAGAAGCCGAGCGAGAAGACGAAGACGATCAGCGCGGAGCCGATGATGCCGGAGCGCGTCATCGGCACGAACACCGTCCAGAAGGTGCGCATGCGGCTGGAACCCAGCCCGCGCGCGGCGAGCAGCACACGCTCGTCGAGGCTGCGCATGGAAGACGCCAGCGGAAAGACGGCGAAAGGAATGAGGAAGTGCGTCATGCCGACGATGACGCCGAATTCGTTGCGCACCAGCGTCAGCGGTTCGCTAATGAAGCCGATCGACTGCAGCCAGGTGTTGATCAGGCCGCGGTTGGAGAGAAGCGCCACCCAGCCGAAGGCGCGCGTCAGCACCGATATCCAGAACGGCACCAGGATGCAGAATTCGGCCAGCACCCGCTGCGCCGGGCTGCCGCGCACCCAGACCACGGTGATGGCGTAGGCAGCGGCAACCGACACAACGGTGACGATCGCCGCGATGCGCAGCGTGCGGACGAACACCGACTGTACCAGCGGGTCGGTTATCAGCGCGCCGTACTGGCCAAGCCCCGGCGTCGGCAGTGTGAAGCTCCACTTCACCACGCCGAGGAACGGCCAGGCATAGGCGAGGCCAAGGAACAGGAGCAGCGGCGCCATCAGCAGCGCCGCGCCCATCCTATCCGAGAGAACGCCTCTCATGTCAGCCCAGCGCCGGTCAGGCGGAGATGATCTTGGTATATTCGTCCAGCGCCGCCCCGTAATTCTTGGCGTACCAGTCCATGTCGAGCGGGATCTGCTTCTTCATGTTCTCGGGATCGACCGGGTTGATGCGCTTCTTGTCGGCGGGAACCAGAGCGTCGGCAGCCGGGTTGGCCGGGCCCTGACCGAGCTTGTCGAACATGACAAGCTGCTTTGCAGGGTCCTGCGCGCTGGCGATGAACTTCATCGCCGCGTCCTTGCCGCCGGGGTTGTTCTTCAACACGGCCAGTGCGCCGGGCGAAATCAGGCCCTGGTCCCAGATGAACTTGATCTGACCGCCCGAATCCTGCTCGATCAGCGAGGCTCGCGTCGACCAGACGATCGCCATCGAGGCTTCGCCGTTGAGCAACACGCTCTGGCTTTCCGCGCCGCCGCCCCAATAGGCGACGACGTTCTCCTTGAACGCGGCGATCTTGTCATGCGCGCGCTTGAGGTCGAGCGGATAGAGCGACGCCGGCGCGATGCCGTCGGCGAGAAGAGCCGCCTCCCAGCTCGACACGCCCCATTTGTAGAGGGAGCGCTTGCCGGGGAATTTCTTCACGTCGAAGAAATCGGCCATGCCGGTCGGGGCATTGCTGCCGTATTTCTGCGAATCGTAGGCGATCACATAGGAGAAGAAATAGGTCGAGGCGGCGTAATCCCAGCCGAAACCCGGCCGCATCTTCTTCTTGTCGACTATTGTGTAGTCGATCGGCTCGAGCATGCCTTGCGCGCCAAGCGTGATGGCCGAGAACGGGTCGACGTCGACAAGATCCCAGGTCGGCGCACCGCTTTTAAATTGTGCCGCGATGGCCCCTTCGGTCGGGCCGGAGCCATCCATCTTGACGGTGATGCCGGTGTCCTTGGTGAAAGCCTGGCCATAGGCGGCGTCGTAAGCCGTGATGGCGTCGCCGCCCCAGTTGACCAGCACCAGTTCCTTCGCGGCGGCGAAGGACTTGGTCGAGCGCAGCAGCAGCGGCGTGCCGGCAAGCACGAGGCCTGCAAGTTGCGTGAATTGCCGGCGCGAGATCTCACCGCGCCTTGTCCTTTCGGAGAGCGTTTCGATGGCCTGTTTCTTGGTATCGTTCATGTTAGTTCCCCTTTGTTTTCGTTGATCGAATCCGGAATCCGGTGCGGCGAATTCAGGCCGCGCCGGTGCTCATTGCCCTCCGTCCGGAAGGAGGAAACCCTTTTCCGCCGGCCAGGTCAGCCAGACGGAATTGCCTTTGCTGAGTGCCGCGGCCGCGACCTCGTTCGGCACAGAGACGGTCACCTTCGCACCTTGGCGTGTCGTAAGGTCGAGTTTGGTCGCCGCGCCCAGATAGGTCGATCCGATCGCGGTGGCAGCTATGCCGTTCTCGCCTGCCGCCGCCTCGCGCGCTATCGACATATGTTCTGGCCGGATCGCCAGGATGGCATTGCCATCCACTGCTTCGGCGTTGCCGCGCAGCTTGATTGCCCGGTCTTCGCAGAGCGCGGTCGCGCCATGGTCGGCGACGCGCACGCCCTTCAGCGGCAGCATATTGATCTCGCCCAGGAACTCGGCGACGAAGCGGTTGGCGGGCCGGTCATAGACCTCGTCAGGCGCTCCGACCTGCAACAATTTGCCATGGTTGAAGATGGCGACACGCGAGGACAGCGCCAGCGCCTCGCTCTGGTCGTGGGTGACGAAGACGAAGGTGGTGCCGGTCTCCTGGTGCAGGCGCTTCATCTCGGCCTGCATCTGGCCGCGCAGGCTCTTGTCGAGCGCCGAGAACGGCTCGTCGAGCAAAAGCACGCCCGGCTCGAACACCAGCGCGCGGGCCAGCGCCACGCGTTGTTGCTGGCCGCCGGAAAGCTGCGCCGGCAGCTTCTTCTCGTGGCCGAGCAGACCGACGCGCTCTATCATCTCGCCGACGCTACGCTTGATCTCGGCGGCAGATTTCTTGCGCACCTTGAGGGGAAAGGCGATGTTTTGCTCGACGCTCATATGCGGGAAGAGCGCATAGCCCTGGAACACCATGCCGGCGGCGCGCTGCTCGGCCGGCCGGTCGGTAATGTCGACGCCGTCGCTGAACAGGCGGCCCTCGCTGGGCTGCAGGAAGCCGGCCAGGATCATCAGGAAGGTGGTCTTGCCGGAGCCGGAGGGGCCGAGCAGCGTCAAAAACTCGCCGCGGCCGATATTGAGCGTCAGATTGTCCAGCGCACGGAACGAGCCGAAGCTCTTGCCGATCCCGTTCGCCTTGATCTCTGCGGCCCGGCCGGGTTGCTGCATCCTGCCTCTTCCTTGGTGGCTGGGGGAAATCGTAGGCAGCGCGAAGGCTCACCGCAACCGAATAGTTTTCGCCTGATCGGCAAATTTGATTCATCTATGGCGAATGCCGGCGACGCTGGAGCCGCGAAATTCACCTCTCCTGGGGGAGATCAGTTGATCTCAATATGTCCGCAACCTGTTCTCCGATAGCTTCGACCTCAACCATCCCCCAAACGCCTCCAGCACAGGGTGACCCGCCTTGGCGTGCTCGGAAACCAGGAAATAGGAACGCGGCGACGGGATCGAGGTCTCGAACGGCTTGACCAGCCGGCCCTCACTCAGCGCCCGGCGGCTGGTCAGCTCGTCCCCCATGGCGATGCCCTGGCCGGCAATCGCCGCCGAGAAAACGAGGTTCATGTCGGAAAAGAAGATGCCGCCCTCGGTGTCGGGGTTCTCGACCTTGGCCAGCGCCAGCCAGCGCGCCCAGTCCTCCGTATCGCCAAGATGCAGCAGGTTGGCGCGCAGGACGTCGGCGGGCTTGGAAAAGCCGCCCACTTTGTTGAGTAGCGTCGGGCTGCAGAGCGGCGTGAACGAGATATCGCACAGCAGTTCCACCACGCGGTTCGGCCAGTTGCCGACGCCAAAGGCAATGAAGGCGTCGGCGTCCGGATTGCTGACGTCGTCGAGCCGCCGGGGCGTCAGTATGCTCAGCGCCACGTCCGGATACATCTGCCGGAACTCGCCGATATGGGTGCACAAGAACAGCGAGGCGAAGCCTGGTGTGCATGAGACTGCGAAGGAGCCGCCGACCCCGGTGCCGGCGTTTTGCGCCACCGCGTCGCCGAGCACGGTCAGCGCCTTGCGCACGTCCGCGGCATAGCGCTGGCCGCGCGGCGTCAGCGCCACGCCCTTGCCGATGCGCTCCAGCAGATCGAAGCCGAGGTCGCGTTCGAGCAAGCGCAATTGATGGCTGACCGCACTGCGGGTGAGGTGCAATTCGTCGGCGGCGCGCCAGACGCTGCCATGACGGGCGAAACTGTCGAGGGCGCGCAGCGCCTGCGTCGATGGAATTCTCAAGAGGTGAACCGAATTTGCACGAACCGGGAAAACATATCACTTTTTGGCAAGCCGCTTCACTGCTTTCTTTGGCGCATGGAAAAACCGGTGACGACATCGGCGCAAGAAACCGCTCTTGCCTGCCTCGACGGCATCCAGCCGCTGCTGTCGGCCTGGACGCGCACCATCTTCGACTTCGGCGAGACCGCCTGGCGCGAGTACCAGTCGGCAGATTGGTATGTCGATCGGCTGAAGCGCGAGGGGTTTGCGGTCGAGGAAGGCTCCGCGGGCATGCCGACGGCCTTCTGCGCCCACTGGACCAATGGAGACGGTCCGACCATCGGCATGTATGCCGAATATGACGCCGTGCCCGGCAACTGCCAGAACGCTGCCACGGTGAAGCGGCCCCGCCCAGGGCTCGGCTCCGAAGCCGGCGGCCATACCGATCCGCACTCGGGCCTGGGCATGGCCAGCCTGGGCGGTCTGCTCGCCACAAAGGCCGCCATGCAGCGCCACGGCATTGCAGGCACGCTGCGCTTCACCGGCGAGCCGGCGGAGAAGGTGCGCGGCTCGAAACCGATCCATGCAGCCAAAGGCTATTATGACGGCCTTGCCGGCATGATCTCCTTCCATCCCTTCTACATGCTGCCGCTCTGCAACACTGCGCGCTGGGACACCCATTGCGGCGCTGCCTACGCGATGATCTATCGCTTCATCTGCGATGAGCCCGAGAATTGGGCACGCGCCGCCGGCGACGGCGCCCCGATCCCGCAGGCACATTCGGCGGTTCGCGCGCCCGGCGCCAACGACGCGCTGATGACGATGTACATAGCCTCCAAGGCGCTGCGCGATTCCATGCTGCCGCACCAGGGCGGCTGGTCGATCAGCGAGGCGATCCTGACGGCGGGCCAGGCCACCGCCGACAATCTGCCGGCAGGCCTTGCCGAGATCCAGTACATGATCCGTGTTCCGACCATCGCCATGGCCGAGCAGGTCACCGCCGTGCTCGACCGAAACGCCTCGGCCGCCGCCGCGATCAGCGGCTGCCGCTACGAACGGCACTGGGTTTCGAAGTCGCGGCCGGGGCTGGCCAATCATGCCATGGCCGGGATCGCCTATGAGGCGTTGGCGAGCGTCGGCCCGCCCCGCTGGGACGAGGCGGCGAAGAAGATCGCCCGCGAGATCCAGGTCAATGCCGGTGGGGTGGCGAGCGAAAACCCCTTCATCGACGAGCTGGAGCGGCTGATTGCACCACAGGAGGCAGAGGCGATCCTGCGCCGCGACCTGCCGCCGTCGCAGGTGAACTCGACCTCGGACGACTACACCGATATGAGCTGGCACGCGCCGACGGCGCGTTTCTATGTCGCCCGCCCTGCCCTGCGTTCGGCAAACGGTCATGTTTTTCCAGCTTGGGCGATGAACGCGCTGGGTGGCATCCCGGCGACCATCGACCCGATGGTCATCTGCGCGGCGAAGACCGTCGCGCTATCCGCCCTTCGCCTGCTGGAAGACAAGGCCGCGCGCGACATGGCGATGGACGAGTTCGTCACCCGAACCGGCGGCGGCATTGGCGGTTCGACCTGGATCGCCCCGCTCTGCGACTACGATCCGCCCATCAACTTCCGCTGGCCGGAATATGTCACCACGCCGCGCGGCCGCGACTGGTGGATACCAAGCAAGCAATGACCGCAAACGCCCATACGAGGAGAACCGCATGACCGTTCATGACCGCATCATCGCCGAGCCGTTTTCGCTGCAGCGCCGCAACCCGGCCGGCGGCACCAAGCCGCTGACATCATGGGGTTTCGCCAACGAGACCGACGTCTTGACCGACGTGCTGCTCGGCTCGCCCAATTTCCTGCGCCATCTCTCGACCAGCTCCCTGTCGCGCAAGCACCTGCGCGAGGCGCCCTGCAACATCCAGATCGCGCAGGCACAACACAAGGATCTGGTCGCGGCCTACGAGCATTTCGGCGTCAACATCCACTGGCACGAGCCGACGCCGGAGCTGCCGATGCAGGTCTACTCCCGCGATTCCAGCGTAATGACGCCGTACGGCGCCATCATCACCGCCATGGCCAATTGGTGGCGGCGCGGCGAGAATTACGCCGCCATCCGCACCTATGAAAAACTCGGCATCCCGATCTACGACATGGTCACCGCAGGCACCTTCGAGGGCGGCGATTTCAACGTCATCGAGGATGGCGTGGTGCTGATCGGCTGCGGCGGCGCCCGCACGCAGGAAGAAGGCGCCCGGCAGGTGCAGGCCTGGTTCGAAAAAGAGGGTTGGGAAACACGAATCGCCTTCATCGACGAGTACTATGTCCATATCGACCTGATGGTGGTGCCGATCGCGGAAAAGCTCACCGCCGTCTGCCTCGCCTGCACCGAGCCGGGGATCGTCGACTGGCTGAGGGGCAAAGGGCACGAGATCATCGACGTGCCGTTCCAGGACACGATGGCGCTCGGCTGCAACTTCATGTCGCTGGGCAAGGACAGGGTGATCGCGCCGACATCCAGCCAGTCGCTGATCGGTCAACTCAAGGCGCGCGGCTTCGAAGTGGCGGCCGTCGACATGAGCGAGATCTCCAAGACCGGCGGCGGCATCCACTGCATGGCGCAGGCGTTGAAGCGCGAGGCGGCCTGAGCCCGGAACGGCAACCCCATCTTCGCCCGCCTGATCAGCGTCAGGCGGGTGAATGGCGGTTTGTACCGCCCCCATCAACAAACCCTGCAGGTGTGTCCTCGCCACCCTTGTGGGCGTCCGCAAATGGATGAATAGTCAGGGCGGCGTCGCCCTGAAACTGCCCGCTTGGTTTTCAGGCCGCGCCATAGCCGTCCGGGTTTTTGAATGGTCAGTCCTGAACCACGCAAGAGAAGAGGTGCGATCGCCGCCCGGCTGCTGGCGCTCGACGCATGGATCGATTCTTCTCTCTACGAGATCGGGTTCAAGGCGCGCCAGTTCTGGGAGGGCGCGACGATTTTCTCCCGGCGTTTCCGCGTCAACGGCTGGCGCCGTGGCATCGTCGAGCTTTTGAGCGAAGGTTTCACGCTTGGCGCCGGCGGCATCGTCGTCATGCTGGCGCTGGCTATTCCCGCCTTCCAGGACACGGCCGGCGACTGGCGCGCCCAGGGCGACTTCGCCGTTACCTTCCTCGACCGTTATGGCGACGAGATCGGCCAGCGCGGCATCATCCAGCGCGATTCCGTGCCGGTCGACGAAATGCCGGACCACGTCATCAAGGCGGTGCTTGCCACCGAGGACCGGCGCTTCTTCGACCATTACGGCATCGACGTTCTCGGCCTGTCGCGCGCAATCTTCGAAAATGTGCGGGCAAACTCGGTCGTCCAGGGCGGCTCCAGCATCACGCAGCAGCTGGCCAAGAACCTGTTCCTGACCAATGAGCGCACCTTCGAGCGCAAGATCAAGGAAGCCTTCCTGTCGCTGTGGCTCGAAGCCAATCTGTCGAAGAAGGAAATCTTGCAGCTCTATCTCGACCGCGCCTATATGGGCGGCGGCACGTTCGGCATCGAGGCGGCGGCGGACTTCTATTTCGGCAAGAGCGTCAAGGACCTCAATCTCGCCGAGGCGGCGATGCTTGCAGGCCTGTTCAAGGCGCCGACCAAATACGCGCCGCACATCAACCTGCCGGCGGCGCGCGCGCGCGCCAATGTGGTGCTGTCCAATCTCGTCGATTCCGGCTTCATGACCGAGGGCCAGGTGCTGCAGGCAAGGCTGCATCCGGCCGATGTCGTCGACCGCGGCGAACAGAAGAGCCCCGATTATTTCCTCGACTGGGCCTTCGACGAGGTCAAGAAGATCGCCAAGCCCGGGCAGCACTCGCTGGTGGCGCACACCACCTTCGACGCCAACATCCAGAAGGCGGCAGAAGAGTCGGTGGAGTTCCACCTGCGCCAGTTCGGCAAGGAGTACAACGTCACCGAAGGCGCCGTGGTGGTCATCGAGACCAACGGCGCGGTGCGCGCGATCGTCGGCGGCCGCGACTATGGCGCCAGCCAGTTCAACCGCGCCACCAAGGCACTGCGCCAGACCGGCTCCTCCTTTAAGCCCTACGTCTATGCAACGGCGATGGAGCACGGCTTTACGCCGAATTCGATCGTATCAGGCGGGCCGATCAGCTGGGGCAACTGGTCGCCGCACAATTACGGTGGCGAGTCGGCGGGCAAGGTCCCGCTGATCGTGGCCATGGCCAAGTCGATCAACACGGTGCCCGTGCGGCTTGCCAAGGACTATCTCGGCATCGGGCCGATCAAGGCGATGGCGGAATCATTCGGCGTGGAATCGCCGCTCGAAGCGCACAAGACCATGGTGCTCGGCACCTCGGGCATGACCGTGATGGACCAGGCGACGGGCTACAGCGTGTTCGCGCAGAACGGCTTCGTCGGCTCCAGGCATGGCATCACGCAGCTCGTCACCCGCACCGGCGAGGTGGTCTACGATTTCGCCAAGGATGCGCCGCCGCCGCACCGCGTGCTGTCCGAGCAGGCGCTGAAATCGATGAACACCATGCTTGTCGCGGTACCGGCGATGGGTA
Source organism: Mesorhizobium sp. BR1-1-6 (assembly GCF_020165355.1). Classification (NCBI taxonomy): domain Bacteria; kingdom Pseudomonadati; phylum Pseudomonadota; class Alphaproteobacteria; order Hyphomicrobiales; family Phyllobacteriaceae; genus Mesorhizobium; species Mesorhizobium sp. BR1-1-6. The sequence continues at coordinate 375,571 of NZ_JAIUHZ010000004.1, read as the reverse complement.
CCGCCAGGCGCGCGCAGATCCCCAACATCGTCGTCGCCGGCAAGACCGGCACGACGCAATCCTACCGCGATGCCTGGTTCGTCGGCTTCACCGGCAACTACACGGCGGCCGTCTGGCTGGGCAATGACGATTTCACCCCGACCAAGAACATGACAGGCGGCTCGCTGCCGGCGATGGTGTGGCAGCGGCTCATGGTCTATGCGCATCAGAACATCGACCTCAAGCCTATCCCCGGCATCGACAAGCCCTTCGTCGACGAGGAGATCGCGGCCAAGGCCGCGGAAGCGCAGAAGAAGAGCGAGGAACAGGCAGCGGCCGATGCCGCCGCCGAACGGCCGCCGGTGCTGTCCAGCCGGACGACACAGACGCTCAGGGACATGACCCACCTGTTCGAAACGGCGCGCAGGCTCGGTGCATCGGCTCCGCCCGAAACGCTGTCGGCGCTGTGATCGCGGCGCCTCTTCCCTTCTGCCTTCGGGAAGATGGAAAAGCCACACCTTGCGAATCCGCGTCCTGCGGCTTGCCACACGACCCCGCGCCGCGATATCCCCGAGCGGCAATTCTTCATGCGCCCGGCCTTTCATGCTCAAGAACGCCTTCCTGACGCTGCTTTCGCTTGCCATAGCCATCGGCGGCGGCGGCGCCAGCGTCTGGTATGCGCTGAAAATGCAGGACGGCGTCGGGGCGATCAGGATCGGCCAGTGGACCGCCTTTCCCGATATCGGCACACCCGCAGCCGACCCCTATTCCAAGGCCCGCGTGGCGCGCGAGGGCGTGCTCGCGCTCGGCCGCGCCGAAGGGCTGTCCTTTGTCGCCGAGGACGACGCAGCTGGCGGAGAACTCAGGCGCGAATGTACCTACACGATCGAAGGCGGATTTCCGACCGCCCGATTCTGGACCCTCTATGCCGCCGACCAATCGCTCAGCGTGGTCGAGACCGGCAAATCGCGGGTTGCCGCGCTTCAATCCTATGGCGTGCTGCGCCAATCCGACAATTCGGTGCTCATTTCCGTCGGCCATCACCCGATGCCCGGCAATTGGCTGCTGACCGACGGTTCCGGCAGGATGTATTTCGTTTTGACATTCTACGACACGCCGATCGCCAGCAGCACCGGCCTGTCGGATGTGTCGCTGCCCAAGATCACCAAGGTCAGCTGCGATGCGTAGTGTCTATGCCGCGACGCGCAGACTTCTACATGCCGTCCTGCTCGGCCTCGTCGGCGCCGGCATCGTGCATATCGTCGTGCTGCTTCTGGTGCCTGAATTCTCGGAACGCGATGCCTGGTCACGGCTGTCGATGGCGTCGGATCTCTACCGGATGACCCGGCTCGATGCCGAGGCGGGCGGCGCGCCGGTGGTGAAATCGGTCGACCCGCTGTTTTATGCGACGGCTTGCCGGTTCGACCTCGATGAGGGAATGGTGAGGATCAGGGCGCCGGGCAATGTGCCCTTCTGGTCGGTGTCTGTCTATGACCGCAACGGCCACAACATCTATTCATTCAACGACCACACGGCGACCGGGGGCAAGCTGGATGCCGTGGTGCTGACGCCGGCGCAGATGATCGACATACGCAGGGACCTTCCCGAGGAGCTTCAGGGAGCGATCTTCGTCGAAGCGCCGATCGACGAGGGCATATTCGTCATCCGCAGCTTCGTGCCGGACGACAGCTGGAAGTCGATCGTGTCGCGCTTTCTGGAGCAGAGTTCGTGCGAGCTGCAGGACTTTTAGACCGCGGCCCGGACAGTCAGCATCACAACAATCAAGGGCGGTGCCGCAGGGATGATTCCCGCCTCGGCCTCAAGAACGTTCAGTGGTGCGGCACTGGCGTGCGTGGCGATCCCGGCTTGTCAGGGCCGGCAGGCCGCGCTTCCCCCGCGGCGGACCGCTCATAGCGGATACCGGGAAAGATGATCACCGCCGCCGGTATTTCGGTGGTTTGCTTTGCTCGATTGGTCGGTGCCGTTCTCGGCACGAAAGACAGTACCATGCCCATGGTTCGCGTATTCCTCTCGGTTGCCCCGGAGCACAACGCAACGCCTCCAAATATCATTAAGGCCGGCAGAGGGTTAACGGAGCGCTAACGGATCCCAGCTAACTTGATCTTTGTTTTTGGCAATCGCGAAACCGACATGGTTCCGAGCATGGTCAAGCGTGTATAGAGTATCGGGCGTATCCCTCGTGTCATCTTCGGACTTCAGGCAAATCGCGGCAAGGACGGAATCAGGAAAGGCCGAAAGGCTGTTCCGCGCAGCGGTGTCTGCGTTCTGCTCGCTCACCCGGCCATCCCGCCGTGAAATTGGCCAGCTCGAAGATCTGACGCTGCCGCTGTTCGACAACGTGTCCGCCGAATCGCGCCGCTACGTGGCGGCGGCCCTCTCTGAATGCGAATATGCTCCGGCCGGGCTGGTGCGGCGCCTGTGCGAGGAGCCGGTGGGCATCGCCGCCCCCTTGCTCATCCGCTCGCGCGCAGTCAGTGACATCGACCTCATTGCGCTGATCGGCCGGCACGGACTGCCGCATGCGCGCGCGATCGCGCGCCGCAAGAACCTTAATCCGACTATCGCCGATCTGATCAGGGCACTGGAAAGGCCGACGCTGGTGCGGGTGCGCGATCCGGAAGCGGAAGCCTCTCCGGCACAAACCGCTCCCTCGAAGGCGCCGGCCGCCGACAGCGTGGCGAAGCAGCAGACGCCGGGCGTTGGTGCCGAAAATGCGCGGCGCAGACTGCGCTCCATGATGCGGACCGGCGAGGAGGCGCAGGCGGCGCAGGTCGATCCGTTCACCGGAGCCGACACCTATGCCAAATTGCGCGAGACGGCGCTGACCGGAAACGCCGCCTTCTTCCAGACCGCGCTCGCCGATGCGCTCGATATCGATTTCTCGACGGCCAGGTTGCTGACGGCGAACCAGAATTACATGCCGCTGCTGGCGGCGCTGCGCTCGCTCGACCTCAGCGAGGACCGGGCATTCCTGATCACGGTTGCCGTCTACTCCCGCGAGTTTCCGCATCCGCAGGCGATCCGCACCTTCCTCGATCGCTACCGGCTCCTGCACCGCGACGCGGCGCTGGACAAGGTGCGGGAATGGAAGGCCGTGACCCTGTCCGATGTGGTTCGCGACGCCGCCCCCACCAACAGCGCCAGCCGCGAGGCGTCGAACAGTGACGATGCAGCGGCCTTCCCTGGCCTCAGGACATCTTCACGGAAATAAGCTCCTCGACAGGAACAGCGCCGGCCTCGATCTCAACCACCCAGATGTCGGGATCGAATTTCTTCTCGCGTTCCAGCCTGGCGTCCAGCACCGAAGCATCGGCGGCGGTGGCGAGAAGGCTAAAGAAACGGTCGTCGGGCTTGGCCGAATCGTAGCTCGTCTGTGGCGCCGGCCCATAGAGAGCGATTTCACCAAGCCGGCTCCGCGTCAGAACGAACACGGCGCCGGCTTCGGTCGCGCCGCGCTTGACCACGGCGGCAAATCCGCCCGCGCCGAAAACCCGACGCAACAGGGCCGATACCCACAGATCCGTGGTCACGCGCATGAGAAAAGTCCGGACAGCATGCGGGCTATCTATCGGTATTTACACCGCTGGGCGAGCCGTTGTTTGCGCCGTCAGTTGGTCAGGCCGATCTCGCGCATCTTGACATAGACCAGTTCGTCGGGCTCGCCGGTCTGCGGCAGGCCGAACAGCGACTGGAATTCCTTGATGGCCGCCTTGGTACGGGCGCCGACGACGCCGTCGAGCTGCATGTCGTCATTGCCGAAGGCCTTGAGCCCGGCCTGTATCTTGACAATGCGAGGATCCGGCGCTTGGGAAGCCGTATCGGTCTGCAGCGACACTGGAACCGCCTGCGACACTTCGGGACGCGGTTGCGGTTTCGGCACGGCGGGGGTTTTCGGGGTCGCGCCCAGCTGATCGAGCAGCAGCGCGTCGATCTCGCCGGACGTGTTGAGCCCAACCTTCTGCTGATAGGCCTGGATCGCCTTGCGCGTGTTGGGTCCGGAAATGCCGTCGACCGTGCCGGCGTAGAAATCGAGATCCTTCAATATGCCCTGCACCTGCTCCACCACCGGATCGCCCTTGACCGGCGCCGGCGCGGTACCTGGCCGCACGATGTTGAAGGTGGTCTCCGGCTCATCAGCGGCCGCGTGCGGAACGCCCTGCATGCTGCGGGTCGCGAAGAAGGCGCCGGCATGCGGAAAAGGCTGGTACCACAGCGCATTCGCCGAAACGTAGAACAGCGTCACCAGGAATGCCGTCGACCCTCCCACCAGGACGGGATTGCGCGAAATCATGCCGCCGATGGCGACGGCTCCGTCCTGAAAGGCGTTGCTGCGGCGCTTGGCCGCCTTAGGCTGTTTTGCGGAGCGCGCCATTTCCGTCCCCTTTCGCCCTGGCCAGCGGCATCGTCAGCACCCCGGCCTTGTCCGCCGGCCGCCCTTTCGGCCCGTTCACCGGCAGGCTGATGGTGACCGTGGTGCCCTCGCCCGGCATGCTTTCGATCGACATGGTGCCTTCGTGCAGCGCCACCAGTCCCTTGACCAGCGACAGGCCAAGGCCGGTCCCCTCGAAACGACGGGTATAGTCGTTCTGGATCTGCATGAACGGCTTGCCGAGATTGGCGAAATCTTCCTCGGCGATGCCGATGCCGGTGTCCCGCACCCAGAAATGCAGGCGCGAACCGATCCGCTTGGCGCCGACGACGACATCGCCGCCATCGGGCGTGAACTTGATCGCATTCGAGACGAGATTGATGAGGATCTGCTGCACGGCGCGCCGGTCGGCGTTGATTTCGCCGGCGTCCGGCGCGATCTGCGCCTTGAGATCGATGTTCTTGGCCTGCGCCTGGAGCCGCATCATCTGCTGACACATGTCGACGGCTTCCATGAAGCGGAATGGCTCCGGTTCGGTCGCATAGACGCCCGATTCGATCCGCGACACGTCGAGAATGGAGGTTACGACGGCAAGCAGATGCTGGCCGGAATCGCGCACCAGACCGACATATTCCTTCTGCCGTGGATCCTTGAAGGCGCCGAACATCTCGTGCAGCAGCATGTCGGAGAATCCGATGATGGCATTGAGCGGCGTGCGCAGTTCGTGGCTCACCACCGCCAGGAAGCGCCCTTTCGCCACTTCGGCGGCGGCGGCCGCGTCATTGGCGGCGCCGAGGTCTTCGCGCAACCGGGCGACCTCGTCGTTCTCGCGCAGCACAAGCGTGAAAACGTCGCCCTGCTCCTGAGCACGCATCAGTTCGAGCGAAAACGGCCGATAGTTGTCTGCCGGGCCATTGCCATTCTGTCCATTGCCGTCCTGCGGCAGCCTGACGCGCAACTCCAGCCTCCGCGACAGCGCCCCGTCTCGCATGTCGGCCAAGGCACTGAGATAGGAGACGCGATCCGAGAGATGCACGCGATCGAAAAGCCCGGTTCCGCAAAGCAGTTGCGGGGGCAGTTTCAACAGCGTACGCGCCTTTGCCGAGGCATCGATAACCTCGCCATGGCGGGCGACGCGCAGGACCACCGCGTCGATCATGTCTTCCAGACGATCGCCGGTGTCCCCTACGTCGGCCGCAGCCGCCGTGTTGCGAACCGCCGATATACGCGGCACCAGCGTCAGCGCCCAGGCCAATGGCAGCAGCCAGTGCCACGCGGCGATCGGCACCGCGGCATGCGGGAGGACGGTTGCCGTCACAGGCTGCAACAGAATGGCGACGACGGCGCAGACGGCTCCCCACAGCGCCGCGCGGCGCGAGGCGCCGATCCACCAGGCTTCGAACGGCAGCGCCACGAAAAGCATCGCGACCGGAGAGCTCAGCCCGCCGGCAGCGGCAACAAGACCGGCGAGCGCAAGTCCCGCGATCGCCAGCGCGGCCCGGCCGGCCAGATCCATCCTGCCGGTCGCGGCCACCAGCAAGGCGATGAACCAGCAAAGACCAAAGGCCGCGAAGATGGCGGCCACGGTGACGGCTGCGCCCATGCCTGACGTGACGAGCGTGACGGCGGCACCGGCGGCAAAGAACGGAGCGGCCAGCATGGCGCCGATAAAGCGACGCTGACGCTCGCGGTCGTCCAGCCCAAGAATGGAGGGATGGACCATACGTTCACAACCGGCGGCCATTGCCCCAGGCAATTCAACGTATCTGGCCTTGATCGGCATCAACTCAACGCACCCGCACTCGTCGTGAACAGCTCTGCTTTTGCAGATCGTTTTGATTGACTCTGAAACTCGCACCCAGCCTTTAAAGAATGGATAAGGCAGGGCCGACCCAAGGCCCGGCCCACGGCGAATATCGGGATGGGAGCGCCCGAAAAGGCGGGCAAATGCCACCATAGTAAACGGAGGGTTATCCGCAGGGGCCGCCCGCAGCGTGGCCAGCCGCAGCGCACCGACCGCCTGATTTTGTGGAAAACGCAACAGAAACAAAGGAATATATGGCTGATGGATGATAAGAAAAATGGTTCCAATCTGAGACAAATCGACAGCAAAACGCTTCGTTTCGAATTTGCCTCAAATTTGAAGAAAATTCTCGGCTAACCCGCAAGCCGTCCTTTGCGCCTGTGTGCCAATATCCCGCCCACAAAAGAGGTCATGCTCATGGCTGCATGATCCGGTCACGACAAGAGGCGAGCATGTTCTTCCTGATGAGAATGGCTTTCTGGTTTTCGCTGGTGCTGCTGGCACTGCCGCTGGGCGTCGGTCCCGGCGAGCCGGGCCAGGAAAGCGTAGGACCGATCCAGGCCCTGTTCGCAGCCCGCGACGCGGTCGGCGACATCGCCGGTATTTGCGAACGCAAGCCCGATGTCTGTGAGACCGGCAAGTCGGCAATGCACACCATCACCGCAAGGGCCAAGGAGACAGCCAAGATCGCGGCCGCCATGCTGGACGACAAGTCCGCAGGCCCCGACATCTCCACAATGACCGGCAGCGTTCCCGAAGAAGTCGTCTTGCCCGAGACAGTCAACCTGCCGGTAAAGAATTAAGCCGTTTCGACGGCGCACCGCGGGCAGTCTGCCTCTCGACGCCCGCGGTGTTTTTGTTTTTCCGTGACGCGGCGACGGTGGATGACTATATCCCTGTCATGACGACCACGATCCAGACGATCCGCGACGACTTCTCATTCCTTGACGAATGGGAGGACCGCTATCGTTATGTCATCGAACTCGGCGAGGCGCTGCCGCCATTCCCGGATGAGGAACGCACCGCCGCCAACAAGGTGCCGGGCTGCGTCAGCCAGGTCTGGCTGACCACCGAACGGGGACCGGGCGGCGATCCGGTCATCACCTTCAGGGGCGATTCGGACGCCCATATCGTACGCGGGCTGGTGGCGATCATGCTGGCGCTGTTCTCCGGCAAGACCGCCAGCGAGATCCAGAAAATCGATGCGGAAGCGACGCTGAAGGCGCTCGGCCTGGACGAGCACCTGTCGCCGCAGCGCGCCAACGGCCTTCGTTCGATGGTCAAGCGCATCAGGCGCGACGCAGAGGCCGCACTCGAGCAGACGGCCTGATATCGCCTCCGCGATCAGCCGATCGCATCATACCGCGCACTGGTACCAGCGCTGTCCGGCCCGGCCGGCAAAGTAAAACGGCGCCCGAAGGCGCCGATGTCGATCGTTGAACCTTCCGTCCGGCTCTATCTATCGTTTGAGCCGCATTCTGCGATACCAAGTGTACTCACCTGGCAGCAAATGCTTAGCGGGCCTTGCGCTTGCGGCCGAGCCCCATCTTCTTGGCGAGCTGGGAGCGGGCGGCCGCGTAGTTCGGGGCAACCATCGGGTAGCTCGGGTCGAGGTTCCACTTTTCGCGATACTGATCCGGCGTCAGATCATAATGAGTCATCAGGTGACGCTTGAGCGACTTGAACTTTTTGCCGTCTTCAAGGCAAACGATGTAGTCGTCATGAACCGAGCGCTTCGGGTTCACTGCCGGCTTCTGCTTGTCGGCGGGCGGCTGTTCGGCGGTTCCGCCCACACGCCCGAGAGCAGCATGGACATCGGAGATGAGGTTCGGCAGTTCGCCGACCGGCACGGGATTGTTGCTGACATAGGCGGCCACCACGTCGGCGGTCAGCTCGATCAGCGCGTCGCTGTTTCTGGAAGGTGTTTCGACAATATCCATGGTCTTCAGGCCCCAACGAGAGTTAGTTTAGTGCGCCCTTTTTTACAGGCAAGGCATTGCACGAATTTTGTGCAGACAGAGCTTCTGCGATTCGTGTCGCGGGGGCATCAATGAACCTACCTAGCAAGTAAGTCAATTCGATCCTTGCACTATATTGAACGATGTTGATCAAATATTTTCGGATCAGCTTCAATCTTTCGTGCACGATGTAATTTTTCGATATTTCCCAGGCGAAACCAGCGACCGGTGACGCAGCGTTAGCTAACCGTTACATTCGCGCTAACTCACAAAGCATCTCCGAGTGCTTCGCTTTGCTTGGCGATCGCGCCGGCAATCTTGGTTGCTCACCCCCTTTCACAAAACCATAGGTTGCCCCACCTCGGCCATTGCCGGCCCTCACGCGTCGTGCAGCCGACCAGCTCGGATCACTCAATACGGGGCGATGTATTTGCCATAGGCCCACCCGGTGACAAAACCGCCGTTCTTCGCCGGATCATGCCAGACTTCGCACCAGCGATAGCGAACCGCCTGCTGCTGCTTCCATGCCGGCTGATTGGCGATGTCGAGCAGGTTCGTCCCGCCAGTGCATCGTCCGGTCATCTGCAAAACGGTGCCGTTCGGATATGCGGCCTGTTTCTGGGACGTGCCCGAGGGATATTTGCGCACGTTGAGCGTGTCGCCGAACGGCACGTTGGCCACTTGCCAAGCGGCGAATACGGTCGCATGAGATTGGCCGGCGATGGCCATAGTTGCGGAAACGACGGCGAGAGCCGCGACGGTGCGAGCATAGATATACATTATTTCTCCTCCCGGCCCGCTTTCTGGAGCCCGGCGCAGCAATAAGACCCGGCTCTTGAACCCGCGCTGATCGGCGTGTTCATTGGCCATTCAGGACATTTCCAAAGCGAGACGCAATGACCAAAACTTCTGCATTCCCGGATGTCACCCCGCCAACGCCCGAGAAGCGGCCGGTTTTCGACACGCATCACGGTATCACGCGAACGGACGACTATTCCTGGCTGCGGGCCGACAATTGGCAGGAGATGTTCAGGGACCCCGCATTGCTCGATGCGGGCATCCGCGCCCATCTCGAAGCCGAGAACGCCTACCAGTCGAAACTGATGGCCGACACGGCCGATTTGCGGAAGCGGCTGTTCAAGGAGATGAAGGGTCGCATCAAGGAGGACGATTCTTCCGTGCCGATGAAGGACGGACCCTACGCGTATGGCTCCTCCTTCAAACTCGGCGGCGAGCAGCCGCGCTATTTCCGCATGCCGCGGGACGGCGGCGCGCAGCATATCCTGCTCGACGGCGATGCCGAGGCCGAAGGCAAGGCCTATTTCCGGCTTGGCGGCGTCGATCATTCGGCCGACCATGGCAAGCTTTTATGGGCGTTCGACGACAAGGGCTCCGAATTCTATACGCTTCGGGTGCGCGACCTCTCCGACGGCAAGGAACTCGCGGACACGGTTCCAGACACCGGCGGTTCGGGGGTGTGGAACGCCGCCAATGACGGGTTTTTCTACACCCGGCTCGACCCCAACCACCGTCCCTCCAAGGTGCTGTTCCATGCGCTTGGGCAGGATCCGGCAAGCGACCGGCTGATCTATGAGGAAAATGATCCCGGCTTCTTCATGAATGTCGGCGGCACGCGCTCCAATGAATGGATCATGGTTGCCATCAACGACCACGAGACATCGGAATACCGGCTGCTGAGCGCGGGCGAGCCGTTTGGCGAGCCGAAGCTGGTGGCGGCGCGCGAGACCGGTCTTCAATACGAGATGGAGGAAGGCGGCGACATTTTCTTCATCCTGACCAACGCCGATGGGGCCAAGGACTTCAAGATCATGACGGCGCCGGCGAGCGATCCGATCCGCGCCAACTGGCAGGAACTGGTTCCGCACGAGGCCGGCCGGCTGATCCTGTCGGTGATCGGCTTCAAGAACCATATGGTCAGGCTGGAGCGCAAGGAGGGCCTGCCGCGCATCGTCGTGCGCGACCGTGCAACCGGCGAGGAACACCTGATCTCCTTCGACGAGGAGGCGTTTTCGCTCGGCCTGTCGGGATCCCTGGAATACGACACCGAGATCATGCGCTTCACCTATTCATCGATGACGACGCCGGCGCAGGTCTTCGACTACAACATGCGCACCCGCGAGCGCGTGTTGCTCAAGACCCAGGAGGTGCCGTCCGGCCACGACCCGGAGCGCTATGTCACGCGTCGGCTGATGGCGCCCGCGGCTGATGGCGAATTGGTGCCGGTCTCGCTCTTGTACCGCCGCGATACCCCGCTGGACGGCTCCGCGCCTTGCCTGCTTTACGGCTACGGTTCCTATGGCATCACGGTGCCGGCGGCCTTCAACACCAACTGGTTCTCGCTGGTCGACCGCGGCTTTGTCTTTGCAATCGCCCACGTCCGCGGCGGCAAGGACAAGGGCTATGGCTGGTACGATGACGGCAAGCGGGCGCACAAGATGAACACTTTCACCGATTTCATCGCCTGTGCACGCCATCTGGTCGCCGAACGCTACACTGTGCATGACCGCATCGTCGCGCAAGGTGGATCCGCCGGCGGCATGCTGATGGGCGCGGTCGCCAACATGGCGCCGGACTGTTTCGGCGGCATCGTTGCCGAGGTGCCTTTCGTCGACGTGCTCACCACCATGCTCGACGCCAGCCTGCCGCTGACCCCGCCGGAGTGGCCTGAATGGGGCAATCCGATCGCGTCGGCGGACGATTACCGGACGATCGCCGCCTACTCGCCCTATGACAATGTCGCCGCGCTCGGCTATCCACCGATCCTGGCGCTAGCCGGTCTCACTGACCCGCGCGTCACCTATTGGGAACCGGCCAAATGGGTGGCGCGGCTGCGCGAGCGCAAGACGGGCGACAATCCGGTCCTGTTCAAGATCAACATGGAATCGGGCCATGCCGGCGCGTCCGGCCGGTTTTCCCGGCTGGAGGAGATCGCCTACACATATTCATTCGCCTTGAGAGTGACAGGCAAGGCAACAGGGCCGCAGGGCTGAAGCGGTCATTGCCCTTCGGCCCCTGGCGTGACTTGATCGGCGACGAACGCCGAGGAGGATGCGAGCAATGATCGACCTGGCCACATTGACCACCTATGTCGCCGTGGTGCTCGGTTTTGTGTTTATTCCCGGCCCCGCCACGCTGCTGACGGTCGCGCGGGCAACGAGTTCGGGAACCAAAGCCGGCATCGCAACCGGCGCAGGGATCGCGGCCGGCGACGTGTTTCACACCTTCACGGCCATGGTCGGCATCTCGGCGATCGTCGCCGCATCGGCGGTGTTGTTCAGCGCCGTGAAGTATCTCGGTGCGGCATATCTCGTTTATCTCGGCATTCGCGCGATCATGGAAAAGACGCCGGCCGATCTCGCCGCCGGCAGGTTCCCAATCTCAGCGGGCAAGGCGTTTCGGCAAGCCATACTGACTGAGATGCTCAACCCCAAGACGGCGCTTTTCTTCCTCGCGTTCCTGCCACAGTTCGTCCGGCCCGAAAACGGATCGGTCATGCTCCAACTGGCGGTATTGGGGATCATCTTTGTTCTGCTGGGCCTCTTCAGCACAGTGGTTTTCGCGGTGAGCGCAGGCGGGCTTGGCACTTTCCTGCGTCGAAATCCCACGGTGTTAAAATGGCAGGGCAAGATTGTCGGCGGCATCTATTGCGGTCTGGGCGTGCGGCTGGCGCTTCAGCAGCGCTGACGCGAAACGGTGACCGGCGCGGCCTTCTCGGCGAGCCGGGCAATCATTGGTTTTTGAATTCCGTGTTGCTGGTTTTCGCTCGCAATTGCGATGCCCGCGCGCTACCCAAGGCGCGTTTTGTCCCGGGCCATGACAGCCCACAATCGCACAAGGGCCTGCCATGCTGCTCGTCGACGTCTATCTCGACAAATCCCCCATCCAGGGCATTGGTGTCTTTGCCAAGAATCCCATTTCCCGCGGCACGATGATCTGGAAGCTGGATCCGAGATTCGACCGGCTCATCGAGGTCGAGACCTATGAGAGCCAGACAGGACCGGTGAAGAGCTATCTCGATCGCTATGCCTATCCGGACAGGCGAGATCCGAACTACATCGTCTTCGAGGCCGACGATGCACGCTACATGAACCACGCCGACGAGCCGAATTGCGACGTATCCTCGCCGGAGGAAAGCTTTGCGTTGCGCGACATCGCGGCCGGCGAGGAACTGACCTGCAACTACAATCATTTCTTCGCGGCGGGCTTCGACTTCCTGGGCGATCGCCACCCGTAGTCAGCTCGCCGGTTTTTTGCGCGCCGGATAGCCGTTCGGATGCGGCGGAACCGCCTTGAGATAGGCCGCGATCGCCGCGCGGTCCTCGGGCGCCAGTTCGGCCATGTTCCTCTGCACGTCGACCATGGCCCCGCCAACGGAATCGAAATCGGGCGTGAAGCCGGTTTCGAGATAGTTGGCGATATCGGCCTGCGACCAGTCGCCGATGCCGCCCTCCCCGGAGGTGATATTGGGGACGATGCCGCTGCCTTCGGCGGCTGTGGCTCCAGCCAGCCACTCGCTCTTCTTTGTCCCCCCCGCAAGGTCACGCGGTGTGTGACATTCGCCGCAATGACCCGGTCCCTCGACCAGGTAGCGACCGGCAATCACAGGACCAGGCGCGCCTTCGGGCAGGGACACAACAGGCTGCTCGCTGAGATAGAGCCGTTTCCACAAGCCGATACCGCGACGGATGTTGAACGGGAAACTCAATGAATTGGCCGGCGCTCGGCCGGCAACCGCCGGCAGCGTCTTCAGGAAGGCATAGAGATCGGCAATGTCGGCGGGCTTCATGCGCGCGTAGGACGTATAGGGAAATGCCGGATAGAAATGCTCGCCCGACGGCGAGACACCCTTCAGCATGGCATTGGCGAGATCCTCGGCCGACCACGCGCCGATGCCGTCCTTGGGGTCTTGCGAAATGTTGGGCGGCACAAACATGCCAAACGGAGTCTTGAGTTCAAGGCCGCCGACAAGTTCGAGCCGCTCATCGCCTTTCGAACCGGGTTTTGCATGGCAGGAGGTGCAGCCGCCGGCATAAAAAATGCGCTTGCCCCTGGCCGCGTCACCAGGCGCGAGCTTGGCCAGGGTTTCCGCATCGAGCTTCACCGGCGCCGAAAGCGTCCACGCGGCAACCGCGCCGACGCCGCCGAGCACGAGTGCGGCGCCGACAAACTTCCTCAGCCATGCCATGGCCGGCGATTAGCCTTTCTTGACCCTGTAGCCCTTGTGGCAGGTGCCGCAGTCGGAGCCGATGACGCCGATTTGCGTCTTCAGGGAATCCACGTCGGCTGGGGCCGCGGCGACCGCGGCCTTGACGTCGGCAAGATACTTGTCTTCTGTCGCCTTGAAACCGGCCATGTCTTGCCAGATCTTCGGCGCCGCCGTGGTGTCGCCCGTGTCGCTGCCCGCCGGGAACAGGACGTCGGCGTCGAATTTTTCCGCGTTCGCCTGGAGCGCCTGCAGCGCAGTCAGTACTGCGGCGGCATCAAAGGGCTCCTCACCCTTGACCACTTTCGACAGGCCGCCGACGATCTTCCCGCGTTCCTTCATCAGGGCCTGGCGGTCGAGGATCGGGTCGGCAAAGGCCGCCGAACCGGCGAACGCGAGCATAGAGATGGCGACGACAAGCTTTCTCATTCAATTAGCTCCATGATGAGGGCATTTCGGGACAGGACGTTAACGGACGTGGCGGGAGGAATATTCCCTTCCCCCGACGATTTTGCAGACCTTTGCTGTGGGATCTCGGCACAGAAAAAGAAAAGCCCCGGGGGTGCCGGGGCTTTCTGAATCTCGATCAGGCTTTCGCTTTTTCGTAGAGTTCGAGAACATGATCCCAGTTGATCAGGCTGTCGACGAAGGCCTCGAGATATTTCGGCCGGGCGTTGCGATAGTCGATGTAATAGGAGTGCTCCCAGACATCGACGCCGAGGATCGGCGCCGCGCCATGGACGAGGGGATTCTCGCCGTTCGGCGTCTTCGAGATCGCCAGCTTGCCATCCTTGACCGAAACCCAGGCCCAGCCGGAACCGAACTGGGTCGTGCCGGCGGCGATGAAGTCGGCCTTGAATTTGTCGTAGCCACCCAGATCGCTGTCGAAAGCCTCCTGCAACGCACCCGGCAGCTTGTTGCCGCCGCCGCCCTTTTTCATCCACTTCCAGAAATGGATGTGATTGTAGTGCTGGGCGGCATTGTTGAAGAGGCCGGCATTCTTGCCGAACGACTGCTTGACCACCTCTTCTACCGACAGATCGCCAAGGCCGGCTTCGGCGGCAAGCTTATTGCCGTTGTCGACATAGGCCTTGTGGTGCTTGTCGTGGTGATATTCCAGCGTCTCTTTCGACATGTAGGGCTGCAAGGCCTCATAGTCGTAAGGCAGAGCGGGCAATTCAAAAGCCATGGAAGGTACTCCCTCAAGGAAATCCGGTGTCGATACCGGACTAAGATAGGTCTGGATTGGGTTCGGACAACTCCGAAAAGTGAAGCGCCGGGTGCTCTTTCTAAGCGGGTTCCGGAGAACTGTCACACAGTTTCCGGAAACCGGGCGCATTGCGACGAAAAGCCTGGACGGATCAGCCCGCCGACGTCGAATGCGCCCAATCCCAATAGAGCTCCCGCGCCTTCTTGGCCACCGGCCCGGGCTGCAGGCTGCGGTCCTCGATGCGCGTGATCGGAATGACCTTGGAATGGTTGCCGGTCGAAAAAATCTCATCCGCTTCGAGGAATTCACGCACCGACAGCGCCTTTTCCGTGGTCTTGAACCCGTACTCGCCAAGCAACGTCATCGTGCGCGAGCGGGTGATGCCCGACAGGAAGGTGCCGTTCGGCGCCGGCGTCAGGACGTGGCCGTCCTTGACCAGGAAGATGTTCGAGGTTCCGGTCTCGGCGACGTTGCCCAGCATGTCGAGCACCAGGGCGTTGTCGAAGCCGCGCATCTTGGCTTCGAGGATGGCGCGGCCATTGTTGGGATAGAGGCAGCCGGCCTTGGCGTTGGTCGGCATGGTTTCGATAGTCGGGCGCCGGAACGGCGAAACCGTCACGGAAAAGCCGGTCGGCGAGATCATCGGCGATTCGTAGAGGCACAGGCAGAAACGGGTCGAGGCGGGATCGGCCGGCACGCCCATATAGCCGCCGTGCTCGGCCCAATACATCGGCCTGATATAGACAGCCGTCTTGCCATCGAATTTCTTCAATCCGTCCCAGGTCAGCCCGACGATCTTCTCGGCCGTCATCGAAGGCTTGAGACCGAGCGCGATCGCCGAGGCATTCACGCGCGCGGCATGAAGGTCAAGATCGGGAGCGACACCCTCGAACCAGCGGGCGCCGTCGAACACGCTGGTGCCGAGCCACATTGCGTGGCTGCGCGGGCCCAAAACGGCGACATTGCCCTCGTACCAGTCGCCGTCGACGAAAGTCCATGTCGCGGAAAGTGCGGCAGCCGCCAGTGTCATTGCTTTGTCCCGTTCCGATCAATCTCGTGTTGCAGCATTGGATGACGCTTTGGCCGGCGTCGTCAACCAGCATCGGGGAGTTTTGTTGAGGCCACAGACGGCGCGCTGCAATCAAGACTTGCACCTTGCCCCGCCTCGCCTCAAAACTGTTGCCATGCAATACGCCGCTTATGTTTTCGACGCCTACGGCACACTGTTCGATGTTCATGCCGCCGTGCGCCGCCACGCCGACGCCATCGGACCGGACGGCCAGTTGCTGTCCGAGATCTGGCGCGCCAAGCAACTCGAATATTCCTGGGTGCGTACGTTGATGGGCGCCTATGCCGATTTTTGGCAACTCACCGAGCAGGCACTTGATTTCGCGTTGCACAAGGTGCCCTCTGCCGATCCCGGCCTCAAGGCGGCATTGCTGGATGCCTATTGGCGGCTGGACTGCTATGCGGAAGTGCCCGCCGTGCTGAAGGCGCTGAAGGCGTCCGGCGCCAAGCTGGCAATCCTGTCCAACGGTTCACCGGAAATGCTGGAGGCAGCCGTTAAATCCGCGGCGCTCGATCAGGTGCTGGACGATATCTATTCCGTCGATGCGGTACGGCGCTTCAAGACCGATCCGTCGGTCTACGACATGGTCACGACAGGCTGGCGCCTCTATCCGGGTGCGGTCTCCTTCCAGTCGTCCAACCGCTGGGACATTGCCGGCGCGACCAAGTTCGGCTTCCGCACCGTGTGGATCAACCGCTCCAACCAGCCGGAGGAGTATCGGGATTTTCCACCGGCCCTGATCCTGCCGTCGCTCGATGCCCTTGTCACAGGTGGCTAACGCATGCGGCCCAAAAGTAATCCTGGTTTTCGCTCCTGTGACCGTAGCGCCACAGTGGCGACGCGGTCACAGCTTCGCCTTTGTTTGTCCACCTTGAGGCCAGATTCGGAACCGCCTATCGCGCCCAAGTGTTGATCAGGCACCCTCGCAACGGTCGGCATATTCATGCTTTGTTGCGATTTCAGACTTAAAGAAGGCAACCATGTTCCCAGCCGAAATCGAATCCTATCGCCTGAGCCGTCGCGGCTTTCTCAATGCCGCAGCCCTGGGCGCCGCCTCGATCGCGGTTTCCGCATGCGCCACCACCGGGTCCGGGCCAGTCGAGCCACCGCCACCGGCCTATGTCGAGCCGCCGCTCGCCGACTACGTGACGATGTACGCCGCCGTCAGCGATGGCGGTTTCGAAGTGCCGGCCATTCCCGTCGACAGGATCGATCCGCAATTCCTGCGCCAGATCGTGCCCGACCCGACCGGCCAGAAGCCGGGAACCATCGTCGTCGATACGACCGGCCACTTCCTCTATCTGGTTCGTCCGGGCGGCCAGGCGATCCGCTACGGCGTCGGCCTCGGCCGCGCCGGCTTCGAATGGTCGGGCGATGCCGTCGTCCAGTGGAAACAGAAGTGGCCGAAATGGACGCCGCCGGACGAGATGATCGCCCGGCAGCCGGAACTGAGGCAATACAGCGCTGACAATGGCGGTATGCCGGGCGGGCTGAAAAACCCGCTCGGTGCACGTGCGCTCTATCTCTTCCAGGGCAACGTCGACACGCTCTACCGGCTGCACGGCTCGCCGGAATGGCGTTCGATCGGCAAGTCGGTGTCGTCGGGCTGCGTGCGCCTGATGAACCAGGACATTATAGACCTATATGATCGCGTGCCTTCGAAGACCCCGGTCATCGTGACCAGCGACGCCAGCCAGCCCATGGTGGCGACCGCGAATCACAAAGCCATCCCGATCGATGCCGGCGTGCCGGACGGATCGGTGCTGCTTGGCCCGGTGAAAGCGGTGAGCGACGCGATTTTCTGATGGGAGCGAGGGTGAATGCGGCGACTCGCCGCCTTCACCTCCACATCAGCCTATCCCTGCATGGCCGTTGCGCGATCGCGCTTCCCTATCTGCCCCTCGACAGACTCCCGAGTATCCCGCGCACGATGGCGCGGCCGACCGACGAGCCGACAGAGCGCACCACCGACTTGATCGCGGCTTCCGCCACCGTCTGGCGGTTGGACGGGCGCGGTTGAGGCGGGCGTCTGCCGCCGGGTTGCGGCGGCGGAGCATCATTGCCGAAGCCCGGAATGGTCCAGCGTGAACGGCCGGCGTCGGCCTGCTGTGCCTCGGCATCCGCCGCGTCCTTGGCCTTTTTCTGCAGCATCTCGAAAGCCGATTCGCGATCGACACCCTCATCGTACTGACCGATCACCGGGCTTTCCTGGATCAGCTTCCGCCGCTCGGCTGGGGTTATGGGCCCAAGTCGTGACGATGGCGGACGGATCAGCGTGCGCTGGACCATGGACGGGATGCCCTTGGCTTCCAGCACTGAAACCAGCGCTTCGCCGGTGCCCAGTTGCGTGATCACGGTCGCGCAATCGAAATCCGGATTTGGCCGGAACGTCTCGGCCGCGGTCCTTACCGCCTGCTGCTCGCGCGGCGTGTAGGCGCGCAACGCATGCTGGACCCGGTTGCCGAGCTGGGCCAGAACCTTCTCAGGAATATCCAGAGGGTTCTGCGTGACGAAATAGACGCCGACGCCCTTCGAGCGGATCAGACGCACCACCTGCTCGACGCGGTCGATCAGCACCTTCGGCGCGTCGTCGAAAAGCAGATGTGCCTCGTCGAAGAAGAAGACCAGCTTCGGCTTGTCGGGATCGCCCACTTCGGGCAGCTCCTCGAACAGTTCCGACATCAGCCAAAGCAGGAACGTCGCGTAGAGTCGCGGATTCATCATCAGCTTGTCGGCGGCCAGCACGCTGATGGCGCCGCGGCCGTCGCGGGTGGTGCGCATGATGTCGGCGATGCGCAATGCCGGCTCGCCGAAGAAATTCGCCGCCCCCTGCTGTTCCAGCACCAGCAGCGTGCGCTGGATGGCGCCGACCGAGGGTTTCGTCACATTGCCGTAGCGGGCGCTGATCTCTTCGGCGCGCCCGGCGATATTGGCGAGCAGCGCCTGCAGGTCCTTGAGGTCGAGCAGCAGCAGGCCTTCCTCATCGGCGATGCGGAAGGCGATGTTCATGATGCCTTCCTGGGCTTCGGACAAATTCATCAACCGCGACAAGAGCAGCGGGCCCATCTCGGAGATGGTGGCGCGGATGGGGTGGCCCTGTTCGCCGAACAGATCCCAGAAGATGACGGGGAATTCCTGGAAGTCATAGGGGTCGAGCTTGACCTGCTCGGCGCGCTTGACCAGGAAATCCTGCGCCGTGCCGATCATGGCTATACCGGAGAGATCGCCCTTGATGTCGGCGCAGAACACCGGCACGCCGGCATTGGAGAATCCCTCGGCCAATATTTGCAAGGTGACCGTCTTGCCGGTGCCGGTGGCACCGGTCACCAAGCCGTGACGGTTGCCATATTGCAAAAGCAGGTTTTCGGGACGCTGATAGCTGTCGTCGGGCTTGCGGCTGGCGCCGATGAAAATGGTGTCGTCAGCCATATGTCCGGTCTCCGCAACTGCTGTGTATAAAACCAGCCCTTCGCCCGAAGGTATAGTGGGGGCCTTGCACAGCGACAATGGCGATCGGCGAAAATGGCCTTTTTTGGAGCTTGCGGATTTTGCCCATGTTTGGCAATCGTTCATGCTTCGTGCTCGAAGGCTGGTGTACGCTCGAGGGATCGAATTCGAGTCTTGGAAGCGCATTGCATTGCGGTATCGCACCGGGACCCGTAGACTGAAGTGCTCCAGGCTGATGCGGCCGCATAGTGACGAGGACAGTGGATGAGCGCCGGAGCCTTGACCAGGGATAACGAAGTTCCGAATGCCGACCGGCAGCGATGGCTGGCCCTGGCTGAAAAGGCGCTCGCCGGCGCATCTTTCGAGGAAAAACTGATCTCGCACACCGATGACGGCATCCGCGTGGAACCGCTTTATGAGCGCGCGGCGGCGGCCGAGCCGATCGTGCGCGCCAACCCCGGATCGCCGTGGATCGTCAGCCAGCGCATCGACGATCCCGACATTGGTCGCGCCAAAGCCCAGGCGCTGGAGGACGTCGCGCAGGGCGCGACGGGATTGTCGCTCGTCTTCGAAGGTGCCCCGAACGCCTTCGGCTACGGCCTGCCGAGAACGGCGCAGGCGCTGGAGACGGTTCTGGACGGCATCCCGTTAAACCGCATCCAGATCCGGATCGACGCCCACCCATGGAGCCGCCCCATGGCCGACTGGCTGGTGGCGTTCCTTGGCAAGCGCCGCTCCGATCCGGCAAAGCTCAACCTCTCCTTCGGCATCGATCCGGCGGCGATCCTGGCCGGAACCGGCCGGTTGCGCATGTCGATCGAGGCGCTGCAGGAATCCATGCCGCAATCGCTGGCACATTTCTTTTCAATGGGCGTGCCCGGCGTGCTGCTCGAGGCGGATGGGCGGGTGTTCCACAATGCCGGCGCCACGGAGGCGCAGGAGCTTGGCATCATGCTCGCTTCGGCCGTCTCCTATCTCAGGATGTTCGAGAAAGCGCGGCAACCGCTCGTCTACGCAGCGCCCCATATCGGGTTTGCGCTGAGCGCCGACCAGGATCAGTTCCTGTCGATGGCCAAGGTCAGGGCCTTGCGCAGGCTGTGGGCTCGCGTCCAAGAAGCCTGCTCGATCCCGACTTCGACGGCCAATATTCACGCCGAGACGTCGTTTCGGATGATGACGGCATTGGACCCGGAGACCAACATCCTGCGCACGACGATCGCCTGCTTCGCCGCGGCGGCGGGCGGAGCCGATTCGATCGCTATCCTGCCGCACACCGTCGCGCATGGCCTGCCGGCGCCTTTCGCACGCCGCGTGGCCCGTAACGCGCAGTTGATCATGGGCAATGAAAGCCACATCGATCAGGTCGCCGATCCCGCCTGCGGCTCCGGTGGCGTCGAAGCGCTCACCGCTGGCCTCTGCGAAGCGGCCTGGTCCGAGTTGCAGGCGATCGAGGCCGAGGGCGGCGTGCTGTCCAGCCTTCAGGACGGACGCATACAGGAACGTGTTCGCACCGCCGCCGCCCAGCGTGCTGCCGCCTTCCGATCCCGCGAGCGCGCCATCGTCGGCGCCACGCTCTATCCGCAGAAAACCGAGCGCGCGGTCGAGACGCTGGCCGCGGAGCGGCGATCTGCCTTCACGGAAGGCATCGTCATGTGCGAGCCGCTGTTTCCGGTCCGCATCGATCAAGCGATCGGAGCCGCTTCTTGATTCCGGATTTCAGCCAGGTCGGCTGGGCGCCGCCTCGGCGGGCGCCGGTCGAGATCAAGGGCCAGCGGATGACGCCGGAAGGCCTTGCCGTCAAACATCTGTACAATCAGGGCGATCTCAAGGGGCTGCCGCATCTCGACACCTATCCGGGCATGCCGCCCTTCGTGCGCGGACCCTATCCGACCATGTATGTCCAGCAGCCGTGGACGATCCGGCAATATGCCGGTTTCTCGACGGCGGAAGAGTCAAACGCCTTCTACAGGCGCAATCTTGCCGCCGGCCAGAAAGGTCTGTCGGTCGCCTTCGATCTCGCCACGCACCGCGGCTATGACAGCGATCATCCGCGGGTGGCCGGCGATGTCGGAATGGCGGGCGTGGCCATCGATTCCATCCTCGACATGCGCCAGCTCTTCGACGGCATTCCGCTCGGCGAGATGACGGTGTCGATGACCATGAACGGCGCGGTGCTGCCGATCATGGCGCTCTACATCGTGGCGGCCGAGGAACAAGGGGTTGCGCAGAAGGATCTCGCAGGGACCATTCAGAACGACATTCTGAAGGAGTTCATGGTCCGCAACACCTATATCTATCCGCCGAAGCCCTCGATGCGGATCGTGTCGGACATCTTCTCCTACACATCCAGGCACATGCCGAAATTCAACTCGATCTCGATCTCCGGCTACCATATGCAGGAGGCCGGCGCGACGGCGGACCTGGAGCTCGCCTATACGATTGCCGACGGAATCGAATATGCCCGCGCCGGCGTCGCGGCCGGGCTCGACATCGACCGCTTCGCCCCGCGCCTGTCCTTCTTCTGGGCTGTTGGCATGAACTTTTTCATGGAAGTCGCCAAGCTCAGGGCGGCGCGGCTGCTGTGGTCAAGCCTGATGATGAAGAATTTTTCGCCGAAGGACGAGCGTTCGCTGTCCTTGCGCACCCACTGCCAGACTTCTGGCTGGTCGCTGACGGCGCAGGATCCCTACAACAACATCATCCGCACGATGATCGAGGCGATGGCCGCCACACAGGGCCATACACAATCGCTGCACACCAATTCCTTCGACGAGGCCATGGCGCTGCCGACGGATCATTCGGCCCGTATCGCCCGCAACACGCAGCTGATCCTGCAAAAGGAATCCGGCACCACGCGCATCATCGATCCGTGGGGCGGTTCGGCTTATCTCGAGAGGCTGACGCATGATCTGGCAGCGCGTGCGCTTGCCCATATCGAGGAGGTCGAGGCGCTCGGCGGCATGGCCGCGGCCACCGAGAAGGGCATTCCCAAGCTGCGCATCGAAGAGGCGGCCGCCCGCACCCAGGCGCGCATCGATTCAGGCGAGCAGGTGCTGGTCGGCGTCAACGCGCACCGGCCCGGTGCGGATATCGAAGTCGACGTCTTGAAGATCGACAATGCCGAGGTAAGAGCCCGGCAGCTATCGAAGCTGCAGCGGCTGAAGGGCACGCGCGACGTCGCGGTGCTCGAGAATGCGCTCGCAGCGCTCTCCCGCGCGGCCGAGAGCGGCGAGAACCTGCTCGAATTCGCCATCCACGCCGCGCGCGCCAATGCGACGGTCGGGGAGATTTCGCTGGCGCTGGAAAAGGTCTTTGGCCGCCACATCGCGTCGGTGCAGACGATTTCCGGCGTCTACCGCCAGGCGCTCGGCGACAATCCGGCCGTCGACCGGCTGCAGGAGAAGATCGGCGCGTTCGAAAAGAAGACCGGCGGCAAGCCGCGCATCCTGGTCGCCAAAATGGGACAGGACGGACATGACCGCGGCCAGAAGGTGATCGCCACAGCCTTTGCCGACCTCGGCTTCGACGTCACCGTCGGCGCCATGTTCCAGACGCCGGAGGAGATCGCGAAGCTCGCCCACGAGCAGGATGTGCACATTGTCGGCGCGTCGTCGCTGGCGGCGGGACATCTGACGCTGATCCCGGAACTCAGGGATGCGCTGAAGAGGCTCGGCCACAGCGACATGCTGATCGTTGCCGGCGGCGTGATCCCTCCGCAGGACTATGATGCCGTGCTGCAAGCGGGTGCGGCGGAAATCTTCCCGCCCGGTACCGTGATCCCGCAAGCAGCGGAGCGGCTGATCGACCGGCTGCTGGCGTCCTGAGTTATCGGCAACGAGTGTGTCCGGGCCTTCCTCCCATTCGTAAGTTATAATATCTGTTGCAACGGTGCGGCGGTCGAGTTATAATTGACGTTGCAACAGGAGCAATCCAGCATGAACACCACCATTCGCAAGATCGGCAATTCCGAAGGTGTGATCCTGCCCAAGGAGCTACTCGACCGCCTGAATCTCAAAGCCGGTGATCAGCTTCAGGTTCTCGAAACAGACAAGGACATCGTCCTCAAACCGGTCGACGATAGTTTCGAGCGGCAGATGGAAGCTGCTCGCAAGGTCATGGACAAGTACAAGGTCGCGCTTCAGAAGCTCGCCGAATGAACTGGGAGTTCCTGTCGCGCCGCGCGGTGGAGGCGATGCATGCCGAACAATTGCGCCGGCATGGCGGCGCACAAGGTTTGCGGGATGAAAATGCACTTGAATCGGCACTGGCCCGGGCCGAGAACAAGGCTAATTACGGCACTCCGTCGATTGCAGATCTTGCAGCAGCCTATGTCTTCGGCATTGCCAGAAATCATGCCTTTGTCGACGGCAACAAACGCACGGCTATTGTCGCCGCCGGCGCCTTCCTGATCGTCAACGGTCAGGTCCTGACGGCGGACAACGGCACGCTTTATGAATTCGTGATGGCTATCGCCGCCGGCGAGATCGATGAAGCGGGTGCAGTCGCGTTCTTTCGCGACCACATCGTGAAGACCGAGGACTGATGTTGGGGTTCAGCCGCCCGCGCTCAGCTTGACGATTTCCCATTCCTTGCCATTGACGGTGGCGACATCGCCGACCTTCTTGCCAAACAAAGCAATCGCCATTGGCGATACATGGGAAATGCTGCCTTTCGATGGATCAGCCTCGTCCTCGCCGACGATCTTCCAGTGCACCTTCTTGCCGTCGTCGGCTTCGAGCGTGGCGCCCATGCCGAAGCGGATGACGTCGCTCCCGGGCTCGGGCACCGAAAGCTCGGCACTTTCGCGCCGCGCGGTCCAATAGCGCAGGTCGCGAGATACCAGTGCGATGCGCTCGCGGTCTCCCCGCCGCTCGGCTTTGGCCAATATGTCGCGCAGATCGGCCAGATTCTCGTCGATCATTGCCAGGCCACGCTCCGTCACCAGGTTGCGGTGTTGACTGATCGGCCGTTCGCCGACGCCTGCGATGGCGTTTTCGCTGTCTTCCTCGCGGGTAAAGGCTCTGCTCATTCCTTGAACTTATGCCCGCCCTCACGACTTCACAAGTCATTGCCCTCGCCGGGGACGCAGGTGCCTGACTGGCACGAATCCTGCCACTAGACGGGCAAAAGCCAGGACCTGTGCCGATGTTGAACAGACGCAAGCTGCTTGTCCGGACAGCCGGTTTTGCCGTGTTCGGGCTTTCGCTGGGCAAGGCAGCCGCCGCGAGCTTGCCCGGCGTCGAGAAAGCCTCGATGCGCGGATCGATCAACGCCACCGAGCTTGGCGTGCAACCCGGCACCTTTGACGATCAGAGCAAGGCTTTCGCCAAGCTGCTGCGCGAGGCCAGCGATCGCGACATGCCGGTTTTCCTGCAGCCCGGCACCTATGTCGTGTCCAACCTGACGCTGCCCGGCCGGGTGCGCCTTACCGGCGTGCCTGGCGCAACGCGCATCGTCTATGGTGGCGACGGCCACCTGTTCATGGCCGAACAAGCCGATCACATCGAGCTCAGCGGCCTGGTCCTCGACGGCTCAAACCGCTCGATGGGCGACTACGCGCAAGGACTGCTCGATCTGCGCCGCGTGGCGCATCTCATCGTCGATAATTGCCAGATAACCGGCAGCGGCAAGAACGGGCTGGCGCTCGAGCACGCGGCGGGCCGGGTCGAGCGCACGGAAATATCCGGAGCGGCGGACGCCGGCATCTATTCGGTCGAGGCCGCAGGGCTGGCGATCACAGGCAACACCGTCTCCGACTGCGCCAATGGCGGCATCCTCGTGCACCGCTGGCAAGCGGCGGAGGACGGCACCATCGTCACCGGCAACCGGGTCGAACGCATCGCGGCGCGCGGCGGCGGCACTGGCCAGAACGGCAATGGCATCAATGCCTTCCGCGCCGCCAACGTGATCGTCTCCGGCAATATCGTTTCGGACTGCGCATTCTCCGCCATCCGCGCCAACAGCGCCAGCAATCTGCAAGTATCGGGCAACACTTGCATGCGTTCCGGCGAAACGGCGGTCTATTCCGAATTCTCGTTCGAGGGCGCCGTTATCAGCAACAACATCGTCGATGGTGCCGCCAACGGCATCTCGATCGTCAATTTCAACGAAGGCGGACGCATGGGTGTTTGCTCGGGCAACATCGTGCGCAACCTGTCGACATCAGGCCCCTACCCCGCCGACCCGCCGGGATTCGGCGTCGGCATCAGCGTCGAGGCCGACACCACCGTGTCCAACAACGTCATCGAGAATGCGCCGCTCTACGGCATGTCGATCGGCTGGGGACCGTATCTGCGCAACGTCGTGGCCACCGGCAACATCATCCGCAAAGCGGGCACCGGCATCGTCGTCAGCGTGGTCGACGGTGCCGGAACCGCCATCATCTCCGACAATGTCATCGACGGCGCACGCAATGGCGCCATTGTCGGGCAGCGCTGGGCCGACCCGGCCACGGGCGATCTCGCCGCGTCAGCCGACACCGGCTTTCCGCATCTGACCGTCGAGCGCAATCATGTCAGTTGAGAGCGTCCGGCTCAGGCCAGTGCCGCCGTCGGCCTGAGCGCACCGACCTTGGCGCCTATCCGGCTTTCGATGGGTGCATTCGCCATTTCGAGCAGCTTCGCCGCCAAAACCTCGTCCGCGCGCAGCAGTCGGGCGATGATTGCGGCCACCATGGATTCGGCGGCCCGGCCGGCACCATCATCGCATTTGAGTGCGATGCCGAGGCCAAGCTCGGGAAGCGCCGCGCAATGGACCCCTTCGGCGCCGCCCTTCGCAAATATTCGGCCAGGCGCCGCCTGCATCAGCGCGAGATCGGCGCGGCCTGTGCCGGCGACGAAGAACGGCTCGGCCATGCAAGCCGACAACAATCGCTTTGCCGCCCTGGCGCGCCCGGGCGCGAAGCCCCTGCCGGTCACCATGCGGGCAAAGCCAAGCGCAAAACTCCTGAGCGGCACCGCGTAGGTCGGGATCGAACAGCCATCGGTTGCGCGTTCGTCGGCGCCGTGGCGAGCTCCTGTCACCGCCTGCATGGCGTCGCGCACCATTTCCTGCAAGGCGTGATCCGCCCTGACATAGCCTTGAGGCTCGATGCCTGAATGGACGCAGGTGCAAAGAAAGCCGGAATGCTTGCCGGAGCAATTGTTGTGCAAGGCGTTCGGGGAACCGCCTGCGCGGGCGAGTGCGATCGTCGCGTCGTGGCTCGACGGCCAATGCGCGCCGCATTCAAGCGCCGACCCGTCCAGCCCGGCCCTGGCGAGCATCGACCGCGCCAGTTCGACGTGGGCCGGTTCGCCCGAATGAGAGGCGCAGGCCAGCGCCAGTTCGCGGTTACCGAAGCCGTAGGCATCGGCAGCACCGCTTTCGACCAGCGGCAGCGCCTGGATCGCCTTGACCGCGGAGCGCGGAAACACCGGCCTCGATGTGTCGCCAATCTCGAGAACCGGCCTGCCATCGGCGTCGAAAACCGCGACCGCGCCTCGGTGCGCGCTCTCCACGATGGCGCCACGCAGAACTTCGATCAGAACCGGATTTGTCATGTTGCCCCCGCGGATGCGGGTCGCTTTTACCGAATCCGATCGAGAATGGAAACGTAGTTGGCGACCGCCGCGCCGCCCATGTTGAAGATGCCGCCAAGCTTGGCGTTGGGCACCTGGATGCCGCCGGCCTCACCGACGAGCTGCATGGCGCTCAGCACATGCATCGACACGCCGGTGGCGCCGATCGGATGACCCTTCGCCTTCAGGCCGCCGGACGGGTTGACCGGCAGCCGCCCGTCCTTTGCGGTCGTGCCGTCCAGCGCCAGCCTCGCGCCCTCCCCAGGCTTCGCCAGGCCCATGGCTTCATATTCGATCAATTCGGCGATGGTGAAGCAGTCATGCGTCTCGACGAAGGAGAGATCATCAAGCGTCACGCCGGCATTCCTGAGCGCCCGGCTCCAGGCCTGCTCGCAGCCTTCGAAGGTCAGGATGTCGCGCTTCGACATCGGCAGGAAATCCTGCACGTGCTCATTGGCGCGGAAGGTGACGGCGCGGCGCATCTTCAGTGCCGTCGCTGTGTCGGTGAGGACGAGAGCGGCGGCACCGTCGGAGACCAGCGAGCAGTCGGTGCGCTTCAGCGGGCCAGCGACGAAGGGGTTCTTCTCGCTCTCCTGGCGGCAGAATTCGTAGCCGAAATCCTTGCGCATCTGCGCATAGGGATTGTCGACGCCGTTCTTGTGATTCTTGGCGGCAATCATGGCAAGCGCATCCGACTGATCGCCGTAGCGCTGGAAATAGGCTTGTGCGATCTTGCCGAAGACGCCGGCAAAGCCGGCCGGTGTGTCGCCATCCTCGGGCAAATAGGAGGCTTTCAGCAGGTTCCTGCCGATCTCGGGGCCGGGCGTCGTCGTCATCTGCTCGGCGCCGACCACCAGCACGATGCGGGCGGCATTGGCATCGATGGCGCGGACGCCTTGCCGGACAGCGGCCGAACCGGTGGCGCAGGCGTTCTCGACGCGCGTCGCCGGCTTGAAGCGCAGCCGGTCGTCGGCCTGGAGGACAAGGCTGGCGGTGAAATCCTGTGCGGAAAAGCCGGCGTTGAAATGTCCGAGCACAATCTCGTCGACGTCGTCCGGGCCAATGCCGGCATGGTCGAGCGCCTCGGTTGCCACTTTGACGATCAGGCTCTCCAATGTTTCGCCTTCAAGCTTGCCGAAGCGCGAATGCGCCCAGCCAACGATGCATGCGGTCATGGCAACCTCCATTTGCCGCGGATCCTAACACGTCATATCGCGGCCTGAGCACTCAATATTGTTCAACAATGAACCGTTTTCCAGTCCGCGGGATGAGCCAGAGCCGACAATCGGTTGTTGTTTGGGCTGAATTTTTGTTGATTGACCCGTCAATAAAAAATAATCTTCACCGAAACAATGGGAACAGCATGCCGAAAGTCGGAATGGAGCCACTGCGCCGCAAAGCGCTCATCGACGCGACGATCTCGGCGATCGGCGAGCGCGGCTCGCTTGACGTGACGATGTCGGAGATCGCCGGGCGCGCCGGCGTGTCGTCGGCGCTGGCCCATCACTATTTCGGCGCCAAGGATGAGCTGCTGTTCGCGACGATGCGGCATATCCTGGCCGAACTGACCACGGACATGCGGCGCGCGCTTCAATCCACCGGTTCCCCACGCGAACGCGTCTCCGTGGTGGTGGCCGTCAATTTCTCCGAGATCCAGTTCCGGGCCGAAACGATCGCCGCCTGGCTCGCCTTCTATGTCGAGGCGCAGAAATCGGCTGCGTTGCGCCGGCTGCTCAGGATTTATGCGCGGCGGCTGCATTCGAACCTGATGAGCGGGCTGGCCGGCATCCTGTCCCGAGCAGAGGCCGACCGCGTCGCCGAAGCGACGGCGGCCATGATCGACGGGCTCTACATCCGGCGCGCGCTCAAGGACGGCGTGCCCGATGCCGCGACCGCGATCGCATTGGTCGAAGACTATCTCGAAACGAAACTCAGCGGACGGCAGACGCAGTGACACGCAAGCACCCTAACTTCCTGATCGTCATGGTCGATCAGCTCAACGGAACTTTCTTTCCGGACGGGCCGGCTGACTTCCTGCACGCGCCGCATCTGAAGGCGTTGGCCGCCCGCTCGGCGCGCTTCCGCAACAATTACACCGGCTCGCCGCTCTGTGCGCCGGGCCGTGCCTCGTTCATGAGCGGCCAGTTGCCGTCGCGCACCGGAGTCTATGACAATGCCGCCGAGTTCGCCTCGTCGATCCCGACCTTCGCTCATCATCTGCGCGCCGCCGGCTACCATACTTGCCTGTCGGGCAAGATGCACTTCGTCGGGCCGGACCAGTTGCACGGCTTCGAGGAACGGCTGACCACGGACATCTACCCCGCCGATTTCGGTTGGACGCCGGATTATCGTAAGCCCGGCGAGCGCATCGACTGGTGGTATCACAATCTGGGTTCGGTGACCGGGGCCGGCATTGCGGAAACCACCAACCAGATGGAATATGACGACGAGGTCGTGTTCCTCGCCACGCAGAAGCTCTACCAGCTTTCGCGGGAGCAGGACGATGAGGAACGCCGGCCCTGGTGCCTGACCGTTTCGCTGTCACATCCGCACGACCCCTATGTCGCGCGTAAGCAGTACTGGGATCTCTACGAAAATTGCCAGGCGCTCGACCCGGAAACCAATTTCATTGCGTATGACGAACAGGATACGCATTCGCAGCGGCTGTATGTCGCCAGCGATTATCCGTCGTTCCAGATCACCCCTGAGCAGGTGCGCCGTTCGCGGCGTGGCTATTTCGCCAATATTTCCTATGTCGACGACAAGCTCGGCGAGCTTCTGGACGTCCTCAAGCGAACGCGCATGCTTGACGACACCACCATCCTGTTCTGCTCCGACCATGGCGACATGCTCGGCGAGCGCGGCCTATGGTTCAAGATGAGCTTCTTCGAGGGCTCGGCGCGGGTGCCGCTGATGATTGCCGGCAGGGGCGTTGCGGCCGGGCTGATCGAAGCGCCGGTTTCCAATCTCGACGTGACGCCGACGCTTTGCGACCTCGCCGGCATCGACATCGATGCCGTCGCGCCATGGACCGATGGCCAATCGCTGCTGCCTCTGATCGACGGTGAGCGGCGCAGCGCGCCTGTGCTGATGGAATATGCGGCTGAGGGTTCATACGCGCCTCTGGTGGCTATCCGCGAGGGCCGATACAAGTTCGTCCATTGCGAGCTCGATGCGCCGCAACTGTTCGATCTCCAATCCGATCCGCTGGAGCGGGAAAACCTCGCGGCAGATCCGGCCAACGAACCGCTGGTCGCGGCGTTCATGGACAAGGTGCGGGCGCGCTGGAACATGGCCGCCTTCGACGCTGCGGTGCGCGAAAGCCAGGCGCGCCGCTGGGTCGTCTATCGGGCGCTGCGCAACGGCGCCTACTACCCTTGGGATTTCCAGCCGCTGCAGAAAGCGTCCGAGCGCTACATGCGCAACCACATGAACCTCGACAATCTCGAAGAGAGCAAGCGGTATCCGCGAGGCGAATGATGACTACGCTTGTCCCCTCACTCGACCACCTGAAGCAAGCCTATGCGGTCACCGCCAAGGCGACGCAGATCACGCCGCTGCTGGAATCGGCGGCGCTCGCTAGGGAAACCGGCGCCGCTCGCGTCTTCGTCAAGGCGGAATCGCTGCAATGGGCGGGATCGTTCAAGGTTCGGGGCGCCTATTGGCGGCTGAAGCGGCTGTCGCCCGACGAAGCCAAGAAGGGCGTCGTCGCTTATTCTTCCGGCAATTTCGCGCAAGGACTGGCGGCTGCGGGCCAGGCGCTCGGCATTCCCGTCACCATCGTCATGCCGATCGACGCGCCGGCCGCCAAGCGCGACGCCACAGCAGGCTACGGCGCGCGCGTGGTGCTTACCGATCACGGCGAGCGCGCGCGTGAGGAAGTCGCCGCCGCCAAGGCGCGCGAGATCGCCGAGACCGAAGGGCTGACATTGCTGCATCCCTTCGACGATCCGGAAATCGTCGCCGGCCAGGCAGGTGCCGGGCTGGAGGCGCTGGAGCAGCTTTCTGCCAACGGCGCGAAGGCGGACGTGCTGTTCTGCTCGGTCGGCGGCGGCGGCCTGATCGGCGGCGTTTCGCTCGCTTTCCACTATCTGTCGCCGGCCACGGAAATCATCGGCGTCGAGCCCGAAGGTTTCAACGGCATGGGCGCCTCGTTGGCGCATGGCAGCATCGAGACCATGCCGCTCGCCCCGAATTCGATCTGTGACGGGCTGATGTCGCGGCGGCCCGGCGACGCGCCGTTCGCGGCGGTCAGAACCGCCGGCGTTCGCGGCATCACTGTCGACGACGCCTTGGTGCGGCGGGCAATGAAAATCGCCTTCGAGCGGATGAAGCTGGTGCTTGAGCCGTCCGGAGCTGCCTCGCTGGCGGCACTGCTCGGCGGCAAGGTGGATGTGGCCGGCAAGACCGTCCTTGTGGTGGCTACCGGCGGCAATGTCTCGCTCGCCGATTTCATCACACATGTGAACGATGGGCGCATATGAACAATGCTTGAAGCGGATTTCGTCATCATCGGCTCCGGCTCCGCCGGCTCGGCCATGGCCTATCGCCTGTCGGAGGATGGCAAGCACTCGGTCATCGTTATCGAATTCGGCGGCTCCGATGTCGGGCCGCTGATCCAGATGCCATCGGCGCTGTCGATCCCGCTCAATATGAGCCTCTACGACTGGGGTTTTGCCAGCGAGCCCGAGCCGCATCTCGGCGGCCGCGTGCTGGCGACGCCGCGCGGCAAGGTGATCGGAGGCTCGTCCTCGATCAACGGCATGGTCTATGTGCGCGGCCACGCCCGCGACTTCGACCACTGGGCCGAACAGGGAGCCGCCGGCTGGGGTTTCGCCGACGTGCTTCCCTATTTCAAGCGCATGGAAGATGCGGAGGGCGGCGAGGACGGCTGGCGGGGCCGTGGTGGGCCGCTGCACGTGCGGCGCGGCACGCGGAAAAACCCGCTCTATGGCGCCTTCGTCGAGGCGGGCCGCCAAGCCGGCTTCGAACTGACCGACGACTATAATGGCTCCAGGCAAGAGGGGTTCGGCCCGATGGAGCAGACCATTTTCGGCGGCCGCCGCTGGTCGGCGGCATCAGCCTATCTGAGGCCGGCGCTCAGGCGCAAAAACGTAAGCCTGGTCAAGGGCTTTGCGCGACGGGTGATCATCGAGAATCAACGCGCCATCGGGGTCGAAATCGAAGCTCGCAAACAGATTCAGGTCGTTAAGGCGCGACGTGAGGTGATCGTCGCGGCATCGTCGATCAATTCGCCGAAAATCCTGATGCTGTCGGGCATCGGGCCTGCAGAACATCTCAGGGAAAACGGCATCGCGGTGGTGGCCGATAGACCCGGCGTCGGCCGCAACCTGCAGGACCATCTGGAACTTTATATCCAGCAGGAATCGACAAAGCCGATCACGCTGAATTCGGTACTCAACCCGTTTTCCAAGGCGATGATCGGGGCGCAGTGGCTGTTCTTCAAGACCGGCCTTGGCGCTACCAATCATTTCGAGGCGGCGGCCTTCGTGCGCTCGCGCGCCGGGGTCGACTATCCTGATATCCAGTACCACTTCATCCCGGCGGCGGTGCGCTATGACGGCAAGGCGGCGGCGAAGTCGCATGGTTTTCAGGCGCATGTCGGGCCAATGCGCTCGAAGTCGCGCGGCTCGGTGACGCTGCGCTCGCCGGATCCGAATTCGAAACCGGTGATCCACTTCAACTACATGTCGCATCCCGACGACTGGAGCGAGTTCCGCCACTGCATCAGGCTGACGCGCGAGATTTTCGGCCAGAAGGCGTTCGACGGCTTCCGCGGCCAGGAAATTTCGCCCGGCAGCCATGTGCAATCGGACGACGACCTCGACATCTTCATCAGGGATCACGCCGAAAGCGCCTATCATCCCTGCGGCACCTGCCGGATGGGCCGCGCCGACGACGTCACGAGCGTCGTCGATCCGGAATGCCGCGTGATCGGCGTCGAGGGCCTACGCGTGGCCGACTCTTCTATCTTCCCGCGCGTCACCAACGGCAATCTCAACGCGCCGTCGATCATGACTGGCGAGAAAGCTTCCGACCACATCCTTGGCCGCACGCCGCTGGCGCCTTCCAACCAGGAACCATGGATCAATCCCCGCTGGCAGGCGTCCGACAGATAGAGCATGATCGTGCAACCGCACGATCGGCATGCCGCTAAGACGATTTGGAGAAGCCCATGCGCGCCCAGCCAACGGCATCGCACTATGTCAACGGACGCTACATAGACGACGAGCAAGGCGCGCCACTGCCGGTCATCTATCCGGCAACCGGCGAGACCATCGCCCTGCTGCGCTCGGCGACGCCGAACGTGCTGGAACTCGCCATCGAGGCTGCGCGTGCCGCGCAACCGGCTTGGGCGCGGCTGAAGCCGGTGGAGCGCGGCCGCATCCTGCGCCGCGCCGCCGACATCTTGCGCGCCCGCAACGCCGATCTTGCCCGCCTCGAGACGCTCGACACCGGTAAGGCGATTCAGGAAACGCTGGTGGCGGATGCGCCATCGGCCGCGGATTGCCTGGAATATTTCGGCGGCGCGGTTGCAGCTTACAATGGCGAGGCTGTCGATTTGGGCGGGGCCTTCGCCTACACGCGGCGCGAGGCGCTCGGCGTTTGCGTCGGCATAGGCGCCTGGAACTATCCAATCCAGATCGCCGGCTGGAAATCCGCGCCCGCGCTCGCCATGGGCAACGCCATGGTGTTCAAACCATCGGAAAACACGCCATTGTCGGCATTGGCCCTGGCCGAGATCTACAGCGAGGCAGGCCTGCCCGACGGGCTGTTCAACGTCGTGCAAGGCTATGGCGATGTCGGCGCCAGCCTGGTCAGCCACGATGTCGTGGCCAAGGTGTCGGTGACCGGCTCGGTGCCGACCGGCCGCAAGGTGCTGTCGCTCGCCGGCTCGAAGATGAAGCACGCGACGATGGAACTCGGCGGCAAGTCGCCGCTGATCGTCTTCGACGACGCCGATCTCGAGAATGCCGTCGGCGGCGCCATGCTCGGCAATTTCTATTCGACGGGGCAGATCTGCTCCAACGGCACGCGCGTCTTCGTCCAGAAGGGCATCCATGACCGCTTCGTCGACCGGCTCGTCGAGCGAACCAAGAAGATCCGCATCGGCGACCCACTCGATGCCGAAACCCAGATGGGCCCGCTGGCCAGCAAGGCACAGCAGGAGAAGGTCGTCTCCTACATCGCGGCGGGCAAGCAAGAAGGCGCCACGCTCGCCTGCGGTGGCAACGTGCCCTCGCTGCAAGGTTTTGAAGGCGGCTTCTTCGTCGAGCCGACGGTGTTCACCGGGGTGAGCGACAGCATGCGCATCGCGCGCGAGGAAATCTTCGGGCCTGTCATGAGCGTGCTGAAATTCGACGGCGAGGACGAGGTGGTCGAGCGCGCCAACGACACTGAGTTCGGTCTCGCGGCCGGCGTGTTCACGCGCGACCTGTCGCGCGCCCACCGCGTCATCGCCGAGCTGCAGGCCGGCACGTGCTGGATCAACGCCTACAACCTGACCCCGGTCGAAATCCCCTTCGGCGGTGTCAAGCAATCCGGCATTGGGCGAGAAAATTCACTGGCCGCGCTGGCGCTCTATTCGCAGATGAAGGCGGTTTATGTCGAGACCGGGGATGTGGTCAGCCCGTATTGAGCAAAATGTCGTCGGGACAGCGCCTCTTTCTCAGCCGCCCTTCTCGGCAGTCCCATCCAGATACTGCGTCAGCGCGCACACGAGATGATAAAAAATGCTGGCCGGCACATCTGATGCCCGCGAGCGGCCGCGCTCGTCGACGCGGTCGATCCACAGACCCTGCGGCGCCGGTTCGATGTGCCAGCGGAACAGCCGGCCTACGCGTTCCTCGATCTCCGGCTTGAGATCGGGTCCGCCGGAACCGTCCAACGCAATCGCCGCCTTGACCGCTTCGGCCTGTGGCCAACTACGCGAGATCAGGTCCAGCGGCAGACCTTGCCGGGAGACGGCGCCATAGGCAAGGCCTGTGGCGCGGTTGAGGCCATTGGCGAT
Source organism: Mesorhizobium sp. BR1-1-6 (assembly GCF_020165355.1). Classification (NCBI taxonomy): domain Bacteria; kingdom Pseudomonadati; phylum Pseudomonadota; class Alphaproteobacteria; order Hyphomicrobiales; family Phyllobacteriaceae; genus Mesorhizobium; species Mesorhizobium sp. BR1-1-6. The sequence goes on along the minus strand of NZ_JAIUHZ010000004.1, from coordinate 340,902 downwards.
GGCCGAGGCATAGAGTTTCCTGGCGAAGCCACTCAGTTCGGCCTGGCCGCTACGAGCGGCGAAATCGACAAGCAGCGCGGCCCATTCGAAATGATGGCCGGGCTCGGTCCAGGTGCCCTTCTCGCCCGCCACGGGCCTCCAGCCGGCGTCGAAATATTCACCCAGCGTCCAGCTTTCGGGATCGAAGAAGTGGCTGCGGAACAGGTCGATGATGCGCGCCGCGCGGCGCAGATAAGCGCGCTCGCCTGTCGCCTGGTGCCAGGCGAGGAAGGCTTCCAGAAGATGCATGTGCGGATTGGAGCGCCGTGCCCGTCCGAGGTTTCGAGAAAGCCGGTCATGCGGCCATCCTCGAGATGGGCATCGAGGAAGGCGAAGGTCTCTTCGCCGAGCCGCAGCGCATCCGGATGGCCCGATATGTGGGCATGTGCCAGCGCCAGAAGCACGCAGGAATGATCGTAGGCGTCCTCGACCGGGTCGGCGACCGAACCGTCGATGTCGAGGGTGCGTACCCAGCCGCCTCTTGCCGTTCGGCCGCTTCCGGCCATGAAGTCGATGCCGTGGGCGATGAGCCGGTCGGCCGGGCCGTCCCAACCGCGTTGCTTGGCGACCGCGAAGGCGTAGACCTGGCGGGCCTGCGTGCGCATGCGCTTGGGCTTCATCAGCGGCGTGGCGTCGAAGCCAAGCGCCTCGTGGAAGCCGCCATAGCGTTCGTCGACGCCTGACGTCGACCACAGCGGAAGCGTCTCCTGAAACAGCCAGTGATGGACGCGGCGACGCCAGGCGCCGCTTTCGATGACCCGGTCGTGGGCAGGCGTGAAGCGGGTTTCCAGCCGGCCGGATTTTTCGAGCTGCTCGACGATCTTCTTGACGTGCTGGCTGTGGCTGACCGGGGCGACGAAGGTCGCGCCCGATGTCGAGACGATGGCGACATCTCTCATGCCGATGGCCCACAGCAGCCGGCCATCGCTGCGAATGTAGGAATTCTCGCAGTCGATGGCGACGACGTCGCCGGCGATGACATTGCCTTGGCTATCGGCAGGCCCGACATCGAGCAGCGACTGCCAGGAGTGGCCGGCACCATGGCGATGTCCTTTGCCCGCTCCATGATGGCGTAGTCGATCGAGGTCGAAGGAATGGCGCCGTAGAGGTCCAGCGGCATGTAAAAGCCGGAAAGGTCCGATGTCGCAGCCTTGTAGGCAGCTTCGGTCGCCTGCCAGATCTTCGGCTCGAAAGCTGCGAAGGCATCGCGCATGGCGCCGGCGCGAAACAGGAAGATGCCGGTGTTCCAGTGGAAATTGCCGGCTTCGAGATACGCCTGGGCGGTGGCAAGGTCCGGCTTTTCGACGAAGCGCGAGACATCGAACACGCCTGCTCTTTCGGCGGCGACCTCGATGTAGCCATAGCCGGTCTTCGGCTGTGTCGGCTTGAGGCCGAACACCACCAGCCGCCCGGCGCTGGCAGCGGCAGCGCCCGCCTCGACGCTCTGCCAGAATTGCCGCGCGGTCGAAATCTCGTGATCGGACGGCACCACCAGCACCAGTTCGTCGCCGAATTCGGCGAGCGTGCGCAGGCTTGCCAGCGCCACCGCCGCGGCGGTGTTGCGGCCGGTGGGTTCGAACAGCGGCCCACCGCCGGCAAGGTTTATGCCGGCGAGATCGGCATGGACGCGCTCGGCATGGCGTTCGGAAGCGATCATGAAGATGGGCGTATCGCCGCTGGGCCGTGACGCCAGCCGGCGCAAGGTCTTTGCCAGCATCGAGCCGTCGCCCGAAAGGTCGTGGAACTGCTTGGGATTGTCCTCGCGCGACAGCGGCCAGAGCCGCGAGCCGACGCCGCCGCTCATGACGAAACTGACGATGCGCTGGCTCATGATGCCCTTGTCAAAAGATCTGGTTGTAGTCGCCGACTTCCGGACTACGGCGCAGCACCGCGTCGAACGTCTGCCGGCGCCGCTGCGACGATACCGGGCTCTCCACCACCACGACAAGCTCCGGCAATCCGAAACTGTTGGGCCGTGCTTCGCCAACGATCCTGGGGTCAAGACTGGAAATCTCCGGGCGGCTGGAAACACAAATCGCGCAAACGTTTGCCGGGGCCCTACCACGGAAGCCCTTTAAGCGGCGTTTATTCGAGGCGCTGAAACAGGCTCGCGAAGAAAGCTGGCGAAATGCGACAGAAGTGCTGCCATTGACGCTTGCAGGAACCAGATGCGGCGGCTATAAGCCCGCGGTCTGGTCACGGAGTGTAGCGCAGCCTGGTAGCGCACCTCGTTCGGGACGAGGGGGTCGCAGGTTCAAATCCTGCCACTCCGACCAGAAAAACAAAGCGATACGCGTGTTTGTTGTTCCCGCTGCAGCGGCTCGATGTTTGATCGTCGCCTGCTCCAATTCATCGCTTTACGCAATTCCGGACGGAAAAAACCGCTGCGCAGTTTTCCTGGAATTGCTTTAGCTGACGCGTTCTATGAGTTCGATTGCCGCTTTGGTGACGTCGGCGGCGTCAAGCCGTTGAACGCAATAAACGCCCCCTGCATTGCCCACCTTGCAGAGGCCCGGCGCTATGCACTTGCATGGCATCGGAGGCTGCAGCGTACGGTTAGGAACGCCAAGAGGCCCCCAGATGTCAGGTTGGGTCAGACCGAACAGGCCAACGACGGGCGTTTTCATGGCCGCGGCCAGGTGCATGGGTCCGCTTTCGTTGCCCAGGAAGATCAGGGCCTCGCCCAGCAGGGGCAAAAGGGTGGTCAGGGGTGCCTGGCCAACGAGATTCACGATCGGCGATGTTGCCGCATCCAACACCTTGCCTGCGATACCTGCCTCGTCCGGGCCGCCAACGATGACCGCCCGGAGACCCTTTCGACGGTAAATCTCTCCCAGGACCGATGCGAAACGGTCAGGCTGCCAGCAACGGCCTGGGAAACTGGCGCCGGCATGGACGGCGACAAACGACTTCGTTTCCAATTCGTGTCGGGCAAGCAGCTGCTTTGCCTGACGCGAACCGGATTCGGTTGGCTTGAGGGACGGAATAGGATCGGTCACAGGAATGCCAAGGGCAAACAGCGGCGAAAGGTACCGATGCAGATAATGCTCGCCGCCATGGCCGTATGTGGCGGCAAAGATGTTGGCGCTTTGGCGCTCCCAGAATTTCAGGGGCTGCTCCGATGGAACATAGCCTACGCGAAAAGGCGCCTTGACGAAGCGCATCACAAGCCGTGATGTCTTGGAGTCGGACAGATCGATGATAAGATCATACTCCGACTTCCTCAGATCGTGCAGGAGCCTGGTCATTCCGGACATGCGCTCGAAAGGGGAGCCGCGCATTTTGCCGCGATCGAGCGAAACCACGCTGTCGGCGATGCCTTGCTCCAGAACGAATTTCGCCAGCGCCGCCTGGCATAGCATGGTGATCGTCGCGTTCGGAAACTCTGCCCGCAGATGCCTGACCAGAACCGAAGTTAGAACAACATCCCCGATAAACTTCGTCTGATTTATGAGTATTGATTGTACGTTGCCAGCCTTCGGCAGCGCCTTTGCCGGCTCTTTTGAATTCTTGATCCAACTTTTCATGGAATGACTATTCCATTTCAGCCAAAAAGAATCCAAAATTTTCGACAAACGATCGATGTAGGCAATAGCCGCGCAATGACAAGCTCGTTCTGTCCGCTGATATAGGATATCGCCTCAGCCATCAACCAACCAGGAATATTTGTCAACGCAGATGGGGCTCGCAGGCTCTCTTTCAAGGGTTCCGCCGAGGCCGAACTCGTGACCGTCGTGAATGTGAATGACCCCGTTCGTTTCGGCGTACGTACGGATACGGGCATATCGGAGGGTGGCCATGGTCGCTTACGCTGGAGTAAGGTCGTGGACATGAAATTGCAGTCGACCGCCAGCAGGCCGTTCATCCCCGTGCTCCTTCTCGCCCTTGTCGGAGGCTGCGCGTCGACCAGCGGATCGATCGACCCGGCGAATTACGACAAGATGACATGCGCCGAACTGAACAGCGCCATAGGCGAAACCGCCAAAGGCATCTCGCAGACAGCCATCACGCGGGGCAAGGTCGCCAGCACCAGTGTTCCGAGATGGCTGCTGGGCGGCTCAAGCGTCAAGGCCGCGGTCGCCAATCGCGAAACGACCAGGATCGACCGGCTGAAGCAGCAGCAAGCGGCCATGGCCGCCGCCAGGGCGCGCAGATGCCCAAGGCTTGGGAATTGAGCTGAGGCGCCGCTGCCGGGCTCGCCTCACGCACTCAAACGAAACCGCGTGACATCGATTGCGGCGCTCATCAGCGTCTGCGTGTAGCCGGCCTGCGGATTGCTGAAAATGTCTTCCGTCGGCCCTTCCTCGACGATCTTGCCCTGCTTCATGACGATGATGTAGTCGGCCATGGCGCGCACCACGGCGAGATCGTGGCTGATGAACAGATAGGACAGCTCATGATCGGCCTGCAGCTTGCGCAGCAACTCCACGATCTGCTTCTGCACCGAGCGGTCGAGCGCCGAGGTCGGCTCGTCCAGCACCACCAGCTTGGGCTTGAGGATCATGGCGCGGGCGATTGCGATGCGCTGGCGCTGGCCGCCTGAGAATTCGTGCGGATAGCGATTGCGCGAATTGGGATCGAGGCCGACTTCACGCAGCGCCTCGACGGCGCGCTGGTCGCGCTGCTTGCCCGAGAGGTTCGGTTCATGCACCAGCAACCCTTCGGTAATGACCTGGCCGATGGTCATGCGCGGCGACAGCGAACCGAACGGATCCTGGAAGACCAGCTGCAATTGGCGCCGCAGCGGCCGCATCGTCTGGCGGTCGGCGGTCGAGATATCGCGGTCGCCGAAGCGGATCACGCCATCGCTCGGCAACAGCCGCAGCAAAGCGCGGCCAAGCGTCGATTTTCCAGAGCCTGATTCGCCGACGATGCCGATCGTCTGATTGCGCCTCAGCCTGATCGAGATGTGGTCGACGGCGCGCAGCATCAGCGGTTCGCCGGCCAGAAAGCCCCCGCCGATACGGAAGGTGACCTCGACGTTTCTGCCTTCGAGCAGGACGGGCGCATTGGCCGGCGGCGGCGCCTTGGTTCCGGTCGGCTCGGCCGCCAGAAGCATCTTGGTGTAGGCATGCTGAGGACTGGCGAAGATGGCTTGCGCGTCCCCCTCCTCCACCACCTCACCGGAGCGCATGACATAGACCCGGTCGGCAAAGCGCCGGACGATGCCGAGATCGTGGGTGATGAAGACGATCGCCATGCCGAGCTTGCGCTGCAGCTCGGCCAGAAGCATGAGGATCTGCGCCTGGATGGTGACGTCGAGCGCCGTCGTCGGTTCGTCGGCAATCAGGATGTCGGGATCGTTTGCCAAAGCCATGGCGATCATGACGCGCTGGCGCTGGCCACCCGACATTTCGTGCGGATAGGATTTCATGCGCCGTTCGGGATCGGGAATATGCACCAGCCTGAGCAGGTTGAGCGCCTCCTCGCGCGCTTGCGCCGCATTCAAGCCCCGATGCCGGCGAATCGGTTCGATCAGCTGGTTGCCGATCGAATAGAGCGGATCGAGCGAGGTCATCGGCTCCTGGAAGATCATGCTGATCTTGCGGCCGCGGACCTTGTTCAACTCGGATTTGCTTAGCGCCAGAAGATTGCGGCCGCGATAATCGACACTGCCGGTGGCTTCTCCATTGGAGGCCAGCAGGCTCATCGCCGCCATCATCGTCTGGCTCTTGCCGGAGCCGGATTCGCCGACCACGGCGACGGTTTCGCCCGCCTTGACGTGGATGTTGATGCCTTTCACCGCCTCGACCGCGCCGTCGAGGGTGCGGAAGCGCACGCGAAGATCCTTTACGCTGAGAATGGTCTCTGCTGCGTCCATCTTAGCGGTCCTTGGGGTCGAGCGCATCGCGCAGGCCGTCGCCGACGAAGTTCAGGGCGAACAAGGTGGAGACCAGGAAGAAGGCAGGGAACAGAAGCAGCCAGTTTGCAGTGCCGATATTCTTGGCGCCGACCGAGATCAGCACGCCCCAGCTGGTCATCGGCTCCTGGATGCCGAGCCCGAGGAACGACAGAAAGCTCTCCAGGATAATGACCTGCGGCACCAGCAGCGTCATGTAGATCACCACCGGCCCGAGCAGGTTGGGAATGACGTGGCGCAAAAGGATGCCGCGCTGGCCGACGCCCATGGCCTCGGCCGCCTGGACATATTCCTGGCGGCGGATGGACAGCGCCTGGCCGCGCACGATGCGGGCCATGTCGAGCCACAGCACGGCGCCGACCGCCAGGAACATCAGCACGAAGTTGCGGCCGAAGAACACCACCAGCATGATGACGAAGAAGATGAAGGGCAGCGAATAAAGCACGTCGACGATGCGCATCATCACCTCGTCGACCCTGCCTCCGGCAAAACCGGCAGTGGCGCCATAGAGCACGCCGATGGCCACGGCCACGACGCCGGCGAGCAGACCGATGGCCAGCGAAACGCGCCCGGCCATCAGCGTCCGCGACAACAGATCGCGGCCGGTGTTGTCGGTGCCGAAAAGAAAATATTGCTGCTTGACCGAGGCGCTCATCGTCGCTTCGAGGCCGTCAGGCGACTTGCTTTCGATCCTGGTGTCGTCGAAGGCGTCGGACCGGTCGAGATAGCGGATGTTGCGGTCGTCGATCGCCTTGCTGGAGGTGACGGTGACGAAGACGCGATTGCCGTCCTGGCGCCAGTCCTTGATGTCGACACGCATGCGCTTGATCGCCTCATTAAGCGCGGTCTCGATCATGTCCGCCTTCGGATAGGCCGACAGGCTCGGCGGCGTACGCACATAATCACCATAGATGGTGGTGTATTGGTGCGGCACGAACCAGGGCCCGAACACGCTGATCACGGCGATCAGGATCAGATAGTAGAGGCTGAACATGGCAGCGCGGTTGGCCTTGAGGCGCGCCCAGGCATCGCCCCACAGCGAACGGCCGACGACCGGTGCGGCGATCGCGATATCAGTCATAGCGCACCCTCGGATCGACGACGGCATACATGACGTCGACGATCAGGTTGAAGACGATGGTGAAGATGGCGATGACCACCACCGTCCCCATCACCAGCGTGTAGTCGCGGTTGAGCGCGGCATCGACGAAGTAGCGCCCGACGCCGGGAATGGAGAAGATCGTCTCGACGATGATCGAGCCGGTGAGCAGGGCGGCGGCAGCCGGACCGGTGAAGGAGACGATCGGCAGGACGGCGCCGCGCAGCGCGTGCTTGACCACCACCGACCAGTCGGACAGGCCGAGCGCGCGCGCCGTGCGGATGTGATGCGAGCGCAGCGATTCGATCATCGAGCCGCGCATCAGGCGGGCGACGATGGCGATCTGCGGCAGGGCAAGCGTCAGCACGGGACCGATCTTGTTGATAAGCGCACCATCGCCCCAGCCGCCGATCGGCAACAGCTTCCAGGTCAATCCGAACACGAGCTGGATAATCGGCGCGATGACGAAGGTCGGGATGGTGCTGCCCGCGGTTGCCAGCGCAATCACCGTGTAGTCGCCAAGTTTGTTCTGGTTGAGCGCCGCAATGGTACCGAGCACGCTGCCGAGCAGCAGCGCCAAGATCAGCGCGGAGGCGCCGAGCTGAATGGAAATAGGCAAGCCCTTCGCGAAAAGCTCGGTGACGGTAAAGTCCGGCATATTGTAGCTCGGGCCAAAATTGCCGCGCAGGAGATTGCCGAGATAGTGGACATATTGCAGCCAGAGCGGGTCGGCGAGCCCGAACTGGGCTTCAAGATTGGCCCTGATCTCGGGGCTCAGGCCCCGCTCCTGGTTGAACGGGCCGCCCGGTGCGACGCGCATCAGGAAGAACGCCAAGGTCACGATGACGAATAGCGTTGGAATGGCGGTCAGAAGCCGCCTGAAAATGTAGCGTAGCATCGGCGGTGCCCTGCTTCGGCCAGGGTGACGGGCATCCAACCGGACGCCCGCAGCGCTCTGGCACCTCTCATCTTCGCACCATGGCCTGCGAAAATCGATTTCGACTTTCGGGCCCCATGCGACGACAGCTCGAACCGCCGTCCTGAACGGGCGGCGGGTCGATCAAGGTTTTCAATCCTTGGAGATGAAGCGGGACGGATGCACGTCCATGACGTTGTCGACGAAGCCGTGCAGCTTCGGGGAAACGATATCGTGGTAGCTATAGTAGAGAAGCGGGATCTGGCCGACGTCATCGACGAGGATACGCTCGGCGGCGGCGAGTTCCTTCATGCGCTCTTCCGGCTTGCCGCCGGCGGCGGCCGCCTTGTCCATGGCCGCCTCATATTGCGGGCTGTCATAGACCGAATAGTTGTTGCCGCTGGCCTTGCGCGAGATGCCCAGGAAGGTTTCGGGATCCTTGTAGTCGGCAATCCAGGCGGCGCGCGCAACGTCATAGTCACCCCTCTGCTCGAGGAAGGAGTAGTGGGTCTTGGTGTCGGTGTTGAGCAGCGTGACGTCGACGCCGAGCGGCTTCAGCTGTTCCTGGATGGCGACCGCGGTATTCTTGTGGTTCTCCGAGGTGTTGTATCGGATCTCCATCTTCAGCGGATGCTCCGGCGTGTAACCGAGTTTCTCGAGTATCTTCTTGGCTGCGTCCTCGCGGTCGATCTGCGACATGTCGGCATATTTGGCCATCGCCGGCGTGTAGCCCTCGATGCCCGGAGGGACCATCGAATAGCCTGGCAGCATTGAATTCTGCCAGACCTTTTCGGCAATGAAATCGCGGTCGATGGCCATCGAGATGGCATTGCGCAGCTCGACATTGTCCCAGGGCTTCTTGTCGGTCTTGATCGCGTAGTAATAGGTGCCGAGATACGGCCCCACCTTGATCTGATCACCGAACTTGGCCTTGAGGTCGGCGAGCTGCTCGGTCGGTAGATCGTCGTAGCTGTCGAGTTCGCCGGCCTCGAAGCGCTTCATCGCCGAGGAGCGATCCTCTGTCGGGATGTAGTTGACGACGTCGATCTTGACGCTTCCGGCATCCCAGAATTTCGGATTCTTGACCAGTTTCATATGATCGTTGGGAACCCACTCGGCCAGCGTATAGGGGCCGTTGGAAACGAGATTGCCCGGCTTGATCCAGTCGGCGCCGAGCTTGTCCATGGACGCCTTGTTGACCGGATAGGTCGCCTGGTGGGTCAGCATTTCGAGGAAATATGGCGTCGGCGCCTTCAGCGTCACTTCAAGGGTGGTCGCGTCGATGGCCTTGACGCCCATGTCCTCGGGCTTGCCCTTCTTGGTGTTGACTTCCTCGGCGTTCTTGACGGGATAGAGCATCGAGGCATATTCGGCGGCCGTCGCCGGGTCTTCGAGGCGGCGGAAAGCGAAGACGAAGTCTTCGGCCGTCACCGGGCTGCCGTCGGACCACTGGCCGTCCTTCCTGAGCTTGAAGGTGTAAACGGTACCGTCATCCGACACCGTCCAGCTCTCGGCGGCGCCGGGGATGACGTTGGCCTTCTCGTCCTGCATCACCAGACCTTGGAACAGGTCGCGCAAGACGTTGGCTTCATAAACCGTCGAGGTCTTATGCGGATCAACCGACTCGGATTCGGCAGCAGTGCCTCTGTTGTAGACGACCTCGGCAAAGGCCGGCGTGTAGAATGTTCCGGCGGCCAGCGCCATGGTTGTGGCGAATGCCGTCGCCTTCAGCATGTTTTTCAGCATGAAGTTTCTCCCTGTCGGCGCTGCCAACGGCGCGCCTTTGCGTGTTGACGCCCCGGGACCGATGTCTGGCCCCTTTGAGCGCGCCGCCGGTTCCCTCCGTCGGCTGGTGGCAGGAGACTAGACAGGCGGCAAGCTCTTTTCAACCGAGTACTGATTGACCCTAAGTCAATAGCCAGGAATCAAAGAAGCCGCGGCTAAATTAGCGTAGCTTTTCAATCATACACACTTCCAGGTTGCGCCTAGAGTTTTCGCTTTTTGCATGCGAACTTTGGCATGCTCGGCGGCATGGTTCAGAACCTCATTCGCCGGATCCAGGGGCGCCGATTCCAGACAGACACTTCGGCAACTTCGGCGATTGAGTTCGCTCTGCTATCACCGATATTCATCCTTCTCCTGCTCGGAATGGTTGCATACGGTATCTATTTCGGCGCGGCCAATTCAATACAGCAGATCGCGGCGGACGCCGCCCGGACGGCCATCTCGGGGCTGAACCAGACCGAGCGGCAGACGCTCGTGGCCTCGTTTCTCGCCAATAATGCCGGTGGATATCCCTTCGTCGACGCCAGCAAGCTGACTTATCGGGCCAATGACAGCACGGCGGACGGCAATCAGTTCGTGGTGTTGATCCAGTACGATGCCCGAAACCTGCCGATCTGGAATCTCTTTCCGGGCATAGCCATGCCGGGTACCACGATCAAACGCCAATCAACGATCAGGGTCGGGGGCATCTGAATGCTGCTCAGTTCGCGCTTGAAGATCCGCAGGCTTGCACGCCTGATGCTTGGTGACCAACGAGCGAATTTCACGGTGATGACGGCGTTGAGCGCGCCGGTCGCGCTGGCGCTGGCAGCAGTGGCGATCGACGAGGCCTCCATTTACACCGAGCGCCGAGAAGCACAGGCGATGGTCGACCTGGCAGCGATCACCGCGGCTTCGAACATCAACAACGTCCAGACCGCGGTCTTGACCACGCTCACCGACAACGGGATGCCAGGCGTCGTCGTTCAGGGCTCGGGTCAAACCATTCCCGCGGCGGTGGGCAAAACCGTCGTGACGGTCACGCGGGGCCGATATGCAGGGGCATCCTCGGTCAATGTGGATCGACGCTTCCAAGCAGGCGTAACCCCTTACAACGCGGTTCATGTGACCCTGCGCAAGATCCCCAACCGCTATTTCGCAAGCTCGCTGATCCCAACGCCCATCATTGGCACCGAAGCCAACGCCAGCATGACGCCACAGGCCACTTTCTCGGTCGGATCGAGGTTGCTCAGCGTCAATACCAGCAACAGCCCCATCCTCAACGCGCTTCTCGGCGGACTCCTGGGCGGCAACATCTCGCTCAGCGTCATGGACTACAACGGATTGATCTCCGCCGATGTCAGCGTGCTTTCCTTCGTCGATGCCCTGGCGGTGCAATTGAACCTGACGGGCGTGACCTATTCGGACGTTCTGGCCTCAAAGGCTACAGTCGGCCAGATCGCCACCGCCATGGCCAATGTTCCCGGGCTCGGCAACACGGCCAAGGTCGCCTTGCAAACCATGGCAAGCAAATCGACCAACACGGTCAAGATTCCGCTCAGCCATCTCATTGACCTCGGCCCCCTCGGCAGACTTGGCCTCGGGCAGAGGCCGGCCGGCCTTGGCGTTGACGCCAGCGCGATGGGAATGCTGATGGCCGCCGCCGAACTGGCAAACGGTTCGAAGCAGGTCGACCTCGGTCTCAGCACCGGCATACCGGGGGTGCTGTCGAGCACGCTCGCCATCGCCGTCGGCGAACCGCCGCAATCCTCGCCATGGCTGAAGGTTGGCGAAGTCGGCACCATTGTGCGGACGGTCCAGACCCGCATCAAGCTGGTGGTGAAGATCGGAGCCGGCAACAGCAATGTCGGAGGCGGTATTACCCTGGTGTCGGTCAGTCTGCCTCTGCATGTCGAAGTTGCCTATGCCGAGGCCAAACTCACCGACATAAGTTGTCCGACAGGCCCCAGCAGCATCAAGGTGACCATCGCCACCCGTCCCGGTATCGTCGAAGGGCATCTCGGCGACAGCAGCAGCGCCGGCTTTGCCGATTTCACCAACAAGGAGACGTTTTCCAACACGGAAATCGCGAGCGTGAAACTTCTGATCATCCCGGTGCTGTCGGTGGTAGGCTCAGCGGCGTTCGACATGGCCAACAACACGCTAACGACGTTGACTTTCAACAAGGCCGATATCGATGCCAAGACGATAAGGACCGCTTACACCCGAAATTTTACCCAGTCGTTGACTACGTCGCTGGTCAGCGATTTGTCGCTGACGGCGAATTTACTCGGTCTGCCGCTGCTGAATCTGAACACGCTGATCGCAACCGTAAGCCCGCCAGTGGTGGCACTTCTGAACAGCGTAACAGCTCCGGTCGACACGTTGCTTACCAATCTGCTCGGAGCTCTTGGCGTGCGTCTCGGTGAAGCCGACGTCCGGGTCACCGGCGCAACGTGCGGACGTGCCGTGCTTGTCCAGTAAGATGGCCGGCACGCGCTGATCTAGGCAAGGTGTCCAAGAAAGCATCCGAGTGTCGGCAGCAAAAGCACGGCTTCTCCGGCGAGCGAGGCATCGCCGCCAAGTTTCGCAACCGCTCCTAAGTCTTGCGGCAGCGGCCAGTTGGCCGGTTCCCCGGCGAAATTGAAGGCACAAAGCAGCCTCTCATCGCCATGCTCGCGGACAAAGGCCAGCACGTCGCCTTCGGCGTCGAGAAAGCGGATCGAACCGCCGACCAGCGCCGGATGCCGCTTGCGCAAAGCGAGTGCCGAACGGTAGGCGGAAAGTACCGATTGCTCATCGCCGCTCTGTACATCGACCGCGCGAGCGCGATGGCTTTCCGGCACCGGCAGCCAGGGTTTACCGGTGGAGAAGCCCGCATTATCGGCGCCGGACTCCCAGACCATGGGCGTGCGGCAGCCATCCCTTCCCTTCACACCGGGCCAGAAGCGGATGCCTACCGGATCGCGCAGGTCCTCATAGGCAAGTTCCGCCTCCGGCAAACCGAGTTCCTCGCCCTGGTAGAGGCAGATCGAGCCACGCAGGCAAGAGAGCAGCATGATCGAGAATTTGGCCACCACGTCAGGATCGCCGCCCGGCCGCGTCCAGCGGCTGACATGACGCATGACGTCATGGTTGGAAAACGCCCAGCAGACCCAGCCATCTACGACAGCGTTTTCGAAAGCCTCGACACAGCCGCGCACATGCGCCGCCGAAAATTGCGGGCCAAGCAGATCGAAGGTGTAGCACATCTGCAGCTTGTCGCCGCCGGAGGTGTAGGCGGCCAGCGTCTGTAGGGAGCGCCCCTCATCACCGATTTCGCCGACGGCGGCGCGATCCCCGTACTCGTCGAGCAGCGCCCGAAAGCGCCGCAGGAACGCTAGGTTTTCCGGCTGCGTCTTGTCGAACAGGTGCTCCTGGTAGAGGTAGGTGTTGGTCTCGGTGTTGGTGCCTGCAACGCTCGACGCCAAGGGCGGGTTGCTGCGCAGCCAGCGGTCGTGGACGTAGTAGTTGACGGTGTCCAGCCGGAAGCCGTCGACGCCGCGCTCCAACCAGAACCGCACTGTATCCAGGAGCGCGTCCTGGACCTCCGGGTTGTGAAAGTTGAGATCCGGCTGCGAAGCGAGGAAATTGTGCAGGTAGTACTGCCGGCGGGTCGCATCCCATTCCCACGAGGGGCCGCCGAAGACCGACAGCCAGTTGTTGGGCACACCACCATCCGGTCTGGCGTCGGCCCACACGTACCAATCAGCCTTTGGATTGTCGCGGCTGGCGCGGCTTTCGACGAACCATTCGTGCCTGTCGGAGGAGTGCGACAGCACCTGGTCGATGATGATTTTCAGGCCAAGCCGGTGCGCTTCGGCAACCAGTGTGTCGAAATCCTCCAACGTGCCGAACATCGGATCGACGTCGCAATAATCCGATACGTCGTAACCCATATCGGCCATCGGCGACTTGAAGAAAGGCGACAACCAGACGGCATCGGCGCCGAGCGAGGCGATGTGGGCGAGCCTTGATGTGATGCCGGCGAGATCGCCGCTGCCGTCGCCGGTCGTGTCCTGGAAGGAACGCGGGTAGACCTGGTAAATGACGCAGCCGCGCCACCAGTCGGCCGCTCGCTCGGCATTGTCGTCAGTCATCACGACCCTTTCCCTGTCTGGGCCCTTCCGTCCTGCGCTCGATCATGAAATTCACGCTGCGGCCCGGCAGCGCGCGAGAAAGATCAACTGCTTGCGCTTCGATGGCGGAATGCCATCGGAATCCATCTCGCGCGGGCAATGTGAAGATGCATTGGCGGCGATCGCCATTGACCATGACGGCAAGCCGGCCATCCACGCCGCCGAGCAGCATGACGAGGCGATGCCGGGCGGGATCGTTCCACTCCGCCTCGCCGAGCAGCGCCCCCGTCTCGGTGAGCCAGGCGACGTCGGCAGTGTCCGACCCGGCCAGCGGCTGGCCGGTGAGGAAATCTGTATTAGAGAGCGCCGGCACCGCGCGGCGCAAGGCGGCCAGTGCACGCGCGTAGCCTTCCAGCGCCTGGTCACGCCCCTTCCAGTCGAGCCAGGTGATGTTGTTGTCCTGCGCATAAGCGTTATTATTGCCTTGCTGGCTGCGGCTGAATTCGTCGCCGGCCGTCAGCATGATCGTGCCGCGCGAGGCGAACAGCGTGGCGAGCAGCGCACACTGGTCGCTGAAGCGCGCCTTCGCGATTGCCGCGTCGTCCGTCGCGCCCTCGACGCCGTTGTTCCAGGACAGGTTCTCGTTGTGGCCATCGCGATTTTGCTCACCATTGGCCTCGTTATGCTTCTCCTCATAAGCAACGATGTCGGCCAGCGTCATGCCGTCATGGGCCGCGATGAAATTCACCGTGCGGCTGGCGGGCTGGCCGCCCCTGCCGAAAATATCGGACGAACCGGCAAGTCGTGTCGCCAGCGTACCAACCATGCCGGCATCGCCGCGCCAGAAGCGCCGGGCATCGTCGCGATAACGATCGTTCCATTCCAGGAAGCGGGAGGGGAAGTTGCCGAGCTGATAGCCATCGAGACCGATGTCCCAGGGCTCGGCGATCAACACACGGCCGGCCAACAGCGCATCCTCGCGCATCGCCTCCAGCAACGGCGCTTGCGCTTCGAATGTGCCGTTGACGCGCCCCAGCACCGGTGCCAGGTCGAAACGAAAACCGTCGACGCCGGCATGGCGGACAAAATGGCGAAGCGTGTCGAGCACCATTTCCTGCACCGCCGGGTGATCGCAGGCAATCGTGTTGCCGGTACCGGTGTCATTGACCAGCCTGCCATCCGGCTGATGCCGGTAATAAGCCTGATTGTCTAGGCCGCGCAGCGACAATGTCGGACCGAGCCTGTCACTTTCGCCCGTGTGGTTGAAGACGAGGTCGAGAATGGTGCCGATGCCGGCCGCACGCAGCGCGGCAACGGTAACGCGCAATTCGGCTAGGCCGCCAGGGGCCAGGCGCGGGTCTAGTGCCATGAAGGTGACAGGGTTATAACCCCAGGCGTTGCTCAACCCGAGCGGCGGCAGATGCCGCTCGTCGATCGATGCGGTCACCGGCATCAGCTCGACGGCGGAGACGCCGAGCCTTCGCAGGTGCTCGACGATAGCCGGATGAGCAAGCGCGGCGGTCGTGCCGCGCTGTTTTTCCGGCACATCCGGATGCAGCTTGGTGAAGGCGCGCACCGGCACTTCGTAGATCAGGCCGCCGGGACGGAACAGCGGCGGCGGCACAGGCACAGCCGTGAGCAAGGCTTTCGCCACGGCCTTCGGCATCAGCGGCGCGGTATCGGCACCTTCGTTGCGCCGCGCGGCGAGACGCCAGTGATAGGCATAGGGCCGATCGATCTCGACGGCGTAGGGATCGGTCAGCAGCTTGTCGGGGTCGAACCAAAATCCGCGCTCGGGCGCGTAGTCGCCATCGGCGCGGAAACCGTAGCGGGTGCCCTCGGCAAGGCCGGAGACGAAGAGTGCATGCACCCCCTCTCCTTCCGGTTTCAGCTCCAGCCGGTCGAGTTCGCGGTTTCCCTGTTCGTCGAAGATCGAGACCCAAAGGCGACGGGCCGACGACGACCAGGCGGCAAAGCGGATGCCGTCCTGGGTGATGGTGGCGCCTAGTGAGGTCATCGGCGCGTCCTCCACCCTCCCCCTTGTGGGAAGGGTCGCGAACGAAGTGAGCGGGGTGGGGGGTGACGCCGGCAAAGCCCTCTACGAGCACCCCCACCCCGACCCGCTACGCGGATCGACCCTCCCCACAAGTGGGAGGGTGAAGCCACCGCCACGCTCAAGTAATCACGCTCGGCTTGTCACGGCCGGTATGGCTCCTGATTCCCGCGATGTCATCCGCTGCTGCGATCAGATCGGCGAGCGCCTTCTGCGTATCGAGATCGTGCCTGGCCTTGTCCGGCTCGTAGCGCTCGATGTAGACGCGCAAGGTGGCGCCCGAGGTGCCCGTGCCGGAAAGCCGGAAGACGACGCGCGAGCCGCCTTCGAACAGCACCCTGATGCCTTGATGTTCGCTCACCGAACCGTCGACCGGATCGTGATAGGTGAAGTCGTCGGCATTGGCGATCTTCAGGCCGCGCACGCTGGTGCCCGGCAGCGAGCCAAGCTTGGCGCGCAGTTCGTCGACCAGCGCATTGGCGCGCCCGCTCTCGACTTCCTCGTAGTCATGGCGCGAATAATAGTTTCGGCCGTAGGTCGCCCAGTGCTCGGTGACGATCTGCTTACAGCTCTCGCCGCGCGCGGCGAGGATGTTGAGCCACAAAAGCACGGCCCACAGGCCGTCCTTCTCGCGCACATGGTTGGAGCCGGTGCCCGCACTTTCCTCGCCGCAGATCGTCGCCATGCCGGCGTCGAGCAAATTGCCGAAGAATTTCCAGCCGGTCGGCGTCTCATACATGCCAATGCCGAGTTTTTCGGCGACGCGGTCGGCGGCCCCACTGGTCGGCATCGAGCGCGCAATGCCCTTCAGGCCTTCCTTGTAGCCCGGCGCCAGGCGGGCGTTGGCGGCGAGCATGGCGACAGAATCCGACGGGGTGACGAAAATGCCCTTGCCGATGATCAAATTGCGGTCGCCGTCACCGTCGGAAGCGGCACCGAAATCCGGGGCGTCCGGTCCCATCATCTCGTCATAGAGATGTTTGGCATGGACCAGGTTCGGATCCGGATGGTGGCCGCCGAAATCCGGCAGCGGCTTGAAGTTGCGGCAGGTGCCGTCGGGCGCGCCAAGCCGGTGTTCGAGGATCTCCTTGGCGTAGGGGCCGGTCACCGCGTGCATGGCGTCGAAGCGCATGCGAAAGCCCGACTTGAACAGTTTGCGCAGCGCGTCGAAATCGAACAGGCTTTCCATCAGCTCGGCATAGTCGACGACCGGATCGATGATCTCGACCGTCATGCCGGCGGCCTTGACGGTACCGATCGCGTCGATGTCGATCGGATCGATGTCGACGGTCTTGAAGCTGGAGATCGCCTTGGTCCTGGCGAAGATCGCATCGGTCAGCTTTTCCGGCGCCGGGCCGCCATTGCCGGCATTGTACTTGATGCCGAAATCCTCGTGCGGGCCGCCCGGATTGTGGCTGGCTGACAGGATAATGCCGCCGAACGTCTTGTACTTGCGGATGACATGCGAAGCGGCCGGCGTCGACAAGATGCCGCCCTGCCCGACCATCACCTTGCCGAATCCGTTGGCGGCGGCCATGGCGATGGCCTTCTGGATGACCTCGCGATTGTAGAAGCGGCCGTCGCCGCCGATCACCAGAGTCTTGCCCTTGAACCCGTCCAGCGCGTCGAAGATCGACTGGATGAAGTTCTCGGCATAGTGCTCCTGCTGGAACACAGGCACCTTCTTGCGCAGCCCCGAAGTGCCGGGCTTCTGGTCGGAATAGGGTTTGGTGGGAACGGTGCGTATCATGCTTCAAGCAACCCTTTTCGAAAGCAGCAGGCGATAGAGTTCAACGTATTTGTCAGCGCTTCGGTCCCAGGACAGGTCGGTCTTCATGCCCTGGCGCTGGATGGCCTCGAAGATCGCGGGGCTGGCATGGGCCTCGGCCAGGCGGCGGATGGCATGAAGCAGCGCGCCGCCGTCGCTGGGCGCGAACTGGAACCCGGTCGCCACGCCGGCGGCAATCGCCGCCTCGTTGGCGTCGATGATAGTGTCGGCGAGCCCCCCGGTGCGGGCGACCACCGGCACGCAGCCATAGCGCAGGCCATAAAGCTGCGTCAGTCCACAAGGCTCGAAGCGCGACGGGATAACGATGGCGTCGCAGCCGCCCTGCATGACGTGAGACAGGCCTTCGTCATACCCCACGACGACGCCTATACGGCCGCGGTGGCGTGCGGCGGCGGCGAGCAGCGCGCCTTCGAGGCCGGCATCGCCCGAACCCAGAATAGCCAGCCGCGCGCCCGTCGCAACGATGCCGTCGACCGCCGTCGCCAATATGTCCATGCCCTTCTGCCAAGTCAGGCGGCTGACGACGCAGACGATCGGGCTACCGTCGCGATCGAGGCCGAAACGGCCCTCGACAGCGGCCCTGTTGGGCGCGCGCGCCTTGAGCGAGGCGGCTGTATAGTTCGACACCAGATGCTTGTCGGTCTCCGGGTTCCAGATGGCGGTGTCGATGCCGTTGACGATGCCATAGAGATCGCTGGAGCGCATGTTGATCAGGCCGTCGAGACCCATGCCGAATTCCGGCGAGCGGATTTCCTGCGCATAGGTCGGGCTGACGGTGGTGATTGCCCAGGCAGCCTGCAGGCCGGCCTTGAGGAAGCCGACGCCGCCATAATATTCCACACCGTCAAGCGCCATCGCCGCCGTCGGCAGTCCGAGTTCGCCGAAGATGCCGGCGCCGAACTGCCCCTGGAAGGCGAGGTTGTGGACAGTCATCATCGACGGTGTGCCGACCGCCTTGCCATAGCGCATATAGGCCAGCGTCATCGCCGACTGCCAGTCATGGGCATGCACGATATCGGGCATGTAACCGGAGATGGCACCGCCGGCGATGTCGGCGCCGGCCTGGCTGAGCGCTGCGAAACGGCGCCAATTGTCCGGCCAATCGGCACCCGCGGCATTGCCATAAGGACCGCCGGGACGATCGAACAGATGCGGCGCATCGAGCACGAAAAGATCGAGCCCGGCAAGCTGGACAGAATGGACCGAAGCCTTGCCGCCCTGCAGCAGCGGATACTTGTAGACAGACTTTTTTTTCTTGAAGGCGTCCATCACCATGGGAAAACCGGGAATAAGCGTGCGCATGGTCACGCCTTTGGCGGCTAGCGCGACGGGCAGCGCGCCGGTCACATCGGCAAGCCCGCCGGTCTTGATCAGCGGAAAGATCTCGGGCGTGACCGACAGAACCTGCATGCGCTTACCGAACCGCTCCTGGTGCATGTAGCCCAAACCGTGCAGCGGTTCTGGGGCAAGGACATGCACAAACCACCCTAAAGTGACAGCTTGTTGATCAACCCGATCGGATTGACAACTTGTTGATCAACCCGATCGGATTGACAACTTGTTGATCAAACTGATCAGGTTGACAACTTGTTGATCATGTCCTGCGTGATCAGGCAGATGCCCTTTTCCGAAACGCGGAAGCGCTTGGCGTCGAGCACGGGATCCTCACCGACCACCAGCCCTTCCGGTATCCTTACACCGTGGTCGATGACGACGCGCTTCAACGTTGCGTTCCGGCCGACATGGACGTCGGGCAGCATGACGACTTCTTCCAGCGTCGAATAGGAATTGATGCGCGCGCCGGTGAAGATCAGGCTTTTCCTGAGCGTCGCGCCCGAGACGATGCAGTCGCCCGACACAAGCGAGGACACGGCCGAACCGCGCCGTCCATCCTCGTCATGCACGAACTTCGCCGGCGGCTTCAACTCGGCATAGGTCCAGATCGGCCAGTCGCGATCGTAGAGGTCGAGTTCGGGCGTCACGTCGGTCAGGTCGATATTGGCTTCCCAATAGGCGTCGACGGTGCCGACATCGCGCCAGTAGGCCTCATTTTCCGCGGTCGAGCGCACGCAGGACTTGGCGAAGCGGTGGGCGATCGCCTTACCGTGCTCGACGATATAGGGGATGATGTCCTTGCCGAAGTCGCGGCTCGAGCCGGGCTCGGCCGCGTCGCGGCGCAGCTGCTCCATCAGGAACTTGGTCTTGAACACGTAGATGCCCATCGAGGCCAGGGCAAACTCGGGCCTGTCTGGAATGCCGGGAGGGTCGGCCGGCTTTTCGACGAAGGCGATGATGTTGTCCTTGGCATCGACATGCATGACGCCGAAGGCCGTGGCCTCCATGCGCGGCACTTCGAGGCAGCCGACGGTGACATCGGCGCCGGCGTCGACATGCTGGCGCAGCATCAGCTCGTAGTCCATCTTGTAGATGTGATCGCCGGCGAGGATGACCATGTATTCGGGGCCATAGGCCTCGATGATGTCGATGTTCTGGTAGACCGCGTCGGCCGTGCCTTCATACCACTGGGTTTCCGACACGCGCTGGCTGGCCGGCAGGATGTCGAAGCTTTCGTTTCGTTCGGGCCGCAGGAAGTTCCAGCCGCGCTGCAAATGGCGGATCAGCGAATGCGCCTTGTATTGGGTTGCAACGCCAAGGCGGCGGATGCCGGAGTTGAGGGCGTTGGAGAGCGCGAAATCGATGATGCGCGTCTTGCCGCCGAAATAGACCGCCGGCTTGGCGCGCCGGTCGGTCAGTTCCTTGAGGCGGCTGCCGCGCCCGCCGGCCAACACATAGGCCATGGCGTCGCGGGCCAGCGGCTGGGTTCGTTTCGAGTTTGCCATTTCTACCCTCCCAAGTTACCCGGTCTCGACATGGCTTGTTCCGCGACCAGTTCAAGCATGATCGTCGACAGCGGTGGCAAGAGCATCGTTGCGGAGATGCCCCCTTCCTCCGCCCGCGCTTCGACGGCGCCGCCATTGCCCTTGCCGGATCCGCCATATTCGGAAGCGTCCGTGTTGATGATCTCGCGCCATGTGCCGGCTTTCGGCAGCGGCACGCGGTAGTTGTCGCGCGGCACCGGCGTGAAATTGGAGATGATCGCGACCGGATTGCCTCCCGGCGCGCTGCGCAGCCAGGCGAAGACGGAATTCTGGCTGTCGTCGACGATCAGCCAGGAAAAGCCTTCCGGCTCGCAGTCGCGGCCGTGCAGGGCCGGTCGCGAGCGGTAGAGATAGTTGAGGTCGCGCACCACCTGCCAGACACCGCGATGCGAGCGGAAACCGAGAAGATTCCAGTCGAGCGCGCGCGCCTCGCTCCATTCGCGGCGCTGCGCGAACTCCTGGCCCATGAACAGCAGCTTCTTGCCGGGGTAGCCCCACATGAAAGCGTAGTAGGCGCGCAATGTCGCGAATTTCTGCCAGTCGTCGCCGGCCATCTTGCCAAGCAGCGTGCCTTTGCCGTGCACGACCTCGTCATGCGAGAGCGGCAGCACAAAATTCTCCGAGAAGGCATAGACTAGGCCGAAGGTAAGGTCGTTGTGGTGGTGTTTGCGGAAGATCGGCTCCTTGGAGAAATACTCCAGCGTGTCGTGCATGAAGCCCATGTTCCACTTGAAGCCGAAGCCCAGCCCGCCTTCATGGACCGGAGCCGAGACCTTCGGCCACGAGGTCGATTCCTCGGCGATGGTCATGACGCCCGGATGGTGGCCGTAGAGCTCCTTGTTCATCTTCTGCAGGAAGCTGACCGCCTCGAGGTTCTCGCGGCCGCCCTTCTCGTTAGGAATCCATTCGCCTGCCTTGCGCGAATAATCGAGGTAGAGCATCGAGGCGACCGCGTCGACGCGCAGGCCGTCGACATGATATTTTTCGGCCCAGAACAACGCGTTGTTGACCAGGAACGACACCACCTCGCGGCGGCCGAAATTGTAGATCGCGGTGTTCCAGTCGGGATGAAAGCCCTGGCGCGGATCGGCATGCTCGTAGAGCGCAGTGCCGTCGAAATGGACAAGGCCGTGCTCGTCGACCGGAAAATGCGCCGGCACCCAGTCGAGGATGACGCCGACGCCGGCACGGTGGGCGCCGTCGACAAAGCGGGCAAAGCCGGCCGGGTCGCCAAAGCGCGCCGATGGCGCATAGAGGCCTGTCGTCTGGTAGCCCCAGGAGGGATCATAGGGATGTTCGGAGATCGGCATGAACTCGATGTGGGTGAAGCCGGTCTCGACGACATAGGGGATCAGCCGGTCGGCCAGTTCATCCCATGACAGAAACGTTCCATCGTCGCGAAGCTGCCAGGAGCCGGCATGGACCTCGTAGATGGAGATGGCCTCGCGCCGGGGATCGGCATTGCGCCAGAAACTGCGATGCGCCTCGTCGCCCCATTGATGGGCGGGCGACGCAGCGGTCACCGACGCGGTCGCCGGGCGCAGTTCGGACTTGAAGGCAAACGGATCGGCCTTCAGCGGCAATCTCACGCCATCGGGGCCGATGATCTCGTACTTGTAGGGCCTGCCAGCGCCGATATCGGGGATGAATACCTCCCAGATGCCGGTGTCGCGGCGGTCGCGCATCGAATGGCGGCGGCCGTCCCAGTCGTTGAAATCGCCGACCACCGAGACGCGCCTTGCATTGGGGGCCCAGACGGCGAAATGCACTCCGGTGGCGCCTTCGTGCTCGATGACATGCGCGCCGAGCTTGTCGAACAGCCTCAGATGCGAGCCCTCGGCAATGTAGTAATCGTCCATCGGACCGAGCACCGGGCCAAAAGAATAAGGATCCGTCAACCACCAGTCGCCCCCGGCATTCCTGGCGTGATAGCGCAATGGCTGGCGCTTCTTGATCGAAAGCTTGCCTTCGAAAAAGCCGCCATCGTCACGCCTGGACAGTTCACCAGCAATCATGCCGGTCAGCGTATAGGCGGTGACGAACTCCGCATGCGGAACGAAACAGCGGGCAAACAGGTTCTTGCCCACCTCATGGACGCCGAGGACCGCAAACGGATTGCCGTGCGTGCCGGCGACAATCGCCGCGACATCGCTGGCCGGGGCCGATCCGTCCGGCCCGCTTGTCGCAGCGGTCGCGCGCGGTTTCCTCATCGGGCAGTGTCCCTCCCCGGGCACCAAATGTTTGTTTTAAGGTATAAATTCGGCGTTTGAACTCACACCCCGGACTACATCGTTCGTGGCCTCATGCAATCACATCAGGCAGGTACGTTCCAGATGTCTTTCGCGTATTGGCGGATCGTGCGATCGGAAGAGAACCAGCCGACGCGCGCGACGTTGCGGATTGCCCTGGCGTACCAGTCCGGACTGTTGCGCCAGACGGCGTCGACGTCTCGCTGGCAAGTGGCATAGGCGTCGAAATCCGCCGCGACCATGAACCAGTCGCTGTCGTAGAGACCATTGATGAGATCGCGGTAGCGGTTGGGATCATCGGGCGAAAAGACGCCCGATGAAACGGCCGCGAGCGCCTGCGACAGTTCGGGCGATGCCTCGATGACGCCACGCGGATCGTAGCCATTGTTGCGGCGCTCGGCGACCTCCGCCGTGGTCAGGCCGAAGATGAAGATGTTGTCGTCGCCGACGCACTCCTTGATTTCGACATTGGCGCCGTCGAGCGTGCCAATGGTCAGCGCGCCGTTCAGCGCGAACTTCATGTTGCCGGTGCCCGAAGCCTCCATGCCGGCGGTCGATATCTGCTCGGAGAGGTCGGCGGCCGGCATCATGATCTCGGCGAGGCTGACATTGTAGTTCGGCACGAACACCACCTTGAGCAAGCCGCGAACGGCCGGATCGCGGTTGATGACCCTGGCGACGTCGTTGGCCAGTTTGATGATCAGCTTGGCATTGTGGTAGCTGGGCGCCGCCTTGCCGCCGAAGAATTTCACGCGCGGCATCCAGTCGCGCTCCGGGTGCGAGCGGATCTGGTCGTAGAGCGCGACCGCCTCGAGGATGTTCAGGAGTTGGCGCTTGTATTCGTGGATGCGCTTGACCTGGATGTCGAACAGCGCCGAGGGATCAAGCCTGATGCCGAGCCGGTCGGCGACGAGATTGGCCAACTTCACCTTGTTCTGCCGCTTCACTCCGGCGAATTTTTCGCGGAAAGCGGTATCGGCGGCAAAGGCATCGAGCCCCTTGATCGCGTCGATGTCATCCAGGAAGCGGTCGCCGATCGCCTCGCGGGCGAGTGCGGTCAGACCTGGGTTGCACTGGATCAGCCAGCGCCGCGGCGTGATGCCGTTGGTCTTGTTGTTGATGCGGTCGGGGTAGAGCGTGTGCAGGTCGGCGAATACCGTTTCCTTCATCAGCTCGGTATGCAGCGCCGAGACGCCGTTGATCGAATGCGAACCGACGAAGGCGAGATTGCCCATGCGCACGCGGCGGTCGCCATTCTCCTGGATCAGCGAGATGCGGCTGATCTGCTCGCCGGAGAACTGATTGGTGGCGCGCGCCTCGAGCAGCACCTGCGCGTTGATGGCGTAGACGATCTGCATATGGCGCGGCAAAAGCCGCTCGAACAGCGGCACCGGCCAGCTTTCCAGCGCCTCCGGCAGCAGCGTGTGGTTGGTATAGCCGAAGGTGCGTTTGGTGGTGTCCCAGGCCCGGTCGAAATCCATGCCGTGGACGTCCATCAGGAGGCGCATCAGCTCCGGCACGGCGATCGCCGGATGGGTGTCGTTGAGGTGGATTGCCGCCTTGTCGGGCAGCGACTTCAGGTCGCCATATTGGCTGAGATGCCGCTGCACGATGTCCTGCAAAGAGGCGGTGGAGAAAAAATATTCCTGCCGCAGCCTGAGTTCCTGCCCTGCCATGTGGGAATCGGCGGGATAGAGTACGCGCGACAGCGCGTCGGCCTTGTTGCTTTCGGCGAGTGCGCCGATGTGGTCGCCAGCATTGAACTTGTCGAGCAGAATCGGATCGACCGGCATGCCCGACCAAAGCCGCAAGGTGTTGACGCGGTTCCCCCGCCAGCCCACGACGGGTGTGTCGTAGGCGACGGCCAGCACATGCTCGGTCGGCTTCCAGACATGGCGTTCCAGCCGGCCATCCCTGGTGGTGACCGATTCCACCGAGCCGCCGAACCCGACCTCGAACGACCGTTCGCGGCGTTCGAACTCCCAGGGGTTACCGTGATCGAGCCAAGTCTCGGGCAATTCTACCTGCCAGCCGTCATGTATCTCCTGGCGGAACATGCCGTTGGCGTAGCGGATACCGTAGCCATGCGCGGGAATATCGACGGTGGCCATGCTTTCCATGAAGCAGGCGGCGAGCCGGCCGAGGCCGCCATTGCCAAGTGCTGCATCCGGCTCGAGCGTGGCGATGAGGTCGAGTTCCACACCCAGCGACGACAACGCCTCGCGCATGTTCTCCATCAGGCCGAGATTGGAGAAGGCGTCACGCATCAGGCGGCCGATGAGGAACTCCAGCGAGAGGTAATAGACGCGCTTTTCCTGCTGGGCGTAGGCCTCTTTCGTCGCCTGCATCCAGCGATCGACGATGCGGTCGCGCACGACCTTGATCGAGGCGGTCAGCCAATCGTACTGGGTGGCGACGGTGGTGTCCTTGCCGACCCTGTATTTGAGGGCCATCAAGACTTCCCTTGCGAGCGTCTTGGGGTCGGGATTTTCAAGCAGTGGCGGGAGGGGGTCGGATGTCATCGTGCGCGTCATGCTGCCTCTCGTGCGGTTGCCACGATCATACCGGCTTTCATCATTCATCCCAGCCCATGCTACCGCATTGCAGCAAACGTTCAATCGATTTAAGTAAGCCGGAGGCGACTTACCCAGCGGCAATTTGGCAGTTCAGGCCGCCAGCGCCGCCTCCGGCGGCGTCTTTGCCCCGGTCATGAAGGCGACGGCATCGGACATTGTATGTTGTTTGGGATCGATGACGCACAGCCGACGACCCAGCCGATGGATGTGGATGCGGTCTGCCACTTCGAAGACATGCGGCATGTTGTGCGAGATCAGCACGATCGGCAGGCCGCGCTTCTTCACGTCGAGGATGAGTTCCAGCACGCGGCGGCTTTCCTTGACGCCAAGTGCTGCCGTCGGCTCGTCCATGATGACCATCTTGGAGCCGAAAGCGGCGGCGCGCGCCACTGCCACGCCCTGGCGCTGGCCGCCCGACAGCGTCTCCACCGCCTGGCTGATGTTCTGGATGGTCATCAGGCCGAGTTCAGTCAGCTTGTCGCGGGCGCGCTTTTCCATCGCCGGACGGTCGAGCATGCGAAGCCATTGGCCGACAAAGCCGGGCTTGCGTATCTCGCGGCCGAGAAACATGTTATCGGCGATCGACAGCGCCGGCGACAGCGCCAGGTTCTGGTAGACGGTTTCGATGCCGGCTTCGCGGGCCTCCATGGGCGACTTGAAGGCGACCGGATTGCCCTCAAGCCGGATTTCGCCTTCATCGGGCACCACAGCGCCTGAAATCGCCTTGATGAGCGACGACTTGCCGGCGCCGTTGTCGCCGATAACAGCGAGGATTTCGCCGGGGTAGAGGTCGAAATCGGCATTGTCCAAGGCGGTGACGCGGCCGTAGCGCTTGACCAGTCCGCGAGCGGTGAGGATAGGGTCCTGGGTCATGCCGAAACCTTTCTGATCCATTGATCGACCGCCACGGCGCCGATGATCAGCACGCCGGTGAGCAGCACCTTCCATTGCGGATCGGCGCCCAGCATGTTGAGGCCCATGGAGACGACACCGACGATCATCGCGCCGAACAGCGTGCCGAGGATCGAGCCGCGGCCGCCGAAAAGAGAAATACCGCCGATCACCGTGGCGGTAATCGCCTGCAGATTGTAGTCGGTCACGGCGGCCGACGGCGAGATCGACCCATTGCGACCGATGGAGACCCAGGCGGCGAAAGCGGCGATCAGCCCGGCCAGGGTATAGACCGTCATGAGCACCTTCTTGGTCTGGATACCCGACAGTTTCGCCGCCTCCTGATCATCGCCGACAGCGTAGACATGGCGGCCCCATGCCGTGTGATTGAGCACGTACCAAAGGAGCAGCACGAGCGCGACCATCGCAATCACGCCGGCCGTCAGCACAGCGGTGCCGACCTTGAAGCTGAGCGCGAACAGATGCAGCAGCGGCGCCTGAACGTCGACGTCGGTGTCGCGGATCGTCTCATTGGCCGAATAAATGAAGTTCGTCGCCATGACGATGTTCCAGGTGCCGAGTGTCACGATGAATGGCGGCAGTTTCATGTAGGCGACAAGCACCCCGTTGAGCAGCCCGCAGGCAGCACCCGCGGCAAGTCCGATCGCTACGGCAAGGACGCTCGGCAGGCCGTAGCTGACGGCGCAATTGCCCATGATCACGGCCGAAATCACCATGATGACGCCAATCGAAAGGTCGATGCCGGCGGTGAGGATGACCAGGGTCTGGGCGGCACCCAGAATGCCGACGATGGCGATCTGCTGCAGGATCAGCGTCAGCGTGTAGGACGAGAAGAAACGCCCGCCAATGGTGAGGCCGAACACGATGATCGCCAGGACCAGAACGATCAGCGGCACCGCGGCCGGCGTCGAGTGCAGAAAATGCTGGATGCGTCTGACCGCCGATTTATGCTCGTCAAACGCGGCAACGCTCGTGTCGCTGCCCGAGAGAACCTTCTCGAATTCCTGAGCTTGAGACATGTTTCCTCCCCGTAGGGTATCAGCCACGCGGCGACACCCGTCCACGCCTTTCCGGTCTCCTGCCGGGATTGTTCGCGGTCACGCGACCATCGTCCACCCGAAGCGGCCGGGGATCAAGTCCGGCCGCTCCGTTTTTCGTTGCCAGTCAGACCGGCATCAGCCCCAGCACTTGGCGAGGCCTTCCTTGGTGTCGATGGACTTCACGCCATTGGCCGGCTTGTCGGTCACCAGATTGACGCCGGTGTCGAAGAAGTTCTTGCCTTCGGTCGGCTTCGGCTTGGTGCCGTCCTTGGCGAAGTTGGCGATGGCCTCGATGCCGAGCGCCGCCATCTGCAGCGGATATTGCTGCGATGTCGCGCCGATGACGCCTTCGGCCACCGACTTCACGCCGGGGCAGCCGCCATCAACGGAGACGATCAGCACCTGGCTTTCCAGGCCGACGGCCTTGAGCGCCTGATAGGCGCCGACCGCGGCCGGCTCGTTGATGGTGTGGATGACGTTGATGGTGTTGTCCTTCTGCAGAAGGTTCTCCATCGCCTTGCGGCCGCCCTCCTCATTGCCGTTGGTGACGTCATGGCCGACGATGCGCGCGTCATCCTCGTCGCCGATCTTGTTAGGATCCTTCACGTCGATGCCGTAGCCCATCATGAAGCCCTGGTCGCGCAGCACGTCCACGGTCGGTTGCGAGGGGGTCAGGTCGAGAAAGCCGATCTTGGCGTCCTTGGCCTTGTCGCCGAGCGTCGCGGCGGCCCAGGCGCCGATCAGCTTGCCGGCCTCCAAATTGTCGGTGGCAAAGGTCGCGTCGGCGGCGTCGATCGGATCGAGCGGCGTGTCGAGCGCGATCACCAGCAGGCCGGCGTCACGCGCCTTCTTCACGGTCGGCACGATGCCCTTGGTGTCGGACGCGGTAATGAGGATGCCCTTGGCGCCGTCGGCGATGCAGCTCTCGATCGCCGCGACCTGGCTTTCGCTGTCGCCGTCGATCTTGCCGGCATAAGTCT
The DNA here is from genome assembly GCF_020165355.1 of Mesorhizobium sp. BR1-1-6. NCBI lineage: Bacteria > Pseudomonadati > Pseudomonadota > Alphaproteobacteria > Hyphomicrobiales > Phyllobacteriaceae > Mesorhizobium > Mesorhizobium sp. BR1-1-6. The sequence continues at coordinate 312,628 of NZ_JAIUHZ010000004.1, read as the reverse complement.
TGAGGTCGACACCAAGCTCCTTGGCCTTGGCGGTCGCACCCTCCTTCATCTTGACAAAGAAGGGATTGGTGTCGGTCTTGGTGATCAGGCAGGCGCCGACACCGGCCGCGGATGCGGACGAGGCGAATGCCATCAGGCCCAGAGCGGCCGCCGCAAAAACGGTGGACTTCAACAGTTTTGTATTGGTCACGATTTTCCTCCCAGTGGAACATTCCGGATGCCGGCCAACCGGCATCCGTACGGCATCCAAGCAACCTCTCCCGGTGGGGATGCCTGCCTCAAATGACACCAGACCAATCTCTCTGTCAATAATTAAATCACTCTTATTTATTATTGACAGCCTTGCGCCGTTCGCACATTCTGTTCCAAAAGCCTCGAGGGGAAATGACGGGAGGAACAGGGGTGGAGACGGCCACTGCCAGGCATGGTTCGCCCGAGGCGAATGAGAGCCTTATTCACCGTGGTACCAACCAGAGCGGCATGCGGGACCACAATGAGCGGCTGGTGCTGTCGCTGGTGCGCCAGCATGGCAGCCTGGCGAAGTCCGACATCGCCCGCATGACCGGACTGTCGGCGCAAACCGTCTCCGTGATCATGCGCGAGCTCGAGGAGGAAAGCCTGCTGCTGCGGCAGGCGCCGCTGCGCGGCAAGATCGGCCAGCCCTCCATCCCCATGGCGCTCAATCCCGAAGGCGCGTTCTTCATCGGCCTGAAGATCGGCCGCCGCAGCGCCGAACTCGTGCTGATCGATTTCCTCGGCAATGTACGTTCGATGCTGCAGCATTCCTACCGCTACCCTGCCCCGCGCGAGACGGTGGAATTCGTCACATCAGGCATGAAGAAGATGCGTGGCGAGCTTTCGCCCGCGCAGGACAAACGCATAGCGGGACTCGGCATCGCCATGCCGTTCGAGCTCTGGAACTGGGCCGATACCGCCGGCGCGCCGCGCGACGTCATGGACGAATGGCGCCATCGCGATATCCGCGCCGACATCCAGGCGCAATGCGATTTTCCGGTCTATCTGCAGAACGACGCCACTTCGGCCTGCGGCGCGGAACTGGTCTTCGGCCAGGCAGGCGCCCCGCGTGATTTCGTCTATTTCTATATCGGCGCCTTTGCCGGCGGCGGCATCGTCCTCAACGGGCGGCTCTTTGGCGGCCCGACCGGCAACGCCGGCGCGCTGGGCTCCATGCCGGTGCCCGGACCGGAGGGAAAGCCGACCCAATTGATCGACGTGGCCTCGATCGCCATGCTCGAAAAGGCGCTCAATGCGCGTGGCGTCGAGGCTTCGCATCTCTGGACGTCGCCCGACGACTGGGGCGAGATCGGCGCCGAGCTCGACGACTGGATCACAAACGCCTCGCGGGCGCTCGCCTATGCCATCGTCGCGGCGTCGTCCGTCATCGACTTCGAGGCGGCGGTGATCGACGGCTGGATGCCGACGCAGGTGCGCCGCAGGCTGGTCGACGCCGTCATCGCAACCATCGACACGATCGATGCCGAGGGATTGAAATTGCCAAACGTCCGCGAAGGCACCGTCGGTATTCACGCGCGCGCTCTCGGCGGCGCCAGCCTGCCACTATCCGAGCGCTTCCTGATCGGTTCGACCACGATTTCCAGGAGCATCTGAATGCTGATCGGAATTCCGGCGCTGCTCGGTCCGGAGCTTCTGGCGATCCTGCGTGCGATGGGGCATGGCGACGAAATCGCCCTGGTCGATGGAAACTACCCGGCCGAAGAGCAGGCAAAGCGGCTGGTGCGGGCCGACGGCCACCATCTCATTCCGGTGCTGGACGCCATATTGAGCGTGCTGCCCGTCGATGACGTCGTGCCGGAGGCGCTGTTTCGCGCCTCGGCCAAGGGCGACCCCTCGCTCGCCGATCCCGTGCATCATGAAATCGAAGTGCTGTGTGCAAAACGCGCGCCCGGGCGCAAGGTGGTTGCGCTGGCCGGTGCCGACTTCTATGCACGCGTCAGGGCCGCGCACGCCATCGTCGCGACCAGCGAACCCAGGCTCTACGCCAACATCATCATCCGCAAGGGCGTGATCCATCCGCCGGAGACGACAAGACAATGATCCTTTGCTGCGGCGAGGCCCTGATCGATATGCTGCCGCGCACGACGACGGAGGGAGAACGGGCCTTCGCACCCTATGTCGGCGGCGCGGTGTTCAACACCGCCATTGCGCTCGGCCGGCTGGGCGCTCCTGCCAGCTTCTTCTCGGGCCTGTCGTCGGACCTGTTCGGCGGCCAGCTCCGCGAAGCGCTCGGGGCGAGCAAGGTCAGTTCCACCTATGCGCACACTTCGCCCCGGCCGACGACGCTCGCCTTCGTGCGGCTGAACGATGGCCAGGCAACCTACACTTTCTACGACGAGAACACCGCCGGGCGCATGCTGACCGGCGAGGATCTGCCGCAACTTGGTCCGGAGATCGAGGCCATGCTGTTCGGCGCCATCAGCCTTATTTCGGACCCGGCGGGCGCCGCCTACGAGGAATTGATGAAGCGCGAGCATGGTCGTCGCGTCATGATGCTCGACCCCAACATCCGGCCGAACTTCATCCCGGACAAGGCAAAGCATCTGAAGCGTATCCGCGAGATGATGGCGATGGCCGATATCGTGAAACTCTCGGATGAAGATCTTCACTGGTTCGACGAAGCCGGCTCGCACGAGGATGTCGTGCGCAACTGGCTCGACCGCGGACCCAAGCTGATCGTCGTGACCCATGGCGCCGAAGGCGCCGTCGGTTACACCAGGGATCACATGGTCAGCGTGACGCCGCAAAAAGTCGAGGTGGTCGATACGGTCGGCGCCGGTGATACGTTCAATGCCGGCATCCTCGCCTCCCTGCACGAACAAGGCCTGCTGACGAAGGCGGCAATCTCCGGGCTGTCGCAGGACGCTATCCGCAAGGCGCTGGTGCTTGGTGCCAAGGCAGCGGCGGTAACCGTGGCGCGGGCCGGCGCCAATCCGCCCTGGCGGCATGAGATCGCCTGAGTGGCGCGCCAGAGGAACGAATCCGAATTAACAGGTTCCTTGGAACCTTCGCCGGCGCGCTGTTGATGAGGTAGTAAAGAAAACCCGCCTGTGCGGCGGGTCCTTGGCGCAACTCAGCACCATGGGCAAATATGTAGCATAGTTGCCTTCACCCAGTCAAGAAAAAATTCCTATCTTCGGATAGCTGCCGCACTGCGGACTGGCCGTTCTCAGGCCTTGGCTGACCCAAGTTCGGGCCGTGGTAAGGCCCAACATGGATTGAGCCGGCCGATCACTTTATGTTTAGCAGGGTCGACTCTGGGGTTATAAGGCCGTAATTGCGCCGCACGAATCCCGGATTTCCGGCATCCGGCTGACCGACACCGGAAAATGCGGTAACAGACTGCCACGACCGGGCAATTTGTCGCTCCGCGCGCCCGGCTTTCTCGGCAGGCGCAATTCTGATACCAGCGGGTCGAGGCCAGACCGCCCGGTTAAAATCGTTTGAGGACGACATGCAGTTCATCGATCTTGGCGCACAGCGCGAACGAATCCGCGACCGGCTGAAGGCCGCGATCGACCATGTCGTCGAGGACGGCCGCTATATCCTCGGTCCCCAGGTAGCCGAATTCGAGAAAAAGCTCGCCGCCTATGTCGGCGTCAAGCACGTCGTGGCCTGCGCCAACGGCACCGACGCACTGCTTTTGCCGCTGTTCGCCGCCGGGATCGGCCCGGGCGATGCCGTGTTCGTTCCGAGCTTCACCTTTGCCGCCACGGCGGAAGTGGTAGCGCTGGCCAAGGCCGAGCCGGTTTTCGTCGACGTCGATCCCAACACCTACAACATCGACATCGCCAGCCTCGAGGCGGCGATCACGATGGTCAAGAAAGAAGGCCGGCTGAAGCCCAGGGCGATCATTCCGGTCGACCTCTTCGGCCTTGCCGCCGACTACGATGCCATCACGGCGATCGCCCACCGAGAAGGCCTGATGGTGATCGAGGATGCCGCCCAATCGATGGGCGGTTCGGCGGACGGCAAGATGTGCGGGTCGTTAGGCACGGTCGGCTCGACCAGTTTCTATCCGGCGAAGCCGCTCGGCTGCTACGGCGACGGCGGAGCGATGTTCACCAACGACGACGCCTTGGCCGACAAGCTGCGCTCCTTCGCCTTCCACGGCAAGGGCGAGACGCAATATGACAACATCCGGGTCGGCATCAATTCACGGCTCGACACGCTGCAGGCCGCGATCCTGATCGAAAAGCTCGCCATTCTCGAGGACGAGATGGTTGCCCGGCAAATGGTGGCGAGCCGTTATGCCGAAGGGCTTGCTGATGTCGTCACGGCAGCCCGCAACCTGGACGGCAGCCGCTCGGCCTGGGCGCAATACGCCATCGAGACGCCCAAGCGCGACGGGCTGAAGGCGCATCTCGGCGAAAAAGGCATTCCGTCGGTCATCTACTATGTGAAGCCGCTGCACGAGCAGATCGCCTATCGCGACTATCCGAGAACGCCGACCGGCCTTGCCGTATCCGAGCAATTGCCCAAGCGCATCCTGTGCCTGCCGATGCATCCTTATCTCAGCGAAGCCGATCAGGACCGGATCATCGAGACGATCCGCAACTATATCGGATCGAACTCGGCGCAGGCCGCGGCCGAGTAACCAGCCGGCTTCAGGCGGAGCTTGCCCCTGCCCTGCCGCTGGCGATGAAATGCGGATTGGCAAAATCCGCATCGCCGCCCTGGTCTCGCTTGCCATACATCAAGGGCTGTCCATCCAACGTGCGCGTGATGCCGCCCGCGGCGCGCAGCACGGCATCGCCGGCTGCGGTATCCCACTCCATGGTACGACCGAAGCGCGGATAAATGTCCGCCTCGCCATTGGCGACCAGACAGAATTTCAGCGACGAGCCGACAGAGACGATCTCGGCGATGCCTAGGTCACGAATATAGGCTTCGGTTTCGGGCGTGTTGTGGGAGCGGCTCGCAACCACCGCCAGCGGCGTCGCAGCCGCCCTCACCGAAATCGGCCGGCGAGAGACGATGCGGAAGTCGCCATCTATTTCGAGGAATTCCGCCTTGCCCGGCAGCCCGGAAAAGAACCGGCCCGTGCAGGGCGCGAAAACGACGCCGACTTCCGGCACGCCGTGGCGGACAAGCGCGATGTTGACGGTGAAATCGGTGCGGCGATTGACGAATTCCTTGGTGCCGTCCAGCGGATCGATCAGGAAGAAAGCCCCGTCCAGGTCCGGCGGCACGATGCCGGCGGATGCTTCCTCCTCGGCCACGCAGGGAATGTCGGGAAAGGCCGCACGCAATCCGGCCAGAATGATCTTCTCGCTCTCGCGGTCCGCCTCGGTCACCGGCGAGGAATCTGATTTCTGGTCGACCGCGCAGCCGGCGTGGAACACACGCATGACCTCGCGGCCGGCCGCCAAAGCGAGCCCCTCGAAAATTTCGAGCATCGACCTGTCGTCAGATGCCGCCGCCATTGTCGTATTGGTCTTCGGCAATGTCACGCTCGTTCAGCCAGTGTTCCAGGGCATCTACCATCTCCTCGGCCGATTTGCCGAGCGTCTTCAGATGGATTTCCGGTTTTTCCGGCGCTTCGTAAGGCGAGTCGACACCGGTGAAATTCTTGATCTCGCCATTGAGCGCGCGGGCGTAGAGGCCTTTCGGGTCACGCCTGGCGCATTCCTCGAACGGCGTGTCGACGAACACTTCGACGAACTCGCCTTCGGCCATCAATTCGCGGGCCATGCGCCGCTCGGCGCTGAAAGGCGAAATGAAGGAAACGATGACGATCAGCCCTGCATCGGCCATGAGGCGGGCCACTTCGGCGACGCGGCGGATGTTTTCGACGCGGTCGGCGTCGGTAAAGCCGAGATCGCGGTTGAGGCCGTGGCGGACATTGTCGCCGTCGAGAATGTAGGTATGGCGCCCGGAGGCGAACAGCTTCTTCTCGAACAGGTTGGCGATGGTCGATTTGCCCGAGCCCGACAGCCCCGTGAACCAGAACACGGCGGGCCGCTGGTTCTTGATGTCGGCACGTACCCGCTTGCCGACATCGAGCGATTGCCAATGGATGTTCTCGGCACGGCGCAGCGAATGCAGGATCATGCCGGCGCCGACCGTGGCGTTGCTGATGCGGTCGATCAGGATGAACGCGCCGGTTGTACGGTTCTCGGCGAAGGTGTCGAAAGCGATCGGCGTGCGCGTCGAGATGTTGCAGATGCCTACTTCGTTCATCTCGAGCGACTTGGCAGCTTCACGGGCGAAGTCATTGACATTGACCCGGTATTTCAGGTCGGTGACCGTGGCGCTGGTCTGGTCGGTCTCGGTGCGCAGGATATAGGAGCGGCCCGGCAGCAGCGCATGTTCGTCGAACCAGACGATGTTGGCGGCGAACTGGTCGGCGACCTGCGGGCGTGCGGCAGGCGCCACCAGCATGTTGCCCCTGGAAATCTCGACCTCGTCATCGAGGACAAGCGTGATGGCCTGGCCGGCCACGGCCTGGGCGAGGTCGCCACCCTGCGCGACGATGCGCCTGACGCGGGAGGATTTGCCCGATTTGGCGACGACGACCTCGTCGCCTTGCGAGATCGCGCCCGAGGCGATCGTTCCGGCGAAGCCGCGAAAATCGAGATTGGGGCGGTTGACGTACTGCACCGGAAAACGGAACGGCAGCTCGGCCGCGGCCTCGTCGACCGAAACGGTTTCGAGATGTTCGATCAGCGTCGGGCCGGAATACCATTCCATCCTGTCGGAGCGGCCGGTGACGTTGTCGCCGTAGCGCGCCGACATCGGGATCGGCACGATGGTCTCAAAGCCGAGATCGCGCGAAAACTGCTGATAGTCCTGCGTGATCCGGTCGAAGACCGCCTTATCGAAATCGACGAGATCGATCTTGTTGACGGCCAGCACGATATGGCGGATGCCGAGCAGCGAGGCGATGATCGAGTGGCGCCTGGTCTGGCGCAGCACGCCTTGCCGCGCATCGATCAGCACGATTGCCAGGTCGGCGGTGGACGCGCCGGTCGCCATGTTACGCGTGTACTGCTCGTGGCCGGGCGTGTCGGCGACAATGAATTTGCGCTTTGGCGTGGCGAAGAAGCGATAGGCGACGTCGATGGTGATGCCTTGCTCGCGCTCGGCTTCGAGACCGTCGACCAGCAGTGCGAAATCGATGTCGTCGCCGGTCGTGCCGTGCTTGCGCGAATCGCGTTCGAGCGCGGCAAGCTGGTCCTCGAAAATCTGCTTGGTGTCGGAGAGCAGACGGCCGATCAGCGTCGACTTGCCATCGTCGACGGAGCCGCAGGTGAGGAAGCGCAGCAGCGACTTCTTCTCCTGCGCCGCCAGATAATCGCGGACGCCGTCGGTAGGTGCGAGGCTCTTTGCCATGATGTGGCGCATGGTCAGAAATACCCCTCGCGCTTCTTCTTTTCCATCGAGCCGGCTTCGTCCCGGTCGATCAGGCGGCCCTGCCGTTCGGAGGTGCGCGCGGTCAGCATCTCGCCGACGATAGCTTCCAGCGTGTCTGCTTCCGATTCGATGGCGCCGGTCAGCGGGTAGCAGCCGAGCGTGCGGAAGCGCACCAGCCGATTCTCGATCGCCTCACCGGGGCGCAATTTCATGCGATCGTCGTCCTTGAGGATGAGCATGCCATCGCGTTCCACGACCGGCCGCTGCTTGGCGAAATAGAGCGGCACGATCGGGATGTTCTCCTGCAGGATGTACTGCCAGATGTCGAGCTCGGTCCAGTTGGACAGCGGAAAGACGCGGATCGATTCACCCGTGGCGATGCGGGTGTTGAAGATCTTCCACATTTCGGGACGCTGGTTCTTCGGATCCCAGACATGCTGGGCGTTGCGGAAGGAAAAGATGCGCTCCTTGGCGCGCGATTTTTCCTCGTCGCGGCGGGCGCCGCCAAAGGCGGCATCGAAACCGTATTTGTCGAGCGCCTGGCGCAGCGCCACGGTCTTCATCACATGGGTGTGCGTGTTCGAGCCATGATCGAAGGGATTGATGTTGTCGCGCACGCCATCCTGGTTGACGTGAACCAGGAGATCGAAACCGAGTTTTTGCGCCATCTGATCGCGAAAGGCGATCATCTCGCGAAATTTCCAGGTTGTGTCGACATGAAGGAACGGAAAGGGCGGCTTGGCGGGATAGAATGCCTTCATCGCCAGGTGCATCAGCACGGACGAATCCTTGCCTACGGAATAGAGCATGACCGGCTTGGCGAAGGCGGCCGCGACTTCACGGAATATGTGGATTGACTCGGCCTCAAGCCGCTGCAGGTGCGTAAGCGCTGTTGTCATGGCCTGTCTAGCGTTCTCTCGTGCCTTCCGACAGAAGACCTGGCATCAAATCATCGGGCTTCCCGCCCGGTTCAAGCTTGCTTCTGGACAATGTTATTCTTGCGGGCGTTCTAGCAGATCGCCGCTGCCCAGAACAATGCAAGACGCGCCTGGCAAGGAGTGGTTCGGGAATGAATTTTCCATCCATGCGTCAAAATGCGGAAATTCCTGCTTGTCACGCCGGCGGCTGAGAAAATGCGGGGGAAAAAATTGCTTGATGAAAAGCACGCAGTCTTCGCCGCGCCCAAATCCGATCGTCTGCCAGCGACTACCGATTTTCGGTGGCAATCGGCCTTGATGCACTTTCAGAAAAAGACCCAAGCCGCTATACCGGCCCCTGAAAGCGGGCAGATGCACGATGCGACACGGGCAATTTCGGCAGGGCTATGTTCGCCGCCGTCAGACAATCCGCCGTGTGAAGCGTCCGAGAATGGTGAGCCGCCCTTGAGCCAGCTTTCATCGATAAGACGGCAGTTCTCGCCCGCGCGGATCAATATCTATTTTTCCATCGCTTGCTTCTTTTTTCCACCGGTCCTGGGGTCTGTGGTGAGCTTCGTGTTCAACGGCGGCGGCCTGTGGTCGGTTCTTTTGATCGCCTCGAAAAAGAGGCGCTTCAACATCGACCGGGCGATGATGGCGCTCACGATCGCGATCTATGCCTATTGCGCGGCAAATCTCCTGGCTTCGCTCGCCAATAACGCAATTGTCAGGGATGCGCCGCATCTGATCCCGCTCGTCACCTTCCTGTTTTTCCCCCTCTCCTATTCAACCTGGAGCATTACGCAGAAAACAACCCTTGTCCGGATCATAATCCTCAGCAGCATGGCCGCCTGTTTCGTCGCGCTGCTGTTGGCGATCATCCAGCAATATTGGATCGGGATGAGGGCGGAGGGCGGAGCGGGAAATGCGATCGTGTTCGCCACGGTCGTCTGCCTTGCAGTGATGGCCTGCGTGGCCGGTGCCCTGTCGGGCATCGAAAGGCACAAGAGTGCGCTGATCTGCGCAGCGCTCGGCGGAACGATCGCCATCATCTATTCCGGCACGCGTATCATCTGGCTGGCGCTGCTGATTTCCGGCATTGCCGTGCTGTTGATCAACCAGCATTGGCTGAAAGGGAAGAATGCCGTCCGTCTGCTGCTTCTGATGGCGGCGATCGGCGTCGCGGTCGCCGCTATCGGATTCCATACGATATCCGACAGATTTGATTTTCTGCGCTCTGATTGGGACGCGCTTGGGGCGCACGGCAATTCCGACACCTCGCTTGGAATACGTGTTGCCCTCTGGGACATCGGCCTGAAGGCATTTCGCGACATGCCCTTGTTCGGACACGGAGTGGGCGCCAACCAGCTCTTGATCAGGCAGGGCTTCCAAGACCTGTTCGCGAAAACGGCAGGTTTCAATCATTTCCACAATGGCTTCCTGACGGCATTGGTACAGGCGGGCATCCTGGGCGCCGTGACTTTGGCGGCGATCTTTGTCGTCGCCGGCAGAAACGCCGCCCTGGTCCTGCGCAACAGCGCCGACCCGATCGAGCGCTTTGGCGCCACCATGGTCGTCGTCATGGTGATCACCTACCTGACGGCTGGGATGACAGGCATCCTGATCGGCCAAGACATCCTGGATTCGGTGTTCATGGTCTTCCTGGTATCCGGGACCTATCTTGCGTCGGGACGTCAGGCCCCGTTGCCGGAAGAGATGCCGCTTCCGCCAGTCACGCAATAGCGGCTCCGGGCAAGGCAATGAAGGTCTTGGTCACAGGCGCATCGGGCTTCATCGGACGCCTTGTCGTGCAAAGGCTTTGCGAGGCAGGGGTGGAGGTTCGCCTCGCCTCGCGCTACCCAGAAAGGCTCGCTTCGGGCAGCGACACCGTTGGCTTGCCGCGTTTCGATGCGCCGGCCGAGGCCTTCCTTGCCATCACCCGTGACGTCACGGACGTCGTTCACTGCGCCGGCTTGAACAATGATCAAGGCGAGGCCACCGAAGCCGACTACCGAGCCGCCAACGCGGAACTGAGCGCGCGGCTGGCGCATGCGGCCGCCATGCAGGCAAGCGGACGCTTCATCCAACTGTCATCGGTTCGGGCCGTGATCGGCGCCCGCGTCAGCGCAACGATCGACGAGCATACGGTCCCCGATCCGCAATGCGCCTACGGGCGCTCGAAACGCGAGGGCGAGATCAGGGTCCTGGACGCCTATGCATCGCACGGCCGCGCCGACGCCGCCGTGCTGCGCCTGCCTGCCGCCTACGCAAGCGGCATGAAGGGCAATCTGGCAATGCTGATGCGCCTGGCCGATACAAGCCTGCCGCTGCCGACAGGTATTCTGACAGGAACCCGCTCGCTAGTGTCGGCCGACGCAGCCGCGCAAGCCGTGCGGCATTTGTTGACTCATCCGGGGCCGCTCAGCCCTGCCTATATAGCCAGCGACGTGCCTCCGGTGTCGGTGGCAGCCGTCGTAAGCGCCTTCCGTAAGGGACTTGGGCGGCCGGTGCGCCTGGCTGCCGTACCGGCCAGCCTGATGCGGATGGCCGCGGTGGCGCTAGGCAAGCGGGCGTTTTGGGAAAGCATGACGGCGACACAGATATGCGACCCTTCCCTGCTCGTCTCGCAGGGCTGGCTGCCGGAAACAGCGACGCTTGATCGTCTAAGCGAAATCGCGGCGCGCAGCAGGCAAGCTCAACCTGGATAAATCGTCGCAAGCAGGATGCGAAGATCAAGGCCGATCGACGCGACCTTGAGATAGTCGGCATCGGTTTCGGCCAATAGGGCCGGGTCCGACATGTCGATGCCCTTGACCTGAGCCAGGCCGGTGATGCCGGGAAGCGCCGATGAAACGCCCAGCCGTCGGCGGCACTCGATCAGCTCGGTTTGCGTCGGCAGACAGGGACGCGGTCCGACCAAGCTCATCTCGCCCTTCAGAACATTCCAGAACTGCGGCAGCTCATCGAGCTTGAACTTCCGCAGGGTCTTTCCGGCCGGCGTCACGGCATTCGCCGGCGCCTCGTGCGAAGGCAAGGATGGCGTGCCGACATACATCGTGCGCAATTTGTGACAGCGAAAGAGCACGCCATCGCGGCCAACCCGCGTTTGAGAAAAGATGGCCGGACCGGGCGACGATATACGAACAGCCAGGACAGCGAGCGCCAGGACTGGGGACGTGACCAGCAGCAGCAGCGCCGCGCCGGCAAGATCGAAGATTTGCTTGGCTGTCTTCATGAACCGCCGATAGTGCTCGTTGCCAAAACCAAAGACGAAAATACGAATCCGCTCGACGTAGCATGAGGCTATCGCTCGACCAAGCTCGACCCCTCGCCTGCTCGGATGCGCCCGCAGAGGAATACCAGCCAGCGCCCCAGGGTCCCGAAGGTCCGCCGATAAATGCCGCTCTTGCGCAGACTGCTCAAGCGCCGAAGAAGGCCAGGGTCTGTTGAAGCATCAGTTCGCCTGCCCGGCCGCTTTCGGGATCACGGCCTCAGGCACGTCCCCTCTTACCTTCTTGGTATGGTCAAGACCTGCAAGCACCGCGAGCGAGGATGCCTTGTCCTGGCTCTTCACGGATTGCTGCAGGGCCGCAAGCGCCGCCTGGACATCGGACCATTCCGCGACATCGGTGCTCAGGCCAAAAATCTTGGAAATGCCGAGTTCGACCAGCTCCTCATCCTCACCATGCAACGTTTCATGGAGTTTTTCACCGGGCCGGATTCCGGTGAAGCGAATGGGGATGTCCGTGTATGGGCTTTTTCCGGACATGCGGATCATCGTCTCGGCAACTTCGAGGATCGGCACCGGTTTGCCCATGTCGAGCATGTAGACGGCGTAGTCGTCGCCGGCTTTCCGCGAGGCGGCATCGGCAGCCGACATGATGACGAGGTCGACGGCTTCGGCCACGGTCATGAAATAGCGCGTCATGCGCCGGTCGGTTATGGTGACCGGACCTCCGGCCTCGATCTGCGCCTGGAATATGGTTGCGACCGAGCCATTGCTGCCAAAGACATTGCCGAACCGAACGGCTATGAACTTGGTGGCGGGGCGCCGCGCGCCGGGCTCGCCGGCGGGCGTTTCATGCAAGGCGCTGACGATCTGTTCGGCCGCCCGCTTCGTCAGGCCCAGCACGGATGTCGGGTCCACGGCCTTGTCGCTCGAAACAAGCACGAATTGCTTGACGCCGCATTTGGCGGCAACCTCGGCACAGACAAGCGTTCCGAAGACATTGGTCTGGATGGCCGAATCCCAGTTTTCCTCGAGCAAAGGCACATGCTTCAGTGCCGCGGCGTGGAAAACGATGTCCGGCTTGAACTCGGTGACGACACGCGTCATCTGGCGCCGGTCGGCGACATCGACAATGCGGACCTTGAGGCGGTCGTGGTCCTTCTCTTCGACATATTGGCTCAACTGGAAAATGCCGAACTCGGAATTATCGGCAACCAGCACCGCCTCCGCGCCCAGTTCCAGTGACCTCTTGACCAGGGTGCGGCCGATGGAACCGGCGCCGCCGGTGACCAGGACGCGCTTGCCGCCGACGAAGGCCCCGATCCGTTCGATGTCGGACGGAACCGTGGGGCGGCGCAGGATCGTTTCCATCTCGACCTCGTCGAGAACGAGCTTTCCTTCCTGGCCAAGCTGCGAAAGCCCCGAGAACTGCACCACCGCTATGTCGCCTTGCCGGGCAACACGGACGAGCTCCGAATACTCCTCGATCTCATGTTCGGCGCCGCTGCCGAAAATCAGCAGGTCCAGGCTTGTCGTACCCTTGGCGTATTCTTCCAGCACCTCGATCAGGCGGGGGCGGGTGGCCACGACGGGAACGCCCTGGATCCGAGTGCCCTGCGGAACACCGTGTTCAATCGCCATAATCCCTGCAATTGAATACTCTACAGGCTGCGTCGTGCGCGTGAAACGGATGATTACGTCGGCCTCGCTCAGCTTGCCGACAAACACCGCTCTCTTGGTCGAAGCCTTGCCGCGACTCAGAATGCGCCAGCTCGCGCCGTCGCGAAAGAACCGGTAGAAAATCCGGGGCGCCGAGATGATCGTGAAAGAAACCAGGAAGAAGACGATGAACTGGCGCTCATTGAGGCCCGCCACCGGCTGAAAGGAACGAACAAAAAGCGAAACACAGTAAAGGACGATGGTCAGTATTGCGCAGCCCTTCAGGATGTTGAAGAAATCCGGCGTCGAGGCGAAGCGCCACACAGTATTGTAGAGGCCGCAATATCTGAATAACAGATGACTAAGAATAATGATGCTCGCCCAGCAAGCGAAACCCGCTGGAGAGAACGCTTCGAACGACAGCCTCGACTGCGATAAAGTCAGGCTAAGCGCCACCGCCACCAAAACCATGGCGATGTCTTGAATCATGATGATGGCGCGACGCATTGTGGGCCGGAGTCCGGGTACAGCTTCTACATAGGATTTCATCGGACGGTACTGAACTCCAGGCGCGAAGACTTCAATACTAAAGTGGCTCTAGAGCGAATACCATCCGTCACCGGCGGCTTCTTTTTAGTACCAAATCTTCGGCCCCCGCCGCGTGTATCGCATAGCGTGGACTTGAAATCATCGCCAGAGATTTTTTCATAGGTTGGCGGGTGAAGAGAAAGTCCGTTTGATCAAGATCTTGCACATCAACTGCAAAGAGCCCTAGAGTCCGACAGCAACTCAGGATAGAGAGAGGGGTCGGCCGGAGAGGTCAATCCTTGACTACTCTTTGCCCTGGTGCGGTCTGCTCTCGACCTATGGCCTATGGTTCCGCAGATATCAAGCGGTTCGAGAATGCCGGCAGCGCGATCGTGAGGCCATCGCTCGGTCCTTGACGCCAGACGGCTCTCACCCTGTCGACGCGGCTGGGAATGCAGTGTGGATAGCTGGAAGGAAAGGTGAACCGCCCGAAGCGATTTTGCGGTTGACAGCCAAGTCTGCTGCAATATGACGGTCTTCCCTTTACCAGCCAAAGCGAAGTGATGAAGTTTGGATCAAGTGGCCTGCGAGGGTTGGCTTCAGAATTAGTCGGGAAACCCAGCGGCCTTTATACGGAGGCTTTCGCTTGGCGTCTCGTTGCCGATGGGGTCCGATCGAAGGCCAAGGTGTTCGTTGGTCGCGACTTGCGCGATAGCAGTCCGACGATCGCCGCCAACTGCATGGCTGCCTTGGCGGCAAGTGGGTTTCAACCGATCGATTGCGGTGCCATTCCAACGCCAGCCTTGGCGTTGTATGCCGGGCAGCATGACGCAGCGGCGCTCATGGTTACGGGTTCGCACATCCCTGCGGACCGCAATGGCATCAAGTTCTATAGCCCGCGGGGCGAGATCACCAAGGCCGATGAAGCCGCTATGGCACACTATGCTGCCGAACGGCTAGACGCCTATTGCCCCCCGCCGCCAATAGGTACGGCTTTGCCGGGGCATCACGACAATGCGATCGCCGCCTATCGCGCGCGCGCTGATGACATCTTGGAGCCAGGGTCCCTTTCGGGCCTGAGGCTCGGCGTCTATCAGCACAGTTCGGTCGCGGCGGATCTTCTGGTGGAGGTTCTCCGATCCTTTGGCGCAGATGTGACACCTGTCGGGAAATCGGAGACCTTCGTACCCGTCGATACCGAAGCCGTTGACGAAACCACAATTGCAAAGTTCAAGGGTTGGGCGCGAGAATTCCACCTCGACGCCATCGTGTCGACCGATGCCGATGCTGATCGGCCACTGATTGCCGACGAGAATGGTGACCTGTTTCGCGGCGACCTGATCGGCCTCGCCACGGCTCTGTTCCTGCGGGCTGACATCGTGGTGACGCCCGTGACTTCGAATTCAGGTATTTCGAAAGCCTTCGGTTTTACGGTTCTGAGAACGAAGGTCGGATCTCCCTTTGTTGTCGAAGCCATGGAAGCCTCACACCACCCCGGGAAAATCGTTGTGGGCTTTGAAGCCAATGGTGGCGTTCTCTTGGGGTCGGACTGTTCGCTACACGGCAAGACATTGACGGCATTGCCGACACGGGATTCACTGCTCCCCATCCTGGCTGTCCTCGGGATGGTCGCATCGACAAGAAAATCGCTGTCAGGTCTGCGCGCGTTGTGGAATCTTCCGGCTTGTGCAAGCGAACGCCTTGAGAATTTCCCGGTGGAGAGTTCGCGCAACTTGATGCGCCGGCTCGCGGATCGGGCTGCACTGCAGCGATTTCTGGCCCCGTTCGGAACTGTTGCTGAAGTTGACGAGACCGACGGCCTAAGGACACAGATGCTGACTGGCGAGATCATCCATCTGCGGCCGTCCGGCAACGCGCCTGAACTTCGCTGTTATTCGGAGGCAGCAGACCCAGGCAGAGCGAGAGCTATTGTGGCGCTGACGCTCGACAGGGCGCTGGCGATCGCATCCACAAACGAAGCAGAGGTCATTTCATGAAAGTGGTTCCCGTCATCATCAGCGGTGGAGCCGGATCGCGACTATGGCCTGCCTCAAGGCAATCGCACCCCAAGCCTTTTCTTAAAGTGGCGGACGGGCATTCGCTTATTCAGCACACAGTGCTGCGCGCCGCGTCGATTGAGGGCGTGGTGGAACTCGTGGCTGTAACGTCCGGGGACCACCTTTTCCTCACAAAGGACGACTTCGACGAACTGGATTCGGTTGTGTTGCCGCGTACGTTTCTGCTCGAGCCGGAAGGCCGGGATACGGCCGCTGCCGTGGCGGCAGCCACTGTCCATGCCAAGGCAACGCAGGGCCCTGATGCGATTCTTTGCGTCTTCCCGGCCGATCACATGATTGGCAACCTGCCCGCATTTCTAGACGTTATGGGCCGGGCCATCGAATATGCAAAACTGGGGCGGATTGCCACACTGGGCATCAGCCCAACCAGACCGGACACGGCATTCGGCTACATCGAAGCCGATGGTGAGAAAGTCGTCCGCTTCGTTGAAAAGCCGGATCTCGACACAGCCAAGGCCTATGTCGCCTCCAAACGCTTCTTCTGGAACGCGGGGATATTCTGCTTCAGCGCGCAACGCATGCTCGACGAGATGGCTTTGCATTGCCCCGAAGTGATCCAGACGGTTTCCGACAGTTATGAGAACGGCCGATTCAGTCAAGGCGAAGGCTTTGCCAAAATCGAACTCGCGCCCGAGCATTTTGGCTCCGCTCCGCGAATCTCTCTCGATCACGCGGTTATGGAGAAGGCAAACAATCTTGCCGTGGTTCCTTGCGACATGGATTGGAACGACATCGGATCTTGGAACGCCATGGCCGATTTGATCGCTCCTGACGAAAGCGGCAACAGGCTGCGCGGCGATGTTCATATGGTCGACACCACCGGCAGCTATGTAAGTTCCGACAAGCGCGTCATCGGCACGGTCGGGGTCAGCGATCTGGTGATCGTCGATTCTCCCGACGCATTGCTTGTCGCCTCCCGCGATCGCGTTCAAGACGTCAAGAAGTTATTCGAGGGCCTCAAGGCTTCCGGGCATGAGGCGCATTTGGTCCACAGCACCGTACATAGGCCGTGGGGCACCTATACGGTTCTGGAGGAAGGCGAGCGCTTCAAAATCAAACGCATCGAGGTGAAGCCCGGCAGACGTTTGAGCCTGCAAATGCACTACCATCGCTCCGAGCACTGGGTCGTGGTCAGCGGGTCCGCGAAAATAGTCAATGGCGACCAGGAGCTGTTCCTGGCGACAAACGAGTCAACCTACATCCCCTGCGGTCATAAACACAGGCTGGAGAACCCGGGCCGGATTGACCTGGTGATCATTGAAGTGCAAAGCGGCGATTATCTCGGCGAGGACGATATCGTGCGTTTTGACGACGTATACGGCCGCGCCTGACGATCCATTGGCTCACGGTGCTGGGGGCGGCAAAGCCTTAGGGGCTGGGCGGACACAAATCGGATACATCGAGAACATTGATGAAAAAAAAAGCACTGATAACCGGCATCACCGGGCAGGACGGCGCCTATCTGGCGGCATTCCTGCTGGAAAAGGGTTATTCCGTTCACGGCGTAAGGCGCCGCACATCCCTTTTTAATACGGATCGCATCGATCATTTGTATCATGATCCGCATGAAAAGGGTGTAGATCTGACGTTGCATCATGGCGATCTGACTGACTCATCAAGTCTGATGCGGATCATTCAGCTCGTCCAGCCGGATGAGATTTACAATCTGGCGGCACAGAGTCACGTAGCCGTTTCATTTGAGGAACCTGAATACACCGCCAACTCCGACGCTCTAGGAGCGTTGAGAATTTTGGAAGCCATCCGAATTCTCGGCTTGGAGAAGAAGGTCCGTTTCTACCAGGCGTCCACGTCTGAACTGTATGGGCTCGTGCAAGAGACGCCGCAAAAGGAAACCACGCCATTCTACCCACGGTCTCCTTATGCCGTGGCCAAATTGTATGCATACTGGATTACGATCAATTATCGCGAAGCATACGGTATCTATGCGTGTAACGGCATTCTGTTCAATCACGAGTCCCCAATGCGAGGTGAGACATTTGTGACGCGTAAGATTACGCGAGCGCTGGCACGGATCAAGCTAGGCATGCAAGAGAAGCTTTACCTGGGTAATCTAGATTCACTGCGCGACTGGGGGCATGCCAAAGACTATGTTGAGATGCAATGGCTTATGTTGCAACAGGAGGCGCCTGAGGATTACGTTATCGCAACTGGCGAGCAGCATTCCGTGCGCGAATTTGTGACCCTGGCGGCTGCGGAACTGGATATTGACGTAAGATGGGAGGGAAAAGGCGTCGACGAGAAAGGGTACGATAACAAAAGCGGTCAATGCATAGTGGCTGTCGATGCGGCTTACTTTCGGCCGACAGAAGTCGAAACGCTTCTTGGCGACGCCAGTAAAGCTCGAAAGAACCTTGGCTGGGAACCTAGGATTAAATTCACCGAGCTGGTCCAAGAAATGATTCGCGAGGACTTTAAGGGTGCCGAGCAGGAAAAGCTGCTTACAACGCATGGCTATCAACGCTTCACTCGCGCAGAATAACCATGGCACGAATTCCAGTATATGAGCCATACCTCAGCGGAAACGTATCGGCGTATGTCAATGAGTGCTTGACTACGGGTTGGATTTCCTCGCGTGGAGCCTTCATATCCCGATTTGAAAAGGCTTTTGCGGAGTATGTAGGCGCGAAAGACGCGACAAGCGTGGCAAACGGCACCGTAGCCATCCACCTTGTGCTGGATGCATTGGGCATCGGTGCCGGCGACGAGGTCATCGTTCCAAGCTTCACATACATAGCGTCGGTCAACACCATTTTGCAGACCGGCGCGACGCCGGTCTACGTCGATTCGTTGGAAGACACGCTGCAGGTGGATCCGCAGGCAATACGTGACGCTATAACCCCGAGAACCCGCGCGGTCATGGCGGTGCATTTGTATGGCCATCCTTGTGATATGGATGCGATCTCGGGCCTTTGCCGCGATCACGATCTTTTGCTCATCGAGGACTGCGCGGAAGGCTTCGGGACCCGGTGGAAAGGCCGGCATGTCGGCACGTTTGGTGATGTTGCCACCTTCAGTTTCTTCGGGAACAAGACAATCACAACCGGCGAAGGCGGAATGGTTCTGGCGCGATCGGCTGAGGTGATGGACAAGTGTCGGCGCCTGAAAAGCCAAGGTGTCTCGCCGACCCGCGAATACTGGCACGACATGCTCGCCTACAATTATCGGATGACCAATATCCAGGCCGCGATCGGGCTTGCCCAGATCGAGATGGCTGAAGAGATCATCCACCGCAAGCAGCAGATCGCAGAGATATACCGGACCCGACTGTCCGGGCTTCCCTTGAGGACCCATGATCCCGTGGGCGACGTTAATCATTCGCACTGGATGTGTTCGATTGTCGTTGACCACGTTGAGGATCGAGATCGGTTGCGTGCGCGTCTTGCCGACGACGAAATCGAGACACGCCCGTTTTTCCCCTTAGCCAGCCACATGCCGCACTGTTATTCTGACCGGGCCTTTCCGAATGGCGATAGCGTAAGCAAGCGTGGCATCAATCTGCCGAGCTACCCCGGACTGACCGAGGAACAGCTGAACCGCATATGTTCTTCGATCATCGGTTATTTCGAGGATCGACCGCGGTGACTTTGCGTTAAGGAAATGGCCTGTGAACGAGTATCTTAGGGGCATTTGGGCCGCGCGATATTTTTGGATGCATCTCGCGATGTCCGATCTGCGCGGTCGCTGGAGAAGGTCCTTCTTCGGTGTCCTGTGGTCGATTATCCAGCCTCTGGGCCTAACGATCCTTATCTCCATCGTGTTCAGTCGTATCTTCGATGCCGCGATCTCGGAATATGCGCCCTACATTCTCTCCGGGGTCATCATCTGGGAGTACATCGTCTTAAATGTAAGTGGAGGCGCATTGGCTTTCGTCCAGGCCGACGCGTACATCAAGCAGACACGTCACCCGTTAGCGATATATACGCTTCGAAACGTTATTTCCGGACTTATAGTGCTTGCCCTGGCCAGCATCAGTCTCATCGGTTGGGTGCTTGTCGTGATGCCGCAGAATTTCGGCTGGTCTTGGCTTGCCGCCCTCACGATTTTCCCGATCATCGGTCTGATTGTCTGGCCGTGGGCGACGATAATGGCATATTTTTCTGCCCGTTTTCGCGATCTCCCGCATGCGCTTGGCCTGATATTGCAAGCCGTATGGTTTGTCTCACCAATCTATTTCGAGACGTCGGTGTTCCGCAAAGGCAATTTGCATGTCCTGCTGGACTACAATCCGATCTATCACCTGCTCCAGATCGTACGCGCTCCACTCCTGCATGGTGAATGGCCCGTCGCTGCCAATTACCTGTGGTGCTTCGGGACTATCGCAGTGCTCGTGCTGATCGCAGCACTCGTGGGCAGGTCCGCCGAAAAAAGGGTGATCTTCTACCTATGACAAACCGGATTCACCTCGAGTCGGTAAACCTCCATTATGCATCCGTCGGCTTCAGCGAGCGGTCATTGAAATCCATGCTGGCGTCGCTGGCGACGTTGAACGGAGGAGGCAAGAAGATCGTCGACATCCACGCATTGAAGGATGTTAGCCTGAACATTGGTCCCGGCGAACGTGTTGGCCTTCTAGGACACAATGGGGCCGGCAAGAGCACGTTCCTCAAGATGGTGGCAGGATTATACCCGACATCTTCCGGGAAGCGCGTGGTCGAGGGGACCGTCCGGTCTTTGTTTGACCTGAGCTTGGGTTTCGAGCCTGATGCCACCGGCCGGGAGAACATCCTGTATCGCGGACTTCTCCTCGGTCTCTCGCCCAAATTCATGCGCTCGATAGAGGATGAGGTTGTCGCCTTTGCCGATATCGGGGAGTTTATCGACTATCCGATCAAAACCTATTCCGCTGGCATGCAGGTGCGCCTCGCCTTCGCGATTTCGACAGCGGTCGGCGGTGACATTCTCCTCCTCGACGAGGTGATCGGTGCCGGTGATGCGAATTTTATGGGAAAAGCGCGCAAACGCATCCTGGATCTTGTCGAGCAGGCGGAGATTCTGTTGCTCGCTTCACACGACTTTGGCACGCTGAGTTCCATTTGTGAGCGAGGTGTTGTTTTTCATCATGGAGCGGTTGCGTTTGACGGCGCAATAGGGCCCGCGATCAAGGCATACAAAAAAGTGAATGGATTGGCGCAGTGATGTCGATGCCCACCCAATCTGTCTTGGTCGGCGTTCATCCCGGGGTCCGGTAGAGCTTGCCGCCTCTACAAGTGCGCTGACCTTGCGGTAAATCCATCGCTTTCCGAAGGTGGAATGCCATTCACGATTACAGAGGCGTTGTCCGTAGGAACTACCGTTGTCATGGGCGACATTGAGGTGACCAGGGAGATTGTTGTCGATCCGGCGCTGCGAGAATCCACCTTGTTCGCCCCATATGATTGGAAGGCAATGGCTGACAAGATCGAATGGGCACTTCAAAACCGGGATGCCCTCTACGCTCAGCAGCGCCAATTTTTTGATGTTCTCGCGAAACGTACGTGGAAGGATGTTGTTAAGGAACATATCCGCATCCTTGATGTCATAGCCGAGCAGAAAGGCATGACGCCGTCACTATGAGCAAAGGTCTTTTCATTCTGGGCTTTGGCGGCCATGCGCGTAGCGTAGGGGATATAGCGCTGTCGTCAGGGTTCGATGATTTGATTTTCATCGATGACCAGGCAAAGGCCGGTGAGGAATTTGCGGGCTTTCCTGCTGTCGCTGTTCTTCCCAGCAATGCCGCCGGCGCCGGTTGGCTCATGTTTCCGGGCTCGGGTGACAATGCGCGGCGACGCGCGCAATGCGGGAGCGCGCTTCTTCCTCTTGCGACGCTCGTCGCACCGACTGCCTCTGTCGGGAGGCAATGTGAGATCGGGCAAGGCTCACTGGTCGCTCATCAGGCCCATTTGGGACCGCTTACAAAGATCGGGCCGGGCGTCATCATCAATAGCGGCGCAGTCGTTGACCACGAATGCGTGATCGGTGATTTTTCGCATATATCGGTCAATGCGACCGTTGCAGGCCGCTGCCGAATAGGCACACAGGTTCTGGTTGGCGCAGGTGCGACCGTGATTGATCGGATCAGCATATGTGACAATGTCATCATCGGCGCTGGCGCAACGGTCGTCCGAGACATTGAAGTGCCCGGCGTGTATACAGGCACGCCGGCCCGTCGAGCCCACGGCTAGACAGCGCCAGCCGCTTTCCTTTCAGGCTCGAACAGAAAAACGGCCCGATTCATGAAAATCGGCATTGATGCCCGCAACCTTGTCCACAATCTCACAGGCATCGGCCGCTATGTGCTGGAGATGTGCCGTGGGTTGGCGGAAGCCGGTCACGAAATCTTTCTGTATCTCCCGGAGCGACCGGTGTCGGATCTGTCTCGTCTATCGGGCGGAACGTTTCGGATATCTGGTCATGCAGGTAATTTCAGGCGCATGGTTTGGGGTCAAACCCTGTTACCCAAACAGGCAGCCCGCGACAAAATCGACATCTTTTGGGGCCCTGCACACAGATTGCCCTTTAGTTTGGATCCGGATATCCCCCGCGTTGTGACCATTCACGATCTCGTATGGCACCATGCGGCATCGACAATGCGTTTGCAGGGCTGGCTCGGCGATCGCTTCCTCATGCGACCTGCAATATTTTCATCGGATAAGATCGTCGCAGTCTCGCGCTCTACGGCCGATGCCATTCGAATGCTGTATCCACAGGTCTCCAAGAAGCTGCACGTGGTGTACCCTGGACTGACGCGCCTGGAGGATGGCGGGACCAACAGCGTGCTTGCGGACAAAGGCATCGACCGCGAATACGCCCTCTTTGTCGGCACACTTGAACCCCGCAAAAACTTGCCAAGTCTCCTGGAAGCCTATGCGCTGCTTCCGGAGCCGGTCAGGAAAAATCTGCTGCTCGTCATAGCGGGGGGTCAGGGGTGGCGTCTCGGCGACCTGCGCGAGCGCATGGTGCGCCTCGAAATCGAATCGGATGTGCGACTTACGGGATATGTCACGGACAGCGATCTCGCTGTCCTCTATCGCCGAGCGAAGTTTCTTGTCATGCCGTCATTATACGAAGGTTTTGGATTTCCAATTATCGAAGCAAATGGGGTTGGGGTGCCTGTCGTAACTTCAAACATGTCTTCCATGCCCGAGGTGGCTGGCGAAGCTGCCCTTCTTGTTGACCCGACCAACGTCCAGGATATCTCCGCCGCGATGGGCCGGATGGCGCTCGACAATGCATTGCGCTCGCGGCTGGCTGAGAAAGCGCCCCTGAACGCGCTCCGGTTCGACTGGAGAAAAAGTGCCTTAGACCTGGTTGCAGTGTTCGAATTGGCCATAACCGCAAGAAGGCGCTGACGTGGAAGGTATGCTTCAGATTTTTGAAGTGGCCATCGAGCGAAGACGGAAGACCAATCTTTGAAAGTGCTGCATTTCTTCAAGACATACTGGCCCGATACCTTTGGCGGGGTGGAGCGGACGATACATGCCATCGCTCAAAGCACCGCCAGCCGCGGCATTGAAACCGAAGTGCTCTCGTTGAGCCGTGCTCCGAACGAGAACACGCAGCATCTCGACGGGCACATGGCCCGAAAAGCCAAGCTGGATTTCGAACTGGCGTCGACCGGGTTTTCGCTCGAGGTCTTTCGGAAGTTCGGGGCGCTCGCTGGGAAAGCCGACCTCATACACTACCATTTCCCATGGCCATTCATGGACATGGTGCATTTTCAATCCCGTCACGGCAAACCGACCATCGTCACCTACCATTCCGACATCGTCAAACAAAGACTTTTGCTGCCTCTTTATCGGCCGCTGATGCTGCGCTTCCTCAGAGATGTGGACGCTATCGTCGCGACATCTCCGAACTATTTGAAATCGAGCCCCGTTCTCAGGGGCTTGGAGGGCAAATCGACGATCATCCCGATCGGCATCGATGAAACCGATTATCCCACGCCGACCGAAGCCGACAACAGATGGTGCCAAGCGGCAGTGGCGGAGCCTTTCGTGCTCTTCGTCGGCGTCCTGCGCTACTATAAGGGGCTGGACGTGCTGGTTCAGGCGGCCGACAGAGTCAGGTGCAAGATCGTTATTGCCGGATCAGGGCCTATCGAAGAGCGCCTGAAGCTTCAGGCCAAGACGTTGCGTCGCAACAATGTGATATTCCTCGGCGAGGTGGCCGAGCGGCACAAGATGGCGCTCCTCCACAACTGCCTGGGGTTCGTTTTTCCGTCAAACCAGAGGTCGGAAGCCTACGGGCTTTCTCTCGTCGAGGCTGCGATGTGCGGCAAACCGATGATCTCTTGCGAGATCGGAACGGGAACAAGTTATGTGAACAAAGCCGGCGAGACCGGGTTGGTCGTACCGCCTTCCGATCCAGCATGCCTTGCCGAAGCCATCAACCAGGTCGTCGATTCGCCGGTCGAGGCAGCGAACTGGGGGCGAGCTGCTCGCGATCGCTACGTTCGCCTCTTTACAGCTGACAGGATGGGAAAAGCATACGCCGAGCTCTATCACCAACTCGATAACCGCCGACGCTGAAATACGGCTTCGCGCTGCGGCAGCCGGTGAATCCCCCGCCGGTTGCTGGTTGTTGATGCAGTCAAAGCCCGTCAGGTCACCTGCTCAGGAGACGACGGACCACCTCCCGCGCCGACTTCTGCAGTACCGGCGCACTCCATCCAAACACGGAGGCAAACTTCGCGCTCGACAGCCGGGAATTGACGGGGCGGCGCGCCTTGGTCGGATAGTCCGTCGCAGCAATATCGCGCACCCGCGCGGAGGGGCCACCGAGCCCACCGCTTATGTCCAGGATATGGCGGGCGAAGCCGCTCCAGTTGGTCTCGCCCGTGCCGGCCAGATGATAGATGCCCCACGCGGCGAAACCCTCGTTGCGGTGCACCCGTGCCGCCGCATGCAGAATCGCGTCAGCAATATCAAGCGCGGAAGTGGGATTTCCCCATTGGTCGGCCACAACCGGTATCTCGTCGCGATCGCTGGCCAGCCTCAGCATGGTCTTGACGAAATTCTTGCCGAACGGGCTGTAGACCCACGCCGTGCGCAAGATCAGGTGGCGCGAATTGGCTGATGCCACCGCCTGTTCGCCGGCAAGCTTGGAGGCGCCGTAGACGCCAATCGGCGCGGTCGCGTCGGTTTCCAGATAGGGACCGTCCTTGGTGCCGTCGAAGACATAGTCGGTCGACAGATGGATGACGGGCACGCCGAGCCGAGCCGCCGCCTGCGCCACCTCGCCGGCGCCGGCGGCGTTCACCGCAAAGGCGAGCTCGGGTTCGTCCTCGGCCTGGTCCACCGCCGTGTAGGCGGCTGCCGACACGACGACATCGGGCATGGCGGCCGCTATGGCGTCGATCACGGTCCCGGGCCGCGCGAGGTCGAGTTGCGGCCGGCCGATGGCGATGACCTCGACGTCTTCGCACCCGCGCCCAGCCTCCAGAAGGCTTGCCGCGACCTGGCCCTCGCGTCCGGTGACAACGAGCCTCATACGGCCGCCTTGCGGGCTTCGCCCAGTCTTTCGCCGGCATAGCGCTGTTCGCGGATCGGTCCCCACCACCATTTGTTGTCCAGGTACCAGTCAACCGTCCTTGCCAGGCCGCTGTCGAAATTCTCCCTCGGCGCCCAGCCGAGCTCGCGGCCGATCTTGGAGGCGTCGATGGCGTAGCGGCGATCGTGGCCGGGACGGTCGGTGACGAAAGAGATCAGGTTACGATGGCTTTTGCCGCCGGCGCGGGGGCGCCTGGCGTCGAGCAGATCGCAGATCGTCTCGACGACGCCCAGATTGGTGCGTTCCGAACTGCCACCGACATTGTAGCTCTCGCCCGGCTGCCCCTTGGTGGCGATCAGTTCCAGCGCGCGCGCATGGTCCTCGACGAACAACCAGTCGCGCACATTGGCGCCGGCGCCGTAGACCGGCAGCGGCTTCTCGTCGAGCGCGTTGAGGATGACCAGCGGGATCAGCTTTTCGGGAAAATGGTAGGGCCCGTAATTGTTCGAACAATTGGACAGCACCACCGGCAGGCCATAGGTCTCGTGCCAGGCGCGCACCAGATGGTCGGAGGCCGCCTTGGAGGCGGAATAGGGCGAGGACGGCGCGTAAGGCGTCTCTTCCACGAACATGCCGCCATCGAAGGGCAGGTCACCGAACACCTCGTCGGTCGAGACGTGATGGAAGCGGAAACGGCCCTTCCTGTCGTCGGAAAGGCCGCGCCAGTATTCCAGCGCTGCATTGAGGATCCGGTAGGTGCCGACGATGTTGGTCTCGATGAAGGCGCCCGGCCCATCGATCGAGCGGTCGACATGGCTCTCGGCGGCGAGGTTCATGACGATGTCGATATCGCCGCGGCGCAATATGTCGAGCACCGCCCGCTCGTCGCAGATGTCGGCCTGGGCGAAGCTGTAATTTCGTGCATTTTCGATCGGCCGCAGCGAGGCCAGATTGCCGGCATAGGTCAGCTTGTCGAGATTGGTCACCCGGTAGGCCGGGTTGGCGCACAGATGCCGGCACACCGCCGAACCGATGAAGCCGGCCCCGCCCGTCACCAGAAAATTCATGCCGCTATCCCCGCGCATCTGGCAATGTTCATCAGGCAAACACCTCGGCGGCGGCGAGCAGCGGCGCCTTGAGGTCCTTGTCAGAAAGCTGAAACCCGCCGGCCGGCGGCGGCCATTCGATGCCGATGGCCGGATCATCGAAACGGATCGAGCGGTCGTGTTCGGGCGAATAGGTGTCGGTCACCTTGTACAGCACCTCGGTATCGGGCACGAGCGTCATGAAGCCGTGGGCGAAGCCCTTGGGCACCAGGATCTGGTTGCCCTTCTCGGCCGAGACCTCGAGGGCAACCCATTTTCCGAATGTCGGCAAGGAGCGGCGGATATCGACCGCGACATCAAGGACACTGCCTCTGACAACGCGCAGCAGCTTGTCCTGGGCGCGTGGCGGCAACTGATAGTGCAGCCCCCTGACGACACCGGCCGCGGCGGAATAGGAGTGATTGTCCTGGACGAAGGCGAGTTCGAGGCCGGCCTCGGCGAAGCGTGCGGCGTTCCAGGTTTCGGTGAAGTAGCCACGGGCATCGCCGTGCCGCTTCGGAATGATTTCGAGCAGACCTTCGATGCCAAGGGGTCTCACCTCCAGCATCTAGTCCTCCGACAACTCGACCACCCGGCGGCGCAGATAGGCGGCATATTCATTTTTTCCCAATCGGGTTGCGCGCTGCAATACTTCGTCAGCCCGCAGCCAGCCCTGTTCGAAGGCGATTTCCTCCGGACAGGCGACCTTGATGCCTTGGCGACGTTCGATTGTACGCACGAACGAAGAAGCATCGTCCAGGCTGTCATGAGTGCCGGTATCGAGCCAGGCATAACCGCGCCCCAACCTATGCACCTGCAACTGGCCACGCTCGAGGTAGGCATTGTTGACCGCCGTGATTTCGAGCTCGCCTCGAGCCGAGGGCCGAATCCTTGAGGCGATATCGACAACCTGGTTGTCGTAGAAATAAAGGCCGGTGACGGCCCAGTTGGATTTCGGCTTCTGTGGTTTTTCCTCAATCGTGAGCGCGGTTCCAGTGGTCTTGTCGAAGGACACCACGCCATAGCGCTCCGGATCCTCGACATGGTAGGCGAACACCGAAGCGCCGCTTTCGCGCGATGCCGCGGTGCGGCAAAGCTTGGACAATCCGTCGCCAAAATAGATGTTGTCGCCCAGTATCATCGAAACGCTGTCCGCGCCGATGAAATCGCGGCCGATAATGAACGCTTCCGCAAGCCCGTTGGGCTGCGGCTGCTCGGCGTAGGACAACTCAAGCCCGAATTCCGATCCATCGCCCAACAGCTCGCGGAAAACCGGCAGGTCCCGCGGCGTGGATATGACCAGAATCTCTCGAATCCCCGCAAGCATCAAAACGCTCAGCGGGTAATAGATCATCGGTTTGTCGTATACCGGGAGGATTTGCTTGGAGACCGCCAACGTTAGCGGATAAAGGCGCGTTCCACTGCCCCCAGCAAGGATAATTCCTTTCAAGAAACTCTCCTTGACATGCCTAAGTCCCCTCCCCTGACACAAGCCACCCGTGCTTAGGTTTCATGCCGTGGCTTGTCAATCTGGTGCCCGACGAAGGGGCCGAGCGAGTGTCCCCGGCCCCCGCCAACCGCCCTTGCCTTGCCGGGCCCGAGGTCCTGGCCGGGACAAGCAGATCGTCTTCATCGTGATGGCCTATCTCGCCCATCTCGCGCCTTTGGTTCAGCCGCTCGGCAAAACCCTTGTGAAAGACGATCGCATTCAAATAGGCAAACGTCATCGCGAGTGCTGCGGTTCGCAAGGGATAGTCGACAAGAGAGTGAACGAGCAAAAACGACACCGACAGAAATGCAGCCTTCTGTAACGGCTCCCGGCGAATCCGGACCGACGAGGCGAAAAGCAATATGGCATACACAATCATTAACAAAACGACCGGTATGCCGCCCTCAAGTGCCAATTCGAGGTAGTCATTGTGGGCATGATTTACATAAGTTCTGAAAATCATTCCGGCTTTTTCGTATATCTGATAGACCTTCGGAAAGCTGCCGAAACCAACGCCAGTCACCCAGTTCTCTTTCATTCCATCGATCGTGGTGCGAGCAAACTCCGCCCTGCCGAAAGCCGGATCGACCACTTTCGCATCGATCTTCGCCCATGCGCCGATCGTGTAGACGGAAAGCCCGATGAAAACCGCAAGAATGCCATATCCGCCCGCCCTTGAGCGAGCGGACAGGAAGACAACTGATATCGCGGTGATCACCAGTCCGATCAGAATGCCGGCGCGCGAGCCGGCTGCCAGAAGAAGCAGCAAGAGCATCGTCAGCCCAAGCGATCCGGACAGAAAATGTCCACGGAACAAGCCATAGTAGACCACGAATGGGATGGAGACGAAGAGCAAGGCCGAAAAGTGATTTTGATTGGCAAACAGGCCCGCATTGATCGTAAACGGCAGCAATCCTTCTATGGCGACGGTATCGGAGAGCGAATACTGGATCGCCGCGGCCAGGCCATTGCAGATGACGCCCATGAAAAAGAAGGGAACAAGGCCGTAGACCTCCTCGGTGCGCAGGCGGGTGACGCCGAGGAAAAATGCCGCGGCGGCGGCGAAATACAACATGCACTCGATCGTGCGCCCGACGCCGACGCTGACGAAGCGCGATTGCGTTTCACCATCCAGCCAGGGTCTGACAAGCAGCACCTCGGGCCGCAACCCGTCCAGCAAGGCCCCGGGCAGCGGAACGATCTGGAAGCAGAACACGGCTAGGCCGAGAGCAATCAGCCACAAGATCGCCCGGGGAATTGTTTGTCCGCTGGGCCGCGACAGGATGGCCGCGGCCGAGAGAATCGCCGCGATCTCGATCAGCGTTTCGGTGTAGAGGCCGCTCGCGGTGCCGCCGCCAATCAGCAGGGACAGGAAAAGAACCGACCCAAGCAGGTATTTGTCCCACTGCCCGGGCTGCCGTGACCGTGCTCTCACGACGACACCCTCTCGATGCTCAATCTGTGCATGACCAGCGTGCCGACGTATCGAAACCGCCAGCTCTCGGCAATTGCGGCTGTTTCCAGCCTCAGCAACTGTATCGGACACGCAGCCGGTCCGACGGTGAAATCCAGGCTCAGGCTTCGCCGGTTGAATGTGCCTTCCGGTATGTTGAAGCGCGCTATCTCGCTTGACGGGTCCGCGCATCTGACGGACCAGAACAGCTGCTTTGGCAGTTTGAGATTTGTTGCGGACACGGTCATGGACATCCGGTAAGAACCGGGGGGCAATTCGACATATTGCTGAAGCGCAGCGTTCTTGACCGGCGTGTTTAGAAATCGAACCGTCGCCCCGCTGTTGCTGTCGCTTTCACTTTCACCCGCGCCCTGCGATCCGGCAAAGGTGATCTCCAGCCCAGATCGGTCGTGTATCACCCAGTCGAACGGCTTGCCGCTGAAGAGCGGCTCGAAGCCGCCATTGAAGATATAGCCGCCCAGCTTCCGCTCCCGATCGGACAGGCTGAAAAGAAACAGCCGATAGGCCGGGCCATAGTCCTTCTGCTTGATGTAACCGGTGATAACGGCGGACAATTCGCTGGATTTCGGGGGCGCATCCGTGCGTCCGAGATCGAGCAGCAGCTGGTTTGCAGGTCCCAGGCTTTGCGGGTTCTGGCCAAGGGCGAGAAAAAGCTTACCACGCCACGGCGCCTCTGCCTCCAGGGCTGCCAGCACGGCCTGATAGCCGTCGGAATTGGAAAGGATGGCAGGCCAGCCTGGGGCGATGGCCGAAAACTGGTCTGGCCACCGGCGCAGCAAGGTGTCGATCTCGCCCACGGCCCTCGCCAGATCGCCTGCCGCGATCGAGCGATCGATGGACCTCTGCAGCGCATGGATTTCAGTCTTGGACAGTTTTCGCGCCTGGTCGAAAAGTTCGAAAGCCTGGGCCTGTTCGCCTTGCCGATATCTGATCTCACCGATCAGGCTGTAGAGACGGGCGTCCGCGACATTGAAGCGAAGCGCATTCTTGGCCTTGGCGGCCAAGGCGCCGAGATCGACGCTCGTTTCGTTCAGCTCGCCGGCAATTTCGTCTATCAAGGCATCTGCGTTCAGCGGGTCCAGTGCCAGAGACACGCTCGGCGTTCCCTCCTCAAGGAGCCGACTTAGCCCGATCGACGAAGCCATCAACACCAGAACGGAGGCGACGAACCAAACGCTTGAACGCAGGAGATTTTGCATGAGAGGGCTGGCCTGCTCCGTCATCGACTTTGCCCTCAATCTTCGGCGTGCCCGCGCCATGTTCGTAATATTGGTAGTTCATGTATTTATAGGCGTAGTTGTAGTCGAACTTGTTCACCGCGAATTTCGACATTGCCGCCCCGATCACGTTCGCTCCGGCTGCGCGCAGGCGTTTCAGCGCCGTCTTGGCCGCCTTGCGCGTCACCTGGTTCGTGGAAATGACCACCAGTGTGCCCTCGGCAAGCCGGCTGAGAATGGGCGCATCGGACAGGCCGACGATCGGCGGAGCGTCGATGATGACGAGATCGAAACGCTTGCCGAGATTGGTGACGATCAGCGCCATCTTCGGCGATGAAAGCAGATCCGCAGGGTTGGGCGGGATCGTTCCGGACGTCAGCACGGTCACGTTGGGATATTTGGTCGTCCTGAATATGCCCGCCACATCTTCCTTGCGCACGGTATCCGTCAGGAGATTGCTCAACCCGATCGTGTTGTCGAGACCGAACAGCCGATGAAGATTCGGTTTGCGCAGATCGCCGTCGATAAGCAAGACCTTCGCACCGAGGGCGGCAAAATCCTGGCCGAGCTTGAACGAGGTCGTCGACTTGCCTTCGGAAGGCTCGGAGCTGGTCACCAGCAGCGAACGCGGCGCGCCCTCCGCGCCGGAGAATTGCAGCGACGTTCGCAGCGAACGATAAGCTTCCGATAGCCCGGACTTCTGGTCGGCGATGCTGGCCGTCAGTTCGCGGTCATCGACGAGCGGCAGGATACCGAGCATGGCCAGCCCCAGCTCCCTTTCGACCTGCTCGGGGTTGGTGAAGGTGTTGTTCAGCAACTCGATGATGTAGATGATCGATGCAGTGAGAGCCATGAACAGCGCTAGCGCGATCGCCAGATTGATGATCAGGCGCGGAGAATAGGGACTTACGGGCAGGGTCGCGAAATCGACGATGGCTGCGCTTTGCGTCTTGAGCTCGGAGCTGACGCCTACTTCATTCAGCTTGGTGATGAGGCTATCATATTGCGACCGGTTGGAATCGACCTCGCGCTTGAGGATGGTGTATTTTATATTCTTGTCATTGAAGACAACCTGCTGCTTTTCCATCTCGGCGAGCTTGGATTTGAGGTCGGCTTCCTTGTTCTGCGCTTCCTGGTACTTCAGGCGCAGCGAATCGGTTATCGCCAGGACGCCGTTGTTATAGAGCCGCGTCAGCTCCTTGATCTGCGACTGGAGTTGCTGCATCTCCGGAAAGCCAGGCTTCAGAATGCTCAGTTTCTGCTGATATTGGCTCTTGAGGTCCGCCAGTTTTTCGCTGAGTTTTTGTAAGCCATCACTCTCCAGAACCGGCGACAGGCTGGAGCCTCGCCCCTTGTCTATCTGGTCCACGACGCGACCGGCATCAAGACGATCCTGGATAGCGGTAGCGAGCGCTGTGTTCAGCGCCTCGATGTTCGATCCGATCAGCGATTTGTCGTCGCCGGTGACGGTGATGCCGGCATCCTTCGCATAGGTGACAAGCTCCTCCTCGGACTTCTGCAGCTTCTGCTTGACCTGCAGGACCTGTTCCTGGATGAACTGTCTCGCCAGATCGGACGTCTCGCTGGTCTGGTCGAGACGTTGATCGATAAAACTCTGCGCGACCTGGTTGGCGACGTCGCTTGCGTATCTGGGCTTCTGGTCGATGAAGGTGATCGACAGCAAGCTGGTGTTGGTCACAAGGTTGACCGTCAGATCCTTCAGAACGCGCTTGATCGCCATTGCCTCTCGCTCTTCGGGGGTCTTTTCCTGGATCGAAGGCGATTTGGAAATTCCGAATGCACGGTAGAGGATGTTGCTGAGCGAGAAGCTCGGGGTTGGGAACAGGAAATCCGGTTTTTCGGAGAGCCCCAACTGAAACACGACGCGCTGGGCCAGCGCACGGCTCTTCAGTTTCTCGCGAGCGGTCAGAAACGCGCGTAAGTCGCTGTTTTCGGAAACCACTTCGATGTCCTGAAAAACCTTTGCCGAAGGGACCAGGACTTCCAGCTGTGTCGTTGCCTGATATTTCGGCGTCTGCATCATTGTCACTATGATACCGGCAACTAGGCCAGCCACCGCCATCATGACAATCAGCCAGCGATATTGCACGACATAGAAAAGCAGCTTGAGCGGATTGAATCTCTCGTCGTGAGCGGCATAGTCTCGACCGTAAGGACTATAATTCTGCGCCCCGTCATAATAGAGGTCCGCTGACAAAGCCTGGCCATGTCGAGGACCGGCGATTTGGGGCTGCCTGTTGCGATCGAGCATGCGCGAGGTGATCCTGGTTGTCCGTACCCTGGCCGGCCAGGCCTCCCTTACGGAATGACCGCAATTCGGGCCGCGCTCGACGCGAGGCCCAGGGCATCCTTCAAATTGTTCATTGCGATTTTCGACTTCGAAGCGAAAACCACGACCACGTCGCCGCCATAGATGCGCGGGTTGCGATTCTTGCCGGCGCGGATTTCCTCGACATTGTAGTTTGCGACCAGCTTGTTTTGACCGACATTGCGGTAGACGAAGACCTTGCCGGCATCGCCGATGGCGTTGAAGCCTCCGGCAAGGGCGATCGCATCCAGCAAGGAGGCGCTGCTGGACACCGGATAGATGCCGGCCCTGTTGACCTCACCGTCGACCGTGATGCGCTGGCCTATCGATTCCTTGACGAAAATCGTCACATCCGGCGATTGCAGATATTTTGCGCCATAGGCTGTCTCGATATCCTTTTCGAGCTGGCGGACCGTCTTGCCGGCCGCTGTCATCGTCCCGATAAGCGGAAGGGAAATCTGGCCGCCGGCGTCCACCTGAACCGTCCTGTTCAGGTTGTCGACCTGGAATACGCTGACTTCGAGTACATCGTTGGCAGACAGGGGCTGCTCGCTGCCGTTTTGTGTATTCTGCGGTGCCGGCAGATCCTTCACCATCTGTAGCGCGCCGCCCCCGGCAAGCGCCGTTGAGGACGATGTCGGCTGCAGCGCATCGACAGAGCTCGTGGACGATGATGAACTGCTCGCGCAAGCAGAGAGGGCGAGCAGTACAAGCAATGCCGGCATCTCCACGCCACTTCCCCCGAGATCGAGAATGCCCATCACAGAGCCCCACTTTTGAACAGCTTGGGCGGCCCATCGAAATGGCCCGCACAGCTGGCTCCCGGCTTCTTCGCTCGTTTTTCCGATGGCGTGAGCAACTGGTTCTGCACTATCGCGCCCGAGCTTGCGCAAACCGGCGAGACCAGACCTTGCCTAGCGGCTGACTGCGTCGTCGTCATCCTGTAGTCCAATAGCCAGTGCGGCGCCGCCACCAACCGCGCCGGCGCCCAACAGCACCGGCAAAATGCCAGGTCCGGAATTGGCAGGTCCGGTAGCAGCTTCCTGCGCATCAAGCGAGACGCACATACCGCCTTGCACCGGATTGATGCTGACGGTCGCGTTGGCCGGAACATCAAGCGCGCAATTGGCGCCGATGGCCAAAGAAGCCGATGCTTGCGGCCCGGTCATGATGCGCGCGCCTGGATAAATCGGCGCTCCCGCGCCCACCCCGGCGTAACCGCCGGCCTGCGACATCTGCACATCACCCCGGACTTGGGTGAACTGGCCGACAATGCCAGACACGGGCGCAGCGGCCAGGCACGAACATGTCTGTGCCGACTGGGCAACAGCATCGGACGCTGTAAACCAGGCACCTCCCCCGGCGAGCGTGATAAAAGCGAAGACAACCCCAACCCGATGACGCCCGGTCATTTCTACCCCCCTTCGAACCAACGACCCGCCCCCGGAACGGATCGCTTACGCACCCCTTCGATCAACAACACTCAAAGAACTCACCAGCACTCACGGTGGTCCGCCCCTCAGCGACTGACCGCTTTGTCGTCATCCTGCGTCGCCGCAAACACACCGCTGGTGACAAGCGCACCGGCGAAAATCCCTTCGGGCAGGCCAAACCCACTTATGCCACCGGACGGCTGGATGGCCGCCGTCCGTTCTGAACCCACGAGTTTCAGACAGATGTTGCCGCCCACGCGTGAAACATCCAGACTGGAGTTCGCCGGTACATTCATGTTGCAGCCGCCAACAAGTACGGATGCCGAACCCTTGGTACCGACTACCACCCGACTGCCAAGGCCGAGAGTGCTTCCCGCCTTTGCAGGACCATAGCCGACCGACTGCGAGACCATCACGTCGCCATCGGCGGAACGAATGGATCCAATCGCACTCGCCGGGCCGCGATAGGCGGCAGCGCAGCTGCAGGATACGTCCTGGGCGAAAGATGAAACCGAAGTGAAACCGCTCGCGGCAACCAACGCGCTCACTGCGGTTCTAATGATGACATTCATCCGTTTCGCCTTTCCTTCAAATCATCCCGGATATGCCAGATCAAAAGGTGGTGACATCAGCGCCTAACATTTTTTTGCCACAATTCCAACCCGTGTCGCACGATGCGGAGAAGTTTGACCTGAACAACGCGCCATTTTAGCAATTACGTATAAATAATCCCGAGCTGTCGGCGATGGATGTCTGGCCCTCCAAAGAGAAATTACGATTCCCTTTTCATCCTGATTACACCGAGCCCAACTTGATCAAAGCCGAGCCCCCTCGAAAGCCGAGTCCCGATCTGCAATGCAGCAAGACAAGCTTAGCGCCTGCTTGAATGCCTGATCTCCTCGGCTCGAACTTCAACCGCGTTCAACTACACGCCGGCCCGGTTCATCGCCTGGCGGGGCATTGAGCTTCCCTATCTGCGTCATGTAGCATTCTATGACGATCCGTTCCGAAAACTGCCGCTCCACTTTGCTTCGGCTCTCCCTGCCCATCC
This sequence comes from Mesorhizobium sp. BR1-1-6, assembly GCF_020165355.1. NCBI lineage: Bacteria > Pseudomonadati > Pseudomonadota > Alphaproteobacteria > Hyphomicrobiales > Phyllobacteriaceae > Mesorhizobium > Mesorhizobium sp. BR1-1-6. Next base: position 277,258 of record NZ_JAIUHZ010000004.1, on the reverse strand, counting down.
TGTTCCTGGATGCGGCGTCCATCGTTGCGAATTCGAGCATCTTGCTTGCCAGGTCGCCTGCGTCTTTCACCTTGCACAGCAGGCCGTTGACGCCGTGGTCCACCACCTCCCTGCAGCCGGGCACATCTGACGCGATCAGCGGCTTGCCCATCGCGGCTGCTTCCAGCAGCGAGCGCGGCGTTCCTTCCCTGTAGGAGGGCAAGACGACGCAATCGGCCGCGTCCAGGAAGGGACGGACGTCGTCGGTGGTTCCGAGATACTCGACCAGGCCTTCGCCTGCCCATCGCTCGACCTGCGCACGGCTGACCGCTGTGCGGTTCTCGACATCGAGGAATCCAAGAAGCTGGAAGCGCGCGCCGGGCATGTTGCGGCGCATCTGACGAGCTGCCTCGACGAACTCGCCCACGCCCTTGTCCCAGAGAAGCCTGGCCACCAGCAGAAAGACGATCGCGCCGGACGATTGGCTTTGGCGGGGCGCCGGAGAGAAGCGAATAAGGTCGACCCCGGAGCCCGGCAGCAGCGCGGTCAGTTCCTTGCGGACTAGGCGCTCGCCGACGAACAGCATCCTGTCGTCGTCATTCTGAAAGAAGACTATTTTCGAACGGGCCAGCGCCAGCCGGTACAGGACCTTGGCAATTTTCTGGAGAAGGCCGCCACGGACGAAAACCGTGCCGAGCCCTGAAACATTGTTTATGACCGGGATGCCATTGAGGTTTGCCGCCAGCGATCCGAACACGTTGGGCTTGATGGTGAAGCCGACAAACGCCAGCGGCCTCTCGCGGCGCAGCAGGCGCCAGTAGCGCCACAGAAGCACCATGTCGCGAAACGGCGAGGTGCCGGAATTATCCATCTCGATTTCGACATACCGGCAGCCCATCGGGGGGATCAGGCGCGAATACTCGTCCCTGGGCGCCGCAACCACCACTTCATAGCCCCGCCCTTGCAGCGCCTCGATGAGGCCTTTGCGGAAATTGACGACATTCCAGGACGTGTTGATGGAGATGATTATCTTTCTTCCGATCCCAAGCATCGTCCCCGCCTCCCCCAATGCCGTTTCGCTCACCGTCTTGTATGCAGTCGTGCCCTGCCCGGCCCAAAGGTCTCGAACAGCCGCAAGATCTCGTCGTCACTGGCGAGCGATGAGATGCGGGCGAAGCAGGCGTCCCTTGCAGGCCCCAGATCCTGTGGCCGAGCGATCAGCCTCGCGACCGCGCGTGCGATGTCTTGCGGATCGTCGGGGTTGAAATCGAAAGCGGCCCCCTCGGGCATGTAGTGCCTCGTGCCGCTGTCTCGCGACATCAGCACGGCACATCCCGCCCAGGACGCCTCGATGGGAGACACCGCCGCGGGTTCAGCCCGCGAGGGCAGTATCAAGAGATCATGACCGGAGAAGACCGAGATCATGTCGTCATGGGCAATGTTGTTTTGAAACCGAAGCCTGTCCGCCACGCCAAGCGCCTGAGCCTCGCGCCGCAAGGCCTGACAAAAAGCCGTGTCGGCATTCGTTGCCTCCTCGCCGCAGAATGTCAGGGAGAAGGGCATGGATGAAATCGCGGACAACGCCCTCAGAAGCAAACTGTGCCCCTTGCGCTCCCGGTATTTTGCCACCATCAGGATTCGAGGCGGCCACTGCAATGGCCTGCTTTCCAGGCCTTCGATCCGGGCCGGCTCGAAAGGGCTCCCGAATGGCAGGGACATGGCATCGCCGACCCTGAGCGGGCCAGGGTTCGGTGAGAGCCGCGAGGTGAAATGCGGAATGCCCAGCCCCTGAAAGATGGCTCTTCGAACCCAAGTGCCACTCCATGCGCGGGGCTTGGCGTCCTCCTGGTCGTAGATGACCAGTCTGCGCCCTTGCAGGATTGAACAGAGTGCCGCGACCCTGCAAAACCATCGCGTCACTCCGCGGATGATCACCACGTCGGGGTCTTCGGCCTGCAAACGCTTCCAGTAGGAAAAGACGCCGGGAAAGGAAAAAGGCGAATTCGGAATGTTGCTCGAGCGCCGACGCATGATCATCCGGGACAGCGCGGATGGAGCCGTCACGTTGGGAGAAACAAGAGCGTGATTCTCCGTGACGCTCGTTTCGACTACGTCGACCGCAACATGGTGCCCCGCCGAAGTGAGAATGCGAACCCAAGGTACCGCATTGGTGTGGTATCTTGGCAGGCAAAACAAGTATCTCAAAACATCAGCCTTCAGATATCTTCCGCCAGGCGGATCCGCCTTTTCAACAATAAGTGCGAAACCACCATCATCGCCGCATAGACCGCCGCCGATACGAGCAAGCCGGCCCAGGCGATGCCTGAAATTCCGATCCATCCGGACAAAGCCAGGCAAAGCGGAACATAGATGGCGATCGCCAGCGCCGTGATTTTCAAAAGCGGCTTCGTCCCGGCCAGGACCTGGATGAACGGATTGAGATGCATTCCAGCGAGGCCGAAGCATTCGGCCGCGAACAAAATGGCAAAGAGCAGCGAAGCTTCGGCGTAGGCCGAACCGCCAGCCAGAAGGACGATGGGGTTTTGCAGCAACACCCCCCCAACCGCCATGCCGGCGGCGGCGCATGCCGAAACCACGGTGATGCGGGCGTTCAAGCGGTATAGACGAGAAGAAGGCTCTTGCTTCGACAGTTTCGCGATTTCGGGAAAGATCACCTGGTTCAAGGGACCGGTCAGCCGGGAAACCATCGTCGCCAGGCGCGATGCGAGCGAATAAGAGCCCGCGGCGACCTCTCCCAGCAGGCCCGCGACAAGGAACAATGCGAGATGCCGCCTGGCGCTCACAAGCGTCGAGAGCAGACTGGTCCCCGTGGCCATGGCAAGAAACGCCCAGAAGAAACGGCGTTTGGACCGGGAGCGAAGCGGGTTGAGCAGTTCGATGTGCTCCTGCCTGGTATAGAGCAGCATGCGAACGAACAGCGTCAGGTTGTAGAATGCGCCGACCGCTGCCAGCACGATTACATAGGCCGGCAATGAGGCATCGAGGATCCAAAGGACGAGAGAGGCAACCACCACGGCAACCCCTTGCATGAGTTGATTGCCGGCAATGACGTCGTACCGGCCGTTCAGCCGAAGCACACCTTTCGGCGTACCCGAAAGACTCGCCAACAAGGTGAGGCTGTAGATAATCGCCAGAAGGCGATTATCCCGCGACACGCCAACAGCTTCTCCAAACAGCAAGATCCCGCCTATCGCCAGGACCGTGGCGAGAAGGGCGGCTGAAACATCGAGGGCAATTCCGCAAGATGCCGCCGGTCCCAGACGCAAAGGCGACCTCGCGCACAGCCTGATCACGGGCTGCCAGCTCTCGAACGTGCATAGGCCGGAAACGAACGCCACATAGGCCTGAATTACGGCGAGTGTGCCAAAATTCCCCGGACCCAGCGACCGTGCGTTGAGCGCCAGTGCAAGGATGGAGCACAACGCGGCCACTCCGCTTGCGGACGTCGTAAACGTAACGTCGCGGGCAATCCGCCGCGCGCGCATCCATCCGGAAGGCTTGGCGACCGCCGTCACGTCCTCAGCCATTGTCTCGGCGCAAGGCCCGCGCCCCCTGCGGCATCACCTCGGCGGGGGCCGGTGGAAAACACTTCCGGTGCACATAAACCAAGCCAAAAATGAAAAGCGCAACGAGAACGGCTCGCTTGGCGGAGATGAAGGCGCCAAGCAGCTCCTTGCGCTGGATGTAGAATGCGAGATGGACGATGGCCACGATCAGCCCGGCCTTGAGCGTCGCGCTGCGCACATTGCGGATTATCGCCTCGACGGCAACACACACGAGCGACAGAATGACAACGAGCAGCGGAAATCCGGCATACCCGAAATTGGCAAAGAACTCCGCCCAGATGTTTGCAGCGACGCCACCACTGTAACCCGGAAATAGGAACGGCTGAACCTGCTCGTTGTAGGTGCATCCGTCCTTGCCAAAGGCCGTATCCGAGAACGGAAACAGAGAAAGAGGCACCAGCCAAAGATTCGAGCACGGCAAGGTGTAGTCATATTTCACGACCAGATCCAGGTGAGCCAATGTCACGAACTGCTCCAGCCCCACGAGAGCGGAATCGGACAATTGGTCGAATTGTATTTTCTGACCTACAAGTTCAAAATTTCCTGCTTTTATTGCTGCATATACTGCCTTGTACACTGCAAGAAAAAAGAATGCGCCAATTCCTCCAATTATGTATCTTTTCCTGATCAAAAGCAGGGAAATGTTCCTGTACCTTATGTACAAACAAGCTAAAATCGCGATGGCAACCGAAGAGCGATGCCCGATATAGAGCGTAAGCATCAGTCCCAGGCAGCTCAAGATGATGACCAGCCTGGATTTCTTCCACCCCGACAGGGCTCCGAACACCATGCCGATGATGCAGCTGTTGTAAAATACATACTGGATCCGCCCGGTAGATGACAAAACATCGGCCTTTGAGGCCGAAAAAAGTGCCGGATTTGCTATCGAAATCCCACCGAACACCACCAGCATCACAATTATTACGATCGACTCTCCCCGAACGTCGCCTTCGACTTCGAAATCTTGACGCCTTGGCATGAAGACCAGCATCGCGGCAGCAATGCAAGAAAGAGAAAGCGCAATGGCATATCCAGTGCCCGCGTCATATATGAAATCGTACTTCCTTCTGCCGACATCAACATACTGAAATCCCCCGGTGACGAATGGCACAAAGTAGACCAAGCTCGACAAAAGCAACAACATTTGCGGCGTGAGCGCAAATGGCGAAACAAAATAATCTCGTTTGAGGTGCTTCACTTTCGTTCCATCGCCATCTGAATATTCGTATTGTTCTCACCCCTTAGCGGCCCAGGGACGATTTCTCCCACAGCAAGCCATACGAGTGCGCCATCCGCTCAAGCGAGAAATCCGCAGCGATGCGGTCGCGACATGCTTGCCGCCTGCTCGCCCAAGACCTGGTATCCTGAATTTCCGAAACCATAATCTCGATGGAACGCGATAACGCGTCAGGGTTCCGCGGCGGAACGATCAATCCCGTGTTGCCGACAAGCATCGCGATGTCCCCGACGTCCGTTGCCACGCATGGCGTGCCGCATGCCATCGCCTCAGCAACCACGTTCGGAAAGGCTTCGCTGCTGGAGGCCAGCACATGAATGTCGAATGCATTCATCAAACCGGCAATGTCGTCGCTCGGCCCAAGAAGCTTCACCTTGTGGCGAACATCGTAGCGCTCCAACAGCACGGCAAGCGCAGTGTTTTCAGCCGTCATACCCGGGCCGGCAAGAACACATTTGAAGGGAAGGCTCTTGTGCATCGACAGCCTGGACAGGGCAGCGAAGAGATTCTGGTGGTCCTTGTCGGGATGCCAGCGAGCGACGTTTCCGATAACGAACTGGCCATCACCTATCGACCAATCCCGACGGAGCCGCGCGCGCGCCCGGTCGTCCGGCTCGAACACGGCCAGATCGTAGCCATTCGGTATGATCGTCCAGTTCGAGCTCGAATATCCTGCATGGATGTGGCACCGCGATGCATTTTGCGAGCAACTGACAATCCGAGCCGGGATGATACCGGATATGAGAGCGCATATCCTGTCCACTGTCCTGGTCGTAAAGGAGGCCGCCCGCGGATCCAGTCCGCAATTGTGCATCCCCCAAAGAACCGGACTGATGCCGCCAAGCCGCGCCAGGACGCCTCCGACGAGGTTGGCGTGATACATCCAGCACTGAACCACGTCCGGCCGATAGGTCGAGAACACGCGCCTGAGCGAGGCGAGCCCCTTGAGACTCAACCTTCCCTTTGGCATCGCCAGGCAGGCGAGCGGTATTTTGGCCGCGCGAAGCAACGGGCCATATTTTCCGTCACCCGAAAGCGAGACGACAAAATGGGAATGGCTGCGCTCGGCCGTGCACAGGCGGTATAGCGCTGCCTCGGCGCCGCCGTTCTCAAGTCCGGTGATGACGTGCAGGATCTTAATACGACCGCTCCTTCCCCGCGGCGTTCGTGGGATCGACACCCATCGCGAGCAGATAGGCGTCGGCCACTTTTTTGACGCCGAAATCCCGCGCCCGACGCCTGACGTCTGGGGGATCAGTTTCATCAAGGGCGGCCATCACTTGTGCCGCGAAACCCTGGACATCGCCGACCGCGGCGAGGCGCCCCCACTTGCCGTCCTCGAGTATCTCGGCCGGACCGCTTTCGCAGTTGGTGCTCACCACATTGGTCCCGCAAGCCATTGCTTCGATGATCGTGTTTGGAAATCCCTCCCTGCGGGAGGATTGAAGAAACAACGCTGCCCGCCGCATCCACGGGTACGGATTTTTCGAAAAGCCGACCAGAGCGACTGAAGAATTCAGCTCGAGTTCGTCGATCAGTGTTTGAAGCGATCCCCGAAGCGGTCCTTCCCCGACAATGGCCAACTTGACGGGCCTCCTCGTCGCAATCCGCGAGAAGCTGCTTATAAGCGTGGCATGGTCCTTTGCAAAATCAAGCCGCCCAACGGCCACCAACAAAACCCTGCCATCCTCGACCGCGAAGGGGTGATCGAGCGGCTCATCCGCCTGCTCTTCAACATGTTTGATGTCCAGCGGATTGTAGATCGTTTTGACGGAACTCCGGTGGACCCCGATGCTCTGGATCAGGTCTTCCGCGACGCCATGCGATACAGTGATGATCGTGTCGGCACGACCATAGGTCAGCCGCATGAGGAATGGCAGGAACTTCTCACGAACCAGCTTCGTATCAGCGACGGTCCTGGAAAGATTGCTCCTTTCCGATATCACGATCGGTGTCCGGCGCAGCGAGAGCATGGACGAGACGATGCCAACGATATTTGCATGGGGTAACGCCGTCAGCATCACCCGCGGCTGCTCCCGCCTCAAATACCGGATCAAAGCCAATACGGAAAACAGCAACCGCGAGGCTCGGAGGTCCTGTATCCTTATCGTCTTCGGAACCAAAGTGAGATACTCGCCCGTCGCACACCCAAGCACCAGATCGATCGGCAAGCCGCGCCGGCCAAATTCGCTGGCCAGGGTGAGCATTGCCCGCTCGGTGCCGCCAGCACGAAGAGAGGGAATGAAGATAGCAATCCGAGCGTCTGGGCTGCCTGGTGATCTCTTGTCTTGGCGCGTGCACGTCACTCGGTTCGCCACCTTTCCTGGCCGGTCACGGCGAAAGCTTTTTGCTTGTGCCTGACCGTGCGCGATGAGCGATGCTCCACCCGGATACCAGGGAGACAGCCCGTCGCGTTCGGGTCCACCAAAGCGGAGAATATCCTCGGGTGATCAATGTCTTCGCCGAAAGACATAGGCGTAGGTTTCGGCCGCATCCTTCCCAATGAGAAGCGCCGAGAGACCTAGCCAGAGGCGCCAGACAAGGAAGGCCGGCACGAAAGCGTAGAAGTATGAACTCCTCCAGAACAGATGACGCTGGACAAGCTCCAGGCCATTTTGCGCTGCGATCCTTTCCACCTCGCTCGGCAGGCATCTGTCATAGAAGGCTGGGAAGCCGTCGTGCCCCCTGCCCTTGTCCGGATAGACCGCAAACAGCAGGCGACGCTTGATCGCCTCGGGCAAGACCCGATTGAGCCTGGCGAAAACGGCGTTGCGTGAAGGCGAGAAAATGGCGACCGTGCCGCCCGGCCTTACGCAGCTGGCAATGCCGCGAAATGCGCCTTCGCCGTCGCGGACGTGCTCCAGAGTGGCCTGGCATATGACCAGATCGGCATCTCCCTTCCCCCTGAACGAAGTAAGGTCCGCCTCGATCCGCTCGTCATAGATCTCGCCCGGAGCCTTCGACAGTTCCTTGGCATCGCGGTCCACCCCGACGACAACCAGCCCCAGACGACGCTTCTCGGCTAGGCTTACAAGCGGCCTTGCTCCTCCGCCCAGATCATAGACCAGTGCGTTAGGTGTAAAGAGCACCGGTGCGATTTCCGCAGCAAAGGCGTGGTTGCCATCCACGCGCAGCCGTAGCGGCAAGGCTCGGTCCAGACACTCTGAGACCGCCACGTTCGTGCGAACAAAACCCCGCAGCAAAGACGCTATCCCGTCATCGATTTCGTGGACAAGACGTGACCTCCCCCTACCTCCGCTCAAAATAGGCCTGGTACCATTCGACGAACCGCCCGACGCCCTCCGTCACGGACGTGCCGGGACGATAGCCGACCGCCGCCTGCAGCGCCGAAGTATCGGCGAAAGTGTCAGGCACGTCGCCGGCCTGCAGCGGCAAGAGCTCCACGATGGCCTTGCGGCCAAGCGCGTTTTCAAGCGCCTCGACATAGGCGGTCAGCTTCACCGGGTTGTTGTTGCCGATGTTGAAAATGCGCCAAGGCGCGCTGCTCGTCGCAGGATCCGGATGACCGGAATCCCAGGCGGAGTTAGCCGCGGCGGGGCTGTCGCTGGTGCGGATCACGCCTTCGGCGATGTCTTCGACGTAGGTGAAGTCGCGTGTGTGGTTGCCGTTGTTGAACAGCTTGATCGGCTCGCCGGCCAGGATGTTCCTGGTGAACAGGAACAGCGCCATGTCGGGACGCCCCCAAGGGCCGTACACTGTGAAGAAACGCAAGCCCGTGGTCGGCAGCCCGAACAGGTGGCTGTAGCTGTGCGCCATCAGCTCGTTGGCGCGCTTGGTTGCGGCGTAGAACTGCAGCGGATGGTCGGCCGGGCGATGCTCGGAAAACGGCATGTCGGTATTGGCGCCATAGACGCTCGACGTGCTGGCATAGGTCAGGTGGCCGACACGGCTGTTGCGGCAGGCCTCCAGCATGTTGGCGTAGGCGATAATGTTGCTCTCGACATAGGCGTGCGGGTTTTCAAGGCTGTAGCGGACGCCGGCCTGGGCGGCGAGATGGATCACCCTGTCGAAGGCGTGATCGGCAAAGCAGCCGTCCACCACGTTTCGCTCTGCGAGATTACCGTGGATGAAATGGTAGCCCGCATTGGTGTTGCGGCTTGCTTCGGCCAGAAGCCGCAGCCGCGCCTGCTTGATCTGCGGATCATAGTAGTCGTTGATGCTGTCTATGCCGACGACCTCGTCGCCGCGTTCGAGCAGCCGCCTGGCGACGTGATAGCCTATGAAGCCGGCAGCGCCGGTGACCAGAACCTTCATCAGAACCGCCCGTCCGTAACATCCCTGGGGAACAGACCCTTGATGTCGTAGACGACGCTAGGGTCCTTGCAAAGCGCCCGAAGACCGGCAACGCCCAGGGTGTGAAACTGCCCGTGCCCCACGGCGACGACAACGCCATCGTAACGCGCGGCGGGCATCTCTTTAACGCTCGTTACGCCAAAGGCGCGCGCGCATTCCTGCGCATCGACCCAAGGATCCCAGATATCGATGCCGGCATTGTACTGCCTCAGCTGCGCGACAATGTCGGCGACCTTGGAGTTTCTCAGGTCCGGACAGTTTTCCTTGAAGGCCGCGCCCATGACCAGAATCCGGCTGCCAACGACAGGTATGCCCTTGCGCATCATAAGGCGGGCCGTCTGGTCCGCTGCATGCCGGCCCATGCCGTCGTTGATGCGGCGACCGGCAAGAATCACCTCGGGATGATAGCCGAGTTCTTGAGCCTTGTGGGTCAGATAATAGGGATCGACGCCTATGCAGTGGCCGCCGACGAGACCAGGGCTGAAGCGCAGGAAATTCCATTTGGTGCCGGCCGCTTCCAGCACCTCCGACGTGTCGATGCCCAGTTTGCCGAAGATCAGCGACAATTCGTTCATCAAGGCGATATTGAGATCGCGTTGCGTGTTCTCGATGACCTTGGCTGCCTCGGCGACCGCGATGCTCGATGCACGATGCGTGCCGGCGGGAATGATCGAGGCATAGAGGGCGTCGATGGCGTCCGCCACCTCCGGCGTGGAGCCGCTGGTCACCTTGACGATCGTCTGAAGCCGGTGCTCGCGGTCGCCGGGGTTGATGCGCTCAGGGCTGTAGCCCAGGAAGAAGTCTTCGTTGTAGCGCAGCCCCGAATGTTTCTCGATCAGCGGAGCACACACCTCTTGCGTACAGCCGGGATAGACGGTCGATTCAAAGATTACCACCGCACCGGGGGAGATCACCTCGCCGACCGTGGCGGACGCCATGACAAGGGGCTTCAGGTCCGGCCGGTTGGCCCTGTCGATCGGAGTGGGGACAGTGACGATGAAAACTCCGCAATCCCGCAGATCGGCCTTGTCGCTGGTGAACCGCAGCCGCGTGGCGGCATCGATTTCATCTCTGCTGGCCTCAAGCGTGTGATCCTCGCCACGCCTCAGCGCATCCACGCGCGATTGGCTGATGTCGAAGCCGACGACGTCCCTGATCGCTCCGAGGGCCACCGCCAGCGGCAAACCCACATAGCCAAGCCCGATGACAGCTATTTTCCTGGAGCCGAGGTCCATTTGCTTCCTGTCCGGCAAGCCTTAATCAGCCACGGCCTCCGCTATCGCGCACCATGGCCGGTAATCATCGTCTTGATGGTTCTGAGGGTGATGAGAACATCAAGCCAAGGCGAGAAGTTCTTTATGTAGTAAAAATCGTAGTGTAATTTCTCCATCACATCGTCGACCGCCGCAACATGCCCCTGGTTTACTTGCGCCCACCCGCTCACACCTGGCCTGACGATGTGCCGGTAGCGATAGAACGGCAATTCCGCCTCATACCAGTGCGACAGGACGACAGCCTCGGGCCGTGGCCCGATCCAGCTCATTTCGCCGCGCAGGATGTTGATGGCCTGCGGCAGCTCGTCGATCCTGAACTTGCGTAAAAAACGCCCTATCCGGGTGATGCGATCGTCGTCACGTTTCGTGATCGCCTTGTCCTTGTCGCTGCCAATGCCGGCTTGCTGCCTCATCGAACGAAACTTGTAGACCGTGTAGATCCGACCCCTGTAGCCAATGCGGGGCTGGCGAAACAGCACCGGGCCCTCCGAGTCCAGCCGGATCAGCAGCGCGATCAACACCACGAAAGGTGAAAGAGCCACGACCATGACAAGCGCGGAGATCCAGTCGATTGCCTGCTTGATCTTGAGATAGGCCTGGTTCGGATTGAGCGAGCCGAGCGTGTTTTCCGACAGGTGTTCGATCTCGACGCGGCCGGTCAGCGATTCGCTGACCTGCTTGACGTGGTAGACCGGCGTGCCCGAAAGGGCCCGGTCCGCGATGTATCGTTCCCATTCGGCGTCAAGGTCGGCCCGCAGATCGACAACCACGCCATTCGCCCGTTCGATGACGGTGCCAGGCGAAGTGATCCAGAACCAATGCACTCCCGGCAGTGTCCTTAGGCGCTCTACGTTCCCGCCGGGAATGACGACCAGCCGGTACGGTTCGAGATGCCGCGTTATGATGCTCAGGCCAAAATACCAGAGCGTGGACTGGGTGAAGCTGGCAGCCGCCTGAAACCGGCTGTACTCGAAACGAAAAAAGAAAATAGTCAGGAAAACAAGCCCGTAGGACAGCACAAATGTCGGCAGGATGTAGCTGGCAGCGGCCACGCCGGGGAAATTCCCGATACGCCGATAGGCAAGGAAGCCTGCTACATGCGCAATGACCGCGGCAGCGACGGTTACCTGGAGATTGGCGACGTAGACCGCATCGGGTTTGAAGGCGATCCGGATGAGGGCCGGCGCGACGATCGCGAACGTCAGTCCGCCAATAAGTTGAAAGCGAATTCTGAACAGGAAGTGCCGGCTTCCGACAAGAGTTGATGTTGCGACATTCAACTTCTTCCCCCCTCGAAGCTGCCATGTCGGCGATTGCCATTGCAATAATGCGCTTGGCTTGGCCGTTCATTCGCAAAGCGGAATCGGGCCTCTCGCTACTGGCTGTTCGACTCAGTCGAAGATCAAGAGCTACGACACTGTAACGATACCAGCAAGTATCTATTTACACTGTAGCAATCGGCAGGATTTTTTATCAATCGCGTCGCTGAATGCGGTTCAAAAGCTATCGCTAATAAATTGGCTTACTGCCCGCCATCGAGAATGTCTGGACGCATGAAGGTAAATGGATGTTCGTATCTCTGGTGACTGGCTGGCTGCTTGGCCAAGACCTCCCAGTCACATCCGTCCGACCTGGATGAACCAGGTTCTTCCCCGGAATGTCTCAGTGGATCGCTAGTTCAGTTGCGCTTCAGCAGCGACCAGACGGCGGGCACCAGGCTTGCGGCCAGGGCAACCTTGATCAGATCACCGACGATGAACGGCACGACCCCGAACTGCCAGGATTTTTCCGGACCGATGAGCATCGCCAGCCAGGCAAAACCCATGGCCATCATGACGAACTCGGCAACCAGCATCGCGTTGAAAAGCTTGATCGGATGGCGATCCCAGCCGCGATCGGCGGCCCAGCCGGCAATCGCCGCCATGACCACGAAGCCGGCGAGATAGCCGCCGGTCGAGCCGAGCATGTAGGCAATGCCAATTCCCTTTTCCGGCGTGCTCTGGAAGACCGGGAAGCCCATCGCGCCCTCGGCCATATAGAGCAGCAGGGTGGCGACGCCGAGCCGCAGGCCGAAAGCGGCCCCGATCAGCAGGACGGCGAGCGTCTGCATCGAAATATCGACTGGCCCCAGAACCACCTTGGTCTTGGCCGACAGGGTCAGGAGCAATGTCCCGGCTATCGCCAGGAAGAACTGCGTTGCCAGCCGCGCCGCGCCATCTTGCGGCAGAGCCAGAGAAACAAGCGGGCGCATCGTCGTTGCAGTTGCCATGGTCTTCCCCATCCGAGTGCCGCCATCCGATGATCGCGGTCTTGCGTTTTCCTATATTGGCTTGCGTGCTATGCGGCAATCGGTTTTGCCATTCCCGCAACAGGCATCGACACCGTCATGGCCCTCGAATTCGATACCAGCTTCGATCCCTGCTACGGCGGGGGCGTCAGCGTCGCGCCCGACGTGCAGCGCGTCACGGCCCGAAATCCAAGTCCCTTCACCTTTTACGGCACCAACAGCTACATCGTCGGACGCGATACGCTGGCAGTGATCGATCCGGGGCCGGATGACGAAGCTCACCTTCGCACCTTGCTCGACGTCATCGCCGGCAGGCCGGTCAGCCACATCTTCGTCAGCCACACGCATCGCGACCATTCCCCGCTGGCGGCACGGCTGAAGCAGGAGACCGGAGCCCAGGTGATGGCGGAAGGGCCGCACCGGCCGGCAAGGCCATTGCATATTGGCGAGATCAACGCGCTCGATGCCAGCGCCGATACCGCTTTCGTTCCCGATCTCGCGCTGCCGGACGGCGCGCTGGTCGCCGGCGACGGCTGGGCAATCCGCACGGTCCTGACCCCCGGCCATACCGCCAACCACGCGGCATTCGCGCTGGAGGGCACCGGCATCCTGTTTTCGGCCGACCACGTCATGGCGTGGGCGACCTCCATCGTCGCGCCGCCGGACGGGGCGATGGCGGACTACATGGCCTCGCTGGACCGGCTGATCGAACGCGGCGACCGCCTGCTGCTGCCCGGCCACGGCGGGCCGGTGACGGCACCGCGTGGCTTCATGCGCGGGTTGAAGACCCATCGCAAAATGCGCGAACGGGCCATATTTGAGCGGATCCGCGCGGGCGACCGCACGATCGCAGACATGGTCAAGGCGATCTACAGGGATACCGACCCGCGGCTGCATGGCGCCGCCGGGTTGTCGGTGCTTGCCCATCTGGAGGATCTGGTGGCGCGCGGCCTGGTCGCGACAGACGCCGCGCCGGCCATAGACGGCATTTTTAGGCCAGCCCCTTAGGCCCGAGCATCTATTCGGCCGGAGCCGCGCCGACCTGGCCGGCGACTTCCTGGTCCAACTCCGCCAGAAAGTCGGTGATGCGCGCAGCGTTGTCGCCGAGGTCGTAGCGGCCGTAGCGGGAAGCCGACCGCATGTCGACGAGAACCGTATCCCCGTCGTCCGTGATGCGAATTGCCACGTCTGCGGGGAGGCCCAACACGAAGCTCCTGGCGACAGCGGTAATCGTCACGTCGCTTTGCCCGGCGAGTTCGGGATAGGGTCCGGTAAGATCCCAATTGCGGCGGTCGAGCACGGTTTCAACGGCAGTGACGACGGTCTCGAACGGCAGGTCGTAGCTGCGCGCGGTGACAAGCGGATAGCTGTCGGTCTGCAACCGCTGCTCGCCGGGCGTCGGCGGCGAGAGCACGTTCATGTCCTTCGTGCGACCGGTGACGTCGAGTGCCGGCGGTTCGTCGAAATCGGTCGAAATATCCCTGAGCGGCGGAAAGATTGTCGCCCAATAGGCGGCGATGCCATAGGGGGTCAGCACCAGCACTGCCAGCAAGACGCCGACCGTGATGTCGCGGCCGCCATAGTCGCCAAAATTCCACACCCTCGAGAAGGCAAATCCGGCGAACAGCAGCGCCAGCGCCGCCAACAGCGCGACGATAGCCAACACCCACAGGAACACCGGCGTTTCAACGAGGTTGAAATAATGGCCGACGAACACGGTCAGCAAAAGCACCGCCGAAAAAGCAGCGGTGCGCCGCGACCATCCGGCAGCCTTCGACGTTTGCCGTTCCGAAATGCTGACCATGTTTCTCTGCGTCATCCCAAGCCGAAGAAGACTTAGCGCATGGCCACCAAAATCGGAATCGATTTTCGAGGAGGATCGTGCGCCAGTTGGAAATGCTATCGTGCCCTGCCGGAAAGGTGCACGTCGCTGCACTGTCCTTTTACGACCGCATCAGGCCGAGACACGCAATATCGCGTCAATCCGTCGGCAAGCGGTAGTCCCTGAATTGCTGGCGCAAGGTGATCTTCTGGATCTTGCCGGTGGCGGTGTGCGGAATTTCGCCGACGAAGGCGACGTCGTCGGGCATCCACCATTTGGCCACCTTACCGTCGAGAAAACCAAGGATATCGGTTTTGGTCGGTTCCTTCCCCGGCTTGCGGACAACCACCAGCAAAGGCCGCTCGCCCCATTTCGAATGAGGGACGCCAATGGCGGCTGCCTCGGCGACATCGGGATGGCCGACGGCCAGATTCTCCAGGTCGATGGTCGAAATCCATTCGCCGCCGGACTTGATGACGTCCTTGGCGCGATCGGTGATCTGCATATAGCCGCCAGCGTCGATGTGGGCGACATCCCCGGTATCGAACCAGCCATCCTCGTCGAACTGCTCCGAGCCGGCGCCGCCGTAGTAGGCGCTGGCCACCGCGGGGCCGCGCACCTTCAGCCGCCCGAATGTCTTGCCGTCCCAAGGCAGCGCGTTGCCTTCGTCGTCCGTCACCTTCATCTCGACGCCGAAGGGCGGGTAACCCTGCTTGCCCTGGACATCGAGCCGGGCGTCACCCTTAAGGCCTGCATAGTCCGGCTTCAGCGTACACAGTGTGCCGAGCGGCGACATTTCGGTCATGCCCCAGGCGTGGACGACCTGGACATCGTAATTGTCCTGGAATTTCTTGGTGATGATGCGTGGGCATGACGAGCCGCCGATGACAACCTTGTTGAGGTAGGGCAGCTTCCTGCCGGTCTCCTCCAGATATTGCAGCAGCATCATCCACACGGTCGGCACGGCGGCACTGAAGGTTACTTTCTCGGTGTCGAGCAATTCATAGATGGAGGCGCCGTCCATCTTGCAGCCCGGCATGACAAGCTTGGCGCCGATCATCGGTGCGCTCTGGCCAAGGCCCCAGGCATTGGCGTGGAACATCGGAACCACCGGCAGGATCGTGTCGCGCGAAGACAGGCCCATCGCGTCGGGCATGGCGGCGATCATGGCGTGCAGGACATTCGAGCGGTGACTGTAGACGACGCCCTTTGGATCGCCAGTGGTTCCAGACGTATAGCACATGCCGGCGGCGGTGCCTTCGTCGAAGCTCTTCCAGGCGAAATCGCCATCGGCCTCGTCGAGCCATTCCTCGTAGGCGACGACGTTGGGCAGCATGGTCTGCGGCAGATGCGCCCTGTCGGCCAGCACGATCACCTGTTTCAGGGACTTGACCGCGCCGGCGATCTTCTCGAGCAAAGGGAGGAAAGTCAGGTCGACAAAGACCGCCTTGTCTTCGGCATGGTTCATGATCCAGACGATCTGCTCGGGAAACAGCCGCGGGTTGAGCGTGTGATAGATCGCGCCGATGCCCATGATGCCATACCAGGCCTCGATGTGGCGCGCCGTGTTCCAGGCCAGCGTCGCAATGCGGTCGCCCAGCCGATAGCCGTCACGCTCCAGGCGCTGGGAGACCTTCAGGGCGCGACGATGGATGCTGGCGTAGGTTGTGCGCACGATCGGACCTTCGATCGAGCGCGATACGATCTCTCGCGCGCCATGCTGCCGCTCTGCGTTGTCGATAAGCTTATGGCAAAGAAGCGGCCATTCCTGCATCAGCCCCAGCATTCGTTCCTCCCTTACGCTCCTCGCTTTTGTTGCCATTGTGAAGCGAACCGGTGGATTGTCCAGCCACCGCCGGTGGCGAACGAAATCCGAATGCCGGTCGCGCAGGCAAGCGATCGAGTCGTGTCTTTTCTTGGAGGTCCGAATGCCTGGCGCTCATGTCATAGGACCGGCGGCCTTGAAATCCATTATATCAGAGAAGTCTAAATTACTCGACCGAGAGGAGAATCCGCCACAATCCGGCCATCGTCGGCATTAAGTTTCGTTAATGGGCAAAGGGGTGCGATTGGCGACTGAAAGAGGTTCGCATGGACACGCAGCTCGACGATAAGGCACTGGAAAGCACGCTTGCCGAAAGCCTGGGCGATCTGGTGCCGGACACAAAGACTGTTTCCGAAGATGAATTTGTTGAAGTTGTCGGCGGTGCGCTCGAAGCGGTGGGCGGCACGCTGCTGTTCAAGATGTGCGTCCAGAACGAAGGGGAAGGCGAGCACGTCGCCGCGGCATCCGTGGGCGATGGCGGCAATCGTCAATTCCTGCTGCTCACCTTGCCGACCGGCGGCGGCCACTTGAAAGTCGAGACCGCATCCAGGAGCAGCAATCCCGTGGCCGGTATCGCGGCCGCCTATGCCGGCCTGATGGACGCGTTCAGAACCGCGGCCTGAGCCTCGCCGGACAAGGTCATCGCTAAAAATGCCGTCGGCAGCGCCCACGGCTGGAGATTGATTGCGGATTGCTGGCGACCGTCGGCCTTGCGCAAACCACCTCGTCGACACACTTAAAGCTGAGACGAGGAGAAACAGCATGGACAAGATCGCCAACCCGGCACCCGGCTTCCAGCGCAACCCCGATAAGGTCATCACCGTCGAACCGTATAAGGGCACCGTCACCGTGCGTGCAGGCGACACTGTTATCGCCTCATCGACGAACGCCAAGGTGCTGACGGAAGCGCCCTATCCGGCCGCCTTTTACATCCCGTTCGCAGACATCGATTTCAACAAGCTGAGCGGCACGCAATCCTCCACCCATTGTCCCTACAAGGGCGACGCAAGCTACTGGAGCGTGCTGCCTGCCGCCGAGGCAGGCAAGGATGCGATGTGGGCCTATGAGCAGCCTTTCGACGAAATGGCTGAAATCCGCAACCACGGCGCGTTCTACGCAAGCAAGGTCAGCATCGAAGCCAAGCCAGCTTGAACGGACGAACGAGGAGGCCGGACCTGCCGTCCTGCCGATCAGTCGGTGGTGCCGTTATTGCCGAAGCCTCCGGCATCATCGAGCCGCACGAAGGTCAGTCCCTTCTGCTTGAGCGCCAGCAGGCCCTGCACGACGCCCTCCCCGGCGGCATGGGTCGGCTGGTTGATATGGGCGATGATGACGTCGCCATCCTTGGCCGCTTCTATGCGCCTTGTGGTTTCCCTGGCGCCGAGCAGCGAACCGCCGTCGCCATTGATCGAGAAGCCGGCGATCTTGAAGCCCAGCTTGCGGATCATGGCGATCGCCGACGGACTATACTCCGCGGTCGCGCCACGAAACCATTTCGGCGCTGGCTCGCCAGTCCCGGCCAAGGCGACGGCGCCCGACTCGACCTCGGCCAGAACCGCTTCCGGACTGCCGGCGCTGCGTATGCCATAGATCTTCTGCGGCGTGTCGACGGCCGGGATGTGATGGCCGCCGTGGTTTTCCAGTTCGAACAGGTCGGGATGCGCCCGCATGATCTCGACGGCGGCGGCGTTCCGCTTCAGCCAGATGCCGGTGACGAAGATGGTCGCAGGTATCCTGTTTTCCACCAGCGCCGAGAGGATGCGGTTGTCGGTCCGTCCGCCGCAGGCATCGAGGGTCAAGGCAATGCGCCCGGTTCCACCTGCATCCGGCTTGATGTGCAGGATGGGTTCGACCAGCGATGCGGCATGGCCGCTGGACACGACGGCCAAAGACATGGCGACAATGCAGAGATTTTTTTGCAGCAGGCGCATCAAATCCAATTCCAATCGGGCGTTTCACGCAGGCATCCCAAGACCCGCATGAAGGCGAAAATCGGAGCTGGATAGCAGAAAAGCACCAGACGCGACAATCTGACCGTCTTGCGGCAGTTCCTCGTTCCGATCGGCGGCAGGCGCTCAGCCGCGGCCCGCCTTTGCCACCTGAACGGCCGCCTGCGCGGCCGCCAACCTGGCGATCGGCACGCGGTAGGGCGAACAGGACACATAGTCCAGTCCGACCTCCTCGCAGAAGCGGATGGAGGCCGGATCGCCGCCATGCTCACCACAAATGCCGAGCTTGATCCCTGGCCGCGCCGCCCTGCCCTTCTCGGCGGCCATGCGCACCAGTTCGCCGACGCCATGGATGTCCAGCGATACGAACGGATCCTGTTCGATGATGCCTTTCTGGCGATAGGTCTCCAGGAACGAGGCCGCGTCGTCGCGCGAGATGCCGAATGTCGTCTGGGTCAGGTCGTTGGTGCCGAAAGAGAAGAACTCGGCCGATTCAGCGATGACATGGGCGCGGATCGCCGCGCGGGGGAGCTCGATCATGGTTCCAGTCAGGTAGTCGATCTTGACGCCGCTTTCGTCCATGACGCTCTTGGCCACCGCATCGATGCGCGCCTTGACATAGTCGAGTTCCTTCACAAGCCCGACCAGCGGCACCATGATCTCGGGTACCACCAGCGCGCCGGCCTTGCGGCCAGCCTCGACGGCGGCTTCGAAAATGGCGCGCGCCTGCATCTCGGCGATCTCGGGATAGGACACAGCAAGCCGGCAGCCGCGATGGCCGAGCATCGGGTTGAATTCGTGCAGCGCCTCGGTGCGCTGCCTGAGCTTGTCCGGCGCAACATTCATCGCCGCCGCGACTTCGGCTATCTCGGCCTCGGTCTTGGGCAGGAATTCGTGCAACGGCGGATCGAGCAGGCGGATGGTCACCGGCAGACCGGCCATGATCTCGAACAGCTCCAGGAAATCCGCTCGCTGCATCGGCAGCAGCTTGGCAAGCGCGGCGCGCCGGTCCTTTTCGGTGTCGGCCAGGATCATCTCGCGCATGGCGATAATGCGGGCGCCATCGAAGAACATGTGTTCGGTGCGGCACAAGCCGATGCCTTCGGCACCGAAGGAGCGCGCCATGCGCGCATCGAGCGGGGTTTCGGCGTTGGTGCGCACTTTCATGCGCCGCACCGCATCCGCCCATTCCATGATGGCGGCGAAATCGCCGGAAAGCTCGGGCTGGAGCATCGCTACGGCGCCCTTGAGCACCTGCCCGTTGCCGCCGTCGATGGTGATGATGTCGCCCTTGCGGAAGGTCTGCCCCATCGACATCAGCGTAGCTGCCTTATAGTCGACGCGCAGCGAACCGGCGCCCGAAACGCACGGCTTGCCCATGCCGCGCGCCACGACGGCAGCATGGCTGGTCATGCCGCCGCGCGTGGTCAGGATGCCCTCCGCCGCATGCATGCCGTGGATGTCCTCGGGACTGGTCTCGACACGCACCAGGATAGCCTTGCGTCCTTGTGTCTTGAGATCCTCGGCGTCCGCGGAGGAAAAGACGATTTCGCCGGTGGCGGCGCCTGGAGACGCCGGCAGGCCGACACCGATGACGTCGCGTGCGGCCTTCGGATCGATGGTGGGGTGCAGGAGCTGGTCGAGCGAGGCGGGATCGATGCGGGCGACCGCTTCCTCTTTCGAGATCAAGCCGTCCCTGGCCATCTCGACGGCGATCCTGAGCGCCGCCTTGGCGGTGCGCTTGCCGGACCTCGTCTGCAACATCCACAATTTGCCGCGCTCGATGGTGAATTCGAGGTCCTGCATGTCGCGGTAGTGCTTTTCCAGCCTGTCCGAGATGGTGACGAAGGACTGGAAGGCGTCCGGCATCAGTTTCTGCAATGACGGCTTGTCGGAGCCGGCGGCGATGCGGGCCGCCTCGGTGATGTTCTGCGGCGTGCGGATGCCGGCGACGACGTCCTCACCCTGCGCATTCACCAGGAACTCGCCATAGAGCTGCTTTTCGCCGGTCGACGGATTGCGAGTGAAGGCGACCCCGGTGGCCGAAGTTTCACCCATGTTGCCGAACACCATGGCCTGGACATTGACCGCCGTGCCCCAGCTTTCGGGAATATCGTGCAGGCGCCTGTAAGTGATGGCGCGGTTGTTCATCCAACTCGAGAACACGGCACCGATCGCCCCCCAGAGCTGTTCGTGCGGATCCTGCGGGAACGGCCTGCCGAGCTCCTCTTCGACCTTGGCCTTGTAGAGCGCGATGACGCCTTGCCACTCGATAGCTGTCAGTTCCGTGTCGAGTTCATGGCCGAGGCTGGCCTTCTGATCCTCGAGGATCTCCTCGAACACCTCGTGGTCGAGCCCCATGACGACATCGGAATACATCTGGATGAAGCGCCGGTAGCTGTCATAGGCAAAGCGCGCATCGCCGGAATCGGCGGCCAGCGCCTCGACGGTTTCGTCGTTGAGGCCGAGATTGAGCACGGTGTCCATCATGCCAGGCATCGAGGCGCGGGCGCCGGAGCGCACCGACACAAGCAGCAGTTTCGACGGATCGCCGAAACGGCGGCCGGTGAGCCGGCCGATATGGTCCAGCGCCACGGCGACGTCCGCTTCAAGCCCTGCCGGATAGGCGCGGCCGTTGGCATAGTAGGCGTTGCAGACCTCCGACGTGATGGTGAAGCCCGGCGGCACCGGCAGGCCAAGGCTACACATCTCGGCCAGATTGGCACCCTTGCCGCCCAACAGATTCTTGTCGCCAGCCCGGCCTTCGGCCGCACCATCGCCAAAGGTGAAAACCCACTTGGTCATGCTTTGCTCTCCGGTTGCAGGAGATTGGAAAGATTGACGAAACAGAAAGCCCCGCCATATCCCGACTTTCGACGGATATGATGCTGCAATGCGAAAGGCAAGGCGTCGGCAAAGCCGTTTGGCCGCTACAATCGATTAAGCAAAAGCTGCGGCAAAAGGACTTGCCAGTGCAACGGTCCAAGACTAGAACATACAGGGAACGAAGAGGTGCATCATGAAGCTCACCGGAAAACTCGACTATCTGGAACTGCCGGCAACCGGCGCGACGCTGGACAGTGTGAAAGCCTTCTACAGCGCCGCCTTTGCCTGGTCGTTCACCGACTATGGCCCGACCTATTCGGCCTTTAGCGAGGGACTGGACGGCGGTTTCCAGGCCGACAGCGGCGACGCCACCGCCAAGCCGTTGCCGGTGCTCTATTCCCAGGATCTGGAAGAGACGCTGGCCGCCGTCGAGAATGCCGGCGGCACGATCATCAAACCGATCTTTTCGTTTCCGGGCGGCAGGCGGTTCCACTTTGCCGACCCGGCTGGAAACGAGATGGCGGTGTGGGGAGAATAGGCGGCACGACCGGCGCATGAGACGACCGTCGCCAACGGAGTCGTGGATCAGCAGGAAAGTCGCAATCTCCAGGCATTGAGCTTTCCACCGGCACAGCCTATAAGGCCGCGCGCAGTCGACGCATGTCAGCTGCTGGGGCGTCGCCAAGTGGTAAGGCATCGGTTTTTGGTACCGACATTCCCAGGTTCGAATCCTGGCGCCCCAGCCAAGCGCGCAAGGTCCGTTCCGGACACATAGGTTACGGTTTATACCGGAGACATGTTGTTGGAGCAGAATGAGAATCTATTCCGTCGCCGAGCGGATTGCCTTTGTCGTCACGCTCCTGGCCGTCCTCGTTCTCGCGCTGCTGCCGGCACATCGCCTCAAGCAATTCGGAATCGATATCGGCTTCCATTATGACAAGCTCAATCACGCCAGCGCATTCGCCGTGCTGGCTTTCCTGGGCAGCCTCGGCTGGCCGCGGCACAAGCCGGCGCTGATCGTCTTCCTCGCCTTTGTCGGCGCTGCCATAGAAATTCTCCAGGGCACCACGGCGATAGGCCGCGATTTCGACGTGCTCGACTGGGTTGCCGATTGCATTGGCATTGCATGCGGTCTGCTGGCCGCGATCTGGGCGACCTGGATCGTGCAACGCGCAAGGTGAGAAGAAGCCGAACCGACTGCCTTACCGCGAAAGACAACGCTCAAAATCAGGCTTCAGCACGGCACGTTGAAGGTGAAGTCAGCTTGCCTCGCGCATGGCTTCGGCTGCCTGCAGATCGACCGAAACGAGCTGGCTGACGCCCTGCTCGGCCATGGTCACCCCGAACAGCCGGTCCATGCGCGCCATGGTGATCGGATTGTGGGTGATGATGACGAAGCGCGTCTCGGTGGTCTTGGCCATCTCGTCCATCAGATTGCAGAAGCGTTCGACATTGTGGTCGTCGAGCGGCGCATCGACCTCGTCGAGCACGCAGATCGGCGCCGGGTTGGTGAGGAACACGGCGAAGATCAGCGACATCGCCGTAAGCGCCTGTTCGCCGCCGGACAGCAGCGTCATGGTCTGCGGCTTCTTGCCGGGCGGACGGGCAAGGATTTCAAGCCCCGCCTCAAGCGGATCCTCGGATTCGATCAGCTGCAATTCCGCCGTGCCGCCGCCGAAGAGATGCGAAAACAGCCGCTGGAAATGGCCGTTGACCACGTCGAAGGCCGCGAGAAGCCGCTCGCGGCCCTCGCGGTTGAGGCTCTGGATCGCTTGCCGGAGCTTGCGGATCGCCTCGATAATGTCCTCGCGCTCCGAGACGATGGTCTCCAGCCGGTCCGAAAGCTCCTTCTGCTCTTCCTCGGCGCGCAGGTTAACGGCGCCGAGCCGCTCGCGCTCGATCTTCAGCCTGTCGAGCTGGCGCTCGATCTCGGCCATTTCGGGCATCGGATCGTCCGCTTCCAGCCCGGTATGGCGGATGACCAGATGTGGCGGCGTGTTCAGCGTCTCCTGGATGCGCGCCTCGACCTCCAGCCGGCGCTCGTCGGCTGCGGTCAAGCGCTCCTCGGCGCGGACACGAGTCTCGCGCGCCTCGGCCAGCGACTGGATGGCGCCGGTGGCCGCCTTGTCCAGTTCGGCCTGCCTGTTCTCCGCTTCCTGCAGACGGTCGGCTGCCGCCTTGCGCAAGGTCTCGGCTTCGGTGAGCTGTGACAGCAAGGCGCGCCGCTTGGCATCGATCTCGTCGGGTGCGTCGGCCAATCTCTCGCGTTCGGCCTCGGCCTCTGACTTGCGTTCGCCCAGCGAGGCGATCTGCGTCGAAGCGTTCTCGGCGCGCTCCAGCCAGTTGCTGCGCTCGGCGCCGATCGCATCGAGCCGGCGCGAACGCGCCTCGGCCTCCCGCCGCAACCCTTCATGGACGGCACGCGCATCGGCGAGCGTGGCGCGGTCGCGGGCGACATTGGCCGAGGATTGCTCGAGCTGTATCTGCAGGTCGCCGAGATCGGGCGCGTCCTGCAGCAGCATTTCCGCCTCGGCAAAGGCGGCCGAAGTTTCTTCATGACTGTCGACAATACGGGCGCGGGCCTCGTCCAGGGCGGCGCGCCGGCTCGCCAACTCGCCGCCGGCCTTTTCGGCTTCGGCCAGCGCGTTGCGGGCGGCGTCCAGCCCGTGCTGGGCGTCGCGTCCGGCCTGACGCGCGGCGCGCTCGGCCTCGCTGGCCTCGCGAAGCGACTGTTCGGCCTGTGCGAGCACCGCCTCGGCCTCGCGCAGCACAAGCGTCGCCTGCACCGCTTCGGCATCGAGCTCGGCCAGCCGGTTCTTTTGCGCCAGGCGTTGCGCGGCCGCGGTCGGCGCGTCGGCGCTGGCGGTCAGCCCGTCCCACCGCCACAGCGCGCCCTCAGGGCTGACCAGCCTCTGGCCGGGCGCGAGCAGCCCTTGCAGGCGGCGGCCGTCGGCGGCTTCGACAATGCCGATCTGCGCCAGCCGGCGGGCAAGCTGCGCCGGGGCACGCACCACGCTGGCCAGGCTCTTGATGCCTTCGGGAAGCGCGGCGTCACCGGTCTGGATCGCGCTCTCGCCCCAATGCACCGGGGCGCTGCGGTCGAGCGGTACGTCAAGGTCCTCGCCGAGGGCGGCGCCCAAGGCGGTCTCATAGCCGCGCTCCACGCTGATCTGTTCCAGCACGGACGGGAAAAGATCGCCGCTGGCGGCGTTCAGGATCTTGGCCAGCGTGCGGGCTTCGGTCTCGATGCGCGCCAGTTCGGCCCTGGCGTCCTGCAATGGCGGGCGGGCGGCATTTTCGGCGGCGCGCGCCTCGGCGACCGCCTGTTCGGCGGCAATCGCGCCGGCTTCGCTCTCTTCCAGCCGCGCCAGCGCGTCTTCGACCAGAAGTTGCTTCTCGGCCGGGTCGGGTAGGCCCGCGACCTTGGCGAGGATTTCCGACAATTCGCGGTCGACATCGGCGAGTTGGCGGGCGAAACGGTCCCGACGCTCGGCGGTCTCGCGCAGCGTCCGCTCGACCTGATTGCGCGAAGCGGCGGCCTCGGCCCGCTCGGCGGTAAGTGCTGCAAGCCTGGCTTCGCTCTGCGAGAGCGTCGCGGCTGCCTGTTGGAAGGCGGCGCGGGTGGTTGCTTCACGCTCGGCCGCGCCGCCATTTTCGGAGTTGAGCGCTGCTTCCTCGGCGCGCAGGCGTTCCAGGATATCCGCATTGTCGCGCACCATGCGCTCCTCGCGGGCGATGTCACCGTCGAGCTGCTGGAGCCGGCGCTCGAGTTCCGCCTGACGGGCGCGGATGCGGCCGGCTTCTTCCTCGATCTGCGATCTGGCGATCGACAGGCGCTGGAAGGCCGCGGCCGCCGCAGCTTCGGCGTCACGCAAATCGGGCAGCCGATGCGCGCCGATACCTTGCTCCCTGGCGGCCGCCATCTGGGCGGCGGCGCGGTCGCCAACCAGGGCGGTGGCGACGGCCAGCGCCGAACGTGCCTCGCCTTCCTGGGCCTTGGCCAGCGTCCAGCGCAGATGGAGCAGCGTCGCCTCGGCCTTGCGGATGTCGGCCGACAGGTTCTTGAAGCGGGAGGCCTGGCGTGCCTGGCGCTTCAGGCTTTCGATCTGGCTTTCCAGCTCGCCAACGACGTCATCCAGGCGCTCGAGGTTCTGCTCGGCGGCCTTGAGCCTGAGTTCGGCCTCGTGGCGGCGCGTATGCAGGCCGGAAATGCCGGCCGCTTCTTCCAGCAGGGCGCGGCGCGCCTGGGGCTTGGCCTGGATCAGCTCGCCGATGCGACCCTGGCCAACCATCGAGGGCGAACGCGCGCCGGTCGACTGGTCGGCGAACAGAAGCTGCACGTCCTTGGCGCGCGCTTCCTTGCCGTTGATACGGTAGAGCGAGCCCGCCTCACGCTCGATGCGGCGCGAGACCTGCAATTCGTCGGCGTCGTTGAAGGCTGCCGGCGCCGAGCGATCGCTGTTGTCGAGGAACAACGTGACCTCGGCGGTATTGCGTGCCGGGCGCGTGCCCGAGCCGGAAAAGATCACGTCGTCCATGCCGGACGCGCGCATGTTCTTGTAGGAGCTTTCGCCCATCACCCAGCGCAGCGCCTCGACAAGGTTAGACTTGCCGCAGCCGTTCGGCCCGACAATGCCCGTCAGGCCGCGTTCGATCACGAACTCGCCTGGTTCGACGAAGGATTTGAAACCGAGGAGGCGAAGGCGCGAAAACTTCATTCACGCCGCCCTGAAAGCGACTTTTGCGAAAACGCGCCGCGGGTTTGCGGCGGCGCGCAGCACGGCCAAAGGCCACGCATGCCGAAGCGCTGCCGCTTCGGCATCGCCAAGACGTCAGAGCTGAGGGTCGATGATGGCCGACATTTCCTCAATCGACATCGCCCCTTTGTAGGTCTTTCCGTTGATGAAGAAGGTCGGCGTCGAGTCGACCTTGAATTCGTCGGCGCCGCGTTTCTGGACCGCCCTCACATCGTCCAGAAGTTTCTGGTCCGTCAAGCAGGCTTCGAAGGACTCCTGTGTAAAACCGGCGAGCTTGGAGATTTGCAGCAGCGCATCCTTGGTGTTGGACACGCCCACCCAGTTCGCCTGCTGCTTGAACAGGACATCCACCATCGGGAAGTAGTTGTCCTTGGCGCAGCGCGCCAGCATGAAACCGGCCTCGGCGCTCGGATCGAACGGGAATTCGCGCAGAATATAGCGCGCCTTGCCGGTATCGATGTATTTCTTCTTCAATTCCGGAAAGGTGGTTTCGGCAAAATGCGCGCAATGCGGGCAGGTCATCGAGGCGTATTCGACGATCGTGACCTTGGCGTCGTCCTTGCCGAGTTGCTTGTCGGGCAATGCGCCGGGCTTAAGCAGTTCGGCCATGTCGACGGTGCCTTGAGCCTCCGGCGCCTTGACGGCGGCCGGCGTGGCCGATGTCGCGGGTGCGGCGGGAGCGGCAGGCTTCACATCGGCCGCCTTGGCTTCCTCACCAGAGTCGCTGCATGCCGCAAGCACGGCCACCACCGGAATGGCGGCCAGCGAAGACAGCAGGTTTCTGCGGGACAAGCTTTTGCCGAACGGAGGACGGTTCATACGAATCACCTGACAGGGGTTGGATTTTGCAACGCAAAGGCACGAAAAGGCGAGAGTTGGCGCGAATTAAGGCATCGCCGTCCCCAATCCAATCGTGAAACTTGAAGCTTATAATCACGAAATCGCGAGATTGGCGACGGTGCTATGACTTTCTTTGTCCCAGAATAGTGGCGCCGAGCCGCTCCAGAGAGGCACGCAGGCCATCGTCTTCTATCTTGCCGACGATGTGCGACAGTCTTGATTTTTCCGCCTCATTGAGAGGCCTGACGGGTGGTTTCGGCCGCGCCTTTTCACTTAGAACCGGCTTCTGCACTATCCTGATGCGGCCGATGGCCGTGAAGCCGAGAAATGCATTGACGCGATTGATGATCTCGCCGGCCTCATGCTGCAGATGGAGCGCCGCCATGCCCTCGCAGGCGATCACCAGCACGGCCGGCTCGAACGGGTCGTCTTCGTGCAGCCGCCGAGGCCACTGGATCTTTTCAGGGCGCGAATGGCCGGCCAGGCGCGAACCGGCAATCTCTTCCCACGACTGGACCAGGCTGACCGAAATGCCCGCCCGCTTGCGCAGCACCGGGTCGAGGATCGCGGTGGCGAGATCGCTCACCGGAACGGGATTGCCGAAGGGCCTTTTCCCTGCCATGTGCGTTCTCCAGCCACCACCTCCACTCTTCCCGGCCGAGGCCGATACGAGATCAATGGCACCGCACGAGCAGACCCGCAAGGCCATATCAGAGGACAGCAGCAGCAAAGCTGCGTCTAGTGACAGCAGCAAAGCTGCGTCTAGTGACAGCAGCAAAGCTGCGTCTAGTGACAGCAGCAAAGCTGCGTCCGGGGACAGCAGCAGAGCTGCGTCCGGGGACAGCAGCAAAGCTGGCGATACCGCATCCCGCCTGCTCGCATGGTACGACGTGCATCATCGCGAGTTGCCGTGGCGCGTGACCCCGCGCGACAATGCCCGTGGCGTGCGGCCCGATCCTTACCGGATCTGGCTGTCGGAGGTCATGCTGCAGCAGACCACGGTTGAAGCCGTGAAGGCCTATTTTCGCGCCTTTGTCGAGAAATGGCCTGATGTCGCGGCGCTGGCGGCGGCGCCCGTCGAGGACGTGATGAAAGCCTGGGCAGGGCTCGGCTACTATTCCCGTGCCCGCAATCTCAAGGCCTGCGCCGATCTGGTGGCCGGGCGCGACGGCCGGTTTCCGGATACGGAAGCCGGCTTGAAGGAATTGCCGGGCATCGGCGCCTATACTTCGGCGGCGATCGCGGCGATCGCTTTCGACCGGCCGGCTGCCGTCGTCGATGGCAATGTCGAACGTGTCGTGACCCGCCTGTTCTCCATTGCCACGCCGCTCAGCGAAGCCAAGGCCGACATTCGCGCCCGTGTCGAGCGCATGGTTCCCACGACGAGGCCCGGCGATTTCGCCCAGGCGATGATGGACCTCGGCGCCACGATCTGTACCCCGCGCCGACCGCGCTGCATGCTTTGCCCGCTGCGCGAGGGCTGCAGCGCGGTCGTTTCAGGCGATCCTGAACAATATCCCGTGCGCCTGCCCAAGGCCGACAAACCGCTGCGGCGCGGCGCAGCCTTCGTCGCCGTGCGAAGCGACGGTGCCATTCTTCTGCGCAAACGCGCCGACAAAGGGCTGCTCGGCGGCATGACAGAGGTGCCGACGACCGGCTGGACGGCGCGGCTGGACGGCGCGACCACAGCGGCGGCCGCACCCTTTCCCGGCGACTGGCGACAAGCCGGCCGGATCGCGCATGTCTTCACCCATTTTGCGCTCGAGCTCGAAATCTTCCTCGCCCGAAGCACCGGCGAGACGCCCGCCGGGCATTTCTGGTCGCTGCCATCGGACATTTCGGGTGAAGCGCTGCCCACTGTCATGAAAAAGGCAATCGAGGCTGCGATACCCGGCGCGACGAAAAAGCCGTCACCGAACAGTGCAAAGAGGTCCCATGACTGAAATCCGCCACATCGTGTTCGACATCGGCAAAGTGCTGATCCACTACGATCCCAATATCCCGTTCAGCCGGCTTATTCCCGATGCCGAGGAGAGAAAGTGGTTCTTCGACAATGTCTGCACGCATGACTGGAACATCGAGCAGGACCGCGGCCGGACATGGGAAGAGGCGGAAACGCTGCTGATCGCGGACCACCCGGATCACGCGGAAAACATCCGCAATTTTCGCCGCCACTGGCACGACATGGTGCCGCATGCCTATGACGACAGCGTCGCCATCATGGTCGGCCTGATCGACAGCGGCCACGATGTCACCATGCTGACCAACTTCGCCGCCGATACGCTGGCCGAAGCGCGCAAACGCTTCGATTTTCTCAATCGTCCGCGCGGTGTCACCATTTCGGGTGAGATCGGCAAGATCAAGCCGGATCGCGACATCTACGACCATCACGTCGCCGCGTTCGAGCTCGAACCGTCCGCGACGCTGTTCATCGACGACAGCCAGAAGAATGTCGACGGCGCCAAAGCGGCCGGCTGGCAGGCAGTGCTGTTCACCGATGCCAAGACACTTCAAGCAGACCTTGAGCGGCTCGGAATCAAGGCGTGATTTGAATCGCTTCCAGTACTTCGTTGAGACTTTGAACCAACGCCAAGGCCGCGGCAATCGGCAGGGTCAGCCCCCTGCCCTTTCCATGCCGAGACGCGCGATGCGACGCAGTTCGTCGATCGGGGTCAGGCCGCCGCTGCGCTCATAGTGCCAGAAGGTCCAGCCGTTGCAGGCATCCAGGCCCTGAACTTCGGCGCCGATCTTGTGGATCGATCCGGCACTGTCGCCGATCGCCACCGTGCCATCGGCGCGAACCTTGGCCGCCCAGCGCTTCTTGGCGTCGTAGAGCGTAGCACCGGGCGTCACCAGCCCGGTGTCGATCAGGCTGACGAAGGCGACGCGAGGCTCGGCGCGCTTGCCAGTGAGCAGGGTCAGGTCCGCGCCGTCGAGCGGCCGCACCGCGTCGATGCGTTCATTGGCGGCGTCGATATAGGCCTGCTCGCGCTCTATGCCGACAAAATGCCTGCCAAGGCGCTTGGCCACCGCGCCTGTCGTGCCGGAGCCGAAGAAGGGATCGAGCACGACGTCGCCGGGCTTGGTCGAGGCCATCATGACGCGGGCGAGCAGCGCCTCCGGCTTCTGCGTCGGGTGCAGTTTATCGCCATTGTCGTTCTTCAGCCGCTCGCCACCGGTGCAGATCGGGAACAGCCAGTCGGAACGCATCTGTATGTCGTCGTTCGACGCCTTCAACGCTTCGTAGTTGAAGGTATAGCCCTTGCCCTTCTGGTCGCGGGAGGCCCAGATCATCGTCTCATGCGCGTTCTGGAAGCGGCGGCCGCGAAAATTCGGCATCGGGTTGGTCTTGCGCCATACGACGTCGTTGAGGATCCAGAAGCCGAGGTCCTGCATCTTGGCCCCGACCCGGAAGATGTTGTGATAGGAGCCGATGACCCAGATGGTGCCGTTGGGCTTCAGCACCCGGCGCGCGGCCAGCAGCCAGGCGCGCGTGAAGGCATCGTAGGCCTCGAAGCTCTCGAACCGATCCCAGTCGTCGTCGACCGCGTCGACCTTGGATTGGTCGGGCCGGTGCAGGTCGCCGTCGAGCTGCAGATTGTAGGGCGGATCGGCGAAGATGACGTCGATGCATTTTTCGGGCAGCCGGTCGAGCGCCGCGACGCAGTCGCCCTTCAGGATCGTGTCCAGCCATTCGGATTGCTGGGGAGCATGGGAAAGCTCGTCGACAAGACGCACGGCTGACATTTTTACACCCAAGGCACGCGTTACTGTTTACTCCCGGTTATGGTTACCGATCAGCGTAAATATTCGGTGAAGGGCAGCGATCGGACGCCGCCGGTTTGCGCCGACGTGCCCGTTGGTGTATGCCGCGCCGCCTGAAGCCTGCCCGTTCTCATTGCCCGGATCACCATGCCCCAGCCAGACCTTGTCATCTTCGATTGCGACGGCGTGCTCGTCGATTCCGAAATCATCGCCGCGCGCGTCGAGGCCGAGCTCCTGACCTTGTCCGGGTACGAAATCTCGGCCGAGGAGATTGCCGAGACTTATGCGGGGCTGACGTTCAAGGACATTCTGATGCGGGTTGAGGAGAAGTCCAACATCCCGTTCCAGGTTTCGCTGATCGATCGCGCCGAAGAGCTGGTCGACCGGAAACTGCGCAGCGACGTTCGTGCCATCGAGGGCGTGCGCGAAGCGGTCGCCTCGGTGACGGCGCAACGTTGCATCTGCTCCAACTCACGCTCGGAGCGGATAGAATTCATGCTGGAGAAGGTGCATCTGCTGCCATTCTTTGCCGGGCGCATCTTCTCCGCGATGGAGACGCCGACCGGAAAAACCAAACCGGCTCCGGACGTGTTCCTGTTCGCCGCCGAAAAGCTCGGCGCCCATCCGGCAAACACTTTCGTCATCGAGGATTCCGTGCACGGCGTCACCGGCGCAAGGTCGGCAGGACTGCGTGTCATCGGGTTCACCGGCGCCGCCCATAGCTATCCCGGCCATGCCGATGCGCTGACGGAGGCGGGCGCCGAGACGGTGATCCGCCGCTGGGCGGATCTGAGCGGCACGCTGGCCGCCCTATCAGAATGGTCGGCGGACGCGTGAGCGTCCGCATCAAGAGCACCGCCGTGAATTTAGTTGGTCGCGGCGGCTTTCTTCCTGTTTTTCTTCGATTTGTCGGTCGCGGCCTTCGGCGCATTTTCATCATAGCCGGCATAGGCCTGATAGTCCTGCGCCGTCGGCGCTGGCACCACGATGTTGGAATCGGTGAAGACGAACTGCGTGGCGACCGAGGGATCGGTAACCTGGACTTGATATTGGTGGATCTGCGAATAAAGCACCTCGGTGCCATGCATTACCGCGGTGCGGATCGGCATGGTGATGGTGCCGGGCGTGAATTTCGGCCCTGGCACGATCTTGCCGGCGACGGCGATCTTCATCGTCAGCTGTCCGTCGGCGCGGCTGCAATCGCGGGTCACGTCGCTGATCGAGGCCTGATAAATGACCCTCGCCGAATCGTCCGGCGGAGTAGCAGCGGCAGCATCGGCCGCAGCCTGGGCCGCGGCATCCTGCGCGGCGTCGCCGGTCTTCTTGAGCTTGGGCCTGGGCTTCCGGGCTTCGTTGGCGTAGGTGTTGAAGAATGCCGTGCCGTCGCGAAGCATCACCCTCGGGCAATAGGCATTCAACTGGCTGGCCAGAATCTTGGGGTCCTGCGGCGGCGGTGGCGCGGTCGGGTCCTTCTTGCCAAAACCCAGGTTCAGCATACCGTTGTCGCCTGATTGGCAGCCGGCGGCGGCAAGCATAAAGCCGGTGAGCGCAAGACCCGCGAAAAAGCGACCGCTGAATGTATGAAACGCCATGAAACTGCACTTCCCTCTCGCAAAGCTGGTGACGTATATCAACCGCGCGGCAAAAATGCGACTGAGCCAGCGTAGAAATTAACCACCTTGCGTGGGTCGAAAAGCCAAGCAGCAACGGAATTGTGACGATGCAATATGTGAGTACCCGCGGCGAGGCGCCCGCGCTTGGGTTTTGCGATGCCGTCCTGACAGGCCTGGCACGCGACGGCGGGCTCTATGTGCCGCGCCAGTGGCCGCAATTCTCGATGGCCGAGATCCGCGCCATGCGCGGCCTGGCCTATCCCGAGCTGGCCATCCGGGTGCTGTCGCCGTTCCTTGGCGACGAAATCCCGGCTCCCGTGTTCGAGCGTCTGGTGCGGGAGGCCTATGCCACCTTCCGCCACGAGGCTGTCTGCCCGCTGGTCCAGACCGGCCCCAACGCTTTTATCCTCGAACTCTTCCATGGACCTACGCTCGCCTTCAAGGACGTCGCGATGCAGTTGCTCGCCCGGCTGATGGACCATGTGCTCGCCGAACGCAACCAGCATGCCACCATCGTCGGAGCCACATCGGGCGACACCGGCGGAGCAGCGATAGACGCCTTCGCCGGGCGCAGCCGCACCGACATCTTCATTCTCTTCCCGCATGGCCGCGTGTCGCCGGTGCAGCAACGGCAGATGACGACATCGAAGGCTGAGAACGTGCATGCCCTGGCGATCGAAGGCAATTTCGACGATTGCCAGGGCATGCTCAAGGACATGTTCAACGATCACGGCTTTCGCGACCGTGTCTCGCTGTCGGGGGTGAATTCAATCAACTGGGCCCGCATCATGGCCCAGATCGTCTATTATTTCTCCTCGGCCCTGTCGCTCGGCGCGCCCGATCGCCCCGTCTCCTTCACCGCGCCCACAGGGAATTTCGGCGATATCTTTGCCGGCTACGCCGCCAAAAAAATGGGCCTGCCGATCGATCGGCTGGTCATCGCCACCAACGACAACGACATACTGGCACGCACTTTCGCGACCGGCGAATACCGCACCAAGGGCGTGTTCGCGACCACCTCGCCTTCCATGGACATTCAGGTGTCGTCGAATTTCGAGCGCCTGCTGTTCGAGGCGTCGGGCCGCGACCCGGCGACCGTGCGGCGCTACATGGCCGGGCTCAAACAATCCGGCGCCTTCACCATAGAAGCCACGGAAATCGCGGGGATGCGAGCCGAATTCGATGCCGGCCGCGCAGATATGGACGAGGTCGCCGCGACGATCCGCTCGACGCTCGCGGCCAGCAACTACCTGCTTGATCCGCATACCGCGGCAGCCGTGCATGTCGCGGCCGGCAAGGCTTCGAATGCCGTGCCGATGGTGGTGCTGGGCACCGCGCACCCAGCAAAATTCCCGGCCGCCGTCGGGGCCGCCAGCGGCGTGTTACCCGCGCTGCCCGCATGGCTAGGTGGGTTGATGACATCGGAGGAAAAATACACGGTACTTCCATCCGACCTGAAAATGGTGGAAGATTACGTCAGCCGCCGTGCGCGAGCGGCGCGTTAAGGAGTACGAACCATATGGGTGTTGAGGTAAGCCGTCTGTCGAACGGCCTGACAGTCGCCACCGAAACCCTTCCAAGCATCGAATCGGTTGCCCTGGGTGCCTGGGTCAAGTCGGGTGCCCGCAATGAACGTGACGAAGAGCATGGCATGGCCCATCTGCTCGAGCACATGGCGTTCAAGGGCACAAAGCGGCGAACAGCCTTCGAGATCGCCTCGGAAATCGAGGACGTCGGCGGCGAGATCAACGCCGCCACCAGCGTCGAGACCACATCCTACTATGCCAGGGTGCTCTCCGACGACGTGCCGCTGGCCGTCGACATTCTTGCCGACATCCTGCAGGAATCGGAATTCGATCCGCAGGAGCTCGAACGCGAGCAGCACGTGATCCTGCAGGAAATCGGCGCCGCGCACGACACGCCCGATGACATCGTGTTCGACCGGTTCACCGAGACCGCCTTTCGCCACCAGACCATCGGCCGCTCGATTCTGGGCACGCCGGAAACCGTCAAATCCTTTACATCGAAGCAATTGCACGATTTCATCGAGCGCCAATACGGCGCCGAGCGCATGGTGATCGTGGCTGCCGGCGACATCAAGCACGACAATTTCGTGCGCGAAGTGGAAAAGCAGCTCGGCGGCTTCCGCACCAAGGCCGACAACACCATCCCGCAATATGCGCAATATGTTGGCGGCGATTTCCGCGAGGACCGCGACCTGATGGACGCGCAGATCGTGCTGGGCTTCGAAGGCCGCGCCTACCATGTGCGCGATTTCTACGCCTCGCAGGTGCTGTCGATGATCCTCGGCGGCGGCATGTCGTCCAGGCTGTTCCAGGAAGTCCGCGAAAAGCGTGGCCTGTGCTATTCGGTCTATGCCTTCCACTGGGGCTTTTCCGATACCGGCATATTCGGCGTCCATGCCGCGACCGGGCAGAGCGACATCGCCGAACTGGTGCCCGTCATCATCGAGGAATTGCAGAAGGCCGGCGAGAACATCCTGCAGGAAGAGCTGGACCGGGCGCGCGCACAATACCGCGCAGGTCTGATCATGTCGGCGGAAAGTCCGGCCAGCCGCGCCTCGCAGATCGCGCGACAGCTGCTCTTGTTCGGCCGGCCGATCGCCAAGGAGGAACTGATGGAGCGGCTCTCGGCGCTGACGGTCGATCGTTTGACCGACCTGTCGTCACGGCTGTTCTCGACCAAACCGACGCTTACCGCTGTAGGGCCCGTGGGTACGCTGGCGCCATACGAAGCGATCCTCGATTCGCTTCCGGGCACGCCCACCACGGCCCGCAAGCTCGCCGTCTAAGCCCGCACAAGCGCCGTGTTCGCGCTCCCTTTCTTTCGCCGCGACCTGCCGGCACTGAAGGGCGACCGCGTGACGCTGCGCGTGCCGTTCACCAATGACTACCGGGAGTGGTCGACTGTGCGCGGCGAGAGCCGGGCATTCCTCGAACCATGGGAGCCGCGCTGGGCGCCGGACGAGCTTGACCGGGCGGCATGGCGACTGCGCATCAGCCGCTACCGCGAGGACTATGCGCAGGGAACCGCGATCGCCTTCTTCATATTCGAGAAGTCGAGCGGCAGGTTGGCTGGCGGAATTACGCTCGGCAACATACGCCACGGGGTCTCGCAGAGCGGGCATGTCGGCTACTGGATCGGCGAGCGCTTCGGCGGTCGTGGCCTGATGACCGACGCCGTCAAGGTCGTGACCCGCTTCGCCTTCGATACGCTGAGGTTGCACCGGATCGAAGCGGCCTGTATTCCCGACAATATCAGGTCGATCCGTGTGCTTGAAAAAGCCGGATTCCGGCGCGAAGGACTTCTGCGATCCTACCTCAGGATCAATGGCATCTGGCAGGACCACTACCTCTACGCCCGGATCGCGGACGATCCGCCAGGCGCTGGAACGAAGGACTGATTTTTGACGAAATTCCTGCGCAACGGGCCGCTGTTCGCCTTTGTCCTCGCGACGATCCTGACGCTGTGGGCGGCGTCCTCGGCCTTTGCCGTCGAACCGATCAAGATCGCTCGCGACGATGTCGCGCTCGATCTGTCCGGCGCCGTGGAAATCTACCGCAACCAGGGCGAAAACTTCCAGGTTTCGACCGCGCCCGGACCCGACGGCATCGTGCGACGCATCGAGGTCGAGGCCAATGACGCCCGTTCCACCGGCGACTGGGCCGTGTTCGCGCTTGCCAACACCACCGACCAGCAGCTCGACCGGCTGATCGTGGCGCCGCATTTCCGACTGGTCAATTCCGGCATCTTCTGGCCGGATCTCGGCTCGACCCGTATCGCCGCGATCACGCCCAGCGAAGGCTTTGCGCTCGACCGCCAGAGCAGCCCGGACGCCGACGTGTTCCGGGTGACGCTGAACCCGGGAACGGTGATCACCTTCATCGCCGAACTCGCCTCGCCCAAGCTGCCGCAGGTCTATCTCTGGGACCCGGAATCCTACAAGGACTCAGTCAATTCCTACACGCTGTTCCGCGGCATCGTCATCGGCATCGCCGGGCTTCTCGCGCTGTTCCTGACCATCCTGTTCGTGGTCAAGGGAACCTCCATGTTCCCCGCGACCGCGGCACTCGCCTGGGCCGTGCTTGCCTATATCTGCGTCGATTTCGGCTTCCTCAACAAGATCATCGAGATATCGCCCGGCAACGAGCAGATGTGGCGGGCGGGAACGGAGGTGGCCCTGGCGGCGACCTTCGTGGTGTTCCTGTTCGCCTATCTCAACCTCAACCGATGGCACGGCCATTTCAGCTATGGGGCGCTGGTCTGGATCCTCGGGCTGCTCTTGATCGCCGGCGTCGCCATCGTCGACCCGGCGGTCGCCGCGGGCATCGCCAGGCTGTCCTTCGCCGCCACCGCGCTGACCGGGCTCGGCCTGATCATCTTCCTCGGCATACGCGGCTATGACCGTGCCATCATGCTGGTGCCCAGTTGGGTGATGGTGCTGTTGTGGCTATGCGGATCGTGGATGGCGATAACCGGCATGCTCGACAACGACATCGCCCAGCCGGCGCTTGGCGGCGGTCTGATCCTCATCATCCTGCTGATCGGCTTCACCGTCATGCAGCATGCCTTTGCCGGCGGCGCGCTGCACCAGGGTCTGTTCTCCGACCTCGAGCGGCAGGCGCTGGCGGTGGCCGGCTCGGGCGACACGGTGTGGGACTGGGACGTGCTGCGCGACCGCGTCGTCACCAAGCCCGACGTCAGCATCCAGCTCGGCCTCGCCCCCAACAGCCTGGGGGGTGCAGCCCGCAACTGGCTGCCGGTGCTGCATGTCGATGACCGCGACACGTTCCGCACCACGCTCGACGTGGTGCTCGAGCACCGTCGCGGCAAGGTGGCGCAGAACTTCCGGTTGCGCGGCGCCGACGGCCACTATCACTGGTTTGCGCTGCGCGCGCGCCCGGTTATCGGATCGGACGGTGAGGTCATCCGCTGTGTCGGCACCATGGTTGACGTCACCGAGCAGAAAAAATCCGAGGAGAGGCTGCTGCACGACGCGGTGCACGACAACCTCACCGGCCTGCCCAATCGCGAATTGTTCATGAACCGGCTCGAGGCGATCATCTCGATCGCACGGACCGAAGAGAAGGTGCGCCCGACCGTCTTCGTCATCGACATCGACCGCTTCAAGCAGGTCAATGACGGGCTCGGCATCTCGGCCGGCGACACCATCCTGCTCACCATCGCGCGACGCCTGCACCGGCTCTTGAAGCCGAAGGACTCGCTGTCACGCTTCGCCGGCGACCAGTTCGCCTTGATGCTGCTTTCCGAGCAGGACCCGGCCCGCATCGCGGCGGTGGCGGACGCCATCAAGCATGCCATCAACGCCCCGATCACCTTTGCCAAGCGCGAGATCGTGCTGACCGCCTCGATCGGGCTGATCACCTGGACCTCGGCGCAGACCTCGGCCGAGGACATGGTCAAGGACGCCGAGCTTGCCATGCATCAGGCCAAGCGCTTCGGCGGCGACAGGATCGAACCGTTCCGCCCGGCCTTCCGCACCGTCGGCACCGATCGGCTGCAGTTCGAATCCGACCTGCGCCGTGCCATCGAACGGCGCGAATTCACGCTTGCCTACCAGCCGATCGTTCGGCTGGAAGATGGCAGCGTCGCCGGCTTCGAGGCATTGCTGCGCTGGGACCATCCGCGCCGCGGCATGATCCCGCCGGCGGATTTCATTCCGGTCGCCGAAAGCTGCGGGCTGATCGTACAGCTTGGGCTGTTCGCCATGCAGCAGGCCGCCGAGGATCTGGCGGCATGGCAAAAGCAGATCGGCGACGCGCCGCTGTCGGTTTCGGTCAACCTTTCCAGCCGCCAGCTCATCCGCCGCGACCTGGTCAGCGACGTCCGCTCCGTGATTGCGCGGGCCAATCTGAAGCCGCGCTGCTTCCGGCTCGAGCTCACGGAATCGCTGGTTATGGACAATCCCGAGCAGACTGCCCATGTGCTGACCAAGCTGAAGCAGCTCGGCATCGGCCTGTCGCTGGACGATTTCGGTACCGGCTATTCTTCGCTCGCCTATCTGACGCGCTTTCCCTTCGACACGATCAAGATCGACAAGAGTTTCGTGGACGACAGCACGCCCAAACGCGCCGTGCTGCTCAAATCCATGGTCAGCATGGCGCATGAGCTCGGCCTGTCGGTGGTCGCCGAAGGCATTTCGGACGAGCGCGACGCGCTGGAGCTGCGCCAGATGGGCTGCGAATATGTGCAGAGCTTCATGTTCGGCGCCCCGATGCCCGGGGATCAGGTGCTGAAGACGCTGAAGGAACAGTATCCGCTGACGCAGGCGTAGTTGGCTTTCACGCCGCTGGAGCTCAGGCGTGGCCGGCCGCTACACTCAAATGCGCGAGGTCGATGCCGATCGAGGCGAGAATCCGGTCGTATTTGCGCTCGATGTCGGTATCGAACAGAAGCTCCGGAGTGGCCGGACAGGTCAGCCAGCCGTTTTCGGCTATCTCGGTTTCCAACTGGCCGGCGCCCCAACCCGAATAGCCCAGCGCCATCAGCGCGTGACGGGGTCCCCGGCCCGACGATATGGCGCGCAATATGTCGACGGTCGCGGTCAGGCAGACATCGTCGGAAACGGTCAGCGAAGACTCCACCCGGTAATCGCCCGTATGCAGCACGAAGCCGCGGCTGCGGTCGACGGGCCCACCATTGCGAACGACGAAATCACGGGTACGGGCGGGCAACCGGATCGCCTCGTGCTCGTTCATGATGCCAAGTTGCACCAAAAGGTCCGGAAACAGCATCTGCTGCGTCTGGTTGATGATCAGGCCCATCGCGCCCTCATCGCTGTGGGCGCAGATGTAGATGACCGAGCGCGTGAAACGGTCGTCCTTCATGCCGGGCATGGCAATGAGGAACTGATCGTCGAGAAAGCCGCTGCCGGCGGCTGTCTTCTTGTGGCGCAACAAGTCCATGATCAGAGGGTAACGCGTTTCCCGGGCGCCGAAAAGATGTACCGCGCCGGTTTTCGACCAAGCCCGTGCCGCAGGCCGATCATTACCTGCGGCAAAGGTCACGCAAATATGATACCGGCAAGCCCATGAAATCATTGCACGGCCATGAACGGACGATCAAATCATCACATGCAAAGCTTGAAAATCCTGTTGCTCGGCGCCGTTATCGGATCGGCAATCACACTCCCAGCCGCCGCCTCTTCGTCCGCCTGGTACAACAGCGAAGGCGGCAAGGTACGGCTGGTGACGAGCGGCAAGCCCGACGATGCCGGCCGCATCCGAGGCGTTCTCGACATAGCGCTCAAGCCTGGCTGGAAGACTTATTGGCGCGACCCGGGCGACGCGGGCGTGCCGCCGCAACTCGATATCTCGGCCAGCACCAACATTTCCGATGCCAGCCTTTCCTTCCCGGCGCCGAAGCGTCATGACGACGGCTACGGCAAATGGGCGGGCTACGACTATCCGGTCTCGCTGCCGGTGACGTTCACGCTGTCGGCCGCGAAGGATCCGTCCGTCATCGACGCCGACATTTTCCTCGGCATTTGCGAGACGATATGCATCCCTGTGCAGACGCGGCTGACCGTCGACCCCGGCTCCGACCCGGACAATGCCGAGGACGCGGAGCTGGTCAAGGCGAGCTTCGCCGCCTTGCCCGCGCCGGCAAGATCCGACTTCGGCATCAACGTGCTGCCGGGCGACCATGAAACGCTGGTTGTGGAGGCGAGCTTTCCCGGCGATCCGGAAGCGGCTGACTTCTTCGTTGCAGGAGACCGCGATTACATGTTCGGTTCGCCGGCCCGCAGCCAGAAGAACGGCAAGCTGGTCTTCACTGTGCCGATCCTCGACCGGCCATCGACGACCCCCACGGATGGCGGACTTCACTATACACTGACGAGTTCGGCAGGCGCGGTCGAAGGGCTCTTGCCTTTCCCTTGATCCAGCCCTCCGCGATGGTTGCGGGAAACCGCATAGTTCGCTACCCAAGGCTACGTCCTTCCCCATTCTCCCAAGCGAGGAACTCATGACCATTTCCGCTGGCGACAGACTGCCCGATACGACGTTCAAGACGATGACTGCCGACGGTCCCAAGCCGATCACGACGGCCGAGATTTTTGCGGGAAAGAAGGTCGTGCTGTTTGCTGTGCCTGGCGCCTTCACGCCGACCTGCAGCAACAATCATTTGCCGGGCTACCTGGAGAACCGCGACGCCATCCTGGCGCGCGGTGTCGATACGGTCGCCGTGGTTTCGGTCAACGACGTCCATGTCATGGGCGCCTGGGCACGCTTCACCGGCGGTGAAGGCAAGATCCTGTTCCTCGCCGACGGCAATGGCGACTTCGCCAAGGCGATCGGCCTCGACGCCGACTTCTCCGGCGGAGGCATGGGTCTTCGGTCGAAGCGGTTTTCAATGATCGTCGATGACGGCAAGGTCACCGCCCTCAATGTCGAGACCAAGCCCGGCGTCGATGAATCCGGCGCCGCCAAGATCCTCGAACTGCTCTGACCATGACGTTCGACATCGTCTGGCGTAGCGTGGCGATCGGCGTCGGCGCCACGCTGCTGATGGATATCTGGGCCTTTCTTCTCTACAAGATGTTCGGTCAAGCACGGCCGAACTGGGCCCCCGTTGGCCGCTGGGTCTGGCATTTACGGGAAAAAGTCTTTCACGACGATATTGGCGATGCGACGCCCTATGTACACGAATCGGCTTTGGGCTGGGCCTTTCACTATTTTGTCGGCATCGTCTACGGCATCATCCTTGTCGTGGTGGCCGGAGCGGGCTGGCTTGTCGCGCCGACTTTCCTGCCGGCTTTCATCCTCGGCATGGTCACGGTCGGCGCCGGCTGGTTCCTGCTGGCGCCCGGCATGGGCGCGGGCTGGGCAGCGTCGAAGCGGCCCAACCCGATGAAGGTACGGGCGCTGAATCTGGTGTCACACACAGTGTTCGCTTTCGGACTCTACGGTACGGCGCTGCTGATCCGCTGAGGATCTGCGGCTGTGCCGGCCTGCCGATCGGCCGCCACCCGTGGACAATTCGGCGCGCGTCGTCCCATTCCGGCACCGGAATCTTGGCGTCCACCTGAACCTGGGGATGCATCACATAGTGGAGGATCGGCACGATAGAGATCCAGTCTGGGAATGGTGCCGCCCCGGAATTCAATAGCTTTGGGTCGAGCGCCGCACCTTTACCATCGCCGGCTGCTTGGACTGCGCGACCGGCTTCGCTGGGGCAGCAACAAGCTTGACCGCGCCCTTCTTGAACGGCGCCATGCCCTCACGAGCAAGTTCGTCGGCGCGTTCGTTCTCGGTATGGCCGGCATGGCCCTTGACCCAGATCCAGGTGACCTTGTGACGCCGATTGGCTTCATCCAGCGCCTGCCAGAGCTCACCATTCTTGACCGGCTTCTTGTCGGCGGTCTTCCAGCCGTTCTTCTTCCAGCCATGGATCCACTTTGAAATGCCGTCCATGACATATTTGCTGTCGGTGTGAAGATCGACCGTGCAAGGTTCCTTGAGCGCGTTCAGCGCCGAGATGGCGGCAAGCAATTCCATGCGGTTGTTGGTCGTCTCGGCCTCGCCACCCGATAGTTCCTTGGTGGCGCCGTTGAAGCGCAGGATCGCGCCCCAGCCGCCCGGGCCGGGATTGCCCGAACAGGCGCCATCGGTGAAGATCTCAACGTGTTTGCTCATGCCAGCCCATATTCCGAAGCAGATTTGATCGTCCGATGAAACCGCATTCTCCTGATGTATTCGGTCGGATCGCGTTTCATCACCAGCCCGCCATCGGGAACGGTCAGCCAGTCATACAGTCGGGTCAGCATGAAACGCAGCGCCGAGCCCCGTGCCAGCATCGGAAGTGCTGCCTTTTCCTGATTGCTCAGAGGCCGCACATCCTGGTAGCCGGCAAGCAACGCCTTGCCCTTGGTGAGATTGAAGGAAAAATCCTTCTCGAAGCACCAGGCGTTCAGGCATGTGGCGACGTCATAGGCGTAGAGGTCGTTGCAAGCGAAATAAAAATCAATCAAGCCGGAGAGCTTCTCGCCGAGAAAGAACACATTGTCCGGGAAAAGATCGGCATGGATGATGCCTTCCGGGAGACCCTTCGGCCAATTCCGCTCGAAGTCGGCGAAGTCGGCGTCGACTTCGGCCGCAAGGCCCGGCTCGACCTCGTCGGCACGGTCGCGAGCTGCCGACCAGAGCTTGCGCCAGCCGTCGATTGCGAGCGCATTGGGGCGGGTCATCGGAAAGTCGGCACCGGCCAGATGCAGGGAGGCCAGCGCCTTGCCGACCTCGGCGCAATGGATCGATGTCGGCCGCCGGAGCGAGAGACCCTCGAGGAAAGTGATGATGACGGCCGGCCGGCCCGCCAGCGTGCCGATGACGCTGCCGTCATGCGCGGTTACCGGCAGCGGGCAGGACACGCCCTTTTTGGCGAGATGGCCCATCAACCCGAGGAAAAACGGCAGATCCGCCTTTTCGACCCGTCTTTCATAGAGCGTCAGGATGTAGGAGCCGCTGGAGGTGTGCAGCAAAAAATTCGAGTTCTCGGTGCCCTCCGCGATGCCCTTGTAGGACAGGAGATCGCCGACTGGGTAGTGCTTCAGGAATGCGCCGAGTTCGCCTTCCGCAACGTCGGTGTAGACCGCCATGTGCCTTACGGCGCCCCGTTGACGAAAGCCATGTCGGCCGCCGTCAGTTCGACATCGCGCAGTACCCGCATGACGGGAAAATCCTCCGTTTCGGTGGCCGTGATGGCCAGGTCGATCGTGACATCGAAGCGCTGGCGGAACGCATCGATGATCTCGTCGACGATGATCTCCGGGGCGGATGCCCCCGCCGACAGACCGAGCGTCGAGATGTCGCCGATGTCATCCCACGGAATCTCGGCGGCGCGCTGCACGAGAAGCGACATCGCAGCCCCCGCACGCTCAGCCACTTCGACAAGACGCCGCGAATTGGAGGAATTGGGCGCGCCGACGATCAGGTAGAGATCGGCGCCCGCGGCTGTATCCTTGACCGCTTCCTGACGGTTCGTGGTGGCATAGCAGATCGATTCCGCCGCCGGCGCCTTCAGGTCGGGAAAGCGGTCCTGCAGCGCGCGGATGATGCCGGCCGTGTCCTCGACCGATAGCGTGGTCTGGGTGACGAAGCCGAGCGCCTTCGGGTCCGCCGGCGCAAGCCTCGCGGCATCGGCTTCGGTCTCGATCAGCGTTACCGCACCCTCCGGCAATTGTCCCATCGTGCCGATCACCTCGGGATGTCCGGCATGGCCGATCAGGAGCACGTGGCGGCCGAGCCGCTGGTGGCGCATCGCTTGCTTGTGGACCTTGGAGACCAGCGGACAGGTGGCGTCGAGATAGAACAAATTGCGCGCCTGGGCATCCGCCGGTACCGACTTCGGCACGCCATGCGCGGAAAAGACGACCGGCGACTGCCGATGTTCGGCCGGAATCTCGGAAAGTTCCTCGATAAAGACGGCGCCAAGGCTTTGCAGACCCTCGACGACATAGCGGTTGTGCACGATCTCATGGCGGACATAGACCGGCGCGCCATATTTCTTCAGCGCCAGCACGACGATCTGGATAGCACGGTCGACGCCGGCGCAAAAACCGCGCGGCTGGCAGAGGCGGATCGTCAGAGAAGGCTTTGTCGTGGTCTGAAGCATGAATCCGGGCCGTTTGATCAGAGCCGAAATGAGGTGCCTACCCCCGTCCTGTCAAGGGCGATGGCCCTTCAAGCGGGTCGGTCGCGCTCATTCCTCTTTCGCTGGCCTGCGAAGCCGCAGGATGAGAACGGCGGC
Source organism: Mesorhizobium sp. BR1-1-6 (assembly GCF_020165355.1). Taxonomy (NCBI): domain Bacteria; kingdom Pseudomonadati; phylum Pseudomonadota; class Alphaproteobacteria; order Hyphomicrobiales; family Phyllobacteriaceae; genus Mesorhizobium; species Mesorhizobium sp. BR1-1-6. The sequence goes on along the minus strand of NZ_JAIUHZ010000004.1, from coordinate 233,396 downwards.
AAGTGCCGCGGCAAGCCCATACCAGGTCACGGCATATTGCAGATGGCTGTTCGGCAGGTCGATGATGGTGACACCGCCGATGGGCAAACCGCCCGGATTCGGCGTCTTGTCGGCGTCGATGAAGATTGGCACCAGCTTGGCGCTCGCCGGCAAGCCAGCGCTCGCCGCCATCACGTCACGGTCCTTCCAGTAAAAGATGTTCTTCGCCACGTCGTTGTCGGGAAGCATCATCGACGGCTTTGCCGGCAGCGGATTGCGAGCGAGGCCGGTGACCGTGACCTTGCCCGCGACCTGTCCCTTGGCGCGCTTGGCGGCATCCTTCAGATCGTATGGCACGAAACCGCGATTGATCAGGACGAAGCGGCCATCGTCGAGGGCCAGCGGCGTGTAGACGTTGAAGCCGGCTTCGCCTTCCCATGTTGCGTAGAAATGCCGCTCGCCGGAATGCAGGAACGTGCCGGTCACCGTCACCGGCGTGTAGTCGACGTCCCCAGTCGAGGCGAATTGTTTCTCCACCTCGGCCAGCGGGAGCGGCGGCGAGTGGGTGCGCTGGTCGATGGTCTGGATAAGACCTTCCTTCCAGTGCAGGCGCTGGACCTGCCAGGTGCCGAGCGCCAGCAGGATCAGGAGCAGGACGAGGCCAATGCCAAGCAGCAATACCGATCCTGGCCGCGAACGACCGCCCTTGGCGGACATGTCGGTCATTCGCCGCGATCCAGCCGGCCCTCGGCCGCCTTGTTGCGGTACTGCAGCGTAAGCAGCACCCCCTTGATCAGCCGGAGCGCCGTCAGGCACAGCACCAGCGCCAGCGGGATCCAGACCAGCAGATGCAGCCAGAGCGGCGGGCTCAGCGTCACTTCGACCCAGAGCGCCAGGCCGACGATGATGAAGCCGATGATCAGGATGACGAAAACCGCGGGCCCGTCGCCGGCATCGGCATAGGAATAATCAAGACCGCAATTGGTGCAGCGTTTGCCTACGGTGAGAAAGCCGGAAAACAGCCGCCCCTCGCCGCAGCGCGGGCAGCGTCCATGCAAGCCCGCGGAAATAGGGTCGATCGGAGGCCAGATCGCCTTGTCGTCGCTCATTGCTTACCGCTCAATCCTGATGGGTGTTCCATCGATCACCACCGCCCAGACTTCGTCCATGCCGGAGTCCGTAACGGCAATGCCGCCGTCGGTCCAGCCGACCAATTGAAGCAGCCGCCGAATCCGTTCGGCTGGCCGTGGATCATGATCATGCCGCCGGCATCGACACTGCGCGCCCTCGCAGCCGGATCTTATTGCACCGAAAAGAAGAAGGCGGCCACGTTGCCGCAGCCGCCCCTTCAAAGTCATCAGACCGGTATCAATGGGCTTCGATTACCGCGCCGACCGATCCCCAGACATAGATCGAGGCGAACAGGAACAGCCAGACCACGTCGACGAAATGCCAGTACCATGCGGCAGCCTCGAAACCGAAATGCTGCTTGGGCGTGAAATCGCCCTTCATGGCCCGGATCAGGCAGACGGCCAAGAAGATGGTGCCGATGATGACATGGAAGCCGTGGAAGCCGGTCGCCATGAAGAAGGTGGCGCCGTAGATGGAATCCTTGAAGGCGAACGGAGCATGCATGTACTCGTAGGCCTGCACCATGGTGAACAGCATGCCGAGGCCGACGGTCAGCACCAGCCCGTTGATCAGCCCCTTGCGATCGCCGTGGATAAGGGAGTGGTGCGCCCAGGTGACCGTGGTGCCCGACAACAGCAGGATCACGGTGTTATAGAGCGGCAGGTGGAAAGGATCGAGAACCTCCATGCCCTTCGGCGGCCAGACACCGCCGGTGAACGCGGTGCGGGCATATTGGTGGGCTTCGCTCGGAAACAGGCTGGCATCGAAATAGGCCCAGAACCAAGCGACGAAGAACATCACCTCGGAGGCGATGAACATGATCATGCCATAGCGCAGATGCAACGACACGACCCGCGTGTGATGGCCCTCATGCGCTTCCTTGATCGTGTCCGACCACCAGGCGAACATGGTGTAGAGGACGATCGCGAGGCCGATGAAGAACAGCCACGGATTGGCGATGTTGAAGCCGAAGATCGGGAACGAGCCGCCCTTCAGGTATTCCATGAGGCAAACGCCGCCAAAGGCGGTGACGAGCGCCCCTATCGATCCCAGGAAAGGCCACGGGCTCGGGTCGACGAGATGATAGTCGTGATGTTTTGCGTGCGCGTCTGCCATATCAACCCCCGAGATTTCCTTCGGTATTTGAAATTGTCTTGCTGTTGCCCTGGACCGGCTCTGACGATGCGACCGGCTTGTTCTTCTCGACCGGAAACATCGTGTAGGACAGGGTGATCGTCTTCACGTCCTTCAGTTCCGGCACGTTGACGATATCGGGGTCCACGTAGAACAGGACCGGCATGTCAAGCGTTTCGCCGGGCTTCAGCGTGGTGTCGGTGAAGCAGAAGCATTCGACCTTGTTGAAATAGGGACCCGCCAGTTCAGGCTGGACATTGAAGGTGGCGCGGCCGGTGATGGGGCGATCGAACTTGTTGGTCGCCTGATAGTGCGCCTGCACCGTCTCGCCGATCTTCATGGTCATCGAGCGCTGGACCGGCTGGAAATCCCACGGCACGCCGGCGATATTGGCGTCAAAGCGGACGGTGATCTCGCGATCGAGCACGCGGCCGGCATACTGCTTCTCGACGCGTTGCGTCGTGCCGCCATAGCCTGTCGCCTGGCAGAACATCTTGTACAGCGGCACCGCGGCATAGGCCATGCCGATCATGCCGGTGAAGAAGGCAAGGCAGATGGCCGCAACAAGGCGGTTGCTGTTGTGCCCGGCCGGTTTGGCACTCGTGTCGACACCCATCTCCCGCCTCACATCGTGCCAGAGAGGTTATGACCGAACTTCACGATCGTCGCGATATAGAAGATAACGACCAGCACGGCCAAGGCTACGCCGATGGCGACCGAGCGGTTGCGCCGGGCCTTCCGCTGGCGTTCGGTCAAGGTGACCGTTTCGAGCTTGTCTTCGATCATGCTCATGCTCCACCCACCGCAAGTGCACGTTCGACGACGCTGTCGGCGAGATAGACGGCGAAGATGGCGAAGAGATAGAGCAGCGAATAGCCGAACAACGCCTTGGCTGGCTTCATCGCGCGATCGTCGTCGGACATGCCAAGCACTTTCCACGCATACCAGACAAAGCCGAGCCCGAGCAGCAGGGCAGCCACGCCATAGAACGGCGTGGTGTAGCCAAGCAGCCACGGCAGCACACCGACCGGGGCCAGCACCAGAGCATAGGCGAAGATCTGACGGCGGGTCGACGCCGGGCCGGCGACATTGGGCATCATCGGGATGCCGGCGCGTTCATAATCCTGCGACTTGAACAGCGCCAGCGCCCAGAAATGCGGCGGCGTCCACAGGAAGATGATGAGGAACAGGACGACGCTCTCCAGGCTGACCGTGCCGGTCACCGCGGCCCAGCCGATCACTGGCGGGATGGCGCCGGCAGCACCGCCAATGACGATGTTCTGCGGCGTCCAGCGCTTCAGCCACATTGTGTAGACGACGGCATAGAAGAAGATGGTGAAGGCCAGCAGCGCCGCCGACAGCCAGTTGACCAGCACGCCGAGCGTCATCACCGACAAAACCGAAAGCACCAACCCAAAGGTCAACGCCTCGTGGGGCTGGATGCGGCCGGCCGGCACCGGGCGGGTCGCAGTGCGTGTCATCACCGCGTCGATATCGGCATCGTACCACATGTTGAGAGCGCCGGAGGCACCAGCCCCGATGGCAATAGCCAGGATCGCGATCACCGCCAGCAGCGGATTGATGGTCACCGGTGCCGCGACCAGTCCGACAAAGGCGGTGAACACCACCAGCGACATGACGCGCGGCTTCAGGAGGGCGAAGAAATCACCCGCCGTCGCTTCCGACATGCGGAAGCCCGCTTCGTCAATGCTGGTTTCGTCGACAAGGGCCATGCGTACTCAAATCCATATTCCGTTTGGCCGAAACCGCCGGCAGGCCGGCGGTTTCGATTCCGGGCTGCCGCCTTATTTGATCTTCGGCAGCTGCTCCCATTGGTGGAACGGCGGCGGCGACGGCAGCTGCCATTCCAGCGTCGTTGCGCCCTCGCCCCATGGATTGGCGCCAGCGATCCGCTTCTTCTGGAAGGCTTCGAACACGCCATAGAGGAAGATCACCACGCCGACGGCCGAAATGTACGAACCGTAGGACGACACCATGTTCCAGCCCGCAAACGCGTCCGGATAGTCGATGGTGCGGCGCGGCATGCCGGCAAGGCCGAGGAAGTGCTGCGGGAAGAAGACAAGGTTGACGCCGACGAACATGACCCAGAAATGGGTGTTGGCGATGACGGGCGAATACATGTAGCCGGTCATCTTCGGGAACCAGTAGTACCAGCCGGCGAAGATGGCGAACACCGCCCCCAGCGACAGCACGTAATGGAAGTGCGCGATCACGAAATAGGTGTCGTGCAGCGACCGGTCGAGACCGGCATTGGCCAGCTGAACCCCGGTAACACCACCGATCGTGAACAGGAAGATGAAGCCCAGCGCCCACAGCATCGGCGGCTTGAACGATATCGATCCGCCCCACATCGTCGCGATCCAGGAGAAGATCTTCACGCCCGTCGGCACCGCGATGACCATGGTGGCGAAGACGAAATAGCGCTGCGTGTCGAGCGACAGGCCGGTCGTGTACATGTGGTGCGCCCAGACGATGAAGCCGACCGCGCCGATCGCGACCATGGCGTAGGCCATGCCGAGATAGCCGAACACCGGCTTGCGCGAGAAGGTGGAGACGATATGGCTGATGATGCCGAAGCCCGGCAGGATCAGGATATACACTTCCGGATGGCCGAAGAACCAGAACAGGTGCTGGAACAGCAGCGGATCGCCGCCGCCATCGGGAGCGAAAAAGGTCGTGCCGAAATTGCGGTCGGTAAGCAGCATGGTGATGCCGCCGGCAAGGACCGGAAGCGACAACAGCAGCAGGAATGCGGTGACCAGCACCGACCAAGCAAACAGCGGCATCTTGTGCAGCGTCATGCCTGGCGCGCGCATGTTGAAGATGGTGGTGATGAAGTTGATGGCACCCAGGATCGAGGACGCGCCGGCGATGTGAATCGACAGGATCGCCAGATCCATGGCCGGACCGGGCTGACCGGAGGTCGAAAGCGGCGGATAGAGCGTCCAGCCGCCGCCGACGCCGTAGGCGCCAGGCGCGCTCGGCACGAACATCGAGATAAGCAGCAGGATGAAAGCCGGCGGCAGCAGCCAGAACGAGATGTTGTTCATGCGCGGGAACGCCATGTCCGGGGCGCCGATCATGATCGGCACCATCCAGTTGGCAAAACCGCCGATCAGGGCCGGCATGACCATGAAGAAGATCATGATCAGCGCGTGCGCTGTGGCGAAGGCGTTGTACATGCTCTTGCCGCCGTCGATCGCGGCGTCACCGTTCATGCCGTAGACCATCTGCGCCAGACCGCTGAAGATCTGGATGCCAGGCTCCTGCAACTCCATGCGGATGGCGACCGACAGCGCGCCGCCGATGATGCCGGCCATGATCGCGAAGATCAGGTAGAGCGTACCGATGTCCTTGTGGTTGGTCGAATAAACCCAGCGCACCCAACCATGATAAGGCTTGTGGTCGTGCCCGTCGTGAGCTGCAGCGTCTGCCATGTTCCGCTCCGTTCCCTAAATCTTGCTAACCCGCGGCATCAGTTGCCGGCGGCCGCTACCTTGTTCTGGCCATCGACCTCGGCCATCAGCGTCTTGTTGGCGCCGGGCAGATCGGTCTTGGCCGCAGCCAGCCAGGTCTTGAACTGCGCGTCGGAGACGACGCGGATGGCGATCGGCATGAAGGCATGGTCCTTGCCGCAGAGCTGCGAGCACTGGCCGTAGTAGAGGCCTTCCTTCTCCGCCTTGAACCAGGTCTCGTTGGTGCGGCCGGGAATGGCATCGATCTTGATGCCGAAGGACGGCATGGCGAAGGAATGGATCACGTCGGTCGCGGTGACGAGCACCCGGGTCATCGTGTGGACGGGCACCACCATCTCGTTGTCGACGGCAAGCAGGCGCGGATAGACCTTGCGATCTTCCTTGCCGGCGGCGGCACGGTCGCCATCCTGGAGGATCGCCGAGTTGAACGAGAGCGTGTTGTCGGTCTGGTATTCGTAATCCCAGTTCCACTGGTTGCCCGTCGCCTTGACGGTGAGCTTGGCTTCTTCCGGCGGCGTGTACTGCGCGGTCAAGAGCTGGAACGAGGGGATGGCGAGGCAGAGCAGGACGACGACGGGGCCGACAGTCCAGATCACCTCGATCAGCGTGTTGTGGCTGGTCTTGGACGGAACCGGGTTGGCGCTCGCGCGGAATTTCACGATGCAGTAGATCAGAAGGACCAATACTAGGGCGGTGATCGGGATGATGAACCACATCGTGTAGTTTCCGAACCACTCGATCTGGCGCATCATGTCGGTTGCCGGCGCCTGGAAGGTCGTCTCCCACTCGACGGGCTGATCGGCATGGGCGGCCGTGCCGGCGAAAAACGTGGTAACGGCACAAGCGCTTAGAAACTTGGCACTTGCTGGAAGCTTGGCGTTTGCCAGGAAATTTCTCATCGCCCTCTTCGTCTCCCAGTTCCTCGCGGCTGTGTCCACGAGAATAACGAACAATGCCGGGACGGGAATCCCGACTGTCTCAAGCTGGTTCAAACCATACTCTTTTTCCCTCCGCAAGAAAGGAGCGGAGGAAACCGTGCGGCATTTTTGCGCGCAAGCCGGAATGCATCTTTGAAGGCGGCGGCCGCCATGGCGAATCGGCTATGTTCAACGGATCGGCTGCTTCCTGCCGGCCGGCGCGCCTGGCGTCGTAATTCGGGCGAAATTGGCTAGGAAAAGCGCCGCATGGGCATTTTCGTGGCGGCTCGGCCGCTGTCTCGTCCTTTACTTGGCTTTGGCGCGGCTTAAAGTGCCGTGATTCGCAATGGAGCCGTCATGAACTCTTGGCTGTCGGGATTTGGGCTTTCGAGCCCCTTGGCGAAGGTCATCTTTCTCGCCGCCTTGTCCGTCGCCGGCTTGTCGGCCGCCGGCCAGGCCAACGCGGCCCAGCCGAGCGGCACGGTGCGCTCGACCCATGGCGCGTGGTCGATCATCTGCGACACGCCGGCCGGCGCCACGTCCGAACAATGCGTGATGATGCAGAACGTCGTCGCCGAGGACCGCCCCGAGATGGGGCTGTCGGTCGTGGTGCTGCGCACCGCCGACAACAAGGCGGAGATCCTGCGCGTGCTGGCGCCGCTCGGCGTGCTCTTGCCCAACGGGCTCGGCCTCAATGTCGACGGCAAGGATATCGGCCGCGCTTATTTCGTGCGCTGCTTCCAGGACGGCTGCTACGCTGAGGTCATTCTCGAGAAGCCGCTGCTCGATACGCTGAAGACCGGCACGTCGGCCACGTTCATCGTCTTCCAGACGCCAGAAGAAGGCATCGGCATCCCGGTGGACCTCAAGGGTTTTGCTGACGGATTTGCGGCCCTGCCGTAGACTCCCGCGCCTCGACCCGGGAGCTGCCGATCAACGATAGGTTTTCCGGACCTGGGATAGATCCGGGACGCCGCCGCCCTGCATTTGAATGACGATTGGCGATTGTCTGGGCGCGGCTTCGCGCCTACATCCCGGATATAACCATTCATCCACGGACATACGCCATGAACAGCCTTATCGGCCAATTCGATATTTCCGACGATCGCGTCAAGGAGATCGTCGCAGAGACCATCAACGGCGCCGACGATGGCGAGTTGTTCGTCGAATACAGCGAGAGCGAAGCGCTGATGTTCGACAACGGTCGGCTGAAGACGGCCAATTTCAACACCGACCAGGGTTTCGGCCTACGCGCGGTTGCCGGCGAAGCCAGCGGCTATGCCCACTCCAGCGACCTGTCCGAGGCTTCGCTGCGACGCGCGGCTGACGCCGTCTCGACCGTTAAGGGCGGTTATTCCGGAACGCTTGCCGCCGCGCCCGCCCGCACCAACCGCCATCTCTATGGCGATGAGAACCCGATCCCCTCCCCTTCCTTCGAGGCCAAGGCGAAGCTGTTGCAGGAAGTCGACGCATGGCTGCGCGCCGAGGATCCGCGCGTGCGCCAGGTCTCGGCATCGCTGACCTCGTCCTGGCAGCATGTCGAGATCGTGCGCGCCGACGGCCAGGTGGTGCGCGACATCCGGCCGCTGGTCAGGGTGAACGTGTCGGTGGTGGTCGGCGACGGCGACCGCCAGGAAAGCGGCTCCTACGGCATGGGCGGACGCAAGGCGTTCGGCGACTTCCTCGTCGAGGACAGCTGGAAGCACGCCGCCAAGGAGGCGCTGCGTCAGGCGCTGGTCAATCTCGAAGCCGTACCGGCGCCGGCCGGCACTTTCGACATCGTGCTCTCCAGCGGCTGGCCCGGCGTCATGCTGCACGAGGCCGTCGGCCACGGGCTGGAAGGCGACTTCAACCGCAAGAAGACATCCGCTTTCGCCGGCCTGATGGGCCAGCAGGTGGCGGCAAAGGGCGTCACCGTCGTCGATGACGGCACGATCGCGGAACGACGCGGGTCGCTCACCGTCGACGATGAAGGCACGCCTTCGGCGCGCAACGTGCTGATCGAGGACGGCAAGCTGGTCGGTTACATGCAGGACCGCCAGAACGCCCGGCTGATGGGCATGCGGGCCACCGGCAACGGAAGGCGCGAGGGCTACGCGCACCAGCCGATGCCGCGCATGACCAACACCTACATGACATCGGGCGACATGGAGCCGGACGAGATCATCGCCTCGGTCAGGAACGGCATCTATGCCGTCTCCTTCGGCGGCGGCCAGGTCGACATCACCTCCGGAAAGTTCGTGTTCGGCTGCACCGAAGCCTACATGATCGAGAACGGCAAGGTGACGCAGCCGATCAAGGGCGCAATGCTGATCGGTAACGGGCCCGACGCCATGCACCGCGTTTCGATGATCGGCAATGACATGAAGCTCGACAACGGCATCGGCATGTGCGGCAAGGCTGGACAGGGCGTGCCGGTCGGCGTCGGCCAGCCGCACCTCAGAATGGACCAGATGACGGTCGGCGGCACAAGGGTTTGAAGCCGCCTCGTGGCCAGTCTGCTAGGTCTTGCTCACAGACCGGCGCGACGTGGCATACAGGATCAGGAAGCCGATAACGCCGCCGATCGCGTACTGGGTCCATGCACTCAGGTAGTCGACGGTCCCATCATGGCCCGAGACATAGAGCGCAGCGCCGACAAACGTCATGACCGCGACGCCAAGCGCATAGGATGGCACCAGCCCCACACGCGTGAATTTTCTCAAGATCCAAGCGAGCACCGCACCGGTGAGCGCCATGATGAGAGCCGAACCAAAAATCTCGGCAACAAAACCTGGTGAAATCATCTTCTCCCCCTATCCCAATTTGGATTATGCCTTTTTGAGGGGCAGATTCAACTGCAGTGGCGATGATCCACAACTTTAGCGATAAACCTGGCTGAGATTTCGGGGCAGACTGCATGACGCTGCCGGTCTCGCTGAGCAGGGCTAAGCGCCTAGCGTCTTTTCCGCGGCTTCTCCAGCAAGGCAACAGCCTCGACATGGGGCGACCACAGAAACTGATCGATCGGCGTCACGCTTTTCACCGCGTAGCCGCCGTCGATGAGGATGCGCAAATCCCGCGCGAGCGTCACCGGGTTGCAGGAGACCGCGGCAACGAATGGAACATCCGAGCGGGCGATCTGCTTCGACTGATCCTCCGCGCCCGCGCGGGGCGGATCGAAGACAACGCCATCAAAGGCGTTTAACTCCTTGAACGTCAGCGGACGGCGGAACAGGTCTCGGCGCTCGCCGGTCACGCGTTTCAGGCCGGTGGCGAAGCGTGAACCCCGATCGAGCGCCGAAAGTGCGGCCGCATCGCCCTCCACCGCATGCACTTCCGATCTCGCGGCCAACCGCAGGGCGAAGCTGCCGCAGCCGGCGAAGAGATCGGCAATTTTTTTGGCACGTTTCAGATGTCCGCCGACGATATCGGCCATGGTCCGTTCGGCTGCCTCCGTCGCCTGCAGGAAGGCGCCCGGCGGCACCGCGACGGTAACGCTGCCGAACATGACGACAGGCTTCTTCGGCTCGATGATGATCTCGTCATCGATGGACAGTCTGGCAAAGCCCTGCGCAATGACAAAATTGGTGGCGATGCGGCGCTGGTTTTCGCCGAGCTTGCCCGATTCATGCACCGCCACGTCGAGGCCGGAACCCGTCACTGTGACCGCCATGCGAAACGATTTCGGGGTGGCGCAGATCAATTCGGCGAGTGTCCTCAAGCTGTCGAGCGCGTTGACGATCCCAGGCAGCGAGATCGGGCATTCGGAGATGGAAATGATTTCCGGCGACAGATGGCGATTGAAGCCGAGCAGCATGCCTGTTTCGGTGCGCCTGGCGGCGAGCACGACGCGGCGGCGCGTGTGCGGCGCGCAGGCGACCAGACCGCCTATTTCGCAATCGATGCCTCTCAGCGCATGCACGACCTTCTCGCGCTTCCACTGCTGATAGGCTTGCGCCTCCAAATGCTGGAGGGCGCAGCCGCCGCACTCGCCGAAATGTCGGCAGGCGGGTTCGATGCGCAGGGGCGAGGCCTCGATCAGCGCCATCAGCGTGGCGCGATCCCTTTCACGCGCCGCGGTGACGACCTCGCCTGGCAGCGTGAAAGGAATGAACAGATCGCCGCTTTCGGTGTCGGCGATACCATCCCCCTGGGCGCCAAGCTTTTTGATGGTGAAGCGTGCGCTCATCGGTCCTTGACCCCACCAAGCAGGAATTCGCGATTGCCGTCACCGCCCTCGATTGGCGACAGATGCAAGCCGAGCGAGCGCCAGCCGGGCACGGCATCCAGCCAATCCTGCAGCAAGCCGGCGACACGGGCGGCATGATAGGGGTCTTTCAGCAGGCCGCCCTTGCCGATCGCCTCGCGACCCGCCTCGAACTGCGGCTTGACCAGAAACATCGCTGCGGCACCCGGCTTGGCGATGGCAAGCGCAGGCGGCAGGGCCAGTTTCAGTGAAATGAAACTGACGTCGGAGACTATGAAGTCCGGACTCCGGCCGCCAAGATCGGCGGTTGAGAGATCGCGGGCGTTCAGCCCCTCGATGACCGTCACGCGCGCGTCCTTGCCGATATCAGCATGCATCTGTCCGTGACCGACATCGATCGCCGTGACATGGGTCGCGCCGCGTTCGAGCAGGACCTGGGTGAATCCGCCGGTCGAGGCGCCGATGTCGAGCGCCTCACAGCCGGCCGGATCGAGGCCGAAATGGTCGAGCCCGGCGATCAGCTTCAGCGCCGCGCGTGAGACATAGCCTTGGGCCGGGTCATCAACGGCGATGACGCATTCCGGTTGCACGGCCTGACCCGGCTTGCGGCCAATGACGCCATCAACAGTTACCGTACCACGTTCGATCGCGTCACGTGCACGCGAGCGGCTGGAAAACAGCCCACGCGCTACGAGCAGATCGTCGAGCCGCTGGCGCGTGCTGGCTGGCCGGGGAAAATTCATCGGTCTTCCTTGGCGAAAGCCGGCGGCGAAGGCAAGGAGATTGGAGCAGGAGAAGCAACATCGCCGCAGGGCAGCGACCGCAGAGAGCCGCTCGCGGCCAGTCGCATATCGCATCAGGTCGGCCACGATGATAAGGAAGAAACGCCGTTTTGCTGCCGAAGGCGAAGGAGGACGGATGCTTACGGGAACCTGCCATTGCGGTGCGGCCCACTGGACCTTGAAGGGCGATCCCGGGCCGATCACCGCTTGCAACTGCACGCTGTGCCGACGTTACGGCACGCTCTGGGCCTACGACTTTGTCGATGAACGTATCCGCGTCGTGGGGCCGATAAAAAGCTATAAACGTGCCGGCAAGGCCGAACCCATGCTCGAGATCCTGTTCTGCCCGACATGTGCGTGCGTGCTTGCCTGGCGCGGTTTGCGCCCAGCCGAGTCCGGCCGCACGCGGATCGCCGTCAATGTAAGGCTTGCGCCGCCGGAAGCCGTGGCCGACCTGCCGATCGACCATTTCGACGGTCTCGAGACCTACGACGATCTGCCGCGCGATGGCCGCTGCGTGCGCGACATGTGGTTTTGATTTGGGTGGTTTGATTTGGGCGAGATCAGAAGATGGTGCGGGGAGCCTGCCGTTCGACGGCGGGAGACAGGCCGTCATCCCGATCGCGGGCAACTTCCCTGCGCGGGCGCTCGACTGGCGCGGCGGATGCCGATGCGGCGTCCGGCGGGACAATAAGCTGCGGCAGCTGCTTGTAGGAGAAGCCGCCCCTGATATGCCCCATCCTGCTGGCGACTATATCCGCGGCCGCCTTCTCGAGATTGCGGTCGTAGCGCGTTCCGGCGATGGCCGGCGCTGCGATGGCGGTCAGGATCGCCATACCGCATAGAAGCGTCTTCACTTTTGTTGTCTCCCTGCCTGGCCAGAACCTAGCAGCGTGCCGTTGAAAAACGGGCAAGAGACACGGTAAGCAAAACGCCAAACAGCAATGTCAACAATGCGTTACGACATCGAGCCGGCAAACCGATTCAAAACGCTTGATGTGTCGAGTCAGGCGCGCTGGGCGTGGGCCGCCTGCCCGAGGGCGGTGAAAACCGTATGGACGATGCCGGCGGCATCGAGACCGGCATCGGCATACATCTTTTCCGGCTTGGCGTGGTCGGCAAACATGTCCGGCAGCACAAGCGGGCGCACTTTCAGGCCGCTTTCCAGCAGGCCCTCATGGGCGAGGAACTGCAAAACGTGACTGGCGAAGCCGCCGATGGCGCCCTCCTCCACCGTGACCAGAACCTCGTGCGAGCGGGCCAGCCGCCGGATCAGATCCTCGTCGAGCGGCTTCGCGAAGCGCGCATCGGCGACGGTGGTCGAAAGCCCGGACGCGCCCAGTTCCTCGGCCGCGATCAGGCAATCCTGCAAGCGCGTGCCGAAGGAGAGGAGTGCCACCTTGCCGCCTTCCCTGATGATGCGGCCCTTGCCGATTTCGAGCACCGAGCCGCGATCGGGCATGTCGACGCCGACGCCATTGCCGCGCGGATAGCGGAAGGCGATCGGGCCGTCATCGTAGGTTGCCGCGGTGCGCACCATGTGGCGCAGTTCCGCCTCGTCGGCCGCCGCCATGACGACGAAGCCCGGCAGGGAGGCCAGGAAGGTGGTGTCGAAGGCGCCGCAATGGGTGGCGCCGTCGGCTCCGACGAAGCCGGCGCGATCGATGGGGAAGCGCACCGGCAATTTCTGGATCGCCACGTCGTGCACGACCTGATCGTAGGCACGTTGCAAGAAGGTCGAATAGATCGCCGCGAACGGCTTGTAGCCTTCGGTCGCGAGGCCGGCCGCGAACGTCACCGCATGCTGTTCGGCGATGCCGACGTCGAAGGTCCTGGCCGGAAACACTTCGCCGAACAGATCAAGCCCGGTGCCGCCCGGCATGGCGGGGGTGACGGCGACGATGCGCTCGTCCTCCTGGGCCTCCCGGATCAGGCTTTCGGCGAACACCTTGGTATAGGCCGGCGCGTTGGCCGGGGCCTTGGCCTGAGCGCCGGTGATGACGTCGAACTTGTTGACGCCGTGATATTTGTCGGCCGCGGCCTCGGCCGGCGCGTAGCCCTTGCCCTTCTGGGTGACGACATGGATCAGCACGGGGCCCTTGCCATTGTCACGGACATTTTTCAGCACCGGGATCAGATGGTCCAGATTGTGGCCGTCGATCGGACCGATATGGTAGAAGCCGAGCTCCTCGAACAGCGTGCCGCCGGTGACGTAGCCGCGCGCATGCTCGACCGCCCTGGTGATGGCACGGTCGGCACGCTTGCCAAGATACGAGGTCAGTTTCTTGCCGAAGTCGCGCAGGCCGACATAGGCCTTGCCAGAGGCCAGGCGCGCCAGATAGGCGCTCATGGCGCCGGTCGGCGGGGCGATCGACATGTCGTTGTCGTTGAGGATGACGATCAGGCGGGCATCGAGCGCGCCGGCATTGTTCATCGCCTCGTAGGCCATGCCGGCCGACATGGCACCGTCGCCGATGACAGCGATGACATTGTTGCGGCCGCCGGCAAGATCGCGGGCCGCCGCCATGCCGAGGCCGGCCGATATCGACGTCGAGGAGTGGGCGGCGCCAAACGGATCGTATTCGCTCTCGGTGCGGCGGGTGAAGCCGGAGAGGCCGCCCTCCTGGCGCAGGGTGCGGATGCGATCGCGGCGCCCGGTCAGGATCTTGTGCGGATAGGCCTGGTGGCCAACATCCCAGATCAGCCGGTCATCGGGGGTATTGAAGACATAGTGCAGCGCCACGGTCAGTTCGACCACGCCAAGCCCGGCGCCGAGATGACCGCCGGTGCGCGACACCGCGTCGATCAGTTCGAGGCGGAGCTCTGATGCCAATTGCGGCAATTCGCTTTCGGAAAGCGTGCGCAGCTCGGCCGGGATGCGGACCTTGTCGAGAAGCGGCGTATGCGGCGTTGCGTTCACGGGTAGGCCCAAGCTTCTGTTCATGCGCGGGATAGGCCGCCGGCAGGCGAAAGTAAATGCCTGCCAAATGACGCGAAAGGCACGCCCCGTCGTCGACTTCCTCAGCCTTCCGGCAGTGGAATGAACTCTTCCTCATCGCCGGGAACGATGTCGAAGCGGCCGGTCTTCCATTCTTGCTTGGCCTGTTCGATGCGCTCCTTGGAGGACGAGACAAAATTCCACCAGATGTAGCGCTTCGAGCCCAGCGAGGCACCGCCGAAAAGCATGAAATGGGCACCAGCCTGTGAGGATACGACGATCTCGTCGCCGGGCCGGAACACCAGAAGCCGTTCCGCCGGAAACACGTCGCCGGAAATCGAGACCTCGCCTTCCAGCGTATAGATGGCGCGTTCTTCCGCGTCAGCAGGGATTTTCACGCTGGCGCCGGGCGCCAGCTTGAGGTCGGCGTAGAGCGTCTCGGAATCGGCTCGCACCGGGGAACGCAGCCCCTGGAAATCGCCTATAACGATGCGGCCGCTGACGCCTTCCGCGTCGATGTCGGGAAGCCGCGCGACAGCGGTGTTTTCGAAAACCGGCGCCACTTCCTCCTTGCCGTCCGGCAGCGCCAACCATGTCTGCAGCCCCGAGATCGACATCGGCGCGCCGCGCAGTTCTTCCGGCGTGCGCTCCGAATGGACGATGCCGCGGCCGGCGGTCATCAGGTTCACGTCACCCGGCTCGATCACCATCTCGGTGCCGAGCGAATCGCGATGCCTGATCCTGCCGTCGAACAGGTAGGTGACCGTCGACAGGCCGATATGAGGATGCGGCCGGACGTCGAGCGCCTGACCGGCACGTAGGATGGCCGGGCCCATGCGGTCGAAGAAGATGAAGGGACCGACCAGCCGCCTTTTGGCAGTCGGCAAGGCGCGGCGAACCTGAAAACCGCCAATGTCCTTGGCGTTCGGAATGACCATCAATTCGATCTGGTCGCTGGCAAAGGCATCGCCGGCTTCAGGATCCTTCCCGGGAAAGAAGCTCATGAACTCTCCTTGTCAGCGGCCGATGGCTGCTTTGGCCAGATCAGGCAAAGCGGATCGCCGCCTTCGCCCGCAGCTTGGCCGCAACCTCCTCGCGATTGCGCGGATGCTGGTTGGTTTCAAGCGAATCGAGAAGCTCGCGCGCCGACGCCGCGATGGCCTCGACGGCATGGTCGAATGCGTGCTGGTTCTGCTTCGAAGGCCGCGTCGTTCCGCTCAGCTTGCGAACGAATTGAAGGGCTGCATCGCGCACCTCGTCGTTGGTCGCCGGCGGATCAAAATTGAACAGGGTCTTGATGTTTCTGCACATCGCTTCCGTATCTCCTCTTGTCCTGGAGCCGTTTCAATCGGGACGCGTTCTATCCTCAATCATGATCGTGTCAAAAACCAGAGAGACGGCTGCGTGCCTCAATCCGCGTCCAGCGGCTCCGTCCCGACCGGCTTGCCGTCGCGGGACAGCCTGATCTTCTCCACCTTGTCCTCGGCCGCCTTGAGCAGCCGGTCGCAATGCACCTTCAGCGCCTCGCCGCGCTCGTAGATCCTGATCGACTGGTCGAGCGGCACATCGCCACGCTCCAGATCATCGACGATCTTCTCCAGCGCGTCGAGAGCCTGTTCGAAGCTCATCGCCTTGACGTCTTCGTTGGTTTCACCAGCCATCATTCATCCTTTCATCAGTCGCCCGACATGGGCGGCGACCGAAAATGCCAATCCTTGCAGATCGTAGCCGCCCTCGAGCAGGCTGACGAGCCGGTTGCCGCTGTGGCGCGCCGCGCGCTGCATGAGTTGGCCGGTCGCCCAGTCGAAATCATCCTCGGTCAGGTTGATCTCGGCCAGCGGGTCGCGATGATGCGCATCGAAGCCGGCCGAAATGATGATCAGGTTGGGTGCAAAATTGTCGAGCGAGGGCAGCACGCGCGACAGGAAGGCATCGCGGAACGCCTCGCTGCCGGTCTGCGGCGCAAGCGGCGCGTTGACGATGTTGCCGGCGCCGGTTTCGTTCTTTGCTCCGGTGCCCGGGTAGAGCGGCATCTGGTGCGTCGAGCAATAAAGCACGGACGGATCGTCCCAGAAAATATCCTGCGTGCCGTTGCCGTGATGCACGTCCCAGTCGACGATGGCGACACGTTCGATATCGTGTTTGTGCTGTGCATAACGTGCGGCGATGGCCGCCGTGTTGAACAGGCAGAAGCCCATCGCGGTCGCTTTCTCGGCATGATGGCCGGGCGGCCGGGCGGCGACGAAAACGTTGTCTGCCCTGCCGGCAAAGACGTCGTCGACGGCGGCGTTGGCGGCGCCGATCGCGGTGATCGCCGCCTGCCAGCTCTTCGGGCTGGCCGTTGTGTCGGCATCGATGCGGGCGATGCCCGTCTCGGGAATGGCGGCGCGTACCCGCTCGACGAAATCCTCGGGATGCGCGTAGAGAATGGTGGCCTCGTCGCCTTCCGGCGCCTCGAGGCGGTCGAGCGCGGCAAAAGCCTCGTCGTCGAGCACGCGCTCGATGGCGCGCAAGCGGTCCGGCCGCTCCGGATGGCCGGGCGGCGTGATGTGCTCAAGGAAGATCGGATGGGTGTAGAGACGAGTGGCCATGCCCCCTATCTAGTGCCCCGGCGCGGCGATGGCCATGCGTTGCGGCCTGATGGCTGGGGAAAATCGCGCCTGCGTCCATTCGCGTCGCCGCGGGGATTGGCGGCGCAGGGGCTTCGTCGTAAAGTCCCGGCCACTGCCTGGTGCCCGCCGCGAGCGGGAGAATCGGGAACACGGTTTGATACCGTGGCGTGCCCAACGCTGTAAGGGGGACCGCGCCGGTAAATGCCACTGTCGATGACGGGAAGGCGCCGGATGCGGGTTGATCCCGAGCCAGAAGACCGGCCTGGCAGGCATCGTCATCCGCATGGTCAGGCGGACGGCAGTTGATTGCAATCGCAAGGGGACAAGCGATGCCGGACAATATGACCATCCCCGTGGGTGACGGATTCGACCAGATGGCGCGCGATGCGGTCTACCGCGCCATGTTCACGCGGCGCGATGTTCGCAGCCATTTTACATCAGAGGCCGTCGACGACGAGGTCTTGGCGCGGCTGCTGCTTGCCGCCCATCACGCGCCATCGGTCGGCTTCATGCAGCCATGGAATTTCATCGTCATTCGTGGCACCGAACGACGGGAACAGGTGCGCGACCTGTTCCTCGCGGCGCGCGAGCAGGAATTGCCGGCGATCGAGGAAGAGCGGCGGGCGCTCTACCGCAAGCTCAAGCTGGAAGGCATCTGCGAAAGCGCGCTCAACATCTGTATCACCTGCGACCGCCGACGCTCACAGGGTTCGCCGCTGGGACGCTGGCACAATCCCGAGATGGATCTCTACAGCACGGTCTGCGCGGTGCAGAATTTCTGGCTGGCGGCGCGCGCCGAAGGCGTCGGCGTCGGCTGGGTCAGCATTATCGAGGCGCAGGCGTTGAAAGACCTTCTGTCGATTCCCGGGCATGTGACGCCGGTGGCCTATCTCTGTGTCGGCCGTGTCTCGGAGTTCGCGCCGAAACCGGACCTCGAAACACATGGCTGGGGGCGGCGGCTGCCGCTGCCCGAGCTGATCATGAGCGAGACGTTTTGCGGACAGGGCGAAGTTCCGCTCAAATCAACGATCGCACGCCTCAAGGCGGCAACATGCGAAAAGTCTGACAAACCCTTGATTTGATTGCCGATACGGCATGCGCAGCGCGCTGCCGGCGGCCTGCCGTCGTCAGGCGGCTCCGGCATCCTTCCTCAACAATCCTTCGAGCAGTTGCTTGAATGCCGCCACCACGGTCTTCGACGTCGCTTCCGGGTCGTTCGAATTGGCGATCCGCTGCGCCGCCTGGCTGCTCGCCCCGTTGATCAGCCGTGCCGCGGTCTCGGGGTCTACGCCCGGGACAACCACCCCGTCGCCCTGCAGCGTCGTCAGGTGATCGGTCATCGACGCGACGCAGGCATTGGCGTTCGGCCATTGCGCGGGATCCCCCAGCACGGCCGGACCGTCCCGAAACATGATGCGCTGGATTTCCGGCTCCAGCGCCATTTCGATGTAGCTCGTGCATTCGTCGACGAAGCTTTGCCAGCGGGTCGGTGCTTTCGCTGCAACCTCATTCACCCGTGCCGCCATCTCGGCGTCTATCTCGGCGATAACCGCCTGCAAAAGCCCCTTCTTGTCCCCGAAATGATGATAGAGCGCACCGCGCGTCAGCCCGGCCGATGCGGTGAAATCATCCATCGATGCCTCGGCATAACCGATCGTTCCGAACGCATGCCGGGCCGCGGCAATCAATTTGGCGCGCGTTTCGGCGATCATTTCCCTGCGGGGCTTGTGCATCTCTTCTGGCCTTATCCACATACGTCACGTATGTCAATTGACATACGCGACGTATGATCTATTTAGTATTCATACGCATCGTATGTAATTTCCGAATCGCCTTTTGTCGAGGAACGGACCATGCAGAACCCCTATTCCGAGATCTTTCGAGCCCCTGGCGCCAAGGGCTTTGCCGCTGCAGGCTTCATGGCGCGCCTGCCGATCGCCATGGCGCCGATCGGCATCGTGGCGATGCTGTCGCAGACGCGTGGCGAATACTGGCTGGCGGGTGCCGTCTCGGCGACATTCGCGCTGGCCAACGCTTTCCTGGCGCCGCAGATCTCCAGGCTGGTCGACCGCCTCGGCCAGACATGGATCGTCGTGCCCACCACCATCATCTCCGTGCTGGCATTCCTGCTGCTGATTGCGTCGGCCAATCAGGATTGGCCGGTATGGACAATGTTCGTGTCGGCGCTGCTGGCAGCGGCCATGCCCAGCATGCCGGCAATGGTGCGCGCGCGCTGGACCGAGCTTTTTCGCGGCCGGCCGGAGATGAACACCGCCTTCGCCTTCGAATCGGCGGCCGACGAACTGGTCTATATCGCCGGCGCGTCGCTGTCGGTGGGCCTCAGTGCGGCGCTGTTTCCGGAAGCAGGCATGCTGGCGAGCACGTTGTTTCTCGCTTTGGGCTCGATAGCATTCATCCTGCAGCGATCGACCGAGCCGAAAGTGCGGCCGGTGGACCATGGTTCGACTGGCTCGGCAATCCGCCTGCGGCCGGTACAGATCATCACCTTCACCCTGATCTTCATCGGCGCGACCTTCGCGACGACGGAAGTGAGCACCGTGGCGATCACCAAGGAGTTCGGCCAAGCCGGTGCCGCAAGCCTGGTGATCGGCGTCTATGCGCTGGGATCGTTCGTGTTGGGCATCGTGGTCGGCGCGCTCAACCTCAAGACGCCGCTACAGCGCCAACTGGCCGTGGCGGTCGCCATCATCGCGGTCAGCACGCTTTTGCCGCTCACCGCCGACAGCGTGCCGATTTTGGCGCTGACCGTCTTCATCAGCGGCGTGGCGATCTCGCCGACTTTCATCACGGCATTCGGCCTGATCGAACGGCATGTGCCGGAAGCGATGCTGACCGAGGGCATTACCTGGGTGACAACGGGGATCGGCATCGGCATGGCGCTGGGCTCTTTCGCCGCCGGCGCGGTGGTGGATGCGTTCGGCGCCCAGAACGGGTTCTGGGTCTCGGTGGTCGCGGGCGGCATCGCGCTGGTCACGGTGCTGCTCGGCCAGCGCAGTCTTGCCACTCACAAATGCGAGTTGGATGGGTGTGAAGCGGCCGTCGCTGCCGCGGAATGAACCATGACGCGTCCGGTTCAGCGGGTCGGACGCTATTGCCGCCGTCGAACCTAGAGAATCTCGGTCTTGGCGATGTGGATGCCAAAACCTTCGAGGCCGACATAGTGGCGCTCGCGCGAGGCGATCAAATTGATCGAGGAAATGCCGAGATCCTTCAGGATCTGAGCACCGAGCCCGATCTCGCGCCATTCATTCTCGCGGCGGCGCGCCTCTTCGTGGTCCTCCCGGTCGCCGCTCGCCGGCCGGTTGCGCTCCTGGTGGGCGACACCGACCGAGCCCTCGCGCAGATAGACGATGACGCCGCGCTTGCGCTCGCCCATCGCCTTCATGATGGCGTCCAGCCGGTGGCTGGTGCCGAAGACGTCGGTCACCACGTCCTCGGAGTGCAGACGCACAGGCACCTCTTCCCCATCGCGGATGTCGCCGAAGACGACGGCGACATGATGCATGGAATCCCAGGGCAGCGTGTAGGTGAAGACCTGCGCCTTGCCGCCGAGCGTGTCGATCTCGGAGCATGCCACGCGTTCGACCAGTGTTTCCTTGCGTTGCCGATAGGCGATGAGGTCGGCGACCGAGACCTGCTTGAGGCCGTGCTCCTCGGCAAAAGCTTCGACCTGCGGGCCGCGCTTGACGGTGCCGTCATCATTGACCAGTTCCGAGATCACGCCGATCGGCGGCAGGCCGGCGAGCTTGCACAGATCGACGGCCGCCTCGGTATGGCCCGAACGCATAAGCACGCCGCCTTCGCGCGCGATGAGCGGGAAGATGTGGCCGGGGCGGACGAAATCGGAGGCGCCGACATTGCCGTTGGCGAGATTGCGCACGGTCAGCGTGCGGTCGTCAGCTGAAATGCCAGTCGTGGTGCCGTGCTTGAAATCGACGCTAACCGTGAAGGCGGTGGTGTGCGCCGAATCATTGTCGGCGACCATCGGCGCAAGGTTGAGGCGCTTGGCCTCCTCGCGCGGCATCGGCGTGCAGACGATGCCCGAAGTGTTGCGCACGATGAAGGCCATCTTTTCCGGCGTGCAATGGACGGCGGCGACGATCAGGTCGCCCTCGTTCTCGCGCCCGTCATCATCCATGACGACGACGATCTCGCCGCGCTCGAAGGCCCGGATTGCTTCGACGATCTTCTTCTGGTCGTAAGACATGGAAATGCTCGCTTCGCTCGCAAGGGAGTAGGGGAATAGGGCAGTAAGGGAGTAAGGGAGTAAGGGAAAGGAAAAATTGCTCGTCTCGCGGGCAGCTTAACAGACTGCCCTACTGCCCTACTGCCCTACTGCCTTACTGCCCTACTGCCTTCCTTGCCTGTCTGTCCTCGGTGCCGCAGATAATGGTCGGCGATTGCGCAGGCAACCATCGCCTCGCCGATCGGTACGGCGCGAATGCCCACACACGGATCATGGCGACCCTTGGTCATCACTTCGACGTCGTTGCCGTCCTTGTCGATCGACTTCCGGGGCGTCAGGATTGAAGACGTCGGCTTGACGGCGAAGCGGGCGATGATCGCCTGGCCGGTCGAGATGCCGCCAAGGATGCCGCCGGCATTGTTGGACAGGAACACCGGCTGGCCGTCATTGCCGATGCGCATCTCGTCGGCATTCTGTTCGCCGGTGATGCGGGCGGCCTCGAAGCCGTTGCCGATCTCGACGCCCTTGACGGCGTTGATCGACATCAGGCCTGACGCGATATCCTGGTCGAGCTTTGCGTAGATCGGCGCGCCGAGGCCGGCCGGAACGCCGTCGGCGACGATCTCGATCACGGCGCCGACGGAGGAACCCGCCTTGCGGATGCCGTCGAGATAGCTCGTGAAAACGGGAACGGACGCCGGATCCGGCGTGAAGAACGGATTGTCCGCGTCGCCAATGAAATTCCAGTTCCAGTTGGCGCGGTCGATCGACTTCTCGCCCATCGATACCAGTGCACCGCGCACCACCATGCCCGGCACGACCTTGCGGGCGAGGGCTCCGGCGGCGACCCGAGCCGCGGTCTCGCGCGCCGAGGATCGGCCGCCGCCGCGATAGTCGCGCACGCCGTATTTGACGTCATAGGTGTAGTCCGCATGGCCCGGCCTGTACTGGCGGGCGATCTCTCCATAGTCCTTCGAGCGCTGGTCGACATTCTCGATCAGCATGGAGATCGGCGTACCTGTCGTGATCATCGTCTCGCCGTCATCGTCAAGGATGAAGCCCGACAGCACCTTCACTTCGTCAGGCTCACGGCGCTGCGTGACGAAGCGCGACTGGCCGGGCCGGCGCTTGTCGAGTTCGGCCTGGATTTCGTCACGCGTGAAGCGGATGCCGGGTGGGCAGCCGTCGACCACGCAGCCCAATGCGGCCCCATGGCTTTCGCCCCAGGTGGTGACGCGGAAAAGATGGCCGAACGTGTTGTGAGACATCGCAAAGTGCCTTGCCCGGCATCGGAGCCGACTGAAGCCTGCCTTCTATTGGCGTTTTCCACAGGGGTCAAACCGTGATCTTCGGATTTAGTTTTGACACATTCGATTGGTTTCTGCTCTGCTCCATTCGCCGTTGAGGATCCGCCGCTACCCATGCCGGCGCAATACCAAAGAGGACGATGATGCGTACCCTGATTGGCGCTGTTGCCGCCACATTCCTGCTTTGCACCGCCGCTTTCGCCGGGCAGACCGAAGGCCTGATCAAGAAGATCGACAAGGACGCGCTGACCCTGACGCTGGACGACGGCAAATCCTACAAGCTGAACGCGGAAACCGATCTCGACGCGCTGAAGCCCGGCATGGACATCGTCATCGCCTATGACGTGACCAATGGCGAAAACGTGGTCACCGATATGCAGTTGCCTGACAGCGACTCCGACTAGGCTTCCAATGCAAATCGGCTGTTCGGCGTTTGTTGAGCCGTTACAGCCGTTTTATGCACCCCGCAACCGGCAGCCAGCATGAGCCTTCCTGGATCGTGCCGGGTCCCTACAGCCACCCCAGGCTGTCGCCTTCCAGCTTGAGCACGCGGTCCTGCGGTATCGCCAGCTTCGCCGCATCGTTCTCGGCCATGTCAAGCACGAAGCGAAACAAGGTGCGCATGACGCCGCCATGCGTCACGCAGACTGTCTGGCGCTCGAGCGCGTCGAACCACGGCTTTACCCGTTCGAGCAGCATCTGGTAGCTCTCGGCATCTTTGCCCGGCGGCTGAAAGTTCCATTTGTCCAGCGCACGCGTCCTGCTCGCACCCGGAAATTGCGTCTCCAGCTCGGCAAAGGTGAAACCCTGCCAATCGCCGAAATTCACTTCAACAAGGCGGGGGTCGGTCCCATAGGCAGCCGGGTCGAGCTTCATGGCGGCGCGAATGCGCTCCATGGTCTCGCGCGTGCGCCGCATCGGGCTGGCGACGAAATCGAACTCTGCGGGATTGGAGATCAGGTCAGCCAGCCGATGCCCGTTTGCGCTCGCCTGCTCGCGGCCGAGCGCGTTGATGTCGGTATCGGCCTGCCCCTGAAGCCGGAATTCGGCATTCCACGCGGTCTGGCCGTGGCGCACGATATAAACCAGCGGGTACATCAGGTCTTCCGGAGGTCGGGCCAGGGCCTGGGCGGAGGATAGGCGGAGGGAGTTAATCCTTGACCGTCGAAATGTCGGGTGCGTCAACCGCCTTCATGCCGACGACGTGATAGCCGGAATCGACATGATGCACTTCGCCGGTGACGCCGCGCGACAGGTCGGACAGGAAATAGACGCCGGAATCGCCGACCTCTTCCTGGGTGACCGTCTGCTTCAGCGGCGAATTGTATTCGTTCCACTTCAGGATGTAGCGGAAGTCACCGATGCCGGAAGCGGCCAGCGTCTTGATCGGGCCCGCCGAGATCGCGTTGACGCGGATCTTCTTGGCCCCGAGATCGACGGCGAGGTAGCGCACGCTGGCCTCGAGTGCGGCCTTGGCGACGCCCATGACGTTGTAATGCGGCATCACCTTTTCGGCGCCGTAATAGGTCAGCGTCAAAAGCGAACCGCCATCGGTCATCAGCGCCTCGGCGCGCTTCGCGATGGTGGTGAAGGAATAGACCGAAATGTCCATCGTGCGCAGGAAATTATCGCGCGTCGTCTCGACATAGCGGCCGGTCAGTTCGTCCTTGTCGGAAAAAGCGATGGCATGGACGAGGAAGTCGAGCTTGCCCCAATGATTGGCGACATTGGCGAAAACCTCGTCGAGGCTCGCCGGATCGGTCACATCGCAATGGCCGGCGACAAAGGCGCCGAGTTCCGCAGCCAGTGGCTCGACCCGCTTCTTGAACGCTTCACCCTGATAGGTCAGCGCGATCTCGGCGCCGTGGTCGACGCATGCCTTGGCGATGCCGTAGGCGATCGACCTGTTGTTGGCGACGCCGAGGATCAGGCCGCGTTTGCCGGCCATCAGGCCCTGTCCACCCGCCATATGCGTGCTCTCCGCAAGATTTCTTATTTGTGGAGAGCCCTATCGCACAGGCACAGAGCCCCTTCAAGCGCTCAAACGGGACAGTTCGGGGACAAGAGCCGCCAATCAGCCTTTTTGGCTGCGCAACAGCCCTTCGAGCGCGCTGTCGCCGCCTTCTGGCAGCATGATGCGCACATGGGCGTAGAGATCACCGTGGCCGCCGGCCTTTTCCGGCAGGCCCCTGCCCTTCAGGCGCAGGACCTTGTCCGAGCTCGACCAGGCGGGAACGTTGACCGCGAGCTTGCCGGTCGGCGTTTCTACGGCCACCTTGGCGCCAAGCACGGCATCGGCCAGCCCCACCGGCAAATCGGCATGCAGGTCGCGGCCCTCCAGGCGGTAGCGCGGATGCCGGCGGAAGCGGATCTTGACCAACGCGTCGCCGGGCTGGCCCGGCCCTTGCTCGCCCTGCCCCTTCAGCCGGATGGTCTGCCCGTCCTCGACATAGGCCGGCAGCTTGACCGCCACCTTGCGGCCGTCAGGGAACATCGCCGTGACCTTTTCAGCGTTCGCCGCTTCCTCGATGGTGATGTCGAGCGTGACATTCAGGTCGGCGGCGGTTGCCGGCTGGCGGCGGTCACCCATTCCTGCCCCGCTTTGGCCGGGGCCGCGCGAGCCGGAGAAGACGTCGCCAAAAATCTGGCTGAAGATATCGCTGTTGCCGTCGAACGGATCGCCGCCCGGGCGTCCGGAGCGGAACTCGAATCGCGAACCGCCGGCTCCCTGCTGCTGGCGGCGAAAACCGGCGAAGGGGTCACCGCCACCGGGGGCGCCCTCGAAGCCCTGGAAACGCGGCTTGCCGTCGGCGTCGATCTCGCCCCGATCGAAAGCGGCGCGGGTCTTCTCGTCCCCGACGATCTCATAGGCCTGATTGGCCGCGGCAAAACGGTCCTTCGCCTTGGGATCATTCGGATTCTGGTCCGGATGATGCTTCTTGGCGAGTTTGCGGTACGCCGATTTTATGTCCTTGGCCGATGCGTTCTTTGCAACGCCCAGCACCTCATAGGGGTCGCGCATGCTTCCTGCCCTGGAGAAAGAGTGAGTCCATAGTCGCCTCTTATATGCGCTCGCATAGGAAGAAATTCCAGTGCTGGACGTTATTCAAAGGTGGAAGCTCAAAGCGCCCTGAAGTCCTGCATGCGCCAGCCGCCGGCGCTGGCTAGGCAAAGTTCGCCCGCGAACATGGCAACGCCGTCAAAGCTTTCGCGCGAAGCCTTGAAGCGGCGGCAGGTCTGACCCCCGTCCTTCAATTCCGCCAGTTCGGTGATGGAGCCGCGCGAACCCGTACCGGCATTGGCCCACGGCACGGCTTGACCGCCGAGCTGCTCGATGTCGGCGGAGGACACCGCGTTGCCGATCGTCGTCTGGTCGGAATCGCGGTCCGAATCGGCCGACGCGGCTGGAGCCGAAATGCTGCCGGTCAGGATCGAGCGATCGACCTCGGCTTTTTGCAGGCTGAAGCCGCCCGCGCCACATGCGGCAAGCGGCAAGGCAATCATCACGATCGCGGCTTTGGCGCTGGCTGAAGCAAATAGGCTGCCTTGCCTGCTGTCAAAAGCTTGCGCGATACGCGACAATCGGCAACCTCCCCTGTTTGATGAAAATTTGAGAAAAACTATGAGTGAGACTGAGTTAACAAGCGGTGACTTTACCGAGGCCGCCGAGCCGTTTCGCCTTTTTGCCGCATGGCTGGACGACGCCACCAAAAGCGAAATGAACGACCCCAACGGCGTGGCGTTGGCAACCGTCGATGCCGAGGGCATGCCGGATGTGCGGATGGTGCTGCTCAAGGGCTTCGATGAGAGCGGCTTTGTGTTCTACACGAATTTCGAAAGCGCCAAGGGCCGGGAGATCCTAGGCAGCATGAAGGCGGCGATGTGCTTCCACTGGAAATCGCTGCGCCGCCAGGTGCGCGTGCGCGGGCCGGTGGAGATCGTCAGCGATGCCGAGGCCGACGCCTATTACGCGACACGGCCGCGCGGCAGCCGCATCGGCGCCTGGGCCTCGAAACAGTCGCGGCCGCTGGAAAGCCGGTTCGCGCTGGAAAAGGCGGTGGCCGAATACACGGCCCGCTACGCCATCGGCGAGATTCCGCGCCCAAAACACTGGTCGGGTTTCCGCATCGTGCCGAAGACGATCGAGTTCTGGCACGACAGGCCGTTTCGGCTGCATGACCGCGTGGTGTTTTCGCGCAATGCCGGGGGCGGTTGGGAGAAGACGCGGCTTTATCCCTGAGTTTGTAAACTAGCGCCGACATCCTCACTGCGCCTAGCCCGGGCTGGCCAGTGGCGACCGAGGCACGCGGGATAGGTCGGCGCTCCACCCCACCCGACCCTGCGGGCCGACCTCCCCATCTAAGGGAGGCGGGGGCCGAACTATTTTTTTCTGGTCATGAATGCCGTCAGTGCAGCGCGGGCTTCGTCCGATCTCAGCCGCTCGCGAAAATGCTCGCTTTCCACGTTGATGCGGGCGACGAGGTCCTCGCGAGAGCCGCGCATCAGGTCGCGCGCGATCCTGAGCGCCTGCGGCGGCTTGGCGGCGATCTGGCCGGCGGCCGCCAGAACCGACGCCTCCAGCGCTCCTTCCTCGACAACTTCGTAGATCAGGCCAGCGGCCTTGGCGCGTTCGGCCGAGAAGCCTTCGCCAAGGCCGAGCAGCGCGAACGCGCCCTGCTGGCCCAGGATGCGCGGCGCCAGCAGGCTCGATCCCGCTTCGGGCACAAGGCCGAGGTCGACGAAGGGTGTCCTGAACACGGTGCGCGGCGTGGCGAAGGTCAGGTCGCAGTGCAAATTGAGCGTGGTGCCGATGCCGACCGCGATGCCGTCGACACCGGAGACGATGGGTTTTGCGACCCTGGCCAGCGCCATCAGGAAATCCCAGACTTCCGTGCCGCCTTCGCCGCCAGTGGCGACGACCATGAAATCGGCGAGGTCGTTGCCGGAGGAGAAGGCACCGGGCACGCCGAGAAAGACATGGACGCGAATTGCCGGATCCGCATCCCCTTCGGCCAAGGTTTGCGACATCTTGGCGTACATGGCGCGCGTCAGCGCGTTCTTCTTGTCCGGGCGGTTTATGCGGATGATCTGGATGGCGCCCTGGCGCTCGACGAGGATATGGTCTGTCACGGTTCTTTCCTTGTGAACGTCAGGCGGAAATCAATGTCTTGCCGGCAGCGGCGAGGCTTGCGGCGCCGTCGACAACGCGCTCCTTCAAGGCACTTGTCTCGCCGAGCAGGTTTTCGGCGAAAAAGCGGCAAAGGGCGACGCGGCCGTGATCGGCAACGGCGCCCCGCGCCAAGTAGGCGCCGCCGGCTGCAAGCGAGACCAGCCGGAGATAGGGTGTCGCGCCGGCAAGCGCCTCGTCCGTCCGGCCATCGGCCGACAGTTTTTGCAGGAAACGTGTCGCTTGCGTCAGATCGTCGAGCCCGCGGTCGAGAGCATCGGCCGTATGGCCAAACCCTTCGAGATTCGATGTCCGCACGGCGCTGGCGACAGCGGCAAGCTCGGCGATGAAGCCGTGCACATGCTCGCCGCCGCCCAGCGGCAGTTTTCGGGTCACCAGATCGATCGCCTGGATGCCGTTGGTGCCCTCGTAAATCGGCGCGATGCGGGCGTCGCGATAGAGTGCCGCAGCCCCCGTCTCCTCGATGAAACCCATGCCGCCATGGACCTGGACGCCAAGCGAGGCGACCTCGACGCCGATATCGGTGGAAAAAGCCTTGGCAAGCGGCGTCAACAGGTTGGCCCGGTCGCGCCAATGCGCCGCCTGGTCACCAGACGATACGCGCGCCAGGTCGATGGCATGGGCACAGGAATAGCTGATCGCCCGCGCGATCTGCGTCAGCGCCTTCATGGTCAGGAGATTGCGCTGCACGTCGGGGTGATGGACGATCGGCGCCATGCCGGCGCCGGCGTAATCCGCCGCCTTGCCCTGGCGGCGCTCATTGGCATAGGCGATCGCCTTCTGGGTCGCGGCTTCCGCGACCGCCACGCCCTGCATCCCGACGGCGAGGCGGGCATTGTTCATCATGGTGAACATGCAGGCCAGCCCCTTGTTCTCCTCGCCGATCAGCCATCCGATGGCGCCGGGCTTGGCGCCCTGAAAACCGTCGCCATAGATCATGGTGCAGGTCGGCGAGGCATGGATGCCGAGCTTGTGCTCGAGGCCCGAACAGAAGACGTCGTTGCGTGCGCCAGGCGAGCCGTCCGCGCCGACCAGGAATTTCGGCACCAGGAAGAGCGAAATGCCGCGCGTGCCCGCAGGCGCGTCAGGCAGCCGCGCCAGTACCAGATGGACGATATTGTCGGTGAGATCATGCTCGCCATAGGTGATGAATATCTTCTGGCCGAAGATGCGGTAGGTGCCGTCGCGGGCCGGTTCGGCGCGCGTGCGCAAGGCAGCGAGGTCCGAGCCGGCCTGCGGCTCAGTCAGGTTCATCGTGCCCATCCACTCGCCGGAGACGAGCTTCGCGAGATACTTGGCCTTGAGCTCTTCCGAAGCGTGCTTGTCGAGCGCCTCGACCGCACCCATGGTCAGCGTCGGGCCAATGCCGAAGGCCATGGCGGCGGAATTCCACATTTCGAGCGCGGCGACGCCGAGCATGGTCGGAAGCGCCTGCCCGCCATATCCTTCCGGGCCGGAGAGCGCGTTCCAGCCGCCGTCGATCCAGCGGCGATAAAGTTCCTTCCAGCCCGGCGGCATGGTCACTGCCGCGTCCTTCAGCACCGCGCCGTGCTCGTCGCCGATCTTGTAGAGCGGCGCGACCTCTTCGGTGGCGAAGCGGCCGGCCTCGCTAAGAACGGCGTCGACGAGATCCTCGCCGAGATCGCCGAACGTGCCGTCATCGAGGGCAGGCTTCAGGCCGGCCACATGCTTGAGGGTGAACGCGATGTCCTCGACCGGTGCCAGATACATGCCGCTCGCTCCTCCTGATGCATCGGCCAGGCTGATCCTAGGACCTGAGTGGGACCTGCTTGCCACACACCGTATTCGCCTTTGGGCGATCGCCCATCTTCTTTTTACGTAAACGTCAAATTTTGTCACGCTGATTTTGCAATCGCGCCGGCTCGTATTAAATGCGATGGACGCCCGGTCAAAATCGACCGGCAACAGACCAGAACCAGCCGACTGGAAACCAACTCATGCTTGCCAGACCTGACGCCTACCGTTGTATCGAGTGCGGCCTGCCCTACCGGGCGGCGGGGTTCTCATACTATCACGGTGAATTGGAAAACGGCGCCGCCTATTGGTCGGATCGCGGTATATTGTGCTCGCCGAAATGCTCGCTCGCCCATCATCGCAAACGCGCGGCCGAAGGCACGTTGCCGCAACAGCCCGCGCCGGATCCGTTTGAAGTTCAGCCATTCGGCCGCGCTGACCGTCGCACTTGATATGTATTCCCGTACATACCGTGCTAGAGGTGATCGAAATGACAAACCAACTGACCCGTACCTCCCGTCTCGAAGCTCGGATATCCCCGGATATGCTGAGTGTGGTGAAACGTGCCGCCGAAATCCAGGGCCGCAGCGTCAGCGACTTCGTGGTCTCCGCAGCGCAGGAAGCTGCACAACGCACCATTGAGGAGATCGCTATCATCCGCCTGTCCATCGAGGATCAGCTCGCTCTGGTAGAGGCCATTCTCAATCCGCCCGAACCTAATGAAGCGCTGCGCAAAGCCGTCGACGCCTACAAGCGAGTTGTCGTCGAATCCCGGTGAGTCTAGGCTTGATCATCGAGCCGCTGGGCGGATCGTATGATCGTAAGGCATTCAGCTGTGGCGTGCTGGCACTCGGCCAATATCTACACGAGTTGGCAAGCCAGGACGTCAAACGCCGAGTTAGCAACTGCTTTGTCGCCGCGGACCGTGATGTCGATCTCATTGCCGGATACTACACTCTTGCAGCGTCAAGTGTGCCCATCACTTCTCTGCCGGAAGACCTGACAAGACGCCTACCGCGTTACCCGGTCCTGCCCGCCATATTGATCGGAAGGTTGGCAGTCGATACCCGATATCAGGGACAAAGAGTAGGATCGATACTGATCGTGGATGCACTTCGGCGCTGCGCCCAAGCTGCTCCTGCTTCCTTCGCACTGATCGTCGACGCAAAGGACGACATGGCCGCCGCCTTCTATTGCAAATATGGTTTCAGGCCATTTCAAGACCGGCGGTTGTCGCTGTTCCTATCAGTAGCGACGGCATTGAAGCTGTTCGGCTGACGGACCGCATTGCCTTGAAAGCGAATCCTTAACCATAGCGGTCCAGGATTTGCCTTTGATCAACGGGGATTCCTGTTTGAAGAGAACGGCGCATCTTCTTCGCCGCCCAGCGATCGCTCTCGCGGCGATGATGGCGCTGACAACGGCGGCAAGGGTCTCGGATTTCTCCGAGCCGTGGAAAAGTGCCGACCGGGCGCTTGTCGTCGATGCCTACGAATACAATTCCATCGACTGGGCGCAGCTTGCCACGGACAAGCGCGTCGTCGGCTTCATCAACAAAGCCTCCGATGGCATGTCGCCGCCCTATTCCTGCTCCGGAGACGATACCGAGGTCAAACTCTGCAAGGCACTGTGGAAACGCCATGCGGTGACGCGCGAACTGTTCCAGACGCGCAAGGTGGTCGCCAAGGCCCTCGGCCTGAAATGGGGCGCCTATCACCTCGCCCGCCCCGGCAATCCGGTCGAGCAGGCCAATAATTTCCTCGATTTCGCCGATCCCGCGCCGGACGACCTCATGGCCCTCGACATCGAAGGCATTGATCCCGCGCAATGGATGTCGCTCGACGACGCCGAGGCGTTCGTGCGCCAGGTGCATCGGCGCATCGGCCGCTTCCCGGTACTCTACACCAATGGCAAGACCGCCCAGTATATCGCCGACAACAGCTACAAATACCGGCTGCTGTCGCGGCTGCCGCTCTGGTACGCGCGCTACAAGCCTGACATCGACGTGCATTTTCCCATCGGCAACTGGCAAGGCTATGCGCTCTGGCAGTTTTCGGCGCAGGCCAATTGCGGCCGCTTCCGGTGCCCCTACAGGGTAGCCGGCACGCCCGACGACATCGACGTCAACGTCGCGCCGACAGATGCCGCCACGCTGCGCCAGCAATGGCCGTTCGGCGGGCTGATCGACGTGCCGGCGGATTATCTCGCCAGCGTACCGGTGCCGCTCTCGCGCGAAGCCGCTTTGGCCGGCAAGACCACTCTCATCTACGCCGATGTGGCGACGCCGCCGAGTTTCGGGGAAATGGTCGCGGTGCTTGGTTCGCGCTGGTCGAAATTCCGCGACGGGTTCCGCATGCCTGTCGTGAAGACGGTGCCGCGGCGGCCGATCTTCGGCATCGTCCAATATGTCTCCTGGAAGCGCACCGGGCAGCGTACCCCAGCGCAACTCGACGCCGCCTTCGCTGCGGCGGCGGACCCGGTGAGCACCGCTTCTACCGAACCCGACCGCGGCAAACGCTGAAAGCGCGCGACAGGATCCTTGCGGTCAGCTTGCTCCTGCCGCTTCGCGCGCCACGGCCTGCCAGCCAATGTCGCGGCGGCAGAAGCCCTGCGGCCAGTCGATACGGTCGAGCGCGGCATAGGCCTTCTCCTGCGCCTCGCCGACAGTCGCGCCGACCGCGGTGACGTTCAAGACGCGACCGCCATTGGCGACCAGCGCACCGCCATTGATGGCGGTGCCGGCATGGAAAATCTGGGCGCCTTCGCTGGCAGCCTCATCGAGCCCGCGAATGACCGAGCCTTTTTCGGGCGTGCCGGGATAGCCCCTCGCGGCCATGACGACGGTCAGTGCCGCCTCGTCGCTCCAGCGCGCCGATATGTGCGCGAGCTGGCCATCGACGGCGGCATTGAGCAGCACCAGCAGGTCGTCCTTCAGCCGCATCATCAGCACCTGGCATTCGGGGTCGCCGAAGCGGGTGTTGTATTCGATCAGCTTCGGCCCTTCGTCCGTTATCATCAGCCCGGCGAAGAGAATGCCGGCGAAGGATGCACCCGTTAAAGCCATGCCGCGCATGGTCGGTTCGATGATCTCGCGCATCGTGCGCTCCACCATCTGGGGCGTCATCACCGGGGCCGGCGAATAGGCGCCCATGCCGCCGGTGTTGGGGCCGACATCACCGTCGCCGACGCGTTTGTGATCCTGCGCGGTGCCGAAGGGCAGTGCTGTAGTGCCGTCGCACAGGCAGAAGAAGCTGGCCTCCTCGCCGGTCAGAAACTCCTCGATCACCACTTCCGCGCCGGCCGTGCCGAAAGAGCCGTCGAAACAGGCGTCGAGCGCGGCCAGCGCCTCATCCATCGTCATTGCGACCGTGACGCCCTTGCCCGCGGCAAGGCCGTCGGCCTTGATGACAATCGGCGTGCCCATCTTCTCGACATAGGCCTTGGCCGATGCCAGGTCTGAGAAACGGCCATAGGTGGCGGTGGGGATGTCATATCTGGCGCAGAGATCCTTGGTGAAGCCCTTCGATCCTTCGAGCCGCGCCGCCGCACGCGACGGGCCAAAGACGCGGATGCCCCAGCCACGCAGATCGTCTGATATGCCGGCGACCAGCGGCCCTTCCGGCCCAACCACGACGAGGTCGATCTGCTTGTCCTTGCAGAAGGCGGCGACAGCGGAATGATCGGCGATGTCGAGCTTGACCAGCTCCGCCTCGCGGCCGATGCCAGGATTGCCGGGCGCAGCATAGAGCTTGGTCAGCAACGGCGACGCGGCGATCTTCCAGGCGAGCGCATGTTCGCGGCCGCCGGAGCCGAGAAGAAGAACGTTCATGGCCACCTCTTGATGCCTGTAATCTTCCAGAGAACCCGCTATTGCTCTCTGGACGACGGGTCAAGGCATCCGGGCGCTTTGGTCGAAATTGCGCACGGGAACGTTACCCCTGCCCAAGAATCGGCGGCGGAGACCGTCGCCGATTTTCTGGCAAGCGCTTCAGCTCTGGAAAACGATCGGGAACCAGTCTTCGCGCAGCTTCTGCCCCGACTGCATGCCATGGCCATGATAGGGCGGGGAGGTGCGCCCCGGCCGTTCGACATAACGGGCGTCGTCACCGACCCAGCGCAGCGATAGCGCACGCCGCCGCGCCGCGGTCAGGTTGCCGCGCGCGCCATGCGCGGTCCTGAAATCGAACAGGATGGCATCGCCCGGCTCCATTTCCCATTCAAGCACCTCCAGCGAGGGGTCCGTGTCTGGATCCGGCACCGGCAGGTAGTCGCCCTCGTCGGCATAGAAATTGCTGTCGTCGAGCCAGCGCACCGGCAGGATCATCTTGTCCCATTTGTGCGAGCCGGCAATCAGCCGCAGCGTTGCCTCCTTTACAGGGTCGATAGGGATCCAGAAGCTCACCGTCTGCCGGCCGTCGACGAAATAATAGGGGATGTCCTGATGCCAGGGCGTCGGCTTCTGCGTGCCCGGTTCCTTGACAAGGACATGATCGTGGAAGAACTGCGCCGTGCGCGACCGCATCACCGCGGCCGCCAGTTCAGCCGCCGGCGATTCGCCCACCAGCTCGACGAATTCTGGAATGCGTTCCCAGTTGCAGTAGTCGTCGAAGAAGCTGCCTCGCCCATTGGCGATATCCGACGCGGTGGCGCTGCGGTTTTGCATGTTGCGCTCGATGCCGGCGGCGATCGTTTCGACCCAGTCCTTGAAAGCGCCGCGGATGCAGACAGCGCCGTCGCGCTGGTAATCCGCTATTGTCCGCGCATCGATCAAGCCTGTGTCGATCGCGCGAGGTGCGGTCTGGGAAGCCATGGCATTCTCCTTTCAGGGATCGATGCCACTATCGCAAGCCTCTTTCATTCAGTAAAATAATAACTTCTCATCTGTCACATAGTGCCACTCTATGAGTCTGACCCTAACGCAGCTGCGCTATCTGGTTGCCGTCGCTCGCCAGGGCAGCGTTACCGGCGCGGCCAGGTCGCTGAACGTCTCACAGCCGTCCATTTCGGTGGCGATCGACGCGGTCGAACAGGATTTCGGCCAGAAACTCTTCGTGCGCCAGCGCGGAAGCGGCGTTTCGCTGACATCCTTCGGCCGCGCCGTGGTGACCAAGGCGAAACAGGTCCTTGCCGAGACGGACGATCTCATCGGTCTCGGCTCGCGCAAGTCGGCGCTCGGGGGCGAACTGGTGCTCGGATGCTTCGAAGATCTGGCGCCTTATTTCGCGCCGGCCCTGATCCGCGCCTTCTCGGAACGCCATCCTGAGGTTGCAGTGATCGTGCGCGACGAGACCTTCGAGACGCTCGGGCGGCGCCTCGGCGATGCCGCCGTCGACCTCGGGCTCACCTATGATCTTGGGCTGCCTTCGCATTTCGCCCGCATCCTGCTGCATGAGCTCAGGCCGCACGCGCTTTTGCCGGCTGGACACGCGCTGGCGGATCGTCCCAATGTCAGCCTGGCCGATCTGGCCGCCTATCCGCTGATCACGACGGACCAGCCGCATAGCTGGCAGCACATGCTGGACCTGTTCCGCAGCCGTGGCCTGTCGCCGGTCGCCGACAGGCAGACAAGCTCGTTCGAACTCCAGCGCAGCATGGTGGCCAACGGCTTCGGCGTCGCCGTCAGTTACACGAGGCCGCATGGCGACCGCAGCTATGACGGCTTGCCTCTCGTCTGCAAGCCGCTTTCCGATCCGCTGCCCATGCAGCGCATCATCCTCACCCATGACACGCACCAGCGCCTGCCCAATGCCGTGCTGGCCTTCGTCGACGTGGCAAAGAGCTGGTTCTCCGCCCGCGACATCTTCGCCTCCTGAAGCGCTGACGAATGCCACTGCCCTGCTCGCCGCTTGACGGTTTGCGCGGCTGCTGCCACTCCATCGTTCATGGAAACGGTTCAGTCGAAAGCAGCCCAGGGCCGCGTCGCCGACGCGCCGAACGGCCATTGGGTGTACCGCGTGCTGCCGCGGCCGATATGGCCCTATGCGCAGCTTGCCCGATGGGACAGGCCGATCGGCTGGCAGTTGCTTCTGTGGCCGTGCTGGTGGTCCGCGGCTCTCGCGGCCAGCGCCTACCCGCGCCCGGGCGATCCGCTGCCTTCGCTGCTGCCGGCGCCCTTGTATCTCGTGCTGTTCCTGGCCGGCGCCATCGCCATGCGCGGCGCCGGTTGCACCTACAACGACCTGGCTGACGAAGACATCGACAATCAGGTCGAGCGCACGCGCTCGCGGCCGCTTCCGTCGGGCAAGGTCACGCGGCGGGGGGCATGGCTGTTTCTCATCCTGCAGGCACTGGTCGGACTTGCCGTGCTCTTGCAGTTCAACAGCTTCGCCGTCCTGCTCGGCGTCTGTTCGCTGGCCATCGTCGCCATCTATCCATTCATGAAACGGATCACCAACTGGCCTCAACTGGTTCTCGGCCTTGCCTTTTCCTGGGGCGCGCTGATGGGATGGGCGGTTGAGTTCGGCGACCTGGACGGGCCGGCCGTCATGCTCTATCTCGGCTCGATCCTGTGGGTGATCGGCTACGACACGATCTATGCGCACCAGGACAAGGAAGACGACGCCATCGTGGGCGTACGCTCGACCGCGCGCCTGTTCGGCGACAATACCAAATCGTGGCTGGCCGGGCTTTATGGCGGCGCGCTTGTCTGCTTCGCCATCGCCTTCGCTTCGGCGCAGGCCCCTGTCGTGGCTCTGGCCGGACTTATCGCCGCCGGCGCCCACATGGCGCGGCAGATCCTGGTGCTGGATATCGACAATCCGGATCAATGCCTGCGGCTGTTCAGGTCGAACAACCAGGTCGGCTGGCTGATCTTCCTCGGCCTCATCGGCGGCGCGCTGTGGGTGGCGCTGAAGCCGCTGGTATAGTTTTCTTTCCCTTCTCCCCGTTTACGGAGAGAAGGTGGCGGCAGCCGGCGCCAGCCTTCCAGACAGAATTTCAGCCTATTCGCGCGCGATGATCTCCTCGCCGCCGATCACCAGCCTGAGACCGAGGTCACCCGCCCTGCGGCGGGCGAGGAAGCGCGGGCGGCGCATGGTCGAAACGCGGCCCTTGCGGCGATCCTGCGGCGGCAGCGTCTTGATGGCCGCGCCGAGCGATTCCTCCAGCGTGCGGGCGATGCCGTCCGATTCGATCAACAGCATCGGCAGGCGATAGGCGTCGGCCCAGGCGCGCCAGTCGGCGGCGACGTCGTCGAGATCGTCGGCCACCAGCAGCGGCACCGACAGCATCGGATCATTGTGCAGGAGTTCCAAAGTCACCGTGACGTTACCTTCCGGGTCCTCCATCGCGCGGGCGGCAACGCCGCGGAACGCATTGGCGGGCAGAGCGATGATCGCCGGTACGCCGCTCATCTCGAGCAGGCGGCGGATCACGGCGCCACGGTGGTCGATGGTGAAGGTCACGTCGCCATAGTCGTCGCGCGTGGCGTAGCTTACCACCTGCGGCAGGCGGAATGGGTCGAGGCGCATGTTGCGTCCCGCCCAGACTGGCTTCAGTCCAGTGTTCATTGAATGCCTTCCTGTTTCTCCTGAGAGCCGGTGTCCGGTTCTCTCCGGGCCAGTTTTCCCGGCCTCGTTATGGGGAAACAGTAGCGCGGCCTCCTTACCGCCGCGCTTAAGAAAGTCGGTTAAATTTTGCTGATCACGGGGATGGTTATCGGAATGCGACCGAGCGCTTGAATCCGAAAGGATCAGATAACCTTACCAGGATTCATGATGCCGGCCGGGTCGAAGGCCTGCTTGACCCTGCGCATCAGGTCTATCGCCATCGGCGGGGCGGTGGCGATCAGTTCGTCCCGCTTCAACTGGCCGATGCCGTGCTCGGCCGAGATCGAGCCGTGGAAGGAGCGCACGACGTCGTGCACGGCCTTGTTCATGGGGTGGTAGAGATCGAGGAACGCCTGGTCGTCGCCGTCAACTGGCCGCGAGATGTTATAGTGGAGATTGCCGTCGCCCATATGGCCGAAGCAGACCACGCGCGCTCCGGGGCTGACCGAAGCCACCGCGCCGGCGGCCTCTTCGATGAAACGTGGGATCGATGCCACCGGCACCGAAATGTCATGCTTGATCGAGGCGCCCTCGGGCTTCTGCGCATCGGGCAACACCTCGCGGAAATTCCAGAAGGCATCGCCCTGGGCGAGGCTGGCCGCGATCACCGCATCGCCGACGATTTCCTGTTCCAGCCCGGCCCCGAGCACGTCCTCGATCAGGGCCCTGGCATCCTCCGGCGAACGGCCGGACGAGATCTGCATCAGCACATACCACGGCCAATCCTGCGCCAGCGGCCGCACCACGCCCTGGGCATGCGCCAGCGTAAAATCGTAGGGCCGCTTGCCGATCAGCTCGAAGGCGGTGAGCGCGGCGCCGGCGCGGTCCGTCACCAGGCTGAACAGCGACAGCGCCGCCTCGGCCGACGGCAGGCCGACGAACGCAACCTCGCGACCTTTCGGCTTCGGGAACAGTTTCAGCACGGCGGCGGTGATGATGCCGAGCGTGCCTTCGGCGCCGACGAACAGATTCTTGAGGTCGTAGCCGGTATTGTCCTTCTTCAGCTTGCGCAGATCGTCGAACACCTCGCCCGTCGGCAGCACCACCTCGACGCCGAGGCAAAGCTCGCGCGCATTGCCATAGGCCAGCACGCCGGTGCCGCCTGCATTGGAGGAAAGGTTACCGCCGATCTGGCAGGAGCCCTGCGCGGCCAGCGACAGCGGAAACAGCCGGTCGGCGGCATCGGCCGCTTCCTGCAACGTCTGCAAGATGACGCCGGCCTCCGCCGTCACGGTGTTGGACAAGACATCGATCTCGCGGATGCGGTTCAGCCGCGACAGGGACAGCACGATCTCGCGGCCGGAGTTGTCCGGCACCTGGGCGCCGACCAGCCCGGTATTGCCGCTTTGCGGCACGACCGGCGTTGCCGTCTCGGTCGCCAGCCGCATGATCCGGCTGACCTCCTCCACACTGCCTGGCCGCAGCACAAGCGATGTCGCGCCATGCCACAGCCCGCGCCGTTCGGTGATGTAGGGTGCTATATCGCGCTGGTCGCGCAGCGCGTATTTCTCACCGACGATCGCCGCGAAGCGGTCGATGAGAGCGGTGTCGGGAATCTCGGCGATGTCGGTCATGTGCGCGAAACTATGTTGGCGGCAAGCTATTGTCACGCGGCGCGGCGGCCCGCGAAAGCCGATCGTTGATCGCTTCGCCGAGCCCGTCGAAGGGAACGGGTTCGACGGCGATGATCCGCGCGCCGCTGCGATCGAGTTCCTGCATGTAGGCGAAAAGATTGCTCGCCGCTTCGCGCAGGTCGCCAGCCTCGGACAGATTGAGGCAGGCGGCCGCGTTTTGCCAGCCTTCAGCGCGACGTTTGCCGAAGGCCAGCAGCGCCTCGCCTTCGCCGACGGTCCCGGCGTTGAGCCGCACCGCGGCGTCAGGCGCATAGTGCGAGGCAAGCATGCCCGGCGCCTCGACACCGGCGTCGGCGCCGCGCAACAACTCCATGCCGACGACCGCCTCGATTTCCTGGGCGGCAATCCCGCCGGGCCTCAGCAGACGCAATTTTCCCTCTTCGGCCTTGACGATGGTCGATTCCAGCCCGACCGGCGTCGCCCCGCCATCGACGACCAGCTTTATGCGTGCGCCGAGATCAGCCGCCACGGCTTGCGCCGTCGTCGCGCTGATCCTGCCGGAGGAATTGGCGCTGGGGGCCGCAAGCGGCCGGCCGAGCCTTGCAATCAGGTCGCCGCCAAAGCCCCTCGGCATGCGCAAGGCGATCGTGTCGAGCCCGGCGGTGACCAAAGGATGGGTGCCGTTGCCGGGCCGCTGCGGCAGCACCAGCGTCAAAGGACCTGGCCAGAACGCAAGCGCCAATTTCCTCGACAGCGGATCGAACACAGCGATGCGCTCGGCCATCTCCATATCGGCGATATGGGCGATCAGAGGGTTGAAGCGCGGCCGCCCCTTGGCCTCGAAGATGCGCGCCACGCCGATGCCGTTGGTGGCGTCGCCGGCGAGCCCATAGACGGTCTCGGTCGGAATGGCGACCACCTCGCCGCTTTCAAGCAGCGCCAATGCCCGTTCCATCGCCTCGCCGACGGCAAGAATTTCAGCCACTCTGGTCACCTCACGAATGCCGGCTGCGTAGTACGATGGCGTCCAAGGGGCAAGCCCGGCCCTTGGCGATTTAACAATCCCTAAAATGCTACGGTTCCGCGAAAGCCGGCATCAATTCCGACCCGCTATCGTGGGGCTTCCGGGTAATGGGGAGCTTTCATCGTGTCTGTGCGTATTTGGGGAACGCTGGGTGTCACTCTGGCGGCGATGGCCGGCGGGGCCCAGGCCTCGTCACTGGTCTTTCCCGGAACGCCGTCCGCAACGCCGTCCATTGTCACGCTGGAGGCAGCCGACGCTGCCCAGGCAGGCGATACGCGGTCGGTCACCGCACTCGGCGACCCTGACGTCACCTATGAAAAGGTGGCGGCGATCCCGAACGCGCCTGAGGCGCGGCACGGCTTCCTGCAAAACCCGATGATCATTCGCGGCGGTATCGTCGGCAGCGCCTTCTCGACGCCCACGCAGGCCAAGGTGCCGGCCACTGCCCCTGCAACCGCCACCGCTTCGACGGCACCGGCGGCGAATGGGCAGAAGACCCCGGCGACATCACCGGCAGCCGCGCCGGCGGCGGCAGCGCAGCAGCCCGTCCCTGGAGTCGGCAAGCTCAAGTAGCGGCTGTCTTGACGTCGGTCCGGCGTCCGGCACCATTGCCGGACAGGCCGCTTTTGCGCCGTGGACGAGTGTCGCCGCCTGAAGTCTCTAGCCCGCGATCTTGGAGAAATCCGCAACCTGGTCGGTGGCCGCGCGGATGCGGGCGAGCAGCGCCAATCGATTGGCGCGCACGGCCTGATCCTCATCATTCACGAGAACGCGTTCAAAGAATGAATCAACCGGTTCGCGCAAAACGCTAAGCGCCAGCATGGCGGCGGAAAAGTCTTCGTTTTGAATCGCTTCGCCGGCTTGCCTCTCGGCCTGATTCACCGCCGCGAACAGCGATTTCTCGGCATCCTCGCTGAACAGCGCCGGCTCAACGGTTTCGGCGATCGCGGTTTTCTTCTTCTCCTCGGCAGCCAAAATGTTGGCGGCGCGCTTGGTGCCGGCAAGCAGGTTCTTGCCGTCCTCGGTATCTAGGAAAGAGCCCAGCGCCTCGACGCGGCGTACGATCTGCAAGAGGTCATCCGACTGCGGCGTGATGACAGCGTCGATCAGGTCGTGGCGAGCGCCCTGATCACGCAGGTAGACTTTCAAGCGGTCGTGGAAGAAGGCGAGGAGGTCTCGGACCTGATCCGTACTGCCAACCGTGTAGTTCATGGAGGCGCTGCCGAAGATCGCCGTCAGTCCCAATCGAATGCGGTTCTCGACCAAAATCCTCACGACGCCGAGCGCAGCGCGACGCAGCGCGTAAGGATCCTTCGAGCCTGTCGGCTTTTCATCGATGGCCCAGAAGCCGACAAGCGTATCCAGCTTGTCGGCGAGCGCGACGGCGATCGACACCGGATCGCTCGGCACGTAATCGGACGGCCCCTGCGGTTTGTAGTGCTCTTCGATGGCTGCCGCCACGGACGGATGCTCACCCTGAAGCAGCGCGTATTTGCGGCCCATGGCGCCCTGCAATTCCGGGAACTCTCCGACGACTTCGGTGGTCAGATCGGCCTTGGCGAGAACCGCGGCGCGAGCGGCGAGCGCGGGATCGGCGCCGACGAGCGGCGCCAGTTCCTCCGCCAATCGCCTGATCCGCACCACGCGCGCGCCCTGCGTGCCAAGCTTGGCATGGAAGGTCACATTGAGGTGGTCGAGGCGCGCGGTGCGCTGGTCGAGAGGCTTCTTCAGATCAAGCCCGAACTTTCTCGCCGACGCCTCGAGCTCGGCGAGATCAGGCAGATCGCCCTGGTCGGTCGTCCAGAAATAGAGCGCGTCGGAGAGGCGCGCGCGCACCACCTTGCCGTTGCCGTGGGCGATCTCCTTGCCGTCGTCGCTCGCCTCGATGTTGGCGGTGAGGATGAAACGGTTGGAAAGTTCGCTGATCTCCCCCCTTGAGGGGGAGATGCCCGGCAGGGCAGAGGGGGTCGTCTCACGTGGAGCGCCGGCATCCTCTGTGCGCGAAAGGGAGTCGCGTCCGGTCGTGCCGACCCCCTCTGTCGGCTTCGCCGACATCTCCCCCTCGAGGGGGGAGATTGGGCGCGATGTCACAAAGCACTTCTGGTTGGCGCGGATGGTCAGGCGGATCACCTCGGCCGGAATGGCCAGGAAAGCCTCTTCGAACGCGCCCATCAGCACGACAGGCCATTCGACCAGCCCGGACACCTCTTCCAGAAGCCCCTCGTCCTCGACCAGATCCAGCCCGTTGGCGAAAGCGAGATTGCGGGCATCGGCAAGGATGATCTCCTTGCGCCGGTCTGCGTCGAGCACGACCTTGGCCGCTTCCAGCTTGCTTACATAGTCGTCGAAGCGGCGCACGGTGATTTCGCCGGGCGCGTGAAAGCGGTGGCCGTAAGTGACATTGCCCGAACGGATGCCGTCGATCTCGAAATCGACCACGACCGGCTCCTCGGTTTCCGGACCGAAGGTGCACAGGATCGATTGCAGCGGCCGCACCCAGCGCAGCGAGCCGGGCTTGGCCGAGGCCGGCCCCCAACGCATCGATTTCGGCCACGGGAAATTGCGGATGATGTCAGGCACCAGTCCGGCGATGATCTCTTCCGCCGCCCTGCCCGGCTTCGAGACATGGGCGACGTAGAAATCGCCTTTCTTCGGGTCGGAATGGACGTGTGCCTCGACGACCGAGGAAAGCCCGGCCTTGCGCAGGAAGCCCTGGACCGCCTGTTCCGGCGCCGTCGTCGACGGCCCCTTGATCTCCTCGCTGATGTCCTTCGAGCGCGCGGTCAGGCCCCTGATGTCGAGCGCCAGTCGCCGCGGTGTCCAGTACTCGCGCGCCGCCTCGTAGGTCAGCCCTGCCTCGACCAGGCCGTCGGTCAGCATCTTCCTCAGATCGCCAGCCGCCTTGCGCTGCATGCGGGCCGGGATTTCCTCGGAGCGAAGTTCGAGCAAAAGATCCGGCATCAGAGTGTCTCCGCCCGCATGCCATTTTCCTGTTCGCGCGTCCTCGTGCCTCCGGCGCTGCGGGCGCGCGGCTGGGCCGGGATTTCCTCGGAGCGAAGTTCGAGCAAAAGGTCCGGCATCAGAGTGTCTCCGCCCGCATGCCATTTTCCTGTTCGCGCGTCCTCGCGCCTCCGGCGCTGCGGGCGCGCGGCTGGGCCGGGATTTCCTCGGAGCGAAGTTCGAGCAAAAGGTCCGGCATCAGAGTGTCTCCGCCCGCATGCCATTTTCCTGTTCGCGCGTCCTCGCGCCTCCGGCGCTGCGGGCGCGCGGCTGGGCCGGGATTTCCTCGGAGCGAAGTTCTAGAAGCAGGTCAGGCATGGATAGCTCCTCACCCTCCCCTCGATGGGGAGGGTCGGCGCGTCAGCGCCGGGGTGGGGTGGCGGCGTCTCAATCTCTGGCGCCTTCGGCGTCTGGCGGGCGAAGGTCTGGTTTTCGTTCTTCCACCGCCGCATAGATCGTATCGAGGACGGAATCCAGTTCGTTTTTGATTTCGTGGTTCCAGAAACGGATGACACGATAGCCCTGACTTTCGAACCATTTTGTCCGAACTTCATCGTGTCGTTGCTGGCGATCGAAACTGTGGTGAGCGCCGTCCACCTCGATGATCAGCTTCAGGCGGTGCGAGATGAAATCAGGGAAGTAAATACCGACCGACGCCTGCTTGCGGAAATGAGTGCCTTCCACCGGGATGCGCCATAGGTGCCGCCACAAAATGCGTTCCTCGTCGGTCATTGCCGCACGAAGCCGTTGCGACGACCGCAGTTTGAACCGATCGAGTTTCGGCATGAGAAGTCGCGCTGTCACTCCCACCCGCCGCTTCGCGGCGACCTCCCCCATCCAGGGGGAGGTAAAGAGGCCATAGCAACTCGGCTGGCCGCTGTCACCCTTTCCAGAAATTTTGGGCGTCCTGTCGGGACGGGATGATCCCACTCGTCCTTGGATCAAAGATTTCCATGAACCGAACGCAGCGCTGAAGCGACCCACGCTCAGGCAGAGAGCTATTGGCTGAACGACCATGAAAACGGCATCCAGACTTTTGCAAATCCTGGCGCTCATCGCCTGCTTCACCGCTCAGGCCCATGGCGCCTTCTCGATGCCGGGCGTGCGCCAAGCATTGCGTATAATGGCCGGCCCGAGCGGCCAGATTCTATCGCCGATCAACGCTTCCCTCGATTTGATGAGGGAGGGTGCCTGAGATCAGGCCGCCAATCCGCCGGCCTGCGTCTTCAAGAACGCCTCGCCACAGGCTTTCGCCAGATTGCGCACGCGCAGGATGTAGCTCTGCCGCTCGGTGACGGAGATCACGCCGCGCGCGTCGAGCAGGTTGAAGACGTGACTGGCCTTGATGCACTGGTCGTAGGCGGGAAACACCATGCGGTGCACAGGCAGATTGTCGTTCGATGCGGGCGCACCGGCATCGAGCAGTGCCTTGCATTCGGCCTCGGCATCGTCGAAGTGGCGCAGCAGCATCGTCGTGTCGGCGTATTCGAAATTGTGACGCGAATATTCCTGCTCGGCCTGCAGGAAGACATCGCCGTAGGTGACCTTGTCGGCGCCGTCGCGGCCGTTGAAATTGAGGTCGTAGACATTGTCGACGCCCTGCACATACATGGCCAGCCGTTCCAGACCATAAGTGAGCTCGCCCGCAACCGGCGCGCATTCGATGCCGCAGACCTGCTGGAAGTAGGTGAACTGCGACACCTCCATGCCGTCGCACCAGCATTCCCAGCCAAGGCCCCAGGCGCCCAGCGTCGGGCTTTCCCAATCGTCTTCGACAAAGCGGATGTCATGCAGCAGCGGGTCGATGCCGATCGCCGCCAAAGAGCCGAGATAGAGCTCCTGCAGATTGGGCGGATTGGGCTTCAGGATCACCTGATACTGGTAGTAGTGCTGCAGCCGGTTCGGATTCTCTCCGTAGCGGCCGTCCTTGGGGCGGCGCGAAGGCTGGACGTAGGCGGCGTTCCAGCGCCTCGGTCCAAGCGCCCGCAGCGTCGTGGCCGGATGGAAGGTGCCGGCACCGACCTCCATGTCGTAGGGCTGGAG
Source organism: Mesorhizobium sp. BR1-1-6 (assembly GCF_020165355.1). Taxonomy (NCBI): domain Bacteria; kingdom Pseudomonadati; phylum Pseudomonadota; class Alphaproteobacteria; order Hyphomicrobiales; family Phyllobacteriaceae; genus Mesorhizobium; species Mesorhizobium sp. BR1-1-6. Next base: position 188,572 of record NZ_JAIUHZ010000004.1, on the reverse strand, counting down.
GATCACGCAGCCATAGTCCGCCCAGTAATTGTGCAGAGTCAGGATCAGCCCCTGAAAGGAGCGGCTGGGATGCATATGGGCGGGGATTTCAATCGTCACGGTGGCCTCGGCTGCAAGGGCTGACTTGCGGCCCCGTCCTAGAGACACGGCGGCGAAGCGTCAAGCAAGGCGCGGGCGTCGCGAGGCATGTCGAAAGCTTTGCGAGCGGCTGGCCCATTGCCGGCGATGAGCACGTGCCTTCTGGTGAACGCTCACAACTCCGTCTCGCCAGACAACAGGTCAGCCATGCCCAACTCCATCACCGTCCGCCCGGTCACGCGCCAGGATTTCGCGCAATGGCTGCCGCTGTGGGACGGCTACAACGCGTTTTACGGGCGCTCGGGCGAGACGGCGCTGGCAAGCGAGATCACCGCCATGACATGGTCGCGCTTCTTCGACGCCTATGAGCCGGTGCATGCGCTGGTTGCCGAAAGTGAAGGACGGCTCGTCGGCCTCGTGCACTACCTCTTCCACCGCAGCACCACGGCGGTCGCGCCGAACTGCTATCTGCAGGATCTTTTCACCGACGAGACCTTGCGCGGCAAGGGCATCGGCCGGGCTCTCATCGAGGGCGTCTACGAGCGGGCGCAGGCGGCCGGTTCGGGCCGGGTCTACTGGCTGACGCACGAGACCAATCACACCGCCATGAAGCTCTACGACAGGATCGGCGAACGCTCGGGCTTCGTCGTCTACCGCAAGCTGTTCTGACACGGCTGCCAACGAAAACGGAGCCCGACAAGGGCCCCGTTCGCGAGCAACATCATTTCATCTTAGCCCTTCGGCGCAGCCGGTGCCGGTTAGCCCTTCGGCGCAGCCGGTGCCGGCTTGACCTTGGGGGTTTCCTGCGCCGTGTTGGACTCGATCGGCGGCAGTCCCTTCATCAGCTTCTGCTGCAAGGCGGCAAGCACGTCGGGATCCGGCTTCAGGTCGCGCGCCTGGTTCCACTGGAAGGTGGCTTCCAGCTTGCGGCCGACGCGCCAATAGGCGTCGCCGAGATGGTCGTTCAGCACCGGATCTTCCGGCTTCAGCGACACCGCGCGTTCCATTTCGCGCACCGCGTCATCGTACCTGCCGAGGCGGAAATAGGCCCAGCCCAGCGAGTCGACGATGTAACCGTCGCTCGGCCTGAGATCGACGGCCTTCTGTATCATCGCCAGGCCTTCCTTCAGGTTCATATTCATGTCGACCCAGGAATAGCCGAGATAGTTCAGCACCTGCGGCTGGTCGGGCTGCAATTCCAGCGCCTTGCGGAAATTCGGCTCGGCCTTCGGCCATTCCTTCAGCCGCTCATAGGCGATGCCCCGCTGGTAGAAGATATTCCAGTTGGCGGCGGTCGGCGTCTTCAGCGCCTCGACGGCCTTGTCGTAGAGATTGGCGGCGGAACGGAAATCCTCCTTCGACGAATAGACCCCACCAAGCGCCAGATAGGCGCGCATGTCGTTGGGATGCTTATCGACGAAGGCCTTCAGATGCGTGATCGCCTCGTCATGGCGATCGAGATCGGCCAGGTTGAGGCCAAGCTGTAAGTCCGAAAGCTCCTTCAGCGGCGAGGTATCCGGTATCCGTCGGTAGAGCGCGATGGCCCCCTCGCCGTCCTTCAGCTGTTCGGAAACGGCGGCAAGCTGCACCAGGGCGGCATCGCTGTCGGGTTTCAGCGCCAGCGCATATTGCAGATAGAGCCTGACGAAAGGCTCACCGCCGCCGCGATTGAGCGCGGTTGCCAGATCGAGCAATATCTCGGAGGCGCCGTCGGATGGGCCGGCTATGAAGGGCGGAATCTTGTCGCCCTTGCTGATCCTGTCGCGCAAGGCGACAATTTCCAGCTTGCCCGGCGAAAACGCCTCGGCCTGATCGAGCACCGATACCGCCTTGGCCGTGTCGCCCTTGCGGGCCAGGAACGAGGCATAGGCCTGCGCATTGCGCATCCATGTTTCGGGAGCCGCGCTGCCGGCGGCGGTGTCCTGCATGGTCGCGGCATAGATCGCGTCGGCCTTCTCAGGCATGTTGGACGCGTCGGCGATCAGCGCGCGGTGGAAGGATTTGAACAGGCCGAACCAGTCCGGCCCCTGCAGCTTGTCGATGGATGCCATCGCCTCGCTGGGGTCGCCGGCGCCCTCTTGGGCCCAGCCGGACATGACGCCGGAGATCAGCCGGTCGAGATCGGATTCCAGCGACAGCTTCAACCAATACTGCGCCTTGGAAAAATCCTTCTTGTGGAAGGAATCGACCGCCAGCGCCAGGCGCGAGAACCGTTCGACGTCGGGAACTTCCTTGAGCTTGTCGGCATAGACAAGGGATTCGTCGAAGCGGCCTTGCGCGATCAGCGACAGCATCAGGCTCTGCTGCAGGCCCGTATCGCTTGGATCGAAGGCCAGGGCCTGCTTGTAGTAGGCAATGGCATTATCCAGGTCGTTGTCACCCTCGGCGATCCGGGCAGCCAGATAGGCTCCCGAGAAAGATGTGATCTTCACCGGTTCGGTGGTCTGCTTGGCATAGGCCGGCAGCGCCGAAATCGCCATGCCCGTCACAAGTGCCAGCCTTGTCAGCCAGCGCGCACGTCCCTGCTGCATCGTATCCCTTTCAGCCAGGCGCCATCTCCGCGTCAGCGGGATCGACGTAGATTCGATCTTTCGGAGAAAAGCATGGCCTTTTTGGGGTCACGCTTCAATCCGCCTCGAATTCACAATCGGGTCACCCGATTAACAAACCATGCCGGCAAAGAACGGCTTTCAGCCCGAAACCGGCGCATCGGCGTCAGGAGTGCCCGGAAGACCGGAGGGCCGCAGGCGCGCGCCCTGATATCCGCCTGACGCCACCGCGCTGCACAGGCCGCTCCATTCACAGCCTCGGCAGGCCTCGCGCGTGAGGCCGGCCGAGAAGGCCTGCCGCATCCGCGCCAGCATGTCCGCACCGGGATCGAGGCGCGCACCGGCCCGGATTGGTCGCCCGAGCAAGGCGCCGGCATCGTGGGCGGCAAGCCGGTCCCGCTCGGCGGCGCTGTCCCGCAGGCAATGTGGCTCCTGTTCATCCAGCAACGGTGCGCAGATGTCGTCCGGGCCGGACACGACCAGTATGTCCTCGCCCCGGCCAAGGCGCTGCGCGATACCGTCGTAGTTGGCCGTGAATGCGGGGCTGTATCCCTTGCCCACATAGGTGAGCAGGCAAAGGAGGTGATGAGCGCGCAGCCTTATCGTCACGGCTGGCGCTATTTCGCCTTGCCGCGCGGGAGCGCCATCAGCGTGGCGGCGCCAAGCGCCGACTTGAGCAGGCCACCGAGGACAAACGGCAGGAAGCCGAAGGCAACAGCCTTCTCGGCGCCGATGATGACGGCGAGCCACGCCGTGCCAAGGGCTAGGCACAGCAGGTTGCCGAGCAGCATGGCGGCAAAGGCAAGCACGACCCTGCCGCCGTTCCAACCGCGCTCCGCCAGCCAGCCGACCAGTGCGCCGACAACCGGGAAGGCGAAGAGATAGCCGCCCGTCGGGCCAATAAAATGTTGTACGCCGGCAGCCCCGCCGGCCAGAACCGGGAAGCCGACCGCACCCTCGGCCAGCCAGGCGGCGATGGTGATCGCGCCCAGCCGCCAGCCGTAGAGCGCGCCGACCAGCGTCACGGCAAAGGTCTGCATCGTCACCGGAACCGGCACCATCGGCACCTCGATGTAGGAGGACAGCGCCAGGAACAGGGTACCGAGCACGACGGCGCCCGCCTGCCAGCCGAGCGATCGCTCCTGAAGCCGGAGCGGGCTGAAGGACGGTTTTGCGGACGAGAACGCGATGTCGGTCATAGGGGCTCCCTTGGTCGATCCAAAATTATAGATAATTTTTGCCTTCGATCTATTATCGAAGCCACAATTTTCGGACGATGGCAAGGCACGCCTTGCGCAAGGCGGTTAGCCCACGATCGCGAAGGCCTCTCGCGTGGTGCCGGAGGCTGTCCTGACCGGCTTGCGGCCAATCCATTGCACGTGCCGCCCCAATGTCGCCGCGGCCGATTCGGTGTTGCCCTGCCGCAAGGCGGCCAATATCGCCCGGTGGTCCTGGTCGGTACGGGTCTCCCATTCCGAGCGCCATGCGGCGAACAGGAAACGGGCGCTTGCGGCGTGCAGGTCATCGATGGTGGCGAGAAGACGCGACATGCCGCATGGCGTCAGGATCAACCGGTGAAAGGCGCGGTTGGCTTCTTCCCACGACCTGACGTCCCGGGATTTGTCGCCGGCCTTGCTGGCCTCCTCGGCCCGATCGAGAATAGCGGAGGTCAGATGCGGCGCCGCGTGGCGCAGCGCCAGCACTTCGAGCGCCGCCCGCATTTCGGCGACCTCCTTGACCTCGCCGAGGTCGAAAGCCGCCACGCGCACGCCGCGGCGCGGTTCGCTGACGGCGAGGCCTTGCGCCTCGAGGCGGCGAAAGGCCTCGCGCACGGGCACATGGCTGGTGTTAAACTCCTCGGCGACATGGTCCTGCCGCAACCGGGCGCCCGGCTCGATCGCGCCCGAGATGATGCGATCCGCCAGAACCTTGCCGATGCGCACCGCGATGGTGTCGTCCGTGCCCTTTGCCATGTTTTATAGATAATTTGCAGCCGGGCAGCTTGTCGAGGCGGCGGAGAAGGATTCACGGATTTCTCCCCAGCACGAGCCAGAGGAGAGCTGCGTGAAAGGCAGCGGCTCAGTTCACCCGGCTGATGCAGAAGTCGATGACGTCGATCAGCGCCGATTTCTGCGGCGTCGCCTCCAGCGGCGCCAGCGCGTCGCGGGCGATCTCGCCGAAATGACGGGCGCGCCCGATCGTGTCGGCGATCGCGCCGTGGTGGGTCATCAGCCCGATCGCCTTTCCGAGGCCGGCGTCATCGGTGACATTGTCCTCGATGGCCCGCTTCCAGAAGGTGCGCTCGGCCTTGCTGCCGCGCCGGTAGGCGAGAATGACCGGCAGCGTCACCTTGCCCTCGCGAAAATCGTCGCCGACATTCTTGCCCAGATCCTTGCTGGTGCCGCCATAGTCCAGCGCATCGTCGATCAGCTGGAAGGCGAGCCCGAGATTCATGCCGTAGGAGCGCAAGGCGGCGCGGTCGTTGCGCGTCGCCTGGGCGATGACGGGGCCGACCTCGGCGGCAGCCGAGAAAAGGGCCGCGGTCTTGGCCTTGATGACGGCGAAATGCTCGTCCTCGGTGGTCTCCAGGTTCTTGGCGGCGGCAAGCTGCATGACCTCGCCCTCGGCGATGATCGAGGCCGCGCTCGACAGGATGTCGAGCGCCTCCAGCGAACCGACATCGACCATCATGCGGAATGCCTGGCCAAGCAGGAAGTCGCCGACCAGCACGCTCGCCTGGTTGCCCCAGATCATGCGGGCCGTCTTCTTGCCGCGTCGCATGCCGCTCTCGTCGACGACGTCGTCGTGGAGCAGCGTCGCCGTGTGCATGAACTCGACCGATGTGGCGAGCTTGACGTGGCCCTCGCCGGCATAGCCGAACATCTGTGCGGCGGCGAGCGTCAGCATTGGCCTGAGCCGCTTGCCGCCCGACGAGATCAAGTGGTTGGCGACCTCCGGGATCATCTCGACATCGGATCCGGCCTTCGACAGGATCAATTCGTTGACGCGCCCCATGTCGGCCGCCGTCAGGTCGATCAGATCCTTGATGGAGGCGGGTTCCCGCTTTCCGTTTTCGATGTTGAGAACGACACCCACGACAAACTCTCCCGTCTGATGTAACGCGTGCGACGGCACCCTTAGTTCCGTTACGGACTCTAGGGCGGCGAACGCGGCCACGGCAAGTGGCGAATTGGCGCGGCTTCTCTGGTTTCGGGCCTCGCATGCGTTTACATGAACGCGGCAAACTGAGAGTTTCGTCAGATGATAGAGCTCATTCGCACCAACGACGCGGTCATCATCTCCTTCGTCGAATCGCTGATGCGCGATGCCGGCATCGGCTGCTTCGTGGCCGACCAGAATATGAGCGTGCTCGACGGCTCGCTCGGCATCCTGCCGCGGCGCGTCATGGTCGACGCCGACAAGGCCGACGCGGCGCGGCGCATCCTGACGGATGCCGGCATCGCCAACGAGATCCGCCAAAAATAATGTCCGCCGCGCCAGCCGCCCTCGCCCCGGACACGCCAGCCCACACGGTCGATGCCTTCCATCGCGGCCGGTTCTGGCTGGTGCAGCCCAAGCATGGCGGCCATCGCGCCGGCATGGACGCCATGATGCTGGCGGCTGCCGTGCCGTCCTCCTTCGGCGGGCGTCTCGCCGATTTCGGCGCCGGCGCCGGTGCCGCGGCACTTGCCGTTCTGGCGCGCTGCCCGACGGCCCGGGCCGTGCTGGTCGAACGCGCGCCGGAAATGGCGGCTTTCGCCGCGGCCACGCTCGCGCATCCCGGCAACGCTCACCTCGTCGACCGCGCTTCGGTGCTCGTCGCCAATGTCGCGCTTTCGGGCCGCGCCAGGACGGCGGCCGGCCTCGGCGACAATGATTTCGATTTCGTCATCATGAATCCGCCCTTCAACGCCGCGCAGGACCGCGCCACGCCCGAGCGCTTGAGAAAGGAAGCGCATGTCATGGAGGACGGGCTGTTAGAGGGCTGGATCCGCAGTGCCGCAGCAGTGGTCAGGCCGCGCGGCGGGCTTGCCGTCATCGCGCGGCCCGAGCAACTCGGTTCGCTTCTCGATGCGATCGCGGGCCGTTTCGGCGACGCCGAGATGCTGGCCGTGCATCCCCGTCCCGATGCCACGGCGATCCGCATCATCGTCAGGGCAACGTTCGGGGCGCGCGGCAAACTCGCCATCCGGCCGCCGTTGATGCTTCACGCGCAGACGGGCGACGGCCCGTCGGAACGGACGGAGATGATCAACAACGGCCTCGCCTCCCTGTTCGGAGATTGAACACAAACTGGCCGCGATGGCCGCGGCATTGCCGTTGGCCTTGAAATTCCTACATGCTGGCAACCCATCGAGCGGAGATCGACCTCAGTGAAACGCCTTTTCAACCGCCTGCTGCCGAAATCCTGGCGTTCCACGGTCGTCACCATTCCGGTTATCCGGTTGCACGGCACCATCCTGGCGGGCGGCGGCCCGTTCCGTCCCAGCCTGTCGCTTGCCTCCACCGCCGGGCTGATCGAAAAGGCGTTTTCCTTCGATGCGCCTGCCATCGCCGTCTCCATCAATTCGCCCGGCGGCTCGCCGGTGCAGTCGCGGCTGATCTTCAAGCGTATCCGCGACCTGGCGATCGAGAAGAACAGAAAGGTGCTGGTCTTCGTCGAGGACGTCGCTGCCTCGGGCGGCTACATGATCGCGGTCGCCGGCGACGAGATTTTCGCCGACCCGTCGTCCATCGTCGGCTCGATCGGCGTGGTGTCGGCCTCGTTCGGCTTCCCGGAGCTGATGAAGAAGATCGGCGTCGAGCGCCGCGTCCACACGGCAGGGCAGAACAAGTCGGTGCTTGATCCATTCAAGCCCGAGAAAAAGGAAGACATCGAACGGCTGAAGGCGCTGCAGCTCGAAGTGCACGAAACCTTCATCGATCTGGTCAAGGAGCGGCGCGGCACCAAGCTCAAGGACGATCCCGACCTGTTCACGGGCCTGTTCTGGACCGGCAAGCGCGGCCTGGAGCTTGGGCTTGTCGATGCGCTCGGCGACATGCGATCCGTGCTCAAGACGCGGTTCGGGGCGAAAACCCAACTCAAGCTGATCTCGGCGCCGCGCGGTTTGTTCGGCCGCTTCGGGCTGTTCGGCTCGAGCAAGGGATTTTCGGCGCCCGATATTGCCGCCGCTGCCGCCGGGGGCGTGATCGATGCGGCGCAAGAGCGCGCTTTGTGGGCGCGCTTCGGGCTTTGAAAACCCGGCAAAACCGTCTAGCATGAACCTCGAAGTTCCATGCATGTCGTTTTTCTCCAGAAACCGCCTTTGGACGACATGCGCCAATCGACCCGACCGGCCGCCCTTCGCCGGCCCAGCGTGGGAGGAGTTTTGATATGCCGCAGATCATTTTCTTCGCCGTCGTCGGGATCGCCGCTTATTTTGGCTACCGCACCTTCATCCGCGAGGCCGAGCGCGTAACCGCCAAGGTGCGGCGCACCGAAAAGCAGACGGCAAACGGCGCGATGGGGACGCTGGTGAAGGATCCGAAGACCGGCGAGTACCGGCTGGCCAAGGACTGATCCTCATTTCACTCGCAATCGAGAGCCTGGAATCCGGCCGGCGCGTCCGGATGTGGCCGGCGCCCGCCAAGATAAACCTCGCTCTGCATGTCACCGGCAGGCGCGATGACGGGTATCATCTGATCGAAAGCCTGGCGGTGTTCACGCGCTTTGGCGACAGGATCGAGATCGAGCTTGCCGAGCGAGACGATTTCAGCGTGTCCGGCCGCTATGCGCCGGATGTTCCTCTCGACGGCAGCAATCTGGTGCTCAGGGCGCGTGACGCGCTGCGGCAGGCGGCCGGTCCTCGCGGCACGCCGCCGGTCTCCATCAAGCTCGAAAAGAACCTGCCCGTCGCTTCCGGCGTCGGCGGCGGGTCGAGCGATGCGGCAGCAGTTCTGCGCGGGCTTGCGGCAAGCTGGCAACTCGACATCGACGATGCCGCGCTGGCGCGGATCGGGCTTTCGCTCGGCGCCGACATTCCCATGTGTCTGGCAGCCAGGCCGCTGATTGCACGCGGCATCGGCGAGGAGTTGTCGATCGTGCCGGATTTCTCGGCGCTCGGACTGGTGCTGGTCAATCCCGGCAAGGCGGTCTCGACAACCGACGTGTTCAACGCGCTGTCGCGGCGCGACAATGAAGCGCTTCCGCCGCTGCCGCGCGTGGTCGACTTCCACAGCCTGCGCAACTGGCTGGAGATTACGCGCAACGACCTTGAGCCGGCGGCCCGCGCCATCGAGCCCGCCATCGGCAAGGCACTTTCGGTGCTGAACAAGGCCGGGGCCGGTTTTGCCCGCATGTCGGGTTCCGGCGCCACCTGCTTCGGCCTGTTCGAGACCGGCAACGTCGCCAAGCGCGCGGCCGCCGACATCCGTGCCCGGCAACCCGACTGGTTCGTCGCCGCGACGCGCAGCATGACGGCGGAGGCAGATGCCCATGGCCAGGACTGACGAGAGCCGTTCCTTCATTCCGGTCCGCATCGCGGTGCTGACCGTTTCCGACACGCGCAGCCTTGCCGACGACAGGTCCGGCCAGACGCTGGCCGACCGCATCGCGGAAGCCGGCCACATCCTTGCCGCCCGCGATATCGTCACCGACGATGGAGACAAGATCCGCAACAAGGTGCTCGGCTGGTCGAAGGATGATGGGATCGATGTGGTCATCACCACCGGCGGCACCGGCTTCACCGGGCGCGACGTGACGCCGGACGCGCTGGAGCCGATCTTCGAAAAGCGCATGGATGGTTTTTCCGAGGTGTTCCACCGCATTTCCTACGACAAGATCGGCACCTCCACGATCCAGAGCCGGGCGACCGGCGGCGTCGTCAACGCCACCTTCGTCTTCGTGCTGCCGGGCTCGCCCGGCGCCTGCAAGGATGCCTGGGACGGCATCTTGAAGGCGCAGCTCGACTACCGGCACATGCCCTGCAACTTCGTCGAGATCATGCCGCGCCTGGACGAGCACCTGCGGCGCGGCATGTCGGCTCCGTGAAAGCCGAGGCAAGGCGCTGGTTTCACGCCGCGTTTGCCAGGCAGAACACCGCCTTCGCCTTCGAAAGACCATTCCAAACCGGATGCGGCAGGACGTATCGTCTCGCGGCGGCGGCCATCGCCGTTGAAGACGGGCGGACGCGATGACAGTGCATAATGGCGGGTGCCATTGCGGCAACATACGCCTTCGATTTTCAACCGAGCTCGATCCATCGAAAATCGAGGTTCGCGCCTGCCAGTGCTCGTTCTGTACCAAGCATGGCTCGCGCGCCGTCGCCGATCCGGACGGCAGGCTGATCATCTGGGTCAAGGACATCCAGCGATTGAAGAAATACCGTTTTGGATTGGGGACGGCCGACTACCTGATCTGCGGTGAATGCGGTGTCTATACCGCCGCAATCGCCGGAGAGGACGATGCCAGGGCAATCGTCATCATCAACGCCCTGGACGATCAAAGGTCGTTCAGTCAGGAACCGATCCCGGTCGACTACGACGCGGAAAGCAAGGCAGAGCGTCAAGCCAGACGTCGTCTTCGCTGGATGCCTGTGGAGATGCGTTTTAGCGAATGACCGGCTCGCCGTGGAAGCGCCGGCGCGAGGACCGCGAGACACCGAAACCACTTCCATCATCAGCCGCGGCCGGCGCGCCGCCACCCGCGTGATCGGAAACTAGCTGCGCGTCACATGTGCAACGCACGTAGACAGAGCAGCTGCAAAATCATTTGGACGGGCGGTGCTCTTGTTTTGCCGGAGCGGCCCAGATTTCGGCATCCAGCCGCTTGGTCGCCAGGCCGCGAGCGAGAGCCTCGGCGCTGCCGGCTGTTTTCGACAAGGATGTGGCCTGGCGCTTGCTGATCAGCAGCCCGTCGGCCAAGGCACGGTTTCCCGAGAAGATACGGGCCAGGAATGGCGCGCGGCCGGCGCGTGTGCGTGAAAACCGCGCCGCCATGGTTTGCCTCGTATGCGCAACGACCTCGTCGATCCATCCGTCGACCAGCCGCGCGCCCGGTTCCAGCAGCAACAGCCAATCGCCTTTCGCGTGCCGGATGGCCGCCGCGACACCGTCGGTCGCATACTGGCACCCGGCATGCTCGGCGACGCGATGAGTCTGGTCGGTGGAACCGGTGTCGCAGACGATGACCTCGCGCACCACGCCCTCGACCGCGCCGCCGATCAGCGTCGCCAGGGTGCGAGCGAGGCCCTCCTCGTCATTGTGGGTCTCTATGAGAACGGTGAGCATCATTTGCCGAATAGCGGAAAGCGGAACGCAGCGCCAGTTTTTGCGGCGCACCATAGAAAGTTCTTGCTTTGTTCTCGTTTGGCAAATAGGATTAAATTCATGAGCAGAGCGATTCGAAACAACATGGACAGTCCCTGGGAGCGGGCGAAGATGGAACCGATCATGCGCGCCGACATTGCCGCCTTCGGAGCAGGACGAGCCGAAATGGCCAATGCTATGATCGAGCAGAGCGGCATGCGCGTGCGTCCGGACCGCAACCGCGGCCGGTCGGCAGGCATCAACCCGTCCGGCCGGTTCGAGCCGGTCAGCCGGCATGTCTTCGACGATGGCTGGAACTCGCTGGAGGAACTGCCTCCCTTCAAGACCGAGGTGCAGGTCGAGAAGCCGCGTACCATAATCACCCGCAATGAATCGCCCGACATCTCCTTCGACCGCTCGATCAATCCCTATCGCGGCTGCGAGCATGGCTGCGTCTATTGCTTTGCGCGGCCGACGCACAGTTTCATGGGCCTGTCGCCGGGGCTGGATTTCGAATCCAAACTGTTCGCCAAGCCCGACGCGGCGCGCCTGCTCGACAAGGAACTGTCGAAGGACGGTTACCAGCCGCGAACCATCGCCATCGGCACCAATACCGATCCCTACCAGCCGATCGAGAAGCAGTACCGGATCATGCGCGAGATCCTCGAAGTGCTGGAGGCGCGCGGCCACCCGGTCGGCATCGTCACCAAATCCGCCCTGGTGACGCGCGATATCGACATCTTGTCACGCATGGCTGAACGGGGCCTCGCCAAGGTGGCGTTGTCGGTGACCACGCTCGACCGCATGCTGGCGCGCACCATGGAGCCACGCGCCTCGACGCCGGCCAAGCGGCTGGAGGCGATCAGGCAGCTTGCGGATGCCGGCATCCCTGCTTCGGTCATGGTGGCGCCGATCATCCCCGGGCTGACCGATCAGGAGATGGAACGCATCCTCGATTCGGCGCACCATGCCGGCGCACGCGAGGCGGGCTATGTCGTGCTGCGCCTGCCGCTCGAGGTCAGCCCGATCTTCAAGGACTGGCTGCTGCGCCACTATCCCGACCGCTATCGCCATGTGATGTCGCTGATCCGCTCGATGCGCGAGGGCAAGGATTACGATTCGGAATGGGGCAAGCGCATGAAGGGCGCGGGTCCTTACGCCTGGCAGATCGGCCGGCGCTTCGAAATCACCGCCAAGCGGCTCGGTCTCAATGCCGAGCGGCGCACGCTGCGGACCGACCAGTTCGTCGCCGCCGGCAAGGACCAGGAGCAGTTGATGCTGCTTTGAACGACCGCGGCTGTTTGCCGCCGTGGCGAAAAAATCCCGTCCGGCCTGCCCCGGCCTGCAGACGGTGCCCTCCCGGTCCGGCGCCCCACCCGACCCGGAGGGACTTGCGGAGAATCAGAGCCGATGCGAACCTCGCCGCAACATGGCTCGCGCGCGTTCTGATTCTCCGCCTCTCTTCGAAATCGTCGAGAAACCCGATTTCTCCTTCGAGACGAAGGCGATGGCCGAAGGCCTGTGGCCGGTCGCGGGGATGGACGAGGCCGGACGCGGCCCGCTGGCCGGACCGGTGGTGGCGGCTGCGGTCGTGCTCGACCCTGCCAACATCCCCGACGGCCTCGACGATTCCAAACGGCTCAGCCATTTGCAGCGCGAGGCGCTGTTCGTGCGCATCATCGGCTCCGCGCTCGGCGTGTCGATGGCCTCAGTCAGCGCCGAGGGCATTGACGGCAGCAACATCCTCAAGGCGAGCCTGGAGGCGATGCGCCGTGCGGTCGCCGGCCTGCCGGTGCAGCCGAAGCTCGCGCTTGCCGATGGGCGCGACGTGCCGCCGGGCCTGCCTTGCACGGGGCGCGCGCTGATCAAGGGCGACCAGCGCTCGCAATCCATAGCCGCCGCCTCGATCGTCGCCAAGGTGATGCGCGACCGCATGATGTGCGGCTGCGGCAGCCATCACCAGCACTACGGCTTCGAAGTGCATATGGGCTATGCCACGGTCCGCCATCGCACCGCGATCGAGACGCACGGGCCGGTGGCGCGGCTGCACCGCGTGTCGTTCGCGCCATTCAGGCTTGAAGGTGCCGAGGTGGTGGAAGAAGAGAGCTTCGCCGGGCTGGATTAGGGCGGCTCGATCTATCTTGCGTTGGTAGGATTGGCGAAAGCGGCGGTGACAGCCAATCTCCCCCCTCGTGGGAGAGATGTCCGGCAGGACAGAGGGGGGCGCTGTCCCTCCAGCCTATCAGTTAGTCTTGCCCAGGTTCCCTGCACTATCGGCACCCAATTCAGCTGATTTTGAATCGAGCGCTGGCGTTCCTTCGCGCCCCCCTCTGCCCTGCCGGGCATCTCCCCCACGAGAGGGGAGATCGGCAGCGTTGACCTCCGCGCCACAACAAAAAAGCCGCCGGGTTTCCCAGCGACTTTTTTCATTTCTGTTGTTTTCAGCTCAGTTCAGCTTCGCCTTCACATCGGCGAGCGAGGTCTTGAACAGGTCGGCTCCCGCCTTGGCGTCGATCTTGCCGGCGAGCAGCGTGCGAGCGGCTTCGACGGCGATGTCGACGGCGCTGGCGCGCACTTCGCCGATCGCCTCGCGCTCGGCCTGGCCGATCTTCTGTTCGGCAAGAGCGGTGCGCCGCGCGACGTAGTCCTCGGTCTTCTTGTGCGCCTCGGCGGCGAGCAGTTCGGCTTCGCGCTTGGCCGCGGCGACGATGTCTGCGGCCTCCTGCTCGGCTTCCTTGCGCTTGCGCTGGTATTGGCCAAGCAACTGCTGGGCCTCCTCGCGCAGCCTGCGCGCCTCGTCAAGCTCGCTGCTGATCCTGGCGGCGCGGGCATCGAGCGCCTTGGCGATCAGGCGGGGCACCTTGATGTAGATGGCGATACCCAAAAAGATGACCAGGGCGATCGTGGCCCAGAGCGTTGCAAGAGATGTGGCGTCCATGATGCGCTCCTCACCCGGCCACGGACTTGACCGCGGCCGCGATCTCGGCCTTGCTGGCCTTGCCGCCGACCAGCGCCTCGACGATCGCCGAGGCAGTGTCCTCGGCGATGCTGCCGACTTCCTTCATGGCGTTGGCCTTGATGGAAGAAATGCGCGCCTCGGCCTCGCCGAGCTTCTCGTCGAGCGCGGCCTCGATCTTCTTGCGCGCGGTCTCGGCTTCCGCCTTGGCCGCGTCATTGGCCTGCTGGCCGATGGCGTTGGCGTTCTTCTTGGCTTCCGCCAGCTCCTGCTCGTAAGCAGCAACGGCGGCGTCGGCCTCGCCCTTCAACTTCGCGGCCTGATCGAGATCCTGGCTGATACGGTCGTTGCGGACATCGATGATGCCGCCGACGCGCGGCACCACCACCCTCTTCAGGAAGAGGTAGAAGAGCCCGAACGTGATCGCCAGCCAAAGAAGCTGCGACGGAAACGTCGCCGGATCGAATGGCGGAAACATGCCATGAGCTTCGGCAGGCACGCTGGTGCCGGAATGCGTGTCGCCTTCCGTCGCAGCGTGGCCAGCCTCGGTGGCAGGCGCGGACTCTTGCGCAAAGGCAGATGTCACGAACATGGACTATCCCCTGATATCAGACCCGCCGCTCTCGCGGCCGGCCTGTCCAATCTTCCCATAGCTTAGCCAAATGGCGGCTCAGCCAAACAGGGGCTCAGCCGAACAGGGCCAGCAGCGCGATGAGAAGCGAGAAGATGCCCAGAGCTTCGGTCACGGCGAAGCCGAAGATCAGACGGCCGAACTGGCCATCGGCGGCCGACGGGTTGCGCAGCGCGCCCGAGAGATAGCTGCCGAAGATGTTGCCGAGGCCAATGCCCGCGCCGCCCATGCCGAGGCAAGCGATGCCGGCGCCGATGTACTTTGCTGCTTCTACGTCCATTTGTTCAACTCCTTTGGATCTGAAATTCCGTTGCGATTCCATTCCGGCGGCAATGTTGAAAACTCTTGCGCCGGAAATTTTTTATCAGTGCCCCGGGTGCAGGGCGTCGTTGAGATACATGCAGGTCAGCACCGCGAAGACATAGGCCTGAAGGAAGGCGACCAGCAGTTCGAGCGCGGTCAACGCCACGGCCATCGCCAGCGGCAGCACCGAGCCAGCGACGCCGACCGCGCCCAGCGCCGAGAGGCTGACGACGAAGCCGGAGAAGACCTTCAGCGTGATGTGCCCGGCGAGCATGTTGGCGAACAGACGAACCGAGAGGCTGACAGGGCGCGAGACGAAGGAGATCACTTCGATCAGCACCACCAGCGGCAGCAGGAACACCGGCACGCCTTGCGGCACGAACAGCTTGAGGAAACCAAGGCCGTGCTTGCCGAAACCGTAGACAATCACGGTGCCGATAACCAAGACGGCGAGGCCGAAGGTGACGATGATGTGGCTGGTGACGGTGAAGAAATACGGGAACAGGCCAAGCAGGTTGGCGACCAGCACGAACATGAACAGGGAAAACACGAAGGGAAAGAACTTCATGCCCTGCGTGCCGGCGGCGTCGCGCAACATGTTGCCGACGAATTCATAGGCCATTTCGGAGATCGATTGCAGCCGGCCGGGAACGAGGCTGCGGCTCGACGTCGTCAGAAACAGGAATGCCGCGGCAACGACCACGGTCGCGACCATGAACAGCGCCGAATTGGTAAAGGACAAGTCGTAGCCGCCGATATCGATCGGTATCAGCTTGTTGATATGGAACTGGTGGATCGGATCGACCTTGTCAGCTGCCACGTTCAAACCCCGTCAGTGCCGCATGCGGCCTTGTTACCATGCCGCCCGTCGAAAGGCGGCTATTTCCAAATGCCGCCTGAAGAGCGGTCACTTGCTGTCGTCGCGGCCAGAGCGCGATTTGTCGCCCTGTCCGAATTCCGCCACAACGCCTGCCGAACGCATGACATTGAGCACGCCCGCGCCAAAACCAAGCAGCAGAAACACGATCAGACCCCATGGCGATGTCCCCGCCAGACGGTCGATGATCCAGCCGATGGCGGCACCGACCACCACCCCGGCGATGAACTCGCTGGACAGCTTGAGTGCCTGACCGTACCCGGTCACTGGTTTCGCGTCTTTCCCCTCGAGCCGGTCCGGCCGTCTTGTCGCAAGCGATGCTTCAAGTTCACGCCGGCGGCGCTCAAGTTCGTCGTCGCGGATGGCGGCTTCGTGCTGCTTGCCGCGGCCGGTTTCTCCGGTCCCGCCTGGCCCAGTTTCATCGGCCATCGCAACCCCCCTGCCCGGGCAGACCGTCACCGTCCGTCCGCTTCTAAAGTCGCCGGCAACATAGTTAGAGGGTTTGCGCCCGTCAAGCCACGGGCGGAAGTTCGTTACCATGTATTTTATACAATGAAATCAATATAATAGAGAGGTGCGACATCGTGCCCGCCATGGCGGCGCGGACGCCTTGAGCGAATCCTCCGCGCGACGGCTCTTCGAGAGACCGCGCAGCCGCGCAAAAATATGGACGCCTATCGGGCGTTCAGCTCCAGCCGCCGCCATAGGTGCGGTAGAAGATATGCAGGCCGATCTTGGTCATCTTCTGCATCGTACGCGCCCAGTTGGGATGGACGTAATTGGCATAGTAATGGGTCGACGATCCGACTTCGGGAATGAAGACCTTGCCGGCGGTCACCGCCATGCCGACATCCTGCGCGGTCTTGTAGGCGACCGGGTTGTCGATGCGCTTCTTCCTGCCGTCGCAGGCGAAGGAGAACTGGCAACGGTTGAACCAGCTGTCGTTCTGGTAGACGACGCCGCAGATCGAATTGGGATAGGCCGGATTGCGGACACGGTTGAGGATGACCTGGGCGACGGCGGCCTGGCCGCGCACGGATTCGCCCCGCGCCTCGAAATAGATGCCGTTGGCCAGGCATTTTTGCTCGGGCTTGGAGAAGACGCTCGCCGGAAGTGGATTCTGGATCCACGAATGGTCGCCCTTGGCCATCGGCGGGATGAAACGGCCGCTGTTGGGCTCCTCGTCCTGGAGCAGGGCCTCGAAGGGCGACGCCTTGGCATAATCGGGCGCGGCCTGCGCATAGGCCGTCGCCAGCACATCCGGATGATCGTTGTTGACCAGGGCGGCAAGCATGGGCGACACGCCGGGATCCGGCTTCTTGTCCTCACGCGCGTGGAATGCCGCGGCGATCTGGATTTCCTTGCCTTTGATCTGGGGTTTGGCGAAAGCCATCTTCAGGCCGCTGTCCATGCTGGGCCGCAGCAGGGATGAGGTGCGCTCGAAGATCGAGCCGGCGTTGAAGTTCTTCGGCGGGGCGACGGGAGAGATCTGGACGATGCGGCCCTTCTTGTCGGCGCGCACGATGCGGTCCTCATCAGGCGTAGTGCTGACCTTGCCGCCCTTGCCGCGAAAGGAGACGGCGCCGACGCCGGGCAGGCGCACCCCCGATCCGGAGAGCGAACCCGTCACAGCGTCGTCGACAAACGGCATCTCGGCGGCATGGACCGATCCGGCGACGGATTTCTCGACATAGGAATTCCAGCGGGTCGGCGCCTCGAGGCCGGAAACGAGGCTCGTCATATCCTGGTAGGCGGAAACCGTCGGAAATCCGATCCAGATGCCGAGGCCGACGATGAAAGGTGCCACGAGGCTGCGTTTCTTCTCACCGGCGACGGCAACAAGGCGCGTCAAGACACGTCGATGCACGGAACTCTCTCCAGGAACGCTACTGACCCCACTGGAGAGCAAAATGATGCATTAACCTTGATGGGACGTTAACAGCTTCGATCGGGTTTTCCCGGTCGGCTCAGGCTCGTGGTTGCGAAGTGGGGCGGTTTTGCGGCGGGACGGACATGGAGGCCGGCCGCAGGAAGATGGGCCACGCGATCAACGCGCACGCCGCCGCCGACAACCAAACGCCGGGCCAGGACCAGAGATGCAAGAGCCCCGGAATGGCCACCGGAACCAGGAAGAAACCTATGAAAACGAAGCTGTTGGCCAGGCTGAGCGCGGTGCCGACATGGCCAGCGCCGGCAAGCGTGGCAAGCTCGGTGTAGGCGACGCCATGCCAGGCGGAGACCAGGATGCCTGCGACAATCAGCATCACGGGAAGCGTGGCCATCACGACGGGTTGGCCGCCTGATATGGTCGGGCTGGCCAGGACCAGCAGCCAGAGCAGCGTGAAGGCAAGCGCGCTGAGCGCACTGCACAGGCGCAGGAACGGCCGGCGGTTGCCGTGGCGGTCGGTGAAGCGGCCGCTCCAGACGCGCATCGCCATGGCGCCGGTCTGCACGGCGGCGAGGCTTGCGCTGGTGGCCAGGGTCCCCATGCCGGCGAAGTCGTGCAGGAAGACCGATGCGAAGGTGAGTACGGCCACTTGCGGAAAGCACAGCAGGCCGATGGCCGCTGCGATGCGCCAGACCTCGACATTGCGCAGCGGCGGGGGCCCGGCCAGAACGGTCGGCGCGGCCGAACCCTGCGTCGGCGGTTCGTGCAGCCAGCGCCAGGCGAAGAAGGCGGAGATCACGGAGAAGGCGGCGAGCAGGCCATAGACCGCCGCGAAGCCATGCCTGGCGGCAAGCGAGGGCAGGACAAGAGCGCCCAGCCCGCCGCCAAGCGGCACCGCCGTCTGCCGGATGCTCATGGCGAATCCGCGCTCGCCTTCGCGGAACCAGCCCATGATGGCGCGGCCGCTCGAACCGTTGACGCTGCCGCCGAGCAGGCCGGTGACGAGCAAGGCAGCGGCCAGGACATGAACGCCCGGCTCGCCGGACGAGGATGGAACGATGAGCAACGCCATCAGGAACAGCCACGCCGCCGTGGCGCCGAGCCCGGTCAAAAGCACACGGCGATCGCCCCAGCGATCGGTGAGCAGGCCCCAGGGCAGTTCGCTGAGCGCAACGCCCAGACCGAGAAGGCCAAGCGCCAGGCCGAGCTGAGCATTGCCGAGATGATAGCCCTGCCGCATCAGCACCGCGGTTGCCGGTATGCCGGAGAAAGTAGCGGAAAAACCGGCATTGGCGGCGACGCCGATGCCCAGCACCTTCCAGCGGTGGTTGGGCGCGAAGGTCCTGGAGCCGGAGCCTTCGGCCCGTGGCGTCGACTGACAATCGGTGCGGGTGACGGTGGCGGACATGGTTTCATTCCCGTTTGCGGCCCGGTGACCGGCCTTGACGGCGCATGTCTATCGCCATAGCTTTGTCCATAAAATCAGGAAGTTTTTGACGCACAATCCTAAAAAACGGGATTATCATGCGACGCGTGACATTCGACCTCGACGTCCTCAGAAGCTTCGTCACCGGAATGGAGCTTGGCAGCTTCGCCAAGGCGGCCGACCGGCTTGGCCGCTCGACCTCGGCGGTCAGCGCGCAGTTGAAGAAGCTGGAAGAGCAGGCGGCGACGCCGATCTTCCGCAAGTCGGGACGCGGGCTGGCGCTGACGGAAGCCGGCGAGACCATGCTCGGCTATGCGCGGCGGCTGGTCGAGCTCAATGACGAGGCGGCAGCCGCCATCCATGATGTCGAGCTGGAAGGCTGGGTGCGGCTCGGCCTGCAGGAGGATTTTGGCGAGGCGGTGCTACCTGACGTGCTCGGCCGCTTCGCCCGTGCCCATCCCAAAGTCAAGATCGAGGCCCGCATCGCGCGCAGCCATGAGCTCGCGGAGCGGATCATCTCGGGCAGCCTGGACATCGCACTTGCCTGGCACAGCGGCGCGACGCTGCCATACAGCCAGCATGTCGCCGACGTGCAGATGCGCTGGATCGGCCCGGCAAAGCGCATCGAGACCAGCCTGCGCCATGGCGAGCCGCTGCCGCTGGTGGCGCTGGAAGCACCTTGCCTGTTGCGCACGGTCGCAACCGAAACGCTCGACCGCGCCGGCCTGCCCTGGCGTATGGCCTTCTCCAGCCCGAGCCTTGGTGGCATCTGGGCGGCTGTTGCAGCCGGGCTCGGGCTGACGATCCGCACCGACATCGGCCTGCCGGCCAGCGTCAGCGCGATGACGCCGGAGATTGCCGGTCTGCCGGCGCTGCCCAGGATGACGCTGTTCCTGCACCGCAGGGATGCCGAACCCGAACCGGTGGCCGCCCGCCTCGCCGATATCCTGCTGGAAGCGGCGCGGCAGGCACTACCGGAGGGCGCGCGGACGGATGAGAACCTGCTGAAGGTCGCCTAGGCCCTGGTCGCAACCCCTCTTCGTCATTCCAGGGTCTACACCGCGTCGAAGGGTTGGCACCCTTCCCCCGGACGTCAGCGCTTCTTGGCCCTGCCGGCAAAGGGATTGTCCGAAGTCCTCAACGCCATGCGGATCGGTACGCCCGGCATGTCGAAGGCTTCGCGCAGGCTGTTGGTGAGATAGCGGACATAGGATTGCGGCATCGCATCCGGGCGCGAGCACGAGACGACGAAGCCCGGCGGGCGCGTCTTGGCCTGCGTGACATATTTGACCTTCAGCCGGCGACCGGCAACCGCGGGCGGCGGATGATGCGCAAGAATGCCTTCCAGCCAGCGATTGAGCCTGCCGGTCGAGACGCGGCTGTTCCAGACCTTGTGCGTGCGGATGACGGCTTCCATGAGCTTGTCGAGGCCCCGTCCGGTCTCGGCCGAAACCGTCACCGCCTGCATGCCGCGCGCCTGCGGCAAAAGCCGTTCGGTCTTTTCGCGCAGTTCGGCCAAGAGTTCCTGCGGATTGTCGATCAGGTCCCATTTGTTGAAGGCGATCACCGGCGCGCGGCCCTCGCGGATGATCAGGTCGGCGATCTGGAGATCCTGCTTCTCGAACGGGATGGTGGCGTCGAGCACGATGATGACGATCTCGGCGAAGCGGATGGCGCGCAGGCCATCCTGCACCGACATGACCTCGAGCTTTTCATGGATCCTGGCCTTGCGGCGCATGCCGGCGGTGTCGAACAATTTTATACGGCGGCCGCGCCAGTCCCAATCGACCGAGATGGAATCGCGGGTGATGCCGGCTTCCGGTCCGGTCAAAAGCCGCTCCTCGCCGATCAGCGCGTTGATCAGCGTCGACTTGCCGGCATTGGGGCGGCCGACGACGGCAATGCGCATCGGCTTGGTGTCGTCATAGGCCGGCACCTCGTCGGCGTCGGGATCGGCGATATCCTCGCCGATCAGCACCTCGCTGGAGGCGATCTCCTCGTCGTCGTCCTCATCTTCGCCAAAGGCTCTCGCCTCGCCAAGTGCGGCGATCACCGCGTCGCGCAGGTCGGGCATGCCTTGGCCGTGTTCGGCCGAGACCGGAACCGGCTCGCCAAGCCCGAGCTCCCAGGCCTCCAGCATGCCGCCCTGCGCGCCCTTCGCCTCGGCCTTGTTGGCGACCAGCACGACCGGCTTGCCGGATTTGCGCACGATCTCGGCAAAGGTCCGGTCGTCCGGCAACAGGCCGGATTTGGCGTCGACGGTGAAGAAGATCAGGTCGGCCTCACGGATAGCGATCTCGGTCTGCGCACGCATGCGGCCGGGCAGCGTCGAGGCGGCGGCGTCCTCGAAACCCGCAGTGTCGATGACGTCGAAATGCAGGTCGTAAAGCTTTGCCGCATGGACGCGGCGGTCGCGGGTGACGCCCGGCGTGTCATCGACAAGCGCCAGCTTCCTTCCCACCAGCCGATTGAAAAGAGTCGATTTGCCGACGTTAGGCCGGCCAATGATGGCGACTTTGAAGCTCATATGTCACGACGCGCTGCCCGAGCCGCGGATCAGCTCGGACATCAGGGTCGCCCGTTCACGGGTGTTGCGCGGGGCACCGTCATCGGCGGCGATCTGGTCGAACAGCTTCAGCGCATCCTGGGTCTTGCCTTCCTTCCAGGCGGCCAGCCCGAGCGCCTCGCGCGCGGTGTGGCGCAGCGTGTTGGTGTCCGAGGTCAGGGCCTCGACGCGGCTCGACACATCGGCGAAGGAGCCGTGATCGACCAGCAGCAGCGCCGCCCTCAACCGCGCCATGTCGCGAATGCCCTGGGGAATGGCGGCGTCGGCCGCCACCTCGTCGAAATCCTTGACGGCTGCGTCGACATCGCCCTTGTCGGCCTTGACGGTGGCCGCGCGCATGCGGGCGAGCAGCGGATAGGCGCCGTAGCCATCCTTCTCCAATTGATCGAGCGCGGCCAGCGCCTCGTCGTTCTTGCCGTCATTGGCCAGCTTCAACGCTTGCGAGAAGGCATCGCCCGAACGGTTGGCGCGGGTCTCGTCCCAGTAGCGGTAGCCGACGAAGGCGGCGGTGCCGAGCACGACCAGCACCGCGACCACAAGCAGGGCCGGGCCGAAACGGTCCCACAGCTTCTGCGCCTGTTCGCGACGGATCTCGTCGTTGACTTCACGGATAAAACTGTCGTCGGACATCAATAAAACCATTCCTGCCCCGGGCCGGAGCGTTCGCGAGCCCGCGTTTTAGCGAAATTTTGCCGGCATGGAAGGGGTTCGACCGGAAAATCACCTATTCGCGGGGCAAACGGACGAAAAGGCCACCGCACCCACGCCACATTTGCGCTATAGCGGGGCCAAAACCGCCGGGGGTCAGTAGCTGTTGCCAATATCCTTTTCGTCTCGCGTTGCCGCGTTCTGTCTCGCTTCGCTTGCCACGGCCGGTGCGGCTTTCGCCGATCCACCCGGCTCGCGGGCGCCTTTGCCGGCAAGGCCGAAGCAGGTCGTCATCATCTCCTTCGACAGCGCCCGCGACATCTCGCAATGGAAGCGCAGCCGGGCGCTGGCGAAGCGCACCGGAGCGCATTTCACCTATTTCCTCTCCTGTGTCTTCCTGCTGTCATCGGAAACGCGCAGCCAATACACCGCGCCGGGCAAGACATCGGGCAAATCCAACATCGGCTTCGCCGCCTCGACGCAGGAAGTGAGCCAGCGGCTGGAGCAGATCGGGCTTGCGGCATCGGAAGGCCATGACATCGCCAGTCATGGCTGCGGCCATTTCGACGGCAAGGGCTGGAGCAAGGCCGACTGGCTGAAGGAGTTCGCCTCGTTCGAGCACATCCTCGAAAACGCCTATGCGATCAACGGCATCGAGCCCGAGCCGACCGGCTGGCGCGATTTCGCGCGGCATGCGGTGGTTGGCTTCCGCGCGCCCTATCTGTCGACGAGCAAGGCGCTCTACGAGGCGCTGCCCGCCGCCGGTTACCGGTTCGACGCCAGCGGCGTCTCGCGCGGCCCGGTCCAGCCGCCGACCACCGCCGGCCTCGCGCGCTTTTCACTGCCGCAGATCCCGGAAGGACCGAAATCGCGGCCGGTTATCGCCATGGACTACAATCTCTATGTCAGGCATTCCGGCGGCTTCGAGCGGCCGAGCAAGGCAGGCGAGTTCGCGGACCGCACCTACCGGGCTTTCCGCGCCGCCTTCGAGGATCAATACCGGGGCAAGCGCGTTCCGCTGCAACTCGGCTTCCATTTCGCGCTGATGAATGACGGCGCCTACTGGAACGCGCTGGAGCGTTTTGCCGGCGAGGTCTGCGTCAAATCAGACGTCGAATGCATCAGTTTTCGCGATTATATCTCGCGGCAGGGTGCTGGCCAGAAGCAGGCTTCCGTCGGCGGCTGAGCCGCCGACCCGTTTCGCACCCAGGTCTTTCCTGACTTAAGCGGGATCCTCGGCGCCTTGCCGCGCCAGATAGCGCTGGTCGATTTCCGGCAGCGGCTCGCCCTGCAGCGTCGCCTCGAAGGCGCGCAGGCGCTTATGCACCGATTGCAGTTCGACGATGGTCGACCAGGAGGTGAGCAGGAACTGCAAGGAACCCGTCACCTTGCCGAATGCATTCGAAATCTGGTTCAGCGCGCCGAACGTTATCTTGTGGGCGACCAGCGACGGCCCGAGGATCAGCAGCGAGAAAATATTGTCGGCCTGCAGGTAGGTGTACCGGACGACATTGAAATAGATGTAGTGGAAATACAGCCGGAAATAATTGTGGCGAACATTGGCGAACAGCGCGGCGGTGGTGGCGGGCTGGGCCCGGTCGGCATGATCCTCGCCGTAAACGAGCTCCTTGCGGTAGGCCGCCTCCACGCGCTGGTTGCGGAACTGCAGCCCTGGAAGCTTCATGCCGGCGATCATGACCGAAATCGTTCCGAACAGACACCAGGCCAGTGCCGCGACCACCAATGGCTGGGGGATCGCGCCGATGATCGGCAACTCGGTTATATGGGCCTGCAACTGGATCATGACCGGCAGGAAGGCGATCAGCGTCATGATCGACTGGACGAAGCTGGAACCCAGATCTTCCATGATCTGGGAAAACCGCATCGTGTCCTCCTGGATACGTTGCGAGGCGCCCTCGATGTGGCGCAGCCTGCCCCAGTTCTCGACGAAATAGTTGTTCATCGCCGTGCGCCAGCGGAAGATCCAGTGGCTGACGATGAAGGCGTTGACCACCTGCACGTTCATGCCGACCAGCGCAAGCCACGAGAAATCGGCCAGCCCAATGTAGAATTCGGCGTTGGTCGATTTTCCGGTGCCCGACATCAGCCCCTGCACATAGTCGAAAAAGGGCCCGTACCAGGCATTGACGGCGACGCTGACCTGCACATTGAAATAGATGAAGAACAGGATGACCGCCGTCATCAGGATAGACCAGCGTTGCCACGGATGCGGCGAATACCAGCTCCAGAACGCATAGAAAGCGACCACGCAGAACGCGAAGTAGATGTAGAACCAGAGAAACGGCTTCGAGACGAGGACGGCGATGCCGATAATGGGCGGTGCACCGGCTGCTGCCGGCGGCAGGCCGAAGACGGCGCCCAGTTGCTCACCCCCGAAAAACCAGAACAGGATCGCCGCAAGGCTCCAGACGGCGGCCGAAGAGAAAAACAGCTTCGGCTGCGGGAAGAAGGATACGAACACTGTGGCGAATTCCTCGATTTTTGCGCAAATCAGCTGGGTTCAGCAGGCATAAAGTCACACATTAGGGGGAAAGAAAATGCCCATGCCCGATGCCCGGCACCGAGCAAACCCACAATCATGGCGATTTTGGCGCGGCCGACCATATGATGACGCCGGAGGCGACCAGAACGGCCGCGGCGGCGATCGAGGCAAGGAAGAAATCGCCCGACGCCTGCGCCAGGAGCCCGGCGGCAATCGGGCCGATGATCTGGCCAAGACCGAACGAAGCCGTCATCAAGGCGAAGGTCCGCCGGGGGGCCTGTGGCGCCAGTTGCCGCGCGGTCTGCAGGCCAAGCGCGGTGATGGCTATGAACGTGCCGCCAACGAGCAGGCCGCCGAGCAGCGGCCCGGTGCGCCCGCCTACCGCGACGCTTGCGACAATGCCGACGACCTCGACGAAACATCCCAGCGCATAGGTCGCGTATAGGCCGATCCGCGCCGATATCTTCTGCCAGAGCCAGACCGAGGGAAAGCCGGCAAGACCGGTGACCATCCAGACCACCGCCTCGAACACGCGTCCGCCGCCGCCTTGCCGGACAATGGCGACCAGGAAGGTCGCCGTCACCACGTAGCCGAAGCCGAACAAGCCGTAAGCGACGATCACCTTGGTCAGCGAGCGGTCCTTTGGCAGCGCCGGCTCGCGGCCGGTATCGCCGCTGGCCAGCGGACCGCTGTCCACCAGCAGCGCCACCACGATGAAGCCACAAGCCGAGATCGCCGCCGACCACAGCCAGCCCGCCGCCCAGCCGGCATGTTCGCTGACCAGGACCGCCATCAGCACCGAGGAAACGGCGATGCCGAGGCCGACGCCGCCGAAATGCCACGCCTGCAGATCGTTGCGGCCGGCCGCGGCAAGATGGCTGAAAACAATGCTGGCCAGGAACACCATGACGAAGGCGCTGGCCAGGCCTGCAAGAAAGCGGATGACGAGAAAGGCGGCGATCGTATCCGACAAGCCCATCAGCGCGGCAAGCAAGGCGCTGGCGCCGAGGCCGGCCAGCATCAGCAGGCGCTCGCGTCCATGCGCCCAGCCGCCCGCCGCGGCGAAGGCGCCGGCGAGGTAGCCGAGATAATTGGCTGACGCGATCCAGCCCGCATCGGCCGCCGACAGATGGAGTTCTTCCATCATGCCGGGCAGGATCGGCGTATAGACGAAACGACCAATGCCCATGGCGACAGCCATGGCGATCATGCCGGCGAAAGCGAACCGCAGCGCTGTTGAGGTGGCGGATGTCATCGCGGTGCACAATAAGTGCGAAGACCGGCGACACAACGCGCTTGCGTTGGGCCAGACGCCGGACCGTCAGCACCAATCAGCGGCAGCCCGCTTGCGCCGTCTCGTGGGCGGTGCGTCGCGCCGTCAGCCGGAACGGCATGTCGCCGAGCTCACGCTCCGACATGGCGTCGAGCACGGGATGCGCAAGCGGATCGGCCAGCCAGGCGACCATTTCGCAGCCGTCTGGCGGCTCGTGCACAGGGAATACTATCTTGAGCGACGATAACAGCCTCAACATGTCAGCCTCCGCAGGCCTGTCCCGTGAATAAAGTCTGCGTTTTCGGCATCACTTTCAATTGAGATTTCAGCCCCGCTGGTTTAGAAAAACTCAATGGCCATGCTCAACCGCGTCCACCTCAACGGCCTTCGCGCCGTGGAGACCGTCGCCCGTCTCGGCTCGCTCGCCGCGGCCGCCGGCGAACTCAACGTTTCGGCCAGCGCCGTTAGCCA
Source organism: Mesorhizobium sp. BR1-1-6 (assembly GCF_020165355.1). Taxonomy (NCBI): domain Bacteria; kingdom Pseudomonadati; phylum Pseudomonadota; class Alphaproteobacteria; order Hyphomicrobiales; family Phyllobacteriaceae; genus Mesorhizobium; species Mesorhizobium sp. BR1-1-6. The sequence continues at coordinate 162,117 of NZ_JAIUHZ010000004.1, read as the reverse complement.
GCAGATAAAGCGCGTGGAGCAGCAGCTCGGCCAGGCCGTGTTCGAGCGAACGACCAAGGGGCTGGTCCTGACCGAATTCGGCGCCATGTTCGCGATGCGCCTCGGCGCGGGTTTCCGCGAGCTCACCCAGGCCGTGGCGCTGGCCGACGAGGCGCGACAATGCACGCTGGTGGTTTCCGTGGCGCCGGCATTCGCCTCGAAATGGCTGCTGCCGCGGCTGTCGCATCACTTCACCCGGCATCCCAACGTGCTGTTGCGCATCGACGCCTCGGTGCGGCTGGCCGACCTCGACCATTCCGATATCGATATCGCCATCCGGCTTGGCGACGGCACATGGCCGGGCAGCAAGGCGGAGTTGCTTTTGGCACAAGAGGTGTTCCCGGTCTGCGCGCCCTCGATAGCGAAGAAACTGAAATCGATCGAAGACCTTGCCCAGACCTGCGCGATCACCGACGAACGGGCGATGATCAACTGGGAAAGCTGGTTCGCCGCGGCCGGTGTCGAACCCGTCACCTTCCTGAAGGGCGCGCGCTTCACCGATCCGATGCTTTGCCTGGAATCGGCGATTGCCGGCCATGGCGTGATGCTGGGCTGGCAGTTGCTCGCCGCCGACGCGCTGGCCGACGGGCGGCTCGTCGCGCCGTTCGGGATCCGCGCCCAGAGCGGGCTTGGCTATTGGCTGGTGACCTCCGCCGCCAAGGCCGAAAGCCGCAAGGTCCGGGATTTCAAGCTCTGGATCAGGGAAGAGATCGAGGCGACGATGGCGCGGTTCGGCTCCGCGAAGACGGGCACGAGCGACGCGATCACGGTGGAAAGCACCGTGGCGCCGGTCTATGTAGAGTCCGACATCAAACTACGGCAGGCAGGATCATGACCACACATTCGCGCGGCGTTTCCGCAACGATCGACCCGGTGAAGCTCGACAGGCTGGCCGAAGTCGCCATCAAAGTGGGGCTGCAATTGCAGCCCGGGCAGGACCTGGTGCTGACCTCCTCCATCGCCGCGCTGCCGCTGACCCGGCGCATCGTCGAGCATGCCTACAAGGCCGGCGCGGGGCTGGTGACGCCGATCTTCAACGATGACGAGATCACGCTGGCGCGCTTTCGTTATGGCGCGGACGCCGGCTTCGACCGCGCCGCCGGCTGGCTCTATGAAGGCATGGCCAAAGCCTTCTCCAACAATGCGGCGCGACTTGCCGTGCGCGGCGAGGATCCCTCGCTTTTGTCGGCGCAGGACCCGGCGAAAGTGGCGCGCGCCAACAAGGCCAATTCGATGGCCTACCAGCCGGCGTTGGAGAAGATCACCGGCTTCGACATCAACTGGAACATCGTCGCCTATCCCGATCTCGCCTGGGCCAAGCAGGTCTTCCCCGATGATGCCGACGACGTTGCGGTGGCCAAGCTCGCCGACGCCATCTTCGCCGCGTCGCGGGTGGACGTGGAAGATCCGATCGGCAACTGGAAGGCGCACAATGCGGCCCTACGCAGCCGCACCGAATGGCTCAACGGCCATAATTTCCATTCGCTTCATTTCACCGGGCCGGGCACCGACCTGACGGTCGGGCTGGCCGACGGCCATGAATGGATGGGCGGCGCCTCCACCGCCAAGAACGGCGTCACCTGCAATCCCAACATCCCGACCGAGGAGGTCTTCACCACGCCGCATGCACGGCGGGTGGAAGGCCATGTTTCATCGACCAAGCCGCTCTCCTACCAGGGCACGCTGATCGACGAGATCTCGGTGCGTTTCGAGGGCGGCAGGATCGTCGAGGCGAAGGCTTCGAAGGGCGAGGACGTGCTGAAGAAAGTGCTGGACACCGACGAGGGCGCACGCCGGCTTGGCGAAGTGGCGCTGGTGCCGCATTCCTCGCCGATCTCGGCGAGCGGCCTGTTGTTCTTCAACACGCTGTTCGACGAAAACGCCGCCTGCCACATCGCGCTCGGCCAGTGCTATTCGAAGTGCTTCGTCGACGGCGCCTCGCTCAGCCAGGCCGAGATCGCGGAGCGCGGCGGCAACAAGAGCTTCATCCACATCGACTGGATGATCGGCTCGGACAAGATCGACATCGACGGCGTCGGCAAAGCCGGCAGCCGCGTGCCGGTCATGCGCAAGGGCGAGTGGGCCTGACGGGAGCGCACGAAGGAGAGCGGATGGCCTTCGAGATCGCGGTCAAACGGGTGTATGAACCACCCTCGCTCGATGACGGGCAGCGGGTCCTGGTCGATCGTGTCTGGCCACGTGGCGTCAGCAAGGAGCATGCCGCGCTGGCGCTATGGCTGAAGGACATCGCGCCGAGTACCGACTTGCGCAAGTGGTTCGGGCACGAGCCCGAACGATGGGCCGAGTTCCAGAAGCGGTATCGTGCCGAACTGGAAGGCAATGGCGAGGCCGTGGCGCAACTGCGCGCCCTGCTCCGCGACGGCAAGGTGACGCTGCTCTACGGCGCCCATGACGAGGCGCACAACAATGCCGTGGTACTGGCGGGGTATCTGAGAGGACAGTGACCTGTCCCTTCGTCATCCTCGGGCTTGACCCGAGGATCCATGCCGTGACGTCCGTCCGGAAATGCAACGGAGCGGAATCTGCACGGCTGCGACGCCCAAAAGTCACGGCATGGATCCTAGGGTCTGCGCCGCGTCGCTTCGCTCCTTGCTCCGCCCTAGGATGACGAACTGAGAGTGTACCGCGCCCTACTTCCCGACCACCGCCGCCTCATAAACATCCGGCTTGAACCCGACCAGGATGCGGTCGCCAACCTCGAGCACAGGCCGTTTGATCATCGTCGGCTTGGCCAGCATCAGTGCCTTGGCCTTCTTTTCATCCAGGCCCTGCTTATCCTTGTCCGGCAACTCGCGGAACGTGGTGCTGCCCTTATTGAGCAGCTTTTCCCAGCCGAGCTTGCGGACCCAGCCATCCAGCCTGCCCGCCTCGATGCCTTCGGCCCGATAGTCGTGGAACCGGTACGGCACGTCGTGGCCCTCCAGCCAGACGCGGGCCTTCCTGATCGTGTCGCAGGTGGTGATGCCGTACATGGTGATCGTCAAAACAGGTGCCTTCCGGACTTCGAATCTGGCCGCAGATTAAGCAGCCCCGGCGCGCTTTGCCAGCGGCCCGGCAGAACCATCGAAGAGTAAGTTTCTTCAATGGCGGGCGCGCGATCGCCGATCCGTGACGACGATGTGCATCAGGTCGTATAGCGGCCAGGACATGATCCTGATCCTGGCCGCTCAGGATGCGGCGAAATGTGCCGACAGCCGGAAACCCGTCTCAATAATAGAAGCGCTCTTCGGCAATCTTGCCGTTCTTGACCGTGTACAGGCCAACCTCGTCCATGGTGACACGCTGGCCCGTGGCCTTGGGCGTTATGTCAAATGTAAAGCGCACGGCGAACTGGTCGCCGTTGACATAAGGGCCCTCGACCGAGCCGCCATGGACTTCGTTGTTTTCCTGCCACCACTGGCCTTTCTGCTTGACGGCGTCCTTGCCGCGGCAGACGGCCATCGGCCCCTCCATGGCCTCATAGCTGACGATGTCGTCGGCATTGTATTTCTCGGCAGCACTTTCGTAGTCACCGCGCTTGAGAAGCTCCGTGAAATCCTTGGCAATTTCCGTGTTGGTCATGTGTTCCTCCTGTTCAGACGCATTGCAAATAGGGAAAGGTTGGCGGCCTGCCATCGTCGTGCCGTCTGGTAGCTGACATGCCATGTCAGGATGATGGACCGCGCGGACTATGCGAGGACGATGCAGGCTCTCACATGGCGGGCAGTGCATCGTCCTGGCCGGTCAGCCGCCAACGTCCGGGCTGCTTGTAGGCGCCCTTCCCAATGAGACTGTGGATCAGCACAAAATCCCGGACAGTCCAGCCGATCGGATCGATCGACCGCTCGCGAATGCTGGGAACGCCCACTTCATCACGAAGCAATGTAACATGCGGTTCGATGGACCTGGTGAGAAAGGGGTTTAGCGGGCTGTCCGAGATCACCGCCGTCAGATCACGCCAGAATTTCTGCAGCGGCGGATTGCCATCGCTGCCGCGCAGGACCAGTGCACCACCGCCAAAAGCCGACAGGCGATCGAACGATACCTCGAAGGGCTTCGCAACGATCATCGATCCGATATGACAGGCGGCCTCTGCCAGCTCTTGCGGATACTCCTCATGGTCGCCGAGGCCGACAAGCGAGATGTGGATGTGATTTTCCGGAACCAGCCAGCCTTGCAATCCGAACTCACGGTTCAAGGCAATGGCCTTTCGCGCGAGACGACCAGCAATCGCGCTGCCGACGAGGATGGCAAAGAACAGCCGGTGGAAATGCTTCCCGGCCTGTTCCCATCGGAAAAAGGCCTGGCCGTTCTTCGCGGTTCCGAATGCGGGTTGCCCACTCATACTGATCTCGTCCGCCAATTGACTCAGGGCGAGCATATTAGAACAAAACGAGAACAAGCGCAAGCCGAAAAATGATGCAGGCGTTGGGGCTCCCGCACCGCCGCATGCATCCAACCCCTGAAGGAGTGCTTCCTTGCGGTACGCCAATCACCGACGACGCCGGCAGACATGGCGCCTGGCTCACCACAAACGGGATAGACCTTTGACAGGAATCCGGTGAAAGTGCCGCGCCGAACCAGCAAGCCGCATTTTTGATGATCAGAGGACCGCACGCATGACAAACCCGATGCATCTGCCCGCCGAAGGCCTTTTTGTCGGGCGCGCCAGAAGCAGCGACGCCTCGCATCCCCTGGTGGTCACGGTGCGTGATGGCACCGTCTTCGACATCACGTCGAGCACGGCGCCGACCGTGCGCGATATCTGCGAGATGGCCGATCCGGCCGGTTATGTGCGCTCGGCCAAGGGCAAGCCGATCGGCTCGCTCGATGATATCGCGGCCAACAGTTTCGAGGCCGCGCGTGATCCGGCAAGGCCCTATCTCATCTCCCCCGTCGACCTGCAGGCGATCAAGGCCTCGGGCGTCACCTTCGTCGTCAGCCTTTTGGAACGCGTCATCGAGGAACAGGCGCGCGGTTCGGCGGAAAAGGCCGACGCCATCCGCGCCGACATTGCCGGGCTGATCGGCCACGATCTGTCCAAGCTCAAGCCCGGTTCGCCGGAAGCGATGGAGATCAAGGCCAAGCTCATCGCGCGCGGCGCCTGGTCGCAATATCTGGAAGTGGGCATCGGCCCCGATGCCGAGATCTTCACCAAATGCCAGCCGATGGCCTCGGTCGGTTTCGGCGCCGATGTCGGCCTGCATCCCGTCTCGACCTGGAACAATCCGGAGCCGGAGATCGCCGTGATCGCCGCCTCAAGCGGCAGGATCGTCGGCGCCACCATCGGCAACGACGTAAATCTGCGCGATGTCGAAGGGCGCTCCGCGCTGCTGCTCGGCAAGGCCAAGGACAACAACGCCTCCGCCTCGCTCGGCCCCTTCATCCGCCTGTTCGACGGCACGTTCTCCATCGACGACGTAAAGCGGGCCGTGGTCCGGCTGAAAGTGGAAGGTGAGGACGGGTTCTCGCTGGAGGGCGCGAGCTCGATGGCCGAGATCAGCCGCTCTCCCGAAGAGCTCGTAGCGGCTGCCATGGGCGCGCATCACCAGTACCCGGACGGCCTGGCGCTCTATCTCGGCACCATGTTCGTGCCTTCGAAGGACCGCGGCGAGAAGGGCAAGGGGTTTACCCATAAGGTCGGCGACATCGTCACCATCTCGTCGGAGAAATTCGGCGCGCTGGTCAACCGGGTGCGACTGTCGCCGGACTGCCCGCACTGGACCTACGGCGCCAGCCATCTGATGCGCGATCTTGCCAGGGCCGGCCTCCTCTAGCTCTGGGTTCACCCGAGGGCGGTCAATCATCGCTCCGGCGACCCTCGAGGCCGGTATCACCTGCCGCGAAAAATCATCCGAACTGATGCAATCTGATGGGACCGCTGATGGCGCCCCGTCAGGCGCCGACTACGACTGACAGGCGGAGGCTTGCCATTTGTCGAAAAAGAGGATGCTCTGATCATCCAACACGACGTTGGCGGGGAGGACGCGGTCTTGCCCGATCAAGAGGGCGGTTTCGAACTGATCAGTTTCAAACGGGAGGAAATCAAATGCTGACACGGCTAAGAGTGGTTCTATACGGCCTGCTGGTCGCGCTGACGGTCATTCCGGCGGCGGCGCAGGCCAAGACGTTCTACTGGATTTCACATGGCGGCCCGGCCGATCCGGTCTGGACATACTTCCTTGCCGGCGCCAAGCAATGGGCCAAGGACACCGGCAATACCGTCAACACCTCGTTCCACAATGGCGACGTCGCCTCGCAGCAGGAGGCGGTGCGGGCCGCGATCTCGGCCAAGGCCGACGGCATCACCACCACCAGCCCCGATCCGGGCAGCCTTGTCGAGATCGTCAAGGAAGCCCGCGCGGCCAACATTCCGATCATCAATTTCAACACGCCCGATCCCAAGGCCAATTTCAACGCCTATGTCGGCGGCGACAATGTCACCTTCGGCAAGCACTGGGCGCAGTATCTGGTCGACAAGGGCCTGGTGAAGAAGGGCGACTTCGTCTGGATGCCTGTCGAGATTCCCGGCGCCACCTATGGCGTGCAGGAAGAGGAAGGCATCAAGAGCGTGTTCGAGCCGCTCGGCATCACCTATGAGGTGACCGAGGCGACGCTCGATCAGGCCGAGGTGATCAACCGCATGGTCGACTATCTCACCGCCAACAAGGCTAAGGTGAAGGCGATCATCGGCCTTGGCGACCTCGTCACCGGCTCGATCAAACGCGTGTTCGACCAGGTCGGCGTCAAGCCCGGCGAAATCCCCGTCGTCGGCTGGGGCAACTCGCTCGACACCACCCAGGAAGTGCTGAACGGCTACGTCAATGCCGGCCAGTGGCAGGATCCGCAAGCGACCAGCTATGTCGCGCTGTCGCTCGCCAACATGGCCGCAAGCGGCATTCCCCCGGGCTTCAACGTCATCACCGGCGCGCTCTATGAGAAAGACACCGCCGAGATCTACGACAAGATCCTGTCCGGCAAATAGCCCCTGATCTCCAGCGCCGCGCGTCCACCGGGCGTGCGGCGTCCCGCCCTTTCGCCTGGTATCGAGCCGTTTGATGCGGCCCGATGGTCCGGCCCATTCCAACCAGTCGCGGGTTACACGTGGAAAATCGTTCGCTTGTCCAAGGCCTGATCGCGCGGCCGGAATTCGGCCCCTTCGTGCTGCTCGTCGTCGAGATCGCCGTCTTCTGGGGTTTCAACCACGACTTCCTGTCACCCCAGAACATCTCCAACACGTTGGCCTTCACGGTCGAGCTCGGGCTGATCGCGCTGGCGATGACGTTGCTGATGACGTCGGGCGAATTCGACCTTTCCGTCGGCTCGCTGTTCGGCTTCTCGCCGGTGCTGATGTGGACGCTGTTCAACAGCGGCCTCACCTCGCTGGAGATGGGCTTCGTTGTCGCGCTGCTGGTCGCCGCCTTCATCGGCCTGGTCAATGGCTGGTTCGTCACGCAGCTCAAGATCCCGTCCTTTCTGGTCACGCTCGGCATGCTCCTGGTGGTGCGCGGCACCGCGCTGTTCGTCACCGACGGCTTTCCGCAGCGCACCTGGAGCGCCGAGGGCAGTTGGCTGGCGGAGGCGCTGGTCGGCGATTTCTTCATCGGCCCGTTCCGCATCTACATGTCGCTGTTCTGGTTCATCGCCGCGGCCATCGCGCTGGGCTATGTGCTGACGCAAAGCCGCACCGGCAACTGGATCCAGGCCGCCGGCGGCAACCCGAACGCTGCGAGGGCGCGCGGCGTCAATGTCAGCCGCGTCAAGATCGGCCTGTTCGTGCTGTCCTCGGTCATGGCCTCGCTTGCAGGCGTCATCTCCTCGCTGCGCACCTCGGCGGCCAACCCCAACAGCGGCACCGGCTACGAACTCGAGGTCATCGCCATGGTGGTGATCGGCGGCACGGCGCTGACGGGCGGGCGCGGCACCATCATCGGCACCGTGCTCGGCATCCTGATCCTGCGCGTCATGCGCAACGGCATCGTGCTGATCGGCGTGCCCGGCCTTGCCTACAACATCTTCATCGGCGCGATCATCCTTGGCATGATGGCGCTTCATTCATGGCTGGAACGCCGGCATCAGGCAGGGACGTGAACCATGGCCGAGCCACTGATCCGCATGCAGAACATCCGCAAGTCCTACGGGCGCGTGCAGGCGCTGGTGGACGCCAATTTCCATGTCAACGAGCGCGAGATCGTCGGCCTGCTCGGCGACAATGGCGCCGGCAAGTCGACGCTGATCAAAGTGCTGTCGGGCGCGGTGCCGCTGACCAGCGGCGACATCTTCATCCGCGGCAAGAAGGTGAACCTGCGCAACACCAGCGACGCCATCGCCAACGGCATAGAGACCATCTACCAGGATTCGGCGCTGGTCACCCAACTGTCGATCGCCCGCAATTTGTTCCTCGGGCGCGAGCCGATCAAGCCGCCGCGCTTCCTCAACCGCATGGACCAGGAGGCGATGAACACGGTCGCCCGCGACCTGCTCAAGCAGGTCGGCATTTCCAAGAACATTCCGCCGACGACGCCGATCGGCTCGCTCTCCGGCGGCGAGCGCCAGGCCGTGGCGATCGCGCGCGCCATGCATTTCGACAGCGATCTCATCATCCTCGACGAACCGACCAACAATCTTGGCGTCGCCGAAACCCAGGGCGTGCTGAGCTTCGTGCGCAGCGCGCGCGATTCCGGCCATTCCTGCATCTTCATCGCGCACAACATCCACCATGTCTTCCAGGTGGTGGACCGCATCGTCGTCATGCGGCGCGGCAAGGTGGTGGCCGGCGACATCGACCCCAAGACGACCAGCGTGGCGGAGGTTGAACGCGTCATCACCGGCATGTCGGACAAGGAGATCCGCGACGCCATCGCCGATGGCAAGGGGTCGCATTGAGGACGAGCGCAACATCCCTGGCGAAACAGCAGAATGGGCATCCGGGCGATGGGCGCGATCGGCGGCGCTCAAATCGCCCGTCTGGCGTGCCATCGCATCGGCAATAGGGTTGCGGCATGAAAGCCACCGTCTCTGACATCGCCAGGAACTGCGAACTGTCGACGGCGACGGTCGACAGGGTGCTCAACAACCGGAAGGGGGTCAGCGCGGCCAACCGGCAGCGCGTCATGGAGGCCGCCAAGCAACTCGGCTATCTGCCGGTCGCCGACCAGGTAACGCTCCCCTCGCGGCCGGCCAATCTGGAATTCTTCCTGCCGATCGGCAGCAACGCCTTCATGCAGGATCTGGCCAGGCATATCGAGGATTATGCCTCGCGCCTGCCGCTCGTTGCCTCGTGCCGGATCCACAACCTCGCCGGAATCTCGCCGAACGCCTTGCAGACCGCCGTCGAAAACCTGTCGCTGAAAGCCAACGGTGTCGGCGTCATCGCCGTCGATCATCCCAGGACGCGCAACATCCTGCGCGACATCGTCGAGGCCGGCATTCGCCTGGTGACGCTGGTGTCCGATATTCCGGCCGCACCACGCTCGGCCTATGTCGGCATAGACAACCGGGTGGCGGGACGGACTGCCGCACTCCTGATGGGACGCTTCCTCGGCGACCGCGAGGGCCAACTGGCGATGGTGGTCGGCTCGCGCTCCTATCGCGGCCATGAGGAACGCGAGATGGGTTTCCGCTCCGTGCTCGGCGAGGAGTTCCCCAACCTGAGCGTCAGCAGCGCCGTCGAGATCAACGACGAGACCGATGCCAGCTACGCCGAAACCATGAAGGCGCTGCGCAACGAGCCGGAACTGCTCGGCATCTATTGCATTGGAGCCGGACGCTCCGGCATTGCCAAAGCCATCCGGGAGGCCAGGCCCAACCGCAAACCGGTATTCATCTGTCACGACCTGACGAGGGAAACGCGCGGCTATCTCGTCGACGATCTAGCCGACGTCGTCATCGACCAGAATGCCAGGCTGATCGCCGAGCAATCGGTCATCCGCCTGCTTGGCTCGATCGCATCATCGGCGCCCTACCTGACGCGGAAATTCATCGAGCCGCGGCTGATCTTCCGGGAAAACGTCCCGGTGCAGTGACGCGGCCCGCGAGGTCTTCCGGTCACTGTGTTCGCGAGCGATACGGCGAATCTGCACAGCTGCTATGCACGATTCACGATTGCCGAATCATTGGGCAACCCATAGCTTCTGGTTGTCGGCCATCTACTCCTCCCAGATGCGATGCCGACGCTGAGTGGGGTGCACCTCCTCCCGCACCACATTCGAAATCGAGCCCGCTGCCACCTCCTCCCGGCAGCGGGCTTTTTTATTGCATGCCGGACATTTCCGGGAACGGCAGGGAATCCACGCAACATCAAAGCCACGGCAAACCGGAAGCGCACGCGCTGTCCGGCGCCAATGAGCCTTGCCGATGGATCAGCCCGCGGCGGCTCCGCCCCTGAAGGACTGGATCAACCCTTCCGCCATGCGCACCAATTGCGCGCTGGGACCTTCGGTGCCAACGGTCTGCACGCTCACGCGCGCGCCTTCGCACAGCAGCGAAAGCGTATCGGCCAGAAGTTCGGCCTGGCCGATGCCGGCGCCCCGGCAGAGCGCCACCAGGCGCTCGCGCTGGGCTTCCTTGAGTTCCTTGATCACGCGCCTGGCCGGATGGTCGGGTTCAGTCAGCTCAACCGCGGCGTTGGCCATGTCGCAGCCCCGGCAATCGGCCGTAAGCATCTCGGCCGCCTTGCGAACCCAGGCATGCAGTTGCGCGAGCTTGTCGCCCGGGTGCTCGGCTTCGAATGCGTCCCACATCGCGCCGGCCTTTGATGCGGTGGCGCGCAGGCATTCGATGATCAGATCGTCCTTGGATTCGAAATGACGGTAGAGCGTCATCTTGTTCGTGCCGGCAGCCTCGGTGATGGCGTCGACGCCGACGCCCTTGATGCCGTGCTTGTGGAACATGTCGCGCGCCGTCTCCAGGATCCGATCCCGGGGACGAGGACGCTCCACGACGCCGTCTGTCATCATTGATCTCCTTTCGTTTCCAAAAATCCCTCGGCCACCTCTTGACTAGGGTGTTACCGGTCTGTAACTTCCAGAATGTTACTTACTGGTAACACCTATGGCGTCCGCCGTCAATAACAAGACCGTGATCTGGTCCGGCCAGATCGGGGCGGGCGAAAAATTGCATTTCATGCGGCTCCGGCCGGTGAAGAGATGAAAAACGGTTCGCGAGCATGGGCTGCGAATCGACAGACAAGGAGCCGGCCAATGCCACAGCGCCGCGATCTTACCATAGATGAAGCCGTCCGGGATCCGATGATCCGGCTGGTCATGAAAGCCGACGGGGTCGATCCGCGCGCTTTCGAAACAATGCTGCGCACGCTTGCCGGTTCGCAGCGCGGCGAGGTGCCGTTGCTCCGTTCGTCGGAAGAGTTCGGACGCGGCCAGAGGCTGTCCAGGGTTGCCACTGCGTTCGGCAGGGCAAGAGCAGCCGGAGAGGCGTGCGTGTCGTGGTAAACTTCTTCATTCACCGCCCGATCTTCGCCTCGGCGATCGCCATCATCATGGTGCTCGCCGGGACGATTTGTTATTTCCTGCTGCCCGTCTCGCAGTTTCCCGACATCACACCGCCGCAGGTCGTGGTCAGCGCCCACTATCCGGGAGCCAGCGCGCAGGTGGTCGCCGACACTGTGACGACGCCGCTGGAGCAGCAGATCAACGGCGTGCAAGGCATGACCTACATGTCGTCGACCAGCTCCAATGACGGTTCCTCGACGATCACCATCACCTTCGATGTCGGCTATTCCCTGAGCACCGCCGCCGTCGACGTCCAGAACCGCGTCTCGCAGGCTGCCTCGTCGCTGCCGGCGATCGTCAATCAGGGCGGCGTGACGATCAAGAAGCAGAATCCGAACTTTGTCCTCATCGTCAATCTCACCTCGCCCGACGGCTCCGTCGATCCGGTGGCGCTGTCGAACCTTGCCTATCTGCAAGTGGTCGACCCGCTGAAGCGGCTGCCCGGTGTCGGTGACGTGCAGATATTCGGCGAGCGGCGCTATTCGATGCGCGTCTGGCTCGATCCGGACAAGCTCGCCAATCTCGGCATCACCGCTGTCGACGTCCAGAACGCCATTGCCGAGCAGAACGTCCAGGTGGCCGCCGGCAAGATCGGCCAGTCTCCGGCGCCTGCCGGCACCGCTTTCGAGATGCAGGTCAATGCCGTCGGCCGGTTGAGCGATCCCAAGGAGTTCGGCGACATCGTCGTGCGCGCCAACACCACCACCGGTTCGCTGGTGCGGCTGCGCGACGTCGCCCGCATCGAACTCGGCGCCCTGCAATATTCGTCGTCGGCCTTTTTCGGCAAGGACCCGACCGTGGTGCTCGCCGTCTACCAGATGCCCGGCTCCAACGCGCTCGATTTGCAGCAGCGCGTCAAGGACAAGATGCAGGAGCTGTCCGCCCGCTTCCCCAAGGGCGTCAGCTATGCCATGCACTACGACACGACGCGCTTCGTCTCGGCCTCCATGCATGACGTGCTGATCACGCTCGGCGAGGCTCTGGTCCTCGTCGTCGCCGTGGTTTTCATCTTCCTGCAAAGCTGGCGCACCACAATCATTCCGACGATCGCCATCCCGGTGTCGCTGGTAGCGACGCTCGTCGTCATGGAGATGATGGGCTTCTCGCTCAACATGCTCTCCCTGCTCGGCATGGTGCTGGCGATCGGCCTTGTCGTCGACGACGCCATCGTGGTGGTCGAGAATGTCGAACGACAGCTCGAGGCCGGGCTGAAACCGTTGGCGGCTACCAAGGCCGCCATGGCCGAGGTCACCGGTCCGATCATCGCCACCACAGCCGTGCTGATGGCCGTCTTCGTGCCGGTCGCCTTCATCCCCGGCGTTTCGGGACGGCTCTACAACCAGTTCGCGCTGACGGTGGCGATCTCGGTCGGCATTTCCGCCTTCAATTCGCTGACGCTGAGCCCGGCGCTGAGCGCCGCCTTCCTGCGCCATCGCCAAGGCACGCAGTTCGTGCTGTTCCGCTGGTTCAATACGGGCTTTGACAGGCTGTCGCATGCCTATGCCAATGGCGTGCGCATCCTCATCCGTTTGCGCTGGATCATGCTCGGCCTGTTCGCAGCCGGGCTGGTCGCCACCTATTTCGTCTGGGCAAAGCTTCCCTCGACCTTCCTTCCGGTCGAGGACCAGGGCTATTTCTTCGTCGTCATCCAATTGCCCGACGGCGCTTCGCTGGAACGGACCGACGCTGTGGCGCAGAAGGCGCGCGACATCCTGCAGGCGACGCCCGGCGTCGACATCGTCGGCTCGATCAGCGGCCTGAACTTCCTGACCAGCGCGGCGCAGTCGAATTCCGCGGTCGAATTCGCCATCCTCAAGCCGTGGGAGGAGCGCGGTCCCGACCAGAGCGCCTCCAAGCTCGTCGCCGACGTGCGCGGCAAGCTGATGCAGATCCCGGAGGCGTTCGCGCTCTCCTTCGATCCGCCCTCGATCCCGGGTATCGGCACCACGGGCGGCTTCGAATTCGTCGTCGAGGACCTTACCGGCCGCGGCAGCACCGCGCTCAACGACGCGACGCAAGCCGTGATCGCCGAGGCGCGCAAGCAGCCGGAAATCAACCCCCAGCAGCTTTTCTCGCCATTCTCGACCTCGACGCCGCAGTTCAACTACGACCTCGACCGCGCCAAGGCGAAGCTGCTCGGGCTCAACCTGCCTGACGTCTTCAACACGCTGCAGATCTATCTCGGCTCGCTCTATGTCAACGACTTCAACCTGTTCGGCCGCACCTTCCGGGTGACCATCCAGGCCGACAAGGATGCACGCGCGGGTGCGGCCGACATTTCGCGGCTCTATGTGCGCAATGCCTCCGGCGGCATGGTGCCACTCAGCACGCTGGGCAAGCTGGTACCGTTCGTCGGCCCGGAAACGGTGCCGCACTACAACAACAACGCCTCGGCCTCGATCAATGGCGGCGCCGCGCCCGGCTATTCGTCCGGCCAGGCGGTCGCCGCCATGGAACGGGCCGCCGCCACGGCTCTGCCAAGGGATTTCGGCTTCGAATGGACCGGCATCACCTTCCAGGAGCTCAAGGCGGGATCGATCGCGTCGGTCGTCTTCGGCCTCGCCATCGTCTTCGTCTTCCTGATCCTGGCGGCTCAATATGAGAGCTGGGCGATGCCGTTCATGGTGCTGCTGGCAGTGCCGCTCGCCTTGTTCGGCGCGTTCGTGGTGCTGTGGGTGCGCGGCATGCAGATCGACGTCTACTCGCAGATCGGCTTCGTCATGCTGATCGGCCTGGCGGCCAAGAACGCCATCCTGATCGTCGAGTTCGCCCGGCGACGGCGCGAAGAAGGCCTCAGCATCGTCGAAGCGGCGATGGAAGCGGCACGGCTGAGGCTGCGGCCGATCCTGATGACGGCCTTCGCCTTCATCCTGGGCGTGCTGCCGCTGATGTTCGCGACCGGCGCCGGTGCTGCCAGCCGTCAATCGATCGGCACCACCGTCTTCGGCGGCATGGTGGCGGCGACCATCCTGTCGCTGGTGTTCGTGCCGGTCTTCTATGCGGTCATCGAACAGCTGCGCGAACGGCGCGGCGGTGAAGAGCCCGCTTCCCTGCATTCCGAACCAACTGCCGAACCCGCCTTGCCGCCCATGGCGCAAGCGGCCGAATAAGATTGGAGACTGAACATGCGTAAATGGAAAATCGCTTTGGGCGCCGCTGTCGCGCTGGGCGCAATCTCGGTGGCGAGCGTTCACCTGCTCGATATGGGCAGCCTCAGCCTCAATGCCGGCACGGCCGGAGCGGCAACGCCCGCTCCCGCGGCATTCGTCATGCCGGTGCCGGTGACCAGCGTGGTGAAGAAGACGATCCCGATCTATCTCGACTATGCCGCCCGCACCGAACCGATCCGCAGCGTCACGCTGCAGGCCAGAGTGCCGGGCTACCTGGAAGAGCAAGCCGCCGAAGACGGCGCCGACGTCAGGAAAGGCGACCTCCTCTACAGGATCGCGCCGCAGGACTTCCAGGCGGCGCTCGACCAGGCGAAGGCGCAGGTGCAGCGTGATACAGCGACGCTCGACTATGCCCGCTCCAATCTCGGCCGCGGCACCGAGCTCGCCAAGAGCGGCTATCTGGCCAAGGACAGCTTCGACCAGCGCACCAGCACCTTGCGCGAGGCGCAGGCGTCGCTGGCGCTCAACCAGGCGGCGGTCCGCTCGGCCGAGCTCAATTTGAGCTATTCGGAGATTCGCGCTCCCTTCGCAGGCCGCATCGGCCGTAACCAGGCCTCGATCGGCACGCTGGTCAGCGTCGCCGGCACGGTGCTCAACACGCTGGTGCAGCTCGACCCGATCTATGTAACCTTCAATCCGAGCGAGAGCGATCTGGCGCAGATCGAGGAAGCTCGTGCCGCCGGCCCGATCGAGGTCGAGGTGCTGCTCCCGGGCGAGACCGAAGCCCATCAGAAGGGTGAACTCACCTTCATCGACAATACGATCGACCATTCGACCGGCACCATCACCGCGCGCGCCACCATCGGCAACGCCAAGTTCGCGCTGCTGCCTGGCCAATATGTCCGCGTCCGGCTGCACGTCAAACAGCAGCCCGATGCGCTGATGGTGCCGCAGGTGGCACTGGGTTCGAGCCAGCTCGGCAAATATCTCTACGTCGTCGGCAAGGGCAACACGGTCGACCAGCGGCTGGTCTCGACCGGGCCGACCAGCGGCGACCTGGTGGCCATCCTGAGCGGAGTCACGGAAGGCGACCAGGTGATAACAGGCAATCTGCAGAAGATCGGCCCTGGAATGCCGATTTCGCCACTGCCACAGAAACCGGCCACCTGACTCCCCCGCAGGCCCGGTTTCAGCGCGGCGCCCCGGCCTTCCCACAGGTCGCGGGCGCCGCTTTTGGGAGCAGCTCCGCCCGACCAGTACCGGCCATGTGAAAAAAGCCGCAAAAGTCCTTGTTAGATTGTCGACAATCTGCTTGGCTTGCCCTTGTTTCGTCGGGAGTGGCCGGGATGGCAAAGGCGGATTTCAGTCCAATCGCGGATACGACCCGACGCGCGGAGATCGTGGCGCTGCTGCGACGGGCAATCCTGACCGGCCAGTTGGAGCCGGGCCAGAAGCTCAACGAGCTGCGGATTTCCGAGCAGATGCGCGTCAGCCGCGCGCCTTTGCGCGAAGCGATGCGCGAGCTGGTGCAGGAAGGCATCCTGACCAGCATCCCCTATGCCGGCACCTTCGTCATCAATGTCACCGCCAAGGACATCGACGATGTCTACTCGCTCAACAAGGTGCTCGACGAATTCGCCATCGAGCGGACATGGGAGCTGCGCGATCGGCGCTTTTTCGATGAGCTCGACCGGCGCCATGAGGCGGTGAAGCAGGCGACGCGCGACCGCGACACCACAAGGCAGATCGAAACCGCGCTGCAACTGCATGGCCTGATTCACGAATGGGCCGACAATTCCGTTCTTTTGGAAACATGGCAACGGCTGACCAGCCGGTTGCAGATGTATTTTGCCCTGCACCAGCAGGCACGCAACGAAGCGGTGCCTGCCGAGAACGTTCACGAGACTTACGTGCGGCTGCTCAAGGGCGACGACATGCGCGCTGCCCAGCGCCACGCCCGCGAGCATATAGACCACGACTTCGAAGAGCTTCTTGCCTACGCGCGCGCTCTCGAACGGCGCCCGTCGAAAGGCGCTTGATACTTCCCCAGCGGACAACGGACATTAACGTGCAGATCGCAACCATCAAAGCCTACCATGTCGTGCAGCCCTTCGTGGACGGCCCCTACCGCATGTCCAAGGGGCGCGTCGCCGACGCCTTCGACGCGGTGATCGTCGCCATCACCTCGAACGATGGCATCACCGGTTGGGGCGAGATGGCGCCGCTCGGCAATTTCTATTCGGCCGCCTTCCCGGCGGGCGCCCGTGCCGGCGTTATGGAGATCGCCACGCACCTCATCGGCCACGACCCGCGCGGCCTCGCCGGCATCGGCCGGCTGATGGACATCGTGTTCAAAGGGCATCCCTACATCAAGTCGGCGCTCGACATGGCCTGCTGGGATCTCGCCGCGCGCGCCGCCGACGTGCCGCTGGTGACGATGCTGGGCGGCAAGGAGAGCGATACGGCCGAGCTTTACAAGGTCGTCACCCATGGCAGCGTCGATGCCATGGCCGCCCTTGCGCAGCGCATCGTCCAGGACGGCTTCCACCGGCTGCAGGTCAAGGTCGGCGGCAACGTCCGCGACGACATCGAACGCGTCACGGCGGTCGCCGCCTCAGTGCCGAAAGACACTGTCATCTTCTGCGACGCCAATGCCGGCTGGACGCCCTACCAGGCGCGCCAGTTCGCCGATGCGACGCGCTCGATCGATTACACATTCGAGCAACCCTGCACGACGATCGAGGAAAACATGTCGGTGCGCCGCATGCTCGACAAGCCGATGGTGCTCGACGAATCCGTCACCTCGCTCGAGGACATGCTGGAAATCCATCGCCGAGGCGCGGCCGACGGGCTGACGCTGAAGATCTCGCGGCTCGGCGGCGTCGGCAGGACCCGGCTGATCCGCGATGTCGCCGTCGACCTCGGCTTCATGATCACCGTCGAGGATACCGGCGGCGCCGAGATCGACACGGCAGCCATGGCGCATCTGTCGCTGTCGACGCCGCAGGAGCGCCGCCTGCACGCCATCGCGTTCCACGAATGGGTGACGGTGCGCACGGCGTCGAACAAGCCGCCGGTCACCGGCAGCCGCATGGGCGTTCCGGATGGTCCGGGCCTCGGCATCGACGTCGTCCCGGATCTTCTCGGCAAGCCCTTCTTCGAGGTCGGCCGGTGAAAATCCGCGGCATCAAGGCGACGCCGATCAACCTCAGGCTCGAGGCGCCTTATGCCTGGGTGTTCGGTGAACTCGACGGCTTCTCGCCGACCATTGTCGAAGTGGAGACCGAAGATGGCCTGATCGGCCTCGGCGAAGCACCGACGCCGGCAGCAGCCGCGATCATCAACGACATCCTGGCACCGCGGCTCGTGGGCCGCGACGCCTTCGACATCGCGGGCGCCGAGCATGTCTGCCTCCCCTACTGGACCGGCGTGCAGTCGATCAACGACCGCACCCGCATCATGGCCTTCGGCGCGATCGAGATGGCGCTCTGGGACCTGCGCGGCAAGGTGTGGAACCAGCCGCTCTACCAACTGCTCGGCGGCGCCGTGCGCAAGGAGATCCCGTTCACCGATTACTTTTCGCTGCGCGGCGACGGGCCAAGGGTGAAAGGCGAGACGACGCCGGAGGAAGTCGCCGACTACTGCGTCGAGCTTCATGAGACCCACGGAACGACCTTCTTCGAAGGGAAGTTCTCGACGCAGGATCCAAAAATCTCGCTGAAGATGATCGAATTGATCCGCAGGAAGCTCGGCGACGATGCGATGATCCGCATCGATTCCAACCAGGCCTATTCGCTCAGCACCGCCCGGCGACTGGCACGGCCGCTGGAAGAGCTTAGCGTGCGCAATTGGGAGGATCCAGTGGCGACGATCGAGGAGATGCGCGAACTCAGGCGCCATTGCTCGATCCCGTTCTCGACCCACAACATCGACATCGCCCGCGCCATGGACCTCAAGGTGCCCGACGCCTTCGTCGGCAATCCGACGGCGCATGGCGGCATCGGCCGCATGCTGCGCTTCGTCGGCGCCTGCGAGCACGCCGGCACCGATTTCTGGTGCTACAGCGGCGACAGCGGCATCGGCAGCGCCGCTTACCTGCATCTGTGCGCGGCACTCGGCTGGATACGGGAACCGAACCAGTCGCTGTTTCGCATGCAACCGACCGACATCACCGAGGAAGGACCGTTTTGCCCGAGGAACAATGTCGTGCCTGTGCCGGAGGAGCCCGGTCTCGGCATCACATTGTCGCGAGAACGGCTCGCTGCCTGCCATCGCGATTTCGTCGAGAACGGGCCCTGCAACAAATATCATGATCGGGCAAAGCCCGGAACTTACCGTCGTTTGCCGCTGAACTAGATGAGGGCGGCCGGCCAAAACAGAAGAAGCCAGCCACCGCGATCCCGATCGGAAAGGGTGGCCACGGACCAGAGGAAGCAGTGCAGCCCAGAAACCGGCACGTCCACGCCAAGGACTGGATGGACCGGACAAAACCGCGTGCTACAGTCCCGGTCTACAGGCCTCTGGCGACCGGAAACGGTGTAGTCGCGAATTTTCGTCAACCATAAGAAACAGGGGAAAGGGTCAAACCCATGAGCAAGAATTATCGCATTCTCGACCTCATCCGGCGCAACCGCTCGCCGCTCGAAAATCACCTCATCGACGGTCTCGTCGACGGCCGTGTCAGCCGCCGCGACTTCATCCGCCATGGCAGCCTGCTCGGCCTGTCGCTGCCGCTGCTGGGCGGCATCACCACGGCCGCGGGCCTCGGCGCCATGCCGTCGCTCGCCCGGGCGCAAGGCGCGCCAGGCGCCACGATCCGCGTCGCAAGCAGCGTGCCGGCGGCGACGATCGACCCTGTCACCATCGCCGATGCCGGCGGCCTGCTGATCATGCAGCAGGTCGCGGAGTTCCTCTGCGTCGACGGCCCCGATCTCGTGCTCAAGCCGGCACTGGCTGAAAGCTGGAAGCCGAACGACAACGGCTCGGTGTGGACTTTCAAGCTGCGCAAGGGCGTGAAGTTCCACTCAGGCGGCGAGATGAAGGCCGACGACGTGGTGGCCAGCATCGACCGGATCGCCGACCCGGCCAACTCGTCCAACGCACTGTCGGTGTTCACCGGCATCCTGTCGAAGGGCGCCAGCAAGAAGGTCGACGACTACACGGTGGAATTCCACCTCGACGCCCCGAACGGCAACTTTCCCTACATGGTGTCCTCCGATAATTACAACGCCGTCATCGTGCCGGCGAGCTACAAGGGCGACTACGAAAAGAGCTTCGACGGCACCGGGCCGTTCAAGATCGACAAATACACGCCGAAGGTCGGCGCTTCCTTCGTCCGCAACGAAGGTTATTGGGGCGAGAAGGCGCTGCCGGAACGCACCGAATTCACCTTCTTCGCCGACATGCAGCCAATGATCCTGGCGCTGCAGGGCGGGCAGGTCGACATCATCAACCAGATGCCTGTCCTGTCTGGCGTGGCGCTGCTCAACGATCCCAACATCGACATCATCAGCCTGAAATCGTCGGCGCACCAGCAACTGCACCTGCGCTGCGACGACGGGCCGATGAAGGATGCGCGCGTGCGCCGCGCCATCGCGCTCAGCCTGGACCGCGACAAGCTGGTCGCGGGCCTGATGAAGGGGCGCGCCGTGGCTGGCAACGACAGCCCGTTCGCCCCGGTTTATCCCTCGACCGATGCGAGCGTGCCGCAGCGCAAGCAGGACATCGCGCAGGCCAAGCAGCTCATGGAGGCGGCGGGCGCGGGCAAGGGCTTCAAGATGACGCTGACCACCGAGCGCTATCTCGAAATCCCCGAATACGCCCAGCTCATCCAGAACTGGGTCAAGGAAATCGGCATCGAGCTCGAGCTCAACATCCTCGACCAGAGCGCCTATTACGGCGACGCCGTGTTCGGCAAATCGAACTGGCTGGACTCGGAAATGGGCATCACCGACTACGGCCACCGCGGCGTGCCGAACGTCTATCTTGCCGCCCCGCTGAAGAGCGAAGGCACGTGGAACGCGGCGCACTTCAAGAACAAGGACTACGACGCGCTGGCGACCAGCTATATCGCGGCCCTCGATCTCGAAGCGCAGAAGGCGACGGCAGGCAAGATCCAGAAACTTCTGCTCGAGGAGACGCCGGTCATCTTCGGCTATTTCTACGACTATCTGACGGCGACGGCGAAGGGCGTGGCCGGCGTGCAGCCGACCGCGATGTCGCAGCTGTTCCTGGAAAAGGCGTCGAAGGCCTGAGCGGAAGGGAAAGCCAATCCTATAACAGCCAGCTTCCTGACGGGAGCTGGCTACTCAGGGAGTGTTAGCCATTCTCTCCTTCCTTGTCCGGCGCGTCTCGCTTTCGCTCGTCACGCTGTTCCTGCTCAGCATCATGGTCTTTCTGGGCGGACAGGTGCTTCCAGGCAATGTCGGGCGCGCCATATTGGGGCCGTTCGCCGACCAGCGCGCCGTCGATGCGCTCAACCATTCGCTCGGCGTCGACCGGCCACTGCTTGCCCAGTACTGGAGCTGGATTTCAAACTTCGTCCAGGGCGACATGGGCACGTCCTACATCTTCCGCTCGCCGGTCGCCCCCTTCGTCATCGATGCGCTGGGCAATTCGATGAAGCTGGCGGCGGTCGCCTTCGTGCTGGTGGTGCCAATCGGCATCCTTGGCGGCGTCGTCGCGGCCCTCAACCTCAACCGGCCGCTCGACCGCATCATCAGCCTTGGCGGCCTGTCGGTGACGGTGCTGCCGGAGTTCGTCTCCGGCATCATCCTGATCCTGATCTTCGGTGTCTGGCTGCGCTGGCTGCCGATCTCGGCGGCATGGCCGCGTGATGCCGGTTTCTTCACGCAGCTTTACTACCTGATCCTGCCGGCGCTGCCGCTGTTCCTGGTGCTGTTCGGCTATATCGCGCGCATGGCGCGCTCGGGCATGATCGAGGCGCTCGATTCCGACTATACGCGAACCGCGGTGCTCAAGGGCCTGCCCTGGCGCACGGTGATCTGGCGCCATGTGCTGCGCAATGCGCTGCTGCCCACCATCACCGTCATTGCCACCCAGACCGGCTATCTCATCGGCGGCCTCGTGGTGATCGAGACGCTGTTCCGCTACCAGGGTATCGGCTCGCTGATCTTCACCGCTGCGCGCGGCAAGGATTTCCCGATGCTGGAATCAGGCATCCTGACCATCGGCATCGTGTATGCCGTGGCCACCCTTGTGGCCGACTTCCTCTATTCCGTGCTCAATCCACGCATCCGGCTGGGGTCAGAACAATGAGCGCCGTCCAGACCAGTCCCGCCAGACAGGACGACACCCGCCAGCGCAGCCCCCTGGCGGAGGTTTTGTCCTCGCTGCTTCGCTCCGGCACCTTCCTCGTCGGCATCACCATCGTGCTGTTCTGGGTCGCCTGTGCGCTGTTCGGCGAACATTTCGCGCCCTACGATCCGCTCGCCGACGACATCATCAACGCGCTGGCGCCGCCTTCGGCCGAACACTGGTTCGGCACCGACCAGATCGGCCGCGACGTCTTCTCGCGCGTCATCGTCGGCTCGCGCGACATCCTGACCGTGGCGCCGCTGGCGACATTGCTGGCGACGGTGGCCGGCACGGCGCTCGGGCTGCTCACCGGTTACTTCCGCGGTATCGTCGACGATGTCGTCAGCCGCATCCTGGAAGCCTTCATGGCAATCCCGGTGGTGATCGTGGCGCTGCTCGCCATCGTGGCGCTCGGCACGTCCAAGACCACCGTCATCGTGGTCATCGGCCTGAGCTTCGCGCCGATCATCGCGCGCACCGTGCGCTCGGCGGTGCTGGCTGAGCGCGAGCTCGACTATGTCGCCGCGGCCCAGCTCAGGCATGAGAGTGCGCTGCATACGATGTTCGTCGAGATCCTGCCCAACGTCATTCCGCCGATCCTGGTTGAAACGACCGTGCGGCTTGGTTATGCCATTTTCGCGGTTGCCACGCTTTCCTTCATGGGCTTCGGCATCCAGCCGCCGTCGCCGGACTGGGGGCTCTCGATTTCCAGCAATTACGGCATGATCGGCGGCGGCTTCTGGTGGACCGTGCTGTTCGACGCGCTCGCCATCGCCTCGCTGGTGATCGGCGTCAACCTGGCGGCCGACGGCGTGCATGGAGCCTTCAATGACTGAACCCTCCAAGACCCGGAAGGCCAAGGCCCAGAACGCACTCGACCTCGACGACCTGTCGGTCGCTTATCGTGTTTCGGGCCGAAACCGGGCGGTGCTGCGCAATCTCAGTCTCACCATCGGCCAAGGCGAGGCCTATGGGCTGGTCGGCGAATCCGGCTGCGGCAAATCCACAGTCGCCCTTTCAGTCGTGCGCTACCTGCCGCGAAACGGTTCGATATCAGGCGGCGCGATCTCGCTCGACGGCCAGGACGTCATGAAGCTCGATGCCGAGGCGCTCAGGCAAATGCGCGCCGAAAGCGTCTCCATGGTCTATCAGGACCCCGGCAAGGCGCTCAACCCGTCGATCCGCATCGGTCGCCAGCTGACCGAGATCTTCGAGCTTGGGGGCAAAACGGGGCAGGCAGCCGAGGATCGCGCAATCGCCATGCTGAACCGGGTGCGGATCTCCGATCCGGCCAGCGTCATGCAACGCTATCCGCACCAGCTTTCCGGCGGCATGCAGCAGCGCGTGGCGATCGCCATGGCGCTGGCCAACGATCCTTCGATGCTGATCCTGGATGAGCCGACGACCGGCCTCGACGCGACCGTCGAAGCCGAGGTGCTCGACCTGATCGCGCAGCTGCGGCAAGAATTGTCGGCCTCGATCCTGTTCATCAGCCACAATCTCGCCGTCGTCTCCAACATGTGCGATCGCGTCGGCGTGCTCTACGCCGGCATGCTGGTCGAGGAAGGACCGACGGAGGCCGTCTTCAACGATCCGCGCCACCCCTATACGGTAGCGCTGCTGCGCTGCCTGCCACGCGGCGGCCAGCGCAAGGACCAGGGCCGCCTCGACACCATCCCGGGCTTTTTGCCCGGCATCGGGGCCGACATCAAGGGCTGCCCCTTCGCCGACCGCTGCGCTCTCGCTACAGACCGCTGCCGCAACGAGTTGCCGCCGCTCTACGAGCTGGGCGGCCGGCTGTCGCGCTGTCACTATCACGAGAAGGCGCAATCCCTCCCGCGCACGACGCCCAGCGACGCGCCCGCCGCGCCGAAAGCCGCAGCCACGCCGGTATTGCGGGTCGCCGGGCTGAACAAGACCTTTGCCAGCCATGGCCATTCGCTGCGCGCGGTGAAGGACGTGTCGCTCGATCTCAGGCCGGGCGAAACGCTCGGGCTGGTCGGCGAGTCCGGCAGCGGCAAGACCACTTTCGCCAGGCTGCTGCTCGGCCTCGTGCCGCCCGACGACGGCGGCAGCATCGAGCTCGAGGGCAAGGCGCTGGCGCCGCGGCTGGGGGACCGCAGCGACGACCAGGTCAAGGCGATGCAGATCGTCTTCCAGAATCCGGACTCCGCACTCAACCGGTCGCATTCGATAAGGCATCTGATCGGCCGCGCGCTGAAGCGGCTGGCGGGCTTGAGCGGCAAGGCGCTCAAGGCCCGCCTCGACGACCTCGTCCGCTCGGTGCGGCTGACCGACCGGCATCTGGCCGTGAAGCCGCGCCAGCTGTCGGGCGGACTGAAACAGCGCGTTGCCATAGCGCGCGCCTTCGCCGGCGATCCACGCATCGTCGTGTGCGACGAGCCGACCTCGGCGCTCGACGTGTCGGTGCAGGCCGCGATCCTGAACCTGCTCGCCGATCTGCAAGCGAAGGAAGACGTCAGCTACATCTTCATCTCGCATGATCTTGGCGTGGTGCGCTACCTCTCCGACAAAATCGCCGTGCTCTATCTCGGTCGCATCATGGAGCTTGGGCCGTCGGAGGACGTTTTCTCCGGCCCGCATCATCCCTACACCGAAGCGCTGCTGTCGGCCGTGCCCAGGCTCGACCAGACCGAGACGGCGCGCATCCGTCTCGACGGCGAAATCCCCAGCGCCACCAATCCGCCGCCGGGCTGTGTCTTCCACACGCGCTGCCCACGCAAGATCGGCCCGATCTGCGAACAACAGGAACCGCCGCTGGCCGAGGCGCGCCCCGGACACTCGATCCGTTGCCATATTCCCTATGTGGAACTCGCCAGGCTGCAGAGGCCGGCAGCGGTCGACACCGAGCCGGCGTAGCCGAACATACGGCCCCTGCCCTTCACGGATGGCCGGCCATGCTGAAGGACCGGTCGCCCTCGGCAAAGCCCTGCTCGCCGGCCCAATCCCTCGTCAGTGCCCGCAATCCCGCCAAGGCCACGTCGAGCACATCCGACGACGCCGGATTGCTGGGATAGGCAAGATAGATCGGCCGCTGGAACACGGGCGTGTTCGCGACGCGTTTCATTTCGCCGCGCTCGATATGGCCGCTGACGGCGCTGAGCGGCAGATAGGCGGCGGCTTGCTGCGACAGCACGTGCTGCAAACCGATGAAGACCAGGCCGGCCGAAATGGCCGGCTTGACCATGCCGGCAAACGCCCGATCATGCTCGATGCGGAATTCGAGCCCCCAGTCCATCAGTATGTAGTTCTCGGTCCATGGCTTCGTCTGCGCGGCATGCTGGACAAGCACGACCTGATCGACGGCCAGCGTTTCGTAAACGATGCCGGGATGCGGCCGCGGCAGATAGAGGATGCAGATGTCGAGCAGGCCTTCGGCCAGTTGGTCGATCGCCAGATCGGGAAAACTGCCCTCGAGCCGTAACGCAACGTTCGGCCGCTCGGCGCGCATCCATTCGACCCATGGCGAAGTGATGCGCTCCCACAGATAGGCGGGCGCGGTCAGCCGCAGCAGTGTTTCGTAGCCATCGGGAACGGCGATGTCCTGCCTCGATTGCTCCCAGGTGCGGGTGATGGCGGACGCATGCGGCAGGAACTGGCGGCCGGCCGGCGTCAGCGTGATGCCATCGCGGTCGCGGATGAAAAGCCGTCGCCCCAACTGCTCCTCCAGCACTCTTATCCGCGCACTGACGGTGGACTGGGCAAGGTTCAGCCGATTGGCCGCGACGGTGAAGCTGCCATGCTCGGCAATCTCCAGGAAACTGCGCAGGTTTTCGGTGTCCATGCCTTGGCTCTCCGCATCGAAAATTCCGATGCCCCCTATCAAAAAATATCGCTTTCCGCTCGCGGTCAACGATGAACTAGATGGCCTGCCCCAAGACAAGCGAGGATTGCAGCCATGCCGAAGCATTTCGAGAGGATCGATATCGCCCGCCGGAATCTCACTGCAATCGAAAATTCCGCTGTCGACGAATTGCTGGCCGGCCGGCTCGACCGGCGCGATTTCCTGCGCCATGGCAGCGTTCTCGGCCTTTCGCTGCCGTTCTTGGGCAGCCTTGTCGCCGCCGCCGGTCTCGGCACGCAAGAAGCCCGCGCCGAAGGCAAACCGGGCGGCACGGTGCGCGCCGGCGTGGCGCCGCCAGGCGGGGCCATCGATCCCGTCACCTACTACGACAGCGGCAGCTACCAGCTGGTTTTCCAGACCGCCGAATTCCTCTGCGTCACACAGCCGGACCTCACGCTGAAGCCGGTGCTGGCGGAAAGCTGGTCGCCGAACGAGGACGGCAGCGTCTGGACGTTCAAGCTGCGCAAGGGCGTGAAATTCCACAATGGCGAGGACTTCAAGGCCGACGACGTCGTCGCGACCTTCGACCGGCTGGCCGACCCGGACGGGGCCTCGAACGCGCTTTCGGTGTTCAAGGGCCTGCTGTCGAAGGGCGGCACCCGCAAGGTCGACGACCACACCGTCGCCTTCCATCTCGACGTGCCGAACGGCAGCTTTCCCTATTCGGTGTCGATCGACAACTACAATGCCGTCATCCTGCCGGCGAGCTACAAGGGCGACTACGAAAAGACCTTTGAAGGCACCGGCCCGTTCCGGCTGGAGAGCTACACGCCGAAAGTCGGCGCTACCTTCATCCGCAACCCCGATTATTGGGGCGAGAAGGCGTTGCCCGACCGGCTCGAGTTCAAATTCTACGGCGATGTCCAGCCGCGCATCCTGGCGCTGCAGGCCGGCGAAGTGGACATTCTCGACGCCGTTCCGCTCGATGTCAGCCAAGTGGTGCTGAACAGCCCCGACATCACCGTGCTGCGCGTCGCCTCGACCGCGCACCGCCAGCTCCACATGCGCTGCGACATGGCGCCTTTCACCGACAAGCGCGTGCGCCAGGCGCTGGCGCTGTGCATCGACCGTTCCAAGCTGGTGGATGGGCTGTGCCGCGGGATGGCGGCGACCGGCAATGACAGCCCGTTTGCGCCGGCCTTTCCCGCGACCGACAGAACGGTGCCGCAGCGCGCCCAGGACATCGCCAAGGCCAAGCAGCTTATGGAAGCCGTGGGCCTCGGCAGCGGCTTCGACATCACGCTGACGACGCTGCGCTACTCCGACATTCCCGGCTACGCGCAGCTGTTCCAGAACTTCGCCAAGGAGATCGGCGCGCGCGTCTCGCTCAACATCGAGGACCAGGACAAATATTACGGCAAGGCGGTGTTCGGTCAATCGGACTGGCTGGACAGCCCGCTCGGCATCACCGACTACGCCCATCGCAGCGTGCCGAACGTCTTCCTGAAAAGCCCGCTGGTCAGCGACGGCCCGTGGAATGCGGCGCATTTCAAGAGCGCCGCCTATGACGGCATGGTCAATTCCTATCTCAAGGCGCTCGACATCGGTGCGCAGCGGGCGGCGGCGTCAGACATCCAGAAGCTGCTGCTCGACGAGACGCCTGTCATCTTCAGCTATTTTCCCGACCTCCTGGTGCCGGTGCGCAAGAATGTCAGCGGGCTGCCGCCGATCGCCGCCGGCCTGCTGCTCGACCGGGTGTCGCTGGGATAGAGGCTGGATGGACAATTTCTGATTTCGGGCGGCGAGGCTATCCGCCAGCGGGCTGCGAAGGGCGATGGGGGGCCATTGTTCGAGCCGCTCGACTCAGGAGAAGCCCGCCGCCCGGAAACCCACTCCGATACGATGACTCAATCCAGGTCCATCTCGCTTTGCGCGAACACTCGATGACAAAAGAAAAGAAACGGGAGACTACCATTCGCAAGCCTCATTTGCGCGGCCGCGGGCCGCATTTTCCCTTGCTCGACACGATCGTGCAGTATGAGTTCGAGCCCGGCTACGTCGCCTTCACCATGCCGATGCAGAAGCGGCTGCGCGTGCAAGTGGGATCGATGATCGTCGCCGACACGACCAGGGCGCTGGTGTTCTACGAATCCGATCACCTGCCGGTCTACTACTTCCCGATGAGTGACGTGCGCGAGGAGTTCCTGCTGCCGAGCAGGACGACGACGGAAGATCCGTTCAAGGGCCTGGCCACGCACTACTCGCTCAACACCGGCATCACGCTGGTCGAGGATGCCGCCTGGCGCTATCTCGACCCGGTCAAGGGCTGTCCGCCGATCGCGGACTACA
Organism: Mesorhizobium sp. BR1-1-6; assembly: GCF_020165355.1. Lineage (NCBI taxonomy): Bacteria > Pseudomonadati > Pseudomonadota > Alphaproteobacteria > Hyphomicrobiales > Phyllobacteriaceae > Mesorhizobium > Mesorhizobium sp. BR1-1-6. The sequence goes on along the minus strand of NZ_JAIUHZ010000004.1, from coordinate 133,987 downwards.
TGTCCTTCTACTGGCCCAAGATGACGCATTGGTATGAGGAGGACGAGGAGATCTTCGTCCACGCCCGCGACCCGTTCCGGCGGGTCGACTGCCTGCCGTCCTCACGGCGGGTGCAGGTCATCCTGGACGGCGAGCAGGTCGCCGATTCACGGCGCGGCGTGTTCCTGTTCGAGACCGGCCATCCGGTACGCCATTATCTGCCAATCTCCGACACGCGGCTCGATATGTTCGCGCCCAGCCGCTACATCTCGCGCTGCCCCTACAAGGGCATCTCCAACTACTATCACGTGACGACGGGCAAGAAGCGCCACGAGAACCTCGTCTGGTACTATCCGGAGCCGGTGCATGAGGCGGAGCGCATCAAGGGCCTGGTCTGCTTCCATCACGAACTGGTCGACAAGATCCTGGTCGACGGCGTCGAGATCCCGAAAGAAGCCACGGCCGCCTCCAACGGCTATTTCTAGCCGTGTCGCCATGCCCGCGCTGAAGGCTTGATCGGAACGCGGGACAGCGCATACCCTCCCTGAAGCAGGGAGGACTATCGATGGATCTTTTCAAGCTGGACGGCGATGTCGCGCTGGTTACCGGTGCCGGCAGCGGCATCGGCCAGGCAATCGCGATCGGATTGGCGCAGGCCGGCGCCGACGTCGCCTGTTTCGGCCATGCATCGAAGGGCGGGCTGGAGGAGACCGCACAGCGTATCACCGCGCTTGGGCGCAAGGCGCTGGTGCTGACGGGCACGGTGACGTCCGAGGGCGATCTCGCGGCGGCGACCGACCGCGTCGAGAGCGAACTCGGCGCCCTGACGATTGCCGTCAACAATGCCGGCATCGCCGGATCGGAGCCGGCCGAGACAATGGCCCTGGAGACGTGGCGGAAGGTGCACGAGGTCAATGTCGCCGGCGTGTTCCTGTCCTGCCAGGCCGAAGCGCGCAAGATGCTGGCGCGGCGCAAGGGCTCGATCGTCAACATCGCCTCGATGTCGGGCACCATCGTCAATCGCGGGCTGACGCAGGCGCATTACAATTCCTCGAAGGCCGCCGTCATCCACATGTCGAAGAGCCTCGCCATGGAGTGGGCCGACCGCGGCCTGCGCGTCAATGTGGTCAGCCCGGGCTACACGCTGACGCCGATGAACAAGAGGCCCGAGGTGGCGGAGGAGATCAAGATCTTCAAGCGCGACACGCCGATGGGGCGCATGGCGACGCCCGAGGAAATGGTCGGGCCGACCGTGTTCCTGGCCAGCCGCGCGTCGAGCTTCGTCACCGGCCTCGACCTGATCGTCGATGGCGGCTACGTCTGCTGGTAAGGTGGCTCGGCAGGCGGGTTGGGTGCGACCTCGCCTGCGGTCCGAATTATGCATCCAGCAAGCCTTAGTCATTGCGCGCGATAAGTGTTGGTATATATAATTTCATCTCATGAAACGGTTCTGGCGATGGGGCTTGCCGGGCCGATAGCCGAGGTCAGGGGACCCTGATGGCTCGCATTTTGCAGGGCGCCATAAGGCTGGCAATCGACCGGCAGGTGATCGCTGTCGCAGCGATCCGTCGGCAGCTATGACGCCGACCCTCTCAGCACCATTTCCGCAAATCAAAAACTCAGCACAATCCCGCCTGCGCCGGTTTTGGCCGCGCCATGGCGGAAACGGCCTTGCGCAAAGGCAGGTCTTTCCAACACAATCAAGAAAAAACCCAACAAGGGCAGAAAGACGCAAGAAGGGAACGAACGATAACCGTCACAGCTTGAAGGAGAACAAGCATGTCATTTCGGAGCAGAGTTTCTAAACTGTCCCTGGGCGCCGCCGCGCTCGCGGCACTGAGCCTGCCAACGCTTTCCGTCCACGCCGCAGCCCCTGAATCCAACGACCCCATCAAGATCGCGCTGTTCGACTGGACCAGCGTCAACCTCAACGCCAAGATTCTCGGCGGGATTCTCGAAAAGCTCGGCTACACCGTCGAATATCCGACCGCCGACTACCTCTCCAGCCTGACCACCGGTCTCACCAATGGCGACCTCGATATCGGCCTGGAATTCTGGGACACGACCGCCGGCGAGGCGATGAAGGCTTCCGACGCCACCGGCCAGACCGAGCGCCTCGGCAAGCTCGGCCCCAAGGCCAAGGAAGAGTGGTGGTTCCCCGAATATATGAAGGAGAAATGCCCCGGTCTGCCCAATTGGGAAGCGCTGAAGGACCCGAAATGCGCCGAGGCTTTTTCGACAGCCGAGACGGCACCCAAGGGTCGTTATCTCGGCGGTCCGGTGACCTGGGAGGGTTTTGACGACGAGCGCGTCGAGGCACTCAAATTGCCATTCACCGTCATCCACGCCGGCACCGACGCGGCGATGTTCGCGGAGCTGGATTCGGCCTATCAGCGCAAGGCGCCGATCATGCTGTGGATCTATTCGCCGCATTGGGCGCCGGCCAAATACAAGGGCGAATGGGTTGAATTCCCCGAATACACGCCCGAATGCTACAGCGACCCGAAATGGGGCACGAATCCCGACGCCAAATATGATTGCGGCAAGCCGCATGGCGAGATCTGGAAATACGCCTGGAACGGCATGAAGGACAAATGGCCCGTCGCCTACAAGGTGGCCAAGGCCTACACGGTCGACACCGACGAGCTCAACAAGATGAGCGGCGAGATCGACCTCGGCGGCAAGACGCCGGAGGACGTCGCCGCCGCCTGGATCGCCGCCCACGAAGCCGACTGGAAAGCCTGGGCACAGTGATCGCTCCGACTGGAGAATGAGACCCGGCCGTCGATCGGCCGGGCCTCAATCGTCGATATTCCAGAAGGACGCTTGAATGCCTGACAAGACCGAACAGGGATCGAACGCCGCGGGCGCGCCAAAGGATGCCCGCCCGATAAAGCTGGCCTGCCGCAATGTCTGGAAACTGTTCGGTTCGAACGCGGCCAGCTTCATCCGCGAGCGCGACGGCAAGGCCAGCATGGCCGATGTCGCCGCTGCCGGACTGGTCGGGGCGGTACGCGGCGTCGATCTTGAAATCCGCCAGGGCGAGGTCTTCACCATCATGGGGCTCTCGGGGTCGGGCAAGTCGACCCTGGTGCGCTGCATGTCGCGTCTGGTCGAGCCGACGCACGGCAAGGTCGAGTTCGAGGGCAAGGACCTGCTCGAGATCTCGGATGCGGCGCTCATCGAACTCAGGCGCCATCGCATGGGCATGGTGTTCCAGAATTTCGCGCTGCTGCCGCATCTCAACGTGCTGGACAACATCGCCTTTCCGCTCAGCATCCAGGGGCAGGACCGCGCGACGCGCGAAGCACGCGCCCGCGACGTGATCGAGCTTGTCGGCCTGCGCGGCCGCGAGCATTTCTATCCGCGCGAACTTTCAGGCGGCCAGCAGCAGCGTGTCGGCATCGCCCGCAGCCTGGCGACCAAGCCGGAGATCTGGTTCCTCGACGAGCCGTTCTCGGCGCTCGACCCGTTGATCCGCCGCGAGATGCAGGACGAGCTGATGCGATTGCAGACCATGCTGCACAAAACCATCGTCTTCATCACCCATGATTTCGACGAGGCGATAAGGCTGGCCGACCGCATCGCCATCATGAAGGATGGCGAAGTCATCCAGATCGGCACGCCGGAGGAGTTGGTGGTTGATCCCGCGACCGACTATGTCGCCGAATTCACCCGCGACGTCGACCGCGCCAAGGTGATCTCGGCGAAGAGCCTGATGCGCGCCTGCGACGGCGCCGAGCATGGCGGCACGGTGGCGCCAGAGGCCAAGATTGCCAGCTTCTCGGCCAGCATCGTCGCGGCCGGCAGACCGTTCGCGGTGGTCAACGGCAGCGGCAAGCCGATCGGCGAAGTCACGCCGCAAGCGGTGATCGACCTGCTCGCCGGCATCGAGCGGTCAGGAGCCGGTGCATGACAGTAACGGCAAGCGCCAGTGGGACGAGGCCGCGGCCGGCGCAGACCCGGCTGCTGGTCTGGGCCGCAGCGCTTGCCGTGGTGCTGGTCGTGTTCCTGCTCCAGGACAGTCTCCCCTGGGCTGCCAACTATCCGGCCGAGGCGATCGTGCCGGTCGCCGATTGGGTCAGCGCCCTGATGCGCTGGATAAAGATAAACCTGTCATGGCTGACGCGGTCGATCACTGCCGTGCTCGGCGTGCCGCTCGATTTCGCGCTCGACCTTCTGGCAAAGAATTTCAAGATCGGTCACGGCGCCGACGCCTATGTGCTGCCGCGCCTGTCCTGGATCGGCATCTGCGCGGCGGCCTTTGTCGCCGGGCATGCGGCTGGCGGGCGCAAGCTCGGCATGCTGGTCGGCGGCTGTTTTCTCTACATCGCGCTGTTCGGCCAATGGACCAGCGCCATGCTGACGCTGGCGCTGATTTCCATCGCCGTGCCATTCTGCATCGCCACGGGATTGTTCGTCGGCATCTGGGCCTGGCGGAAACCCTGGGCGGAGCGGCTGGTGGTCTCCCCTGCCCTCGATCTGATGCAGACCATCCCGACCTTCGCGTACCTCATCCCGATGCTGCTTCTGTTCGGCAACAGTCCGGTTTCGGCGATGATCGCCACCGCCATCTTCGCCACCCCGCCAATGGTGCGGGCAACGATGCTCGGCCTGTCGCGGGTGCCGTCCGAGATCGACGATTTCAGCGAGATGGCCGGCTGCACGGCGCGGCAGAAACTGTGGCGCGTGCTTTTGCCGTCGGCGCGGCCGACGCTGATGGTCGGCGTCAACCAGGTGATCATGCTGGCGCTGAACATGGTGATCATCGCCTCGATGATCGGCGCCGGCGGGCTAGGCTATGACGTGTTGCTGGCGCTGCGTGCGCTGAAGGTCGGCGAAGCCATGGAAGCGGGGCTGGCCATCGTGGCGCTGGCCGTCGCGCTCGACCGGTTGAGCCAGGCCATCGCCGCCAACCACGCAAAAGGTCACGTCCACCGGCAAGTCCAGCCCGCCTTCTGGCGGCGCTATCCCAATCTGACGCTGGCCGTCGCCATCCTGATCGTCACCACACTGCTTGGCCTCTTCGTGCCTGCCTTTGCGGCGGTGCCGAAGGCGATCACCTTCACCACCGCGCCATTGTGGAAAGCGGCGGTGAATTGGGTGACGATCAACTTCTTCGATGTCATCGAGGCGTTCCGCGTGGCGCTGATCCTTAACGTGCTGAACCCGGTGCGCGCCTTCTGCGAAAGCTTTCCGTGGCTGGGCGCGGTATTTCTGCTCGGCCTTGCCGGCTATCAGCTTTCCGGCCTGCGCCTGGCCGCTCTGGTGGCAGTGCTGACCGCCTTCTGCGCCGTCACCGGGCTGTGGGAAAAGACCATGGCGACCGTCTATCTCTGCGGCATCTCGGCCTTCGTCGCTTGCCTGATCGGGATTCCGATCGGCCTGATGGCCGCGCGCAGCGACCGCGTCGAGAAGGTGATCACGCCCGTCATCGATACGCTGCAGGTACTGCCCTCCTTCTGCTTCATCATTCCGGTGGTGATGCTGTTCCGCGTCGGTGACGTCACCGCGATGATCGCAACGATCGCCTTCGCCGTGGTGCCGGCGATCCGCTACACCAATCACGGTATCAGGCAAGTGCCGCCGGCACTGATCGAGGCGGCCAAGGTTTCGGGCTGCACGCCGCGCCAGACTTTCTTTCGCGTGCAATTGCCACTCGCGCTGCCCGAGATCATGCTGGGCGTCAACCAGACGATCCTGATGGCTTTGGCGATGATCATCATCTGCGCCATGGTCGGCACCCGTGATCTCGGCCAGGAGGTGTTCATCGCGCTGTCCAAGGCCGATTCCGGCCGCGGCATCGTGGCGGGCCTCGCCATCGCCTTCATCGGCATCGTCGCCGACCGGCTGTTCAATGCCTGGACGGCGAAAGCACGGGCGAGGCTGGGTTAAAGCTCAAGCGGCGAACTTATCAAGGGAGGAAGACATGACCAGCAGGATTGCTCGCTGCACCTGTGGCCAATTGCAGATCCGCTGTCCGCAACAGCCGGCCAAAATATCGCTTTGCCACTGCCTGGATTGCCAGCGGCGCACCGGCAGTCCGTTCGGGATAGCGGCTTTCTTCGATGCCGACGCGATCGACATCGACGGCTCATCCCAGACATTCCGGCGCAATTCCGACAGCGGCTTTCCCGTCACTTTCCACTTCTGCGGAAACTGTGGCTCGACGGTGTTCTGGTATCCGTCGCGCAAACCGGAGGCGGTCGCTGTCGCGGTCGGCTGTTTCGCCGATCCGTCTTTCCCTGCGCCGACGCAAGCCGTCTACGGCGAAAGCCGCCACGACTGGGTCGTGTTGCCGGCCTGAAAGCCGCTACTCCGCCGCGACGCCCTTCACCTCCAGATAGCTCTCCATCGAATCGTCCAGCGCCTGCAGCCAGGGCGTATGGTGCAGCGGCGCCATGGTGCCGGTCATCAACGAGCGGTAGGAATGGTCGCGGAAGCTCATGATGTCTTCCACCTTGTGATGCTCCCATTCCATGAAGGTCTGGTTGACCGCCTCGACGTCGAAGCCGGGATAGTCGGTCTGGTCCATCAATTCCTTGGTGTAGTCGCCCTGGAACCAGATCATCTGCTCGGCGTCTTCCAGCGTCTCCTCGCGCGCCCGCCATCTGGCACCGTGCTCGGCCATTGCCTGCGCGGACGGCAGCTTGATGCGGCCCATGATGACGTCGCGCGCGTACCAAGCCTGCGCGTCGAACATGTTGAAAGTGTAGAACTGGTCCTGCATGCCGATGTAGAAAAGCTTCGGGTTCTTCTCCCAAACGACGCCTTCATAAAGATCCAGCGGCCACATGCGGTTGGCGGTCTTGAGCTTCAGGTCGTCGGTGAGGAAGGGGAAGGAATGGAGATAGCCGGTGCACAGGATGATTGCGTCGATATCCTTGGTTGAACCATCCTTGAAATGCGCGGTCTTGCCGACGACCTTCTGCAGCAGCGGCACCTCTTTCCAGTTCTCAGGCCATTTGAAGCCCATCGGCTTGGAGCGGTAGCTCGAGGTGATCGACTTCGCGCCGTATTTGTAGCATTGCGAGCCGATGTCCTCGGCCGAATAGGAGCGTCCGATGATCAGGATGTCCTTGCCCTTGAATTCCATCGCGTCGCGGAAATCGTGGCTGTGCAGGATGCGGCCGTTGAAGGTCGAGAACCCCTCGAAATAGGGAACGTTTGGCACCGAGAAATGCCCGGACGCGACGACGACATTGTCGAACTCTTCCGAATAGGTGACGTCGTTGGTGCGGTCATGCGCGGTGACGGTGAATTTCTTCGTCTCGTCCGAGAAGGTCACCATGCGCACAGGACTGTTGAAGCGCACCCATTTGCGCACGCCTGACTTTTCGACGCGGCCCTTGATGTAGTCCCACAGCACGGCGCGCGGGGGATAGGAGCCGATCGGCCGGCCGAAATGTTCCTCGAACGTGTAGTCGGCGAATTCCAGGCATTCCTTCGGCCCGTTCGACCAGAGATAGCGATACATCGAGCCGTGCACCGGATCGCCATGTTCGTCGAGGCCGGTGCGCCATGTATAATTCCACAGGCCGCCCCAGTCGGACTGTTTTTCGAAGCAGACGATCTCGGGAATGCCTGCCCCTTTGTCGGCCGCCGACTTGAAGGCCCTGATCTGTGCTAGGCCGGACGGTCCGGCCCCGATGACGGCAACGCGAGTGTTCATGTCCGGGCCTCCATTTTTTTGATTTCCCCAGCGAAACAAATTTCACTGCCAGTGACAGTAATTGGCCCTCCGGCACTGTCAACAGCCATCTGCGGGAACGGCGTTTGCGCACGGCGGATTCCTGGCGAAGAACCCGCATTGCCCGAAATCGCGGGATTGGCGCATGCGGCATAAGACGGCTTGCCGACGCGGCTGCGCTCATGTATCGCCACCGAATATGTTCACCTTGAGTGAAATAAATCCGCGAAGTCCGGGGGGCGACATGGCGAAAAACGCTTCAAATCCAAAGGCCGGTGCTGGAGCCGGCGGCGCAAAGGCAAAGCCGCTGCCAAAGGTCTCAGTGGACGGGAAGACCATCCGCGCGCCGCTGACACAGAACCCGCACGCCATCCGCGACACGCGTGAAAAGGTGCTGGAAGTGGCGATCGGCCGCGAGGTGCGCGCGTTCCGCAAAAAGCTCGGCATCACCGTCGCCGATCTGGCGGTCGCCACCGACATTTCGCTGGGCATGCTGTCGAAGATCGAGAACGGCATCACCTCGCCGTCGCTGACCACTTTGCAGGCGCTGTCGCGGGCGCTGGGTGTTCCCGTCACCGCCTTCTTCCGCCGCTTCGAAGAGGAGCGCAGCGCCGTTTTCGTCAAGGCGGGCGAAGGGTTGGACGTCGAGCGCCGCGGCACGCGGGCCGGCCACCAGTACAATCTGCTTGGTCACATCGGCTCGAACACCAGCGGCGTCGTCGTCGAGCCCTATCTGATCACGCTGACCGAGGATTCGGACGTGTTCCCGACCTTCCAGCACGAGGGCATGGAATTCCTCTATATGCTCGAGGGCGAGGTCGTTTACCGACACGGCAGCAATCTCTATCCGATGAAGCCCGGCGACAGCCTGTTCTTCGACGCCGACGCCCCGCACGGACCGGAGCAACTGACGAAACTGCCCATGCGCTATCTGTCGATCATCTGCTATCCGCAGAGCGCGGGGTAAGGGGACTCGATTTCCTTGTTTACAGCATTGGCGATTGGCGAAAGCCGAAGTGGCATCCGATCTCCCCCCTTGAGGGGGAGATGTCCGGCAGGACAGAGGGGGGCGAACCGCGATGACGCATAATCTCGTATCCGCCAACAACCGCCGCAATGCGCGCAGGATGCGCAAGGTGATGACCGACGCCGAACTCAAGCTCTGGAATGAGATCAGGGCACATAGGTTGATGGGACTGGGGTTTCGGCGCCAGATGCCTATCGCCGGCCATATCGTCGATTTTGCATGCCCGGACAAAAAGCTGATCGTCGAGCTTGATGGTTCCCAGCATGGCCAAGCCGAAGCGTTGGAATTGGACGCTGCAAGAACCGCCAAGTTCGAAGCCCTGGGCTGGACCGTCCTGCGCTTCTGGAACGACGATGTTATCCGCGACATCGACAGTGTCTGCCAGCATGTCGTGATTGTGGCCGGGCTGGGCGGCGGGTGAGTTTCGCGGAGCGTTAGAGGTTGGACATTGGGCAAGGCCTGCGCTCCACGGCGCCCCCCTCTGCCCTGCCGGGCATCTCCCCCTCTTGGGGGGAGATTGGCTGCTTGGAGGGCAGCGTCAATCAATCCGGCCCGAATCCCGGGCTCGTCGCACTGCCATCATCCAATTTCGACAGCCACTCGACCAGTGTCGGGCGGTAGCGCGTCAGCCCCTTGTAGGTGGCAAGCTCCTCGGGCAGGTCGCGGACGACGCGGTGCAGGCGGCGCGCCCATTTCGGTTGCGTCACCAGCTCGTCCATCTTGATCAGGTAGCAGCGGATCGGGAAGACGATGGCGTTGGAGCGCGGCAGGCGCCAGAAGCTCTGCAACTCGACGCGCAGATGCACCTTGTCGCCGACATTGTCGGGCGTCACCGTCGCCCGGTCCGGGCCCCATTTGTGATAATTCTCGGGGCTGGTGTCGAGGCGCGGATTGACGGTCATGGTCCAGTTCAGGCGACGCGCCGGCTTGCCCTGCTGGATGTTGATGAGGAACTTCAGCGCCCTGACGAAAATCCCCTTTTCATGTGCCAGCGGTACCGGCGCGTGCCACTCGAAGAAGTTCATGCCGATGTCAAAATCGAGCGACCAGTCGGCCTGGGTGGTGACCATTCCGGCATCCATCCAAAGATTGCCGTCGCGCTGATCGAGGATGCAGAAATCGCCCTGGCTCTGGCGGGTGATGTACTCCATCGGCCCGTAAGGCAGCGTCGTTGTGTCGCCGAAGGTGAAGGTGTCGTCGATGCCGAGCGGCCGGTTGATCCAGCGCCAGCGATCGCCGTCTCGGGTCAGCGTGAAATGCTCGGGATAGCCCAGCGCCTGCTGCTCCATCAGAAGTTCGAGCAGATCCCAGCCGGCGAGCGTCATGTGCGGCAGCGACTGGCAGCGCAACGGATCCTCGGCCAGGACCAGAGCGCGGTCCTGCATCTCGGCGACATAGTGCTCATCGACATCTATCAGGTTTTCCAGCACGCTGCCCTTCGGACCGACGACATGCGGCTCGATGTTGACCGCATACATGTAGCTGTCTTCATGGAACGGAAACGGGAACCGCCTGATGTGCTCAGGGCTGTTCCTGAAGGTGAAGTCGTCGCGAAACGTTTCCTTGCGAAAGGTGATGCCCAAGCTCGCCTCCTATCTTTCCAAGACCAGCGATTTGCCTTCGAAGCGCGACACGCACGGCATGATCTTGCAGCCGGAGCGATGATCTTCCTCGCTCAGCCAATGGTCGTTGTGGATGAACTTGCCGTCGGACGCGATGACGTTGGTTTCGCATTGGCCGCAAACGCCGCCGCGGCAGAGATAGGGCGGATCGACGCCGGCCGCCTCGATCGCCTCGAGCAGGCTCTGCTGCTCGCCGACCCGGATGCTCTTGCCGCTGACGGCCAGCGTCACATCGAAGGGCAATCCCGGTTGCGGCGCCGCGAAATGCTCGAAATGCACGGTCTCCGGTGGCCAGCCAAGCGCGGCGGCGCGCTCGCGCACCCAGCCGATCATGCCTGCCGGACCGCAGACATAGAGATGCGTGCCGAGCGGCTGCGACGACAGCAGCCGGTCGAGGTCTATGCGTTCCCCGCGGTCGTCGTGATAGAGCCGGACCCGGCGGCCGTAGCGCTGTTGCAGCACATCGGCATAGGTGCCGAGCGAAGCCGTGCGGCAGGTGTAGTGCAGTTCGAAATTGCCGCCCTCGCCTGCCAACTGCGCGGTCTGGGCCATGAAGGGCGTGATGCCGATGCCGCCCGCCAGCATCAAATGTTTCTTCGCCCGGAGATCGAGTGAGAACAGATTGACTGGATAGGAGATCACCATCTCCAGGCCGGGCTTGACGCTCCGGTGCATGAAAAGCGAGCCGCCCCGGCCGACATCGTCGCGACGTATCGAGATCGTGTATTCGCGCGTGTCGAGCGGCGAGCCCATCAGCGAATAGGGATTGAGCCTTGTGCGGTCGCCGTCGCGCATCTCGACCACGACATGGGCGCCGCCTGAAAAGGTCGGCAACAGCTCGCCGTCGCGGCGGCGGAAATGAAAGCGGGTGACCAGCTCGTTGACGGGCACAACATCGCTGACGACGACGTCGAGCTTGGTGGTGCCGGTGCTCATCGGAAGACCTCCTCGAACGGAGGAATTTCGCTGCGATCCTCGGCATTGATGCAGACGCCCTGGAACGCCGCCAGCCGCCGCGAATAGTGGTCGCGTACCAGAAGTAGCAGGCCGCAATGCGAGCAGGTGGCGGGTTGCGTCGTTACATTCTCGGTGATGCCCTTGCAATGCACGCACTGCACGCGGCGCGCCAGCGAGCCGCGATGTTCGGTCTGGATCGCGGTGTGGTCGATGCCGGCATCGAGCGCCACCTGCATGGCCTGGCCGATCAGCCCTTCGGTACCGGCGAGATAGAGGCGCAGGCCCATATGCGCGTTATCAAGCGTCTGTTTCAGCCGCGGCAGCAGACTGGCGAAGGACGGCGCCTGGTGGAAGCGCGCCGGTTTCAGCGCTTCGAGAGCGGCGACTTGCCTGTCGTCCGGCCCGGGAATGAAGACGATCTCGGCACCGTCGAAGAACCCGTCCGGAGCCGTTTTGGCCATGTCCGCTATCGCGAGCGCACCCTCGGCATCGGCGATGAAAAGATGGTGCTTGCCGGGCTGCGGAGACAAGGTTCCGTAGACGGGCCGGCTGATGATCGACTTGGCTGCCATTCTCTGCTTCGTGCCTCGAACCCTCGCCTTCGACTATGCCTCAGCCTTTCGCCGTGCGCTTGGTCTTCTTTGGGTCGTCGAACGGCAATGGCTGCGCCGTCGCCTTGATCGATCCGCTCCTGTTGCGGATCTCGAGCCTTGTGTCCTTGACGGCGCAGTCGACGTCGAGGCGGGCGATGCCCATCGATTTCTCGACGAGCGGCGAATACATGGCGCAGGTGACGACGCCGACTTTCTTCCCATCGCGATAGACCGGGGCGCCCTCGTCGGCCGGCTCCTTGCCGTCGAGCAACACGCCATAGATCTTGAAGCGCTCCTTGCCCTTGAGACGGTAGTGCTCCTCGGCGCCGCGAAAGCCGGTCTTGCCCGGGCTGACGGTGAAGTCGAGGCCGAGTTCCCACAGCGTGTCGCCGGGGCCTTCATTCTCGAACGGATATTTCTGCGAATTGTCGTAGGGATAGAACAGGAGATAGCTCTCGACGCGCAGCATGTCGAGCGTGGTGAAGCGGCACGGGATGATGCCGGCGCTCTTGCCCTCGTCGAGGATCCTGTCCCAGATCGTGCCGGCATCCTGGCCGCGGCAGAAGATTTCATAGCCGCGCTCGCCGGTATAGCCGGTGCGCGAGATCATCACCGGAAAACCGAAGAGCTGCGTCTGCATGTGATGGAAATAGTTGAGGTCGCGAATGCCCGGCACGTGCCTGGCAAGATAGTCGACCGCCGCCGGCCCCTGCAGCGAGAGGTCGTGCAGATTGTCGTCGAAGCGCAGCGACACGTCCCTGCCCATCGCCGCCCGCTGCAACTCCTCATGTCCGGTTCCCGAGCCATGCACCACCATCCAGCTATTCGGCCCGGTGCGGTAGAGGATGCAGTCGTCGGTGAATTTTCCCGCCTCGTTGAGCATGCAGGCATAGGCCGATTTGCCGGGATAGATTTTTTCGACGTCGCGCGTGGTGGCGAGATCGATGAGGTGCGAGGCGTGCGGGCCTGTGATGTGGACCTTCTTCAGGCCCGAGACATCCATCAGCCCGGCTTTGGTGCGGATAGCGATGTATTCCTCGTCGGCATCCTTGTCGTAGGTCCAGGCGGTGCCCATGCCGCTCCAGTCTTCGAGTTTCGAACCCAGCGCGCGATGGCGATCCGCCAGGGTTGAAAATCTCCAGGATGCCGTCATCCGATCCTCCGTTCGATATTTTGATTATGTTCCCTGCTCCTGTGCGCGCGGGCTGGAGCTTTGAGCGAATATTGATCGCAAACGCGTGGGGCCTGCAATCCCCTGAAAGCAAATAATTTCATTGTCAGGCAAAATTCGTCATCCGAACAAGGCGGTTAACTCTGCGTAAATTCGCCTTGACAATTTCCGAATTCGGTCTGAATTTATGAAAAAAATTTCACTCTCTTGAAAGAGAACGGCGGGCGGTGGATTCGGAACCGGACGTCGAAAAAGGGGAAAACCGATGTCAGACCTGCAGCAGCGCATCGAGGCGCTGTACCGTTCCGACTTGCGCGGATCCGCGCTCCTGATCGTCTGCCTGTGGGCGACGATCCTCTTCGTCCTCTTCATGACATGGCCGCATATCCCGCATGACGGCATCAAGGCCGTCGTCGCGATTGCCGCCGCCGCGGTGCTGATCTTCAACACGGCGGCGATCCTGGCCATGGTCAACCACTACAAGGAAGACAAGGAGTTCATCTACGGGCTCGACATCAAGAATTACGACCGCAACCGCAAATCCTGAGAGGGGAGAGAAGCATGTCCCGCTACACGCCGCCGCAACAGAGCAAGGCCGGGCAGGTCTTCGATATCGCCGTCGTCGTGGTCGCCATCTTCGTGGCGCTGTGGCTGCCGCTGAAACTGGGATTGGCGGGAGCAGCCAAGTCCATCGATGCGCTCGACGCCAAGACTTGGGAGGCGCTCGGCCAGAACCCGACCATGGCCTCGATCTGGGAAAGGCTCGGCTATACGCCCGAGACCGCGCACGACATCATCCAGAATCGTTTCCACTACATCATCGACTGGCCGACGCTGGTTGTCATGGCAGCCGTGTTGATCGGTTATTTCGTGTTCCTGTTCCGGGCATCCGACCGTGAATATCGCGACGTCATCAACGAGAAGTTCGACGAGAAATAATCCGGGGACAGACCATGTGGATAGTACTCTCTTACGCATGCTGGGGCATCTCGATCGTGCTTGCGCTGTGGATGCTCTACGATTGGTTCAAGGTCGATACGACCTACTCCGAGGATATGCTGACGTCCTCGCGCGAAGGCGAACTTGAAGCCGCTTCCGAAAAACACCGGATCTGAGTGGGGATTGATCGATGACGGTCGTGGTTGAAACTGCGGGTTCGGCAACAAATGGCGACAGGGTCTCGCTGCTTCGGGTGCTTGGCCCGGCCCATGTCTGGGCGTTGGGTGTGGGCATCGTCCTGGTCGGCGAGTTCACCGGCTGGAATTTCTCCGCCGACAAGGGCGGCGCGCTTGCCGCGCTGATTGTCTGCTGGGTCGTCGGGCTGCTCTATACCTCGGTCGCCATGATCGATTCCGAAGTGACGTCGACGGTCGCCGCCGCGGGCGGCCAATATGCGCAGGCCAAGCACATCGTCGGGCCGCTGATGGCCTTCAACGTCGCGCTGTTCCTGGTCTTTGCCTACACGATGCTCGAAGTGTCGGACGCCATCCTGCTCGGCGACACGATCGTCGCCAAGGCGGGCGTCGAGGGTCTCACCCACAACTCCTTCATCGCCGCCACCATCGTCGTCCTGGCATGGCTCAACTATCGCGGCGTGCTGATGACGCTCAACGTCAACTTCGTCATCACCGCGATCGCCTATATCTCCATCGTCATCCTGTTCTTCTCGGTCAGCCCGTGGACGCAAGGCGCGGTGCTGAAGCTCAACGAATTGGTCACCCCGGACAATGCGCTGCCCTATGGCTGGATCGGCGTCATCGCCGCTTTCCAGTTCGGCATCTGGTACTATCTCGGCATCGAGGGCACCACGCAGGCGGCCGAGGAAGTGCGCTCGCCCGCGCGCTCGCTGCCTTATGGCACGATGGCCGGCATGATCACGCTTCTGATCGCCGCCGCCATGACCTGGTATGTCTGCGCCTCGCTGATGCCCTGGGAATATCTCGGCATCACTTATTATCCGCTGTGGGACGCCGGCAAGCTGACCGGCAACCCGCTGCTGGAAAACCTGCTGTTCATCGCCACGCTGCTTGCCGCACTGGCGTCCGCCAATGGCTGCATCAACGACGCGGCGCGCGCCTGGTTCTCGCTCGGCCGCGATCGCTACCTGCCGAGCTGGTTCTCGGCGGTGCACCCGAGATACCGCACGCCCTACCGCTCGATCCTGTTCCTGCTTCCGATCGCGCTCGCCTTCGCCTTTATCGCCGACCTCAACCAGGCAATCACCTTCTCGATCCTGTCCGGCGTGCTGCAATATACGTTCATGAGCATCAACATCATGATGTTCCGGAAGAAGTGGCCTCTGGGTTCGATCCGCCGCGGCTACACGCATCCCTTCCACCCGCTGCCGGCGATCGTCTTGTTCTGCCTGTGCGTGGTCACCTTCTTCGCGATCTTCCTCGGCTTCGGCTCGCAGCTCATTGCCATGGTCGCGTTCTATTTCCTGATCTCGCTGTGGTTCCATTTCTATCGCTACAAATTCGTGCGGCGCGGCGACCAGTTCACCATGCCGTGGCCGAAACCGCAGGGCTATTGATGGGAGTAGGCCCGTCCGAATTGGGCGGGCCTGGCATGACGAAATGTCCGAGGTGACGTCAGCACTGCTTGCCGGGGCGGCTGTCCTGGCTCTCGTCCTGCACTTTGCCTGGCTGGCACGCCGCAGCCGCAACAGGGCTGCCGTGGCGCGCGCCGCCGACCAGGCCAGCATCCGCGCCGTCATTGCCGACGCCGAAGATGTCTCGGACGGTACTGCCGGCGTCATCACCTGGGAAGGCTCGTGGAATGGCCAGCGCGTGCAGTTGCGCACCATCGTCGACACGCTGGCGACGAGAAAGCTGCCGGCGCGCTGGCTCAGCGTATCGATAACGGAGAAAACAGCCGTGCCCGGCACGTTCGACATGATGATGCGGCCGGGCTCGCCGACGACATTCTCCAATTTCGACCATCTCGACCACACGCTGCCGAAGGCGCCCGGCTTTCCCGCCGAGGCGGTGCTTCGAACGGACCGCAGAGGCGTGCGCTTCCCGCAAAACATCATCGCCGACCATCTGGAGCCCTTTTCAGAAGGACGCGCCAAGGAGCTACTGATCACGCCAAAGGGTGTGCGTATCGTCTGGCTGCTGGCCGAAGCCGAGCGGGCCCGCTACGGTGTCTTCCGGCAAGCCGCTTTCGGTGACGCGCAAATCGACCCGGCGCTGATCTCGCGGCTGCTCGTATCCCTTTCGGGACTGCGCGACGCGATCAACAGGAACGAACGGAAAGCGGCATGACCGGCGCAACCCCCTCGCCCGGACCTACCAGCCCATATATCGTCCTGGGCGCGGCAACCCTGCTGCCGGGCAGCGGCCACGTCATGCTGGGCGTTCCGACGCGCGGCCTGCAGTTTCTTTTCTTCATGGTCATCCTGGCCTGGGTGACGGCGAAGATCGCCCCGCCCGACGCCAGCTTTGTCGGCCGCCACGCCGGCGGCTTCCTGATCTATGCGCTGTCGATCCTCGACGCCTACAAAATGGCTCGTATCCGGACCGCCAAATGGGCCCATTCCATGCGCCGACAAGGCGATGGGCCGCCGGATGGGACAAAACACAACGCGTAACGAGAGGAATATTTTTTTCATACCAATTGAATTCCCCGAACTCATTCGATACATCATTTTTTAGCTACAAAGGGTCTGGAGGCTGGCATGTGCGGAATCGTTGGACTTTTCCTCAAGGACAAAGCGCTGGAGCCGCAGCTCGGTGCGATGTTGTCGCAGATGCTGGTATCGCTCAGCGATCGCGGACCCGACAGCGCCGGCATCGCGATCTATGGCGCGCCGTCCCGCAACGAGGCCAAGATCACCATCCAGTCGCCGAGGCCGGAGCGTGATTTCCGTGGACTGGACGCCGAACTCACCAAGGCGCTCGGCGTGCCGGTGAGCGTCATGGTAAAATCGACGCATGCCGTCATCAGGACCACGCCCGAAAAGGTCGATGCCGCGCGTGAGACCATCCAGTCGCTCAGGCCCGACATCCGCATCATGGGTGCCGGCGAAGCCGTGGAAATATACAAGGAAGTCGGCTTGCCCGAGGCTGTGGTCGACCGCTTCGACATCCGTGGGATGACCGGAACGCATGGCATCGGGCACACCCGCATGGCGACGGAATCGGCGGTGACGACGATGGGCGCGCATCCGTTCTCGACCGGCGCCGACCAGTGCCTGGTGCACAATGGCTCGCTGTCCAACCACAACAACGTTCGCCGCGAACTGGTCCGCGAAGGCATGAAATTCGAGACCGAGAACGACACCGAAGTGGCGGCCGCCTATCTCTCCTCCCAGATGGCGCATGGCAAGAACCTCGGCGAGGCGCTGAAGGGCACCCTCTCAGATCTCGACGGTTTCTTCACCTTCGTCGTCGGCACCAAGAACGGCTTCGGCGTGGTGCGCGACCCGATCGCCTGCAAGCCCGCCGTGATGGCCGAAACGGACCAGTATGTCGCCTTCGGCTCGGAATATCGCGCGCTGACCAAACTGCCCGGCATAGACAATGCGAGAGTCTGGGAACCGGAACCCGCAACCGTCTATTTCTGGGAGCATTGAGTTCATGCCGGCAACAAAACTTTCAACCGCGGCGGCGAGCGACCATGCCTCCCGGGTGTTCGACCTGGACCAGATGTCGTTGCGCGAGCTCAACCAGGCACTGCACAATCTGACGCCAGGCTCGAACGAGACCGCCTGGGAAGTGTTGAACCCGAAGGGCAGCCATTCGGTCGCCGTCGGCGTCGACCAGCCGGTCAGCATCGATGTGCGCGGCAGCGTCGGCTATTACTGTGGCGGCATGAATTCCGGCAGTGCCATCACCGTGCATGGTTCGGCGGGACCCGGCGTCGGCGAAAACATGATGTCGGGGTCGATAACAGTCAAAGGCGACGCCAGCCAGTATGCCGGCGCCACCGGCAAGGGCGGGCTGCTCGTCATCGAGGGCAATGCGTCCTCGCGGTGCGGCATTTCGATGAAAGGCATCGACATCGTCGTGCACGGCAATATCGGCCATATGTCGGCCTTCATGGCGCAGTCCGGCAATCTGGTGGTGCTGGGCGATGCCGGCGACGCGCTCGGCGATTCCATCTACGAGGCACGGCTGTTCGTGCGCGGCAAGGTCGACAGCCTGGGCGCCGACTGCATCGCCAAGGAAATGCGGCCCGAACACCTGGAACTGCTGCAGGGCCTGCTCGATCGTGCCGGCGTCACCGGTGTCAAGCCGTCTGAATTCAAGCGCTACGGCTCGGCGCGCACGCTATACAATTTCAATATCGACAACGCCGACGCGTATTGAGGCAGCATGACCTATCGCAACCCGCCGACGACGCCGCGCAAATCCGCGACTTTCGACGACTACACGCTTTCCGAGATCCGCCGCGCCGCGGCCACCGGCATCTATGACATCCGGGGCGCCGGCGCCAAGCGCAAGCTGCCGCATTTCGACGACCTTCTGTTCCTGGGCGCATCGATCTCGCGCTATCCGCTCGAAGGCTATCGCGAGCGCTGCGACACATCAGTCGTGTTGGGCTCACGCCATGCCAAGAAGCCGATCGAGCTGAAAATCCCGATCACCGTTGCTGGCATGAGCTTCGGCTCGCTGTCGGGCCCGGCCAAGGAAGCGCTCGGGCGCGGCGCGACGCTGTCGGGCACCTCGACCACGACCGGCGACGGCGGCATGACCGAGGAAGAGCGCGGCCATTCCAAGCAGCTCGTCTATCAATATCTGCCGTCGCGCTATGGCATGAATCTGCGCGACCTGCGCCGCGCTGATGCCATCGAGGTCGTCGTCGGCCAGGGCGCCAAGCCCGGCGGCGGCGGCATGCTGCTCGGCCAGAAGATCTCCGATCGCGTCGCCGAGATGCGCACGCTGCCCAAGGGCATCGACCAGCGCTCGGCCTCGCGCCATCCCGACTGGACCGGGCCGGACGATCTCGAGATCAAGATTCTCGAACTGCGCGAAATCACCGACTGGGAAAAGCCGATTTACGTCAAGGTCGGCGGCGCCCGCCCCTATTACGACACAGCGCTGGCGGTGAAGGCCGGCGCCGACGTCGTCGTCGTCGACGGCATGCAGGGCGGCACGGCGGCGACGCAGGAAGTGTTCATCGAGAATGTCGGCCAGCCGACGCTCGCTTGCATCAGGCCGGCGGTGCAGGCGCTGCAGGATCTCGGCATGCATCGCAAGGTGCAGCTGATCGTCTCGGGCGGCATCCGCAACGGCGCCGATGTCGCCAAGGCGCTGGCGCTCGGCGTCGACGCGGTCTCCATCGGCACGGCTGCCCTTGTCGCGCTCGGCGACAACGATCCCCGCTGGGAGGCGGAGTACAACGAGCTCGGCACCACATCAGGCGCCTATGACGATTGGCACGAGGGCCGCGACCCGGCCGGCATCACCACGCAGGATCCCGAACTGATGAAGCGGGTCGATCCGGTGGCCGCCGGCCGCCGGCTGGCGAACTATCTCAAGGTGATGACGCTGGAGGCGCAGACCATCGCCCGCGCTTGCGGCAAGAACAGCCTGCACAATCTCGAACCCGAGGATCTCGTCGCGCTCACGATCGAGGCCGCCGCGATGGCCGGCGTGCCGCTGGCCGGCACCAACTGGATACCGGGGAAGAACGGCTTCTGATCAACAAAGGGCCGAAGGCCATATGCTCTAGGGCCAACAATCGACAAAAAATGGGGAACTTCCGTGACAGTTGATCTTGCAGAGTTCGCAAGGGCGAAAAACGTCAAATATTTCATGATCTCCTACACCGACCTGTTCAGCGGGCAACGCGCCAAGCTGGTGCCGGCGCAGGCGATATCAGATATGCAGAAGGATGGCGCCGGCTTCGCCGGTTTCGCTACCTCGCTCGACCTCACGCCGGCACATCCCGACATGCTGGCGGTGCCGGATCCGAATTCGGTTATCCAGCTGCCCTGGAAGCCTGACGTCGCCTGGGTCGCCGCCAACTGCATCATGGACGACAAGGAGGTCGACCAGGCACCGCGCAACACGCTTAAGCGACTGATCGCGGAAGCCGCTAACGACGGCATGCATGTCAAGACCGGCGTCGAGGCGGAATTCTTCCTGATCTCGCCCGACGGCAAAACGATCTCCGACGAATATGATACGGCGGCGAAACCATGCTACGACCAGCAAGCGTTGATGCGCCGCTACGACGTCATCGCCGAGATCTGCGACCACATGCTGGCGCTCGGCTGGGGCGCCTACCAGAACGACCACGAGGATGCCAACGGCCAGTTCGAGATGAACTGGGCCTTCGACGATGCGCTGGCGACCGCCGATAAGCATTCTTTCTTCAAGTTCATGGTCAAGTCGATCGCAGAGAAACACGGCCTGCGCGCCACCTTCATGCCCAAGCCCTTCCAGGGACTGACCGGCAATGGCTGCCATGCGCACATCTCGGTGTGGGACAAAACAGGCAAGACCAATGTCTTTGCCGACAATTCGATGGAGCTCGGCCTGTCGGCCAAGGGCAAGAACTTTCTTGGCGGCATCATGAAACATGCCTCGGCTCTCGCCGCCATCACCAACCCGACCGTCAACTCCTACAAGCGCATCAACGCCCCGCGCACCATTTCAGGCGCCACCTGGGCGCCAAACACGGTGACCTGGACCGGCAACAACCGCACCCACATGGTGCGCGTGCCCGGCCCCGGCCGTTTCGAGCTGCGGCTGCCTGATGGCGCGGCCAACCCTTATCTGCTGCAAGCCGTCATCATCGCCGCCGGCCTCGACGGCATCCGCTCCAAGGCCGACCCCGGCAGGCGCTACGACATCGATATGTACCAGCACGGTCACACGGTGGAGGGCGCGCCGAAATTGCCGCTCAACCTGCTCGACGCGTTGCGCGAATTCGACAATGACAAATCGCTCAAGACGGCGCTGGGTGAGGAATTCTCGTCGGCTTATCTAAAGCTGAAGCACCAGGAATGGAATTCCTATGCTTCGCACTTCACGCAATGGGAGCGCGACCACACGCTGGACATCTGACCGGCGCAGCGTGCGAGCGACCTCGGAATGAACGTATGAAATATTCGATCTTCTCGCTCGCCCGCGCCGCCTTCTCCGGCCACAAGAACTGGCAGCGCACCTGGCGCGACGCCAGCCCGAAGGACCGCTACGACGTGGTGATCATCGGCGGCGGCGGCCATGGCCTGGCCACCGCCTGGTTCCTCGCCAGCGAGTACGGCATCAGGAATGTGGCCGTGCTGGAAAAGGGCTGGATCGGCTCCGGCAATGCCGGCCGTAACACCACCATCATCCGTTCCAATTACGGCCTGCCCGGCAACACCGGCTTCTACGAATTATCGATGAAGCTGTGGGAGCGGATGGAGCAGGACCTCAACTACAACACGATGGTCAGCCAGCGCGGCGTCATAAACCTCTATCACTCCGACGCGCAGCGCGACGCCTATGCGCGGCGCGGCAACACGATGCGCATCAACGGCATCGATGCCGAATTGCTCGACCTTGCCGCGGTCAAGAAGATGATGCCGTTCCTGAATTTCGACAATGCGCGCTTTCCCGTGCAAGGTGGGCTCTTGCAGCGGCGCGGCGGCACGGCGCGGCACGACGCGGTGGTCTGGGGCTACGCCCATGCGGCGAGCGCGCTCGGCGTCGACATCATCCAGAATTGCGAAGTGACGGGCTTCGTGCGCGACGCCAACGGCAAGGTGACCGGCGTCGAGACCTCGCGCGGCAAGGTCGGCGCCGGGAAAGTCGGCATGGCCGTCGCGGGCTCCTCCTCGCGCGTCGCCGCGATGGCGGGCCTGCGCCTCCCGATCGAAAGCCATGTGCTGCAGGCCTTCGTCTCCGAGGCGATCAAGCCGCTCATCCCCAATGTGATGACGTTCGGCGCCGGCCATTTCTACGTCAGCCAGTCGGACAAGGGCGGCCTGGTCTTCGGCGGCGACATAGACGGCTACAATTCCTACGCCCAGCGCGGCAATTTGCCTGTGATGGAAGACGTCTGCGAAGGCGGCATGGCGCTGATGCCGATGATCGGCCGCGTGCGCCTGCTGCGCCAGTGGGGCGGCATCATGGACATGTCGATGGACGGTTCGCCGATCATCGACAAGACGCCGGTCGACGGGCTCTACCTCAATGCCGGCTGGTGCTATGGCGGCTTCAAGGCGACGCCGGGCTCAGGCCTCGTCTTTGCCCACCTGCTGGCCCGCGACCAATCCCACAAGGAGGCCGCCCGCTTTCGCCTCGACCGGTTCCGGTCTGGTGCGATGATAGACGAAAAGGGCCAGGGCGCCCAACCGAACCTGCACTGAAGGCCCTGCCATGCGCATCACCTGTCCCTTCTGCGGCGAACGCGACCTCGGCGAGTTCACCTATCTCGGCGACGCCAAGCCGATGCGTCCGGAGGCTGGCGCTTCGGAGGACGACGTCTTCGACTACGTTTACCTGCGCGACAATGTCGCCGGCGTGATGGACGAGAATTGGTACCACGGCGGCGGCTGCCGAGCGTGGCTGAAGGTCACCCGCAACACGCTGACGCACGAAATTTCGGCCGTGGAGCCGGCGGCGGGCGCCGGGGCGAGGCAGGTTGCGAAATGAATTTTTCTGTCCAGCTCAGCGCCGCGGTGAAGGCCGGTACGTCTTTACCTCCCCCTTGTGGGGAGGTCGGACCGCAAGTCCGGGTGGGGGTCGGCGCCGCGGGGGGGGGCGGGGGGGGGGGCGGCGCCGCCCCCCCACCCCGCTGCTTCGCAGCGACCCTCCCCACCAGGGGGAGGGTAAGAAGCGGCAGGGCGATGAGGGGCAGCGCGACGCCAGTGCATGGGGCTGCATCGTGATTTCCTCCCAGTCCAATCGTCTCTCCACTGGCGGCCTCGTCGATCGTTCGTCACCGCTGAGCTTCCGCTTCGATGGCAAGACGTTCTTCGGCTTCGAGGGCGACACGCTGGCGTCGGCGCTGATCGCCAACGGCGTCAAGCTGGTCGGCCGCTCGTTCAAATACCACCGTCCGCGCGGCATTCTGACCGCCGGCTCGGAAGAGCCCAACGCGCTGGTCGAACTGCGCACCGGCGCACGCCGCGAGCCGAACACCAAGGCCACGACCGCCGAGCTCTATGAAGGGCTCGAGGCCGCCAGCCAGAACCGCTGGCCGTCGCTCCATTTCGACGTGATGTCGGTCAACCAGCTCTTCGCGCCGATCTTCGTCGCCGGCTTCTACTACAAGACCTTCATGTGGCCGGCCAAATTCTGGGAGGCGATCTACGAGCCGGCGATCCGCCGCGCCGCAGGCCTCGGCCGCGCCGCCGGCGTTGCCGATCCCGACCACTATGACAAGGCCTGGGCGCATTGCGACGTGCTGATCGCCGGCTCCGGCCCGACCGGGCTTGCGGCGGCCCTTGCCGCCGGCCGCTCCGGCGCCCGCGTCATCCTGTGCGAAGAGGATTTTATTCCCGGCGGCCGCCTGCTCCCGGATGGCGGCACGATCGACGGGCTGCCGGCAGCCGAGTGGCTGTCGCGAACCCTGGCGGAACTCGAGGCAATGCCCGATGTCCGCATCATGACCCGCACGACGCTGTTCGGCGTCTACGATGGCGGCACCTATGGCGCGATCGAGCGGGTCAACGACCATCTGCCCTCGCCGCCCGAGCACCAGGTGCGCCAGCGCATGTGGCGCATCGTGTCCAGGCGTTGCGTCGTCGCGGCCGGCGCCCTCGAGCGGCCGGTCGTCTTTGCCGGCAACGATACGCCCGGCGTGATGATGGCTTCGGCCATGCGGACCTATGTCGCGCGCTATGCCGCCGCGCCGGCAAAACGCATCGCGCTGTTCACCAACAATGAGGATGGCTGGCGCACGGTCGAGACAGTACTCGGCGCAGGCTTGCAGATTGCGGCGGTCATCGACGCACGGCCTGACGTCTCGCCCGCCCATCGTTCGCTCGCCTCGAAGAGCGGCTTCCCGGTGCTGCATGGCGCCGTCAGCCGTGCGGACGGCGGCAAGGACGGTGTGAGGAAAATCTCCGTCTCTCTCACCGGCGGCGCGCGAGCCGAAGTGGAAGCGGACGGGCTTGCCGTCTCCGGCGGCTGGAACCCGGCGGTCGGGCTCACCTCCTATCATCGCGGCCGGCCGAAATGGCGCGACGACATCGCCGCCTTCGTGCCCGACGGAGCGCCTCCCGGCATGGTCGCCGCCGGTGCAGCCAATGGCTCGTTCGGTCTCGGCGCCTGCCTGGCGGGAGGGTTTGCAGCAGGCGCGGCGGCCGCGCTCGACGCCGGGCGCTGCGGCAAGGCCGGCACAGCGCCGACTGCCGATGACGAGGCGTTCTCGTTGACGCCGCTCTGGCATGTCGCCGGCAAGGGCAAGGCGTTCGTCG
This sequence comes from Mesorhizobium sp. BR1-1-6, assembly GCF_020165355.1. NCBI lineage: Bacteria > Pseudomonadati > Pseudomonadota > Alphaproteobacteria > Hyphomicrobiales > Phyllobacteriaceae > Mesorhizobium > Mesorhizobium sp. BR1-1-6. The sequence continues at coordinate 109,586 of NZ_JAIUHZ010000004.1, read as the reverse complement.
ACCAGCAGCACGATGTCACAGCTTCCGACATCGAACTCGCACAGCGTGAGGGCTTTGAATCGGTCGAGCATCTGAAGCGCTACACGACGCTCGGCATGGCGACCGACCAGGGCAAGACCTCCAACGTCGCCGGCCTCGCCATCATGGCTGCGGTGTCGGGCAAGTCCATTCCCGAAACCGGCACGACGATCTACCGCCCGCCCTATATGCCGGTCGCGATCGGCGCCTTTGCCGGCCATCACCGCGACGAGACTTTCCACGCCACAAGGCTGACGCCCTCGCATCACTGGGCCGCCGAACAGGGTGCCGTCTTCGTCGACACCGGCCTGTGGAAGCGCGCGCAATGGTATCCGCGCACGGACGAGAAGGACTGGCTGGAATCCGTCACACGCGAGGTCAAGACGGTGCGTTCCGGCGTCGGCTTCTGCGATGTCTCGACGCTCGGCAAGATCGACGTGCACGGCCCCGATGCCGGCGCCTTCCTCGACCGCGTCTACATCAACACCTTCTCCAGCCTCGCCGTCGGCAAGGCGCGCTACGGGCTGATGCTGCGCGAGGACGGGTTCGTCTACGACGACGGCACGACCTCGCGGCTGGCCGAGGATCATTATTTCCTCACCACCACCACCGCCAAGGCCGGACTGGTGATGCAGCATCTCGAATTCTGCCGGCAGGTGCTGTTCCCGGAACTCGATGTGCAACTGACCTCGGTCTCCGACCAGTGGGCGCAGTTTTCGGTCGCCGGGCCGAAGACGCGTGATCTGCTGAAGGAGATCGTCGAGCCGGCCGAGGACCTGTCGAACGAGGGCTTCCCCTTCATGGGTGCACGCGAAGTCGCGCTGCGCGGCGGCATCAAGGCGCGGCTGTTCCGCATCTCTTTCTCCGGCGAAATGGCGTTCGAAATTTCGGTGCCGGCGCGCTATGGCGAGGCGCTCGTGCGCAATCTGATGCTGGCCGGCAAGCCGTTCGGCGTGACGCCATACGGCACCGAGGCTCTTGGCGTCATGCGCATCGAAAAGGGCCATGTCGCCGGACCGGAACTGAACGGCACGACCACGGCCGCCGACCTCGGCCTGGGCAAGATGATGTCGACCAAGAAGGATTTTGTGGGCCGCGTCATGGCCGGGCGCGAGGCACTGGTCGCGCCGGACCGGCAGGTCGTCGTCGGCATCAAGCCGACCGACAAGGCGCGGCGGCTGCGCTCCGGCGCGCACATCGTTCCGAAGGGCCAGACGCCCGGACCTGATAACGACCAGGGCTATGTCACCTCAGTCTGCTTCTCGCCGACATCGGATCAATGGATCGGGCTTGCTCTCGTGGAACGTGGTCGCGAGCGTATCGGCGAGGCCGTGCGCGCGCACGATCCGCTGCGCGCAGAGGAGTATGATGTCGAACTGTGCAATCCCGTCTTCTACGACCCGGATGGAGGGCGCCAGCGTGGCTGAATTTACCTGGGATGCGCGCAGCCCTCTCGACCGCACGCTGGTCGTCGGTCCGCGTGGCGCGCAGGGCGATACCGGCGTTTCGCTGACCGAGATCCGCAATTTCGACCTCGTGCAAGTGATGGCACGCCGCGGCAAGGCGGGTGACCTGACCAGGGCTGCGACGGCGTGTTTCGGCATTGCCGGTCCGGATGCGCCCAAGGCGGTGCGGATTGCGGACGCCACGCTGATCTGGTCCGGGCCGGATCAGTTTTTCGTGCTGTCGAAGAGTGGCAAGCACGGGATGAAGGCGCTTGCTCCTCTGCTTGCCGGATCGGCTTCGCTGTCCGACCAGTCGCATGCGCGGGCGCTGATCAGCATCTCCGGTGACAAGGCGCGGGCGATGTTGGCCAAGCTTTCATCGCTCGATCTGCATGCCGGTGTGTTCGCGGTCGGCTCTGCCGCCGCAACCTCGATGGATCACACCAGCGTCACGCTCTGGCGTGGGAATGATCGGGCGGACGGACAGGCGGTGTTCAACGTTCTGGTCTTCGCGACCTTTGCCGAGAGCCTGTGGCACACGATGCTCGATGCGGCGGCGGAATATGGTGTGGATATCAGCCATTCCGAGGAAGTGACGTAGCTTTGCGCACGCCCTTCCCTTCTCCCCTTGTAGGAGAAGGTGGCCTCGCGGAGCGAGGTCGGATGAGTGGCGCTCCAGCTTGGCAATGACGGCACGCCGTCACCCACCCCCTCAACCGTCTCGGCGCCGGGCACTGATCCACCGCCCTGGGGCGAGCCACGAATCTCGCCCCGTCCTTCGGACCCCACAAGGGGAGAAGGAAGAACCTGCCCCACCACCGCCTTGCCAAACCCACCCGCACTGCTATTCTTGCTGCTAAAATAATTTCACACACAGGCAAACTTGTTTCTCGAACCGCAAGGCTGAGATGAGCCAGTCGCCCTACCCTGCCGTCGCATCCGGACCACCCCGGCCGAGCCTGATCCTGCGGCCCGGCCAGATCGCGCTGCCGCCGGGCATGGAGCGCTATACGGTCCAGGGCAATGGTGCGGTGCTGATCGAGGTCGAGGCCGGCGACACCATCACGGTGCGCAATGTCGAGGGCGGCCAGGCTTGCGAACTGCTGGCATGGGATCGCACCGGTGCGACCGATCCCTCCATCCTCGGGGAAAAATCCAACAGCAATGCCGCCGGCATCAAGGCACTGCTTGCCGAGGGCGATGACAGCCTCGCGTCCCTGCGGCGCGGGCTCGCGCGCCGGCAGGTGCGGCTCGACCAGGCCAAGGCGGTGCGCGTATTCGGCGGCGCCACGCCGGCCGGCACCGAACAGGCTTTCACCATCGTGCGCGTCGGCTCGGTGGTGATTGCCGCGCCCGGCGGGCCGATGCTGGTCGACGGCCATGATACGGCGACGCCGCTTACCGTGATCGTGCGGCGTGCCACCATCCGTCCGGCGGCGAAGTCGCTATTGGCTGACCCGCTCGCCGATCCGGTGCTCGATTTGCGCGTCCATTCGGCGACGGCGGAATCCTACTTCGTCAAAGCCGGCGACTATCTGCAGATCATCGACGTCGACGGGCGCCAATGCACCGACTTCCAGTGCTTTTCGGCGCGCAAGCTGGACAAGGGGCTCGACCATCCGCTCGATGTGACGACGACACGCACGCTGATGGGCGCGAGCTATCCGACGCCGGGGCTGCACTCGAAATATTACGACCAGGACATGGAGCCGCTGGTCGAAGTGGTGCAGGACACATGCGGCCGGCACGACGCCTTCGCGCTCGCATGCGCCGCCAAATATTACGATGACATCGGCTATCCCGGCCATGCCAACTGCTCGGAGAACTTCAACCGCGCGCTGTCGGACAAGGGCGTCACGCCACGCGCCGGCTGGATGGCTATCAACTTCTTCTTCAACACGGCAATCGACGCGCATGGCGTCATGGTCTCCGACGAGCCATGGTCGCGGCCAGGTGACTATGTGCTGCTGCGGGCGCTGACCGACATCGTCTGCGTGTCCTCCGCCTGCCCCGACGACACGACGCCGGCCAATGGCTGGGACCTGACCGACATCCATGTGCGCACCTATTCCGGCCAGCACAAATTCTCGCGTGCGATCGCCAGACGCATGACGCCCGATTCGGAACCGAAAATGACCCGCGAGACCTCCTTTCATTCGAGCTTTGCCAAGCACACCCGCGACTTCGTCGAGTACAGGGGCTATTGGCTGGCCAATTCCTTCGCCAGGGAAGGCGCGATCGCCGAGTACTGGGCCTGCCGGCAGGACGCCGTGATCATGGACCTGTCGCCGCTGCGCAAATTCGAGGTCACCGGCCCGGATTCCGAAGCGCTGCTGCAATACACGCTGACCCGCGACGTCAAGAAGCTCGGCGTGGGCCAGGTCGTCTATTCCGCCATGTGCTACGAGCATGGCGGCATGATCGACGATGGCACGCTGCTCAGGCTCGGCAAGGACAATTTCCGCTGGGTCGGCGGCGACGATCTGTCCGGCGAATGGCTGCGCGAGACGGCGACAAAGCTCGGCCTCAACGTGCTGGTGCGCTCGTCCACCGACCAGATGCACAATATCGCCGTGCAGGGGCCGAAGAGCCGCGACATCCTGAGGAAGGTGATCTGGACCTCGCCGCTGCAGCCGTCGATCGAGGAACTGGAATGGTTCCGCTTCGCCGTCGCGCGCATCGGCGGCGGCAATGGCGTTCCGGTCGTCGTCTCGCGCACCGGCTATACCGGTGAACTCGGCTACGAGATCTGGTGTCATCCGCGCGACGCCGAAAAGGTCTTCGACGCGATCTGGGCCGCCGGCCAGCCGCATGGATTGAAGCCGATGGGCCTGCAGGCGCTGGACATGGTGCGCATCGAGGCCGGGCTGATCTTCGCCGGTTACGAGTTCTCCGACCAGACCGACCCGTTCGAGGCCGGCATCGGCTTCACCGTGCCGCTGAAGTCCAAGACCGACGACTTCATCGGCCGCGAGGCGCTGATCCGGCGCAAGGAGAACCCGCAGAACAAACTGGTCGGGCTCGACATCGATGCCAACGTCGCGGTCGGCCATGGCGATTGCGTGCATGTCGGCCGCGCCCAGATCGGGGTCGTCACGTCGGGCATGCGCTCGCCGGTGCTGAACAAGACCATCGCGCTGGCGCGGCTCGATGTCACCCACGCCGCCATCGGCGCGCGAGTTGAAATCGGCAAGCTCGACGGCCACGCCAAGCGGCTGCCGGCGCGAGTCGTGGCCTTCGCCCATTACGATCCGCAGAAGACCAGGCCGCGTTCCTGACCGCGGCCTTCCGGGCATACGGGATTGCCCATCGGCGGCGCCGCGGGGCACATTTGTGCGCCCGCCCGCAAGCGTGATGTGCACGGCGCGACAAAACGCTTGACGTGAAAGCGCGCCGGATCAATCTTCACTCCTAAGAAAAAAATACGACTGAGTGGAAACACTGAAGTCGCGGCGATATTGGCCGGGAGCAAGCTTCGCACAGCCGAGGCGTCGCCGGCGGGGAACATCAAAAAGGGGAATTCACCGACATGAGCACCATAAGCACAGTCCTGGACCAGCCTGCCGAAAGCAAGCTGCTCAGGCATATCGACTGGCGCGGCGCCTTCTGGGTGGCGAGCGGCGTCCCGGCCCTCGTCCTGTTCTCGATCGGCGGCATTGCCGGCACGACCGGGACGCTCGCTTTCCTGATCTGGACGGTGTCCATGGTCATGGGCTTCCTGCAATCCTTCACCTATGCCGAGATCGCCGGCCTGTTCCCGAACAAATCGGGCGGCGCCTCGATCTACGGCGCCACCGCCTGGCTGCGTTACTCCAAGTTCATCGCGCCCTTGTCGGTATGGTGCAACTGGTTTGCCTGGTCGCCGGTGCTCTCGCTCGGCTGCTCGATCGCCGCCGCCTATATCCTCAATGCGCTGGCGCCGGTGCCGATCTTTACCGACACGTCGCCCGAGGTCGCCGCCTATATCGCGGCACATGCCGGAACGAGCGCCGGCGACGCCATTACCGCGGTGACCGCGGCGGCGACCCCGGCGATCCGCACGTGGTCGGCGTTCAGTCACACGCTGGGTCCGGTGTCCTTCACCTTCAACGCCACCTTCTTCATCGGCGCCGTGCTGATGCTGATGATCTTCTCGATCCAGCATCGCGGTATCCTGGGCACCGCCAATGTGCAGAAATATATCGGCCTGCTTGTCATCGTCCCGATGCTGATCGTCGGCGTCGTGCCGATCTTCACCGGCCAGATCAACTGGGCCAATTTCTCGCCGCTGGTTCCCTTGGCCGCCGCCTATGCGCCAGAGCCCGGCGCCTGGAACATCGCCGGCTGGACGCTGGTGCTCGGCGGCATGTTCATCGCCGCCTGGTCGACCTACGGCTTCGAGACCGCCGTCTGCTACACGTCCGAGTTCAAGAACCCGGGCACCGACACCTTCAAGGCCATCTTCTATTCCGGCCTGCTCTGCATGCTGCTGTTCATCCTGGTGCCGTTCACCTTCCAGGGCGTGCTCGGCCTCAACGGCATGCTGGCGACGCCGATCGTCGACGGTTCGGGCGTGGCGGATGCTCTCGCCGGCATGGTCGGCGGCGGCGGGCTTATCCACAGCCTGCTGGTGATGCTGATGGTCCTGGCGCTTGTGCTGTGCATCATGACGGCTATGGCCGGCTCCTCGCGCACGCTCTACCAGGGCTCCGTCGACGGCTGGCTGCCGCGCTACCTCAGCCATGTCAACGAACATGGCGCGCCGACGCGGGCGATGTGGACCGACCTGTGCTTCAACCTGATCGTGCTGGCGATCGCCTCGGCCGATGCGACGAGCTTCTTTTTCATTCTCGCCGTATCCAATTGCGGCTACATCATCTTCAACTTCCTCAACCTCAATGCCGGCTGGATCCATCGCATCGACAACGGCCATATCGCGCGGCCATGGAAGGCCCCGACGTGGCTCTTGGGGATCGGGGCGGTCTTCGCCTATGTCAACGCGATCTTCATGGGCGCCGGCGCCAAGGTGTGGAACCCGATGGCGCTGTGGGCCGGGCTGATCACCGCGGCGTTGATCATCCCGGTGTTCTGCTTCCGCCATTACATCCAGGACGGCGGCAAGTTCCCCGACCACATGCTGGCCGACCTCGGCATGGCGGGAGCGGACCTCTCGGTGAAAAAGGCGGGCATGCTGCCCTATCTGACGCTGGTCGCCGGAGTGGCGGTAATGCTGATCGCCAACTGGTTTTTCGTCATCTGATTGCCTGACGGGCAAGCGGCCTTCGGCTCCGCAAGAACAGAAATCGGCCGGTCTCAAATGAGACCGGCCGATTTGGTTCATTCAGCCGCCAAAGCGAGTTGCGGCCTCTCGACGCCTTCGACGGTTTCCGGTTCGGGCGTCTGTTCGTCGGTCGGCACCTTCTTTCGCTCACGGCCGAAGAACAGGGCGTAGCCAGCGGGCAGCACCAGGATGGTGAGCACGGTTGCAACCAGAATGCCGCCCATCATGGCGTAGGCGAGCGGCCCCCAGAACACGCCGCGCGAGATTGGGATCAGCGCCAGCACCGCGGTCATTGCCGTCAACACGATCGGCCGGAAACGGCGCACAGCCGAGCCGATGATCGCTTCGGAGCGTTCCATGCCTTTCGCGATGTCCTGGTCGATCTGGTCGACGAGGATGATGGAGTTTCGCATGATGATGCCGAGCAGCGCGATGACGCCGAGGATGGCGACGAAGCCGAACGGCGCGCCGCTGATCAAAAGGGCCGCGGCCGCACCGATGATGCCGAGCGGACCGGTGGCCAGCACCAGCATCGCCTTTCCGAAATGCTGCAGCTGGACCATCAGCAATATGACGATGACGGCCAGCATGATCGGCGCCTTGGCGGCAATGGAAGCCTGGCTTTCCGCCGAATCCTCGGCACCGCCCTGGATCTCGATCTTGTAGCCGGGCGCCAGACCATCGCGCAGGCCCTTCATGTCGTTGTACATCTTGGTGACGACGTCGTTGGACTGCACGCCGTCGGGCAAGGTCGCCCGCACGCTGATGGTCGGCAAGCGATCGCGCCTCCACTCGACGCCTTGCTCCAGCACCGGCACAACCTTGGCCACCTGCGACAGCGGCACGAAGCCACCGAAATCGGTCGGGATGTAGATGGAATCGACCGAGGACAGCAGCGCGCGGCTGGCATCTGGCTCGCGGGCGACGATGGACACCGTTTCTTCGCCGTCGCGGAAGTCGCCCAGCGGCGCGCCGGACATGGACGCCTGCAGCATCTGGCGGATGCGCTGCGAGGTGACGCCCAACGCACGGGCGCGGTCCTGGTCGATGACCAGCTTCATCGCCGGCACAGGTTCCAGCCAGTCGTCATGGACGGCGCCGAGCAGCGGGTTGGCCTGGAATTTCGCCTTCACCTGGTCGGCAATGCGCCGCACTTCCTGGCGGTCCGGGCCCATGACGCGCATCTGCACCGGCCAGCCTGTCGGCGGGCCGAGGAACAAGCGGTCGACCTTGCCGCGGATGGAGGGGAAGTCCTGCGCCAGGATGGTACGCAGCTTGACGATCAGCCGCTCGCGCGCCGGCTCGTCATTGGCCATCACAAGAAGCTGGGCGAAGTTCGGATTCCTGAGCTGCTGGTCCAACGGCAGGAAGAAGCGCGGCGCGCCTTCACCGATATAGGTGGCGATGAAGCGCTTGTCCTTGTCGTCCATCATCTTGGCTTCCAGCGCCTTGGCCTGCGTCTCGACTTCCTTGATGCTGGTGCCTTCCGGCAGCCAGAGATCGACGAGGATTTCCGGGCGCGACGATTGCGGGAAGAAGTTCTGTGGAATGAACTGGAAGGCCCACAGGCTGGTGGCGAAGGTCACCAGCGTCATCGTCAGCACGATGATGCGATGGCGCACGGCCCAGGTAACGGTCGAGCGAAGCCGGCGATAGAAGCTGGTGTCGAAGACGTCGTGGTGGGAGCCGGCATGCTTGCGCTGCTTGAGGATCATATAGCCCAGCCATGGCGTGAAATAGACCGCCACGAACCAGGACACCACGAGCGCGATGCCGACGACGTAAAACAGCGTGCGGACATATTCGCCGGCGGTGGAGGCGGCGAAGCCGACCGGAATGAAGCCGGCGGTGGTGATCAGCGTGCCGGTCAGCATCGGGAAAGCGGTCGAGGAATAGGCGAAACCCGCCGCCTCGATCTTGACCAGCCCCTCCTCCAGCTTGCGTTCCATCATCTCGACGACGATCATGGCGTCGTCGACAAGCAGGCCGAGGGCGATGATCAAGGCGCCGAGCGAAATGCGCTGCAGGTCGATGCCGATCTCGTACATGATGGCGAAGGTGGCGGCCAGGACCAGCGGAATGGCGATGGCAATGACAAGTCCGGAGCGCCAGCCGATCGACAGGAACGAGACGACGAGCACGATCAGCAGCGCTTCGCCGAGCGCATGCATGAACTCGCTGACAGCGTCCCTGACGACCTCGGGCTGGTCCGATATCTGGTCGACGGAGACGCCATACGGCAGCGCCTCCTCGAAGCGCTTATAGGTCGCCTCGACGTCCTTGCCGACATCGGTGACGTTGAAGCCCTTGGCCATGACGACACCGAGCTGGACACTCTCGTGGCCATTGAACCAATACTTGCGCTCGAAGGGATCCTCCAGCCCCGAGCTCACGGTCGCGATATCGCCAAGGCGCGTTACCTGGTTGCCGGCGCGCAAGCGCAGCTCGCGAATGTCGGCGGCGCTGGTGACATCGCCCTCGACCGAAATGCGGACCGAGCGCAGGCCGGTGTCGACAGAGCCTGCCGGGTCGACATTGTTCTGTCCCTTGATCGCGTTCTGCAGGTCAGTCAGCGTCAGGCCGCGCTCGGCCAGCGCCTTGGACGAGACGTCGATATAGATCTTCTCGGGCTGGTCGCCGATGATGACCGCCTTTTCGACGCCGGGCGTCGTCAGCAGCATATCGCGGGCCTGGATGGCGAACTTCTTCAATTCGGGATAGCTGAAGCCATCGCCGCTGATCGAATGCAAGGTGATGAAGGTGTCGCCGAATTCATCGTTGAAATAGGGGCCGAGCAGGCCCTGCGGCAGATCGCCTGCTATGTCGCCGACCTTCTTGCGCACCTGATAGAAGGCGTCGTTGACCTGGGCAGCATTGGTGTCGCCCTTGATCTGAACCGTGATGATGGCGCTGCCGGCGCGCGTATAGGAGCGCACGAAGTCGAGATGCGGCGTTTCCTGTAGCTTGCGTTCGATCTTGTTGACGACCTGGTCTTCCATCTCCTGGATCGAAGAACCCGGCCAGATCGCCTGCACGACCATGACGCGGAAGGTGAAATCGGGATCTTCCTTCTGGCCCATGCGCATCAGGCCGAGCGCACCGGCAAGGATGATCAGGCCGAACAGGAAACGTGCGATGCTCGGATGCCCGATCGCCCAACGCGAGAGGTTGAAAGGCCGCTTTTCAGTGTTGCTGTCGGTGGTCATGGCGCCAGTCCAGTCCAATTGATCTGCAGGGCAGGTTCATCATGCCGTTCATGCGTACTTCGTCTGGCTTCCGGGCGGCGAAGCTCCCTCAAGCGGAGAGACTCGCATCGCGTGTGACGCGACAATGATGCGGGGGAGCCATCTTGCCGGCGTCTCGACGATTGGGCGCCTGCCGCCCGGAAACCATGGCCTGCCCGGTCTTGCGGCTCGCGCCGCCAAGACAGGGGGGCTTTCGTAGTGCCTGGCTGTCAGCGCAGGCTGCTGGTGGCAGCGTCGTCCGCCGCCGAGGCGGACTGCTGGAGACTGTCGCCGGACAGCTTGACCTTCAGATCGTCGGTCATGAACTGGGTGCCAGCGGCAACCACGACGTCGCCCTGCTTGAGGCCGTCGGCAACCGCGACGCCATCGGCGGTGAAGTTCGCGATCTTGACCGGACGCGAATGCACGGTGTCGCTGCCGCGGTCCACGGCCCAGACGATCTTCTGGCCATCCTTTTCAGCCAAGGCGCTAAGCGGGATCGAGACGAGCTGGGTCTTGCTGTCGACCGTCGCCTGCACGTTGGCGGTCATGCCGAGCAGCACGCGCGGATCGTTGGGAAGCGAGACGCGAACGGCGAAGGTACGCGACTGCGGGTCGGCGCTGCCGGCCACTTCGCGGACCTTGCCGGCAAGCGTCAGCGCATCGTCCGCCCAGAAGCTTGCCTTGACCTCCTTGCCCGGCCTGAAGCCGGCAATATCCATTTCCGGTACCGCGATCAGCACTTCCTTCTCGCCATCGACGGCAACCGTCATCACGGGCGTGCCGGCACCGACCACCTGGCCGACATCGGCACTGACCGCGGTGACGATGCCGTTCTCGCTCGCCTTGAGGTCGGTATAGTGGACCTGGTTCTGAGCCTGGGCGAGGGTCGAGCGGGCGGCATCGCGCGCCGCGACCGCCTGGTTGTAGGCCAGCGTCGCCTGCTCGAGCTGCGATTTCGGCGCGAAATTCTTGGCATAAAGCTGCTCGGCGCGCTTCCTGGCGAGATCCACCGTCTCGACCTGGCGCTCGGCGGCGTCAAGGCTCGCCGCGGCGCTTTTGACCGAAAGCTCGTAATCGGAGGGATCGATGCGGGCGAGGACGTCGCCCGAGGTGACATGCTGGCCGATGTCGACGAGCCTCTCGGTGACCTTGCCGGCAACGCGGAAGCCGAGATTCATCTCGGTGCGAGCACGCACCGAGCCGGAGTAATCGAGCTGGCGGGTGGTCTGCGCCGCGCCGATCTCGACGACCTTGACGGGGCGGATGATATCCCTGACCTCCGCCTTCTCCTGGGAACAACCGGCCAGGCCGAGTGCCGCGACGATCAGGCCGGCAACCGGCAGCCAGCGGATAATGGAATTGGACGAAGACACCTTAGCACTCCCAAACTGGAGATTGATTGTCGTTGCCGGCGCCCGGCGGGCGGCGGCTATTTCTTCAAGGCCTTGATCGCATAGTCGATGAGGTCGTCGGGCATCGCCCGGTTGGTCTTGGCAAGACACTGGGCCACCATCTGCGGGTGGCACAAAATGACAGTGGCGGCGCCGAAGCAGCGCGACGCAATCACCGGATCCTGCTCCCTGAATTCGCCAGCCGCGATGCCCTCGCGGATCACCTCGGCAAAAAGATCGTGGATACTGTCGACATGCTTGTCGATGACGCCCCAATCGCGCTCGAGGGCGACGATGACCATCTCATGGACCTTCTGGTCGTCGAGCATGACCTCCATGGTCATCTTGTACTGCGCGTGCACGTAGCGCCGCAGCCGTTCCTCGGCGCTGATCGGCAAATGCATGATCTCGTAGGCCATCCTGTAGCTGGCCCCGAGCATCCGGCCGCAGACCGCCTGGTGGATTTCGACCTTGGACGCAAAGAAGCGATAGATGTTGGCTGGCGACATGCCGAGTTCGCGGGCAATGTCGGCGACATTGGTCTTGCCGTAGCCATAGTGCCGGAACAGGCGCTCGGCGCAATCGAGAATGCGCGTTACATTCTCCTGGCGAGCGGCATCGGCGACGAGGTTGGCGGTTTCGGACATAGCCTCTTTCGATTTACTAGTGATGAATTTTAATTTTCGTCACTCGTAAATCGAAAGGAACGCGATGTCAACGCGGATTCGGCGTACGCGTACAAAATGGTGACAGATGGTGACAGTCGCAGGTGTGCAATGACCGACGTTGCCGATTGCGAATGGCGCTCATCCCGTCATCATCAAGGGCGTAGCAAGGAGCGGAGCGACGCGCAGACTCTCAGAATCCATGCTGCGACCTCTGTCGAAAAAAATAAATCGGCTCAAAGGGTTAGGCCGACCAGCATCCACAATCTTGGAAAGCCATTGTCGGCCGTCGGATCACGGCTGCCGGGTCGCGGCATGGAGCCTAGGGCTCCGCGACGGAGCTTCGCTCCTGCAACGCTCTGGGATGACCAACTCGCGGATGCTGGTGCAAACTGCTACGAGTTGGCGCTGCCACTCTTCGCCATCTCCCTTAGCCGGAATTTCTGGATCTTCCCCGTCGAGGTCTTGGGAATCTCGGCGAACACCACCGCTTTCGGCAGCTTGAAGCGGGCAAGCAGCGCACGGCAATGCTCGATGATCTCGGCCTCGGTCGCTGTCTTGCCGGGCTTCAGCTCGACATAGGCGACCGGCACCTCGCCCCATTTCTCGTCCGCCCGCGCCACCACGCCGCAAGACGCAACGGACGGGTGCTTGTAGAGCGCGTCCTCGACCTCGATCGAGGAAATGTTCTCGCCGCCCGAAATGATGATGTCCTTGGAGCGGTCCTTGAGCTGGATATATCCATCCGCATGCATGACGCCGAGATCGCCGGAGTGGAACCAGCCGCCGGCGAACGCCTCGTCGGTGGCCTTGCGGTTCCTGAGATAGCCTTTCATGACGATGTTGCCGCGAAACATGACCTCGCCGATGGTCTGGCCGTCGGCGGGCGTCTGCGTCATCGTTTCGGGATCCATCACCGTGAGGCCTTCGAGCGCGGCGTAGCGGACGCCTTGCCTGGCCTTCCTCGTGGCCCTCTGCCCCTTCTCCAGATGATCCCACTCATTGTGCCATTCGTTCACCACCGCCGGGCCGTAGGTCTCGGTCAGACCATAGAGATGCGTGACGGCGAAGCCGGCATCGGCCATGCCGGTGAGCACCGCTTCCGGCGGCGGCGCGGCGGCCGTGTTGAAGGTGACGGCTTGCGGGAACTGGCGCTTGTCCTCATCCCTGGCGTTGATCAGCACCGACATGACGATCGGCGCGCCGCACAGATGGGTGACGCCATGGTCGGCGATGGCGTCGTAGATCTGCTTCGGCCGAACCCAGCGCAGACAGATATGGGTGCCGGCCTGGACGGCCAAGGTCCACGGAAAGCACCAGCCATTGCAGTGGAACATCGGCAGTGTCCACAGATAGACCGCGTGCTTGGCCATGCCGGCATGGACGGTGTTGGCGTAGGCCATCAGGGCAGCACCCCGATGATGGTAGACGACGCCTTTCGGGTTGCCTGTCGTGCCCGAGGTGTAGTTGAGCGAAATGGCGTCCCACTCGTCGTCTGGCATCGACCAGGCGAAATTCTCCTCGCCCTCGGCGACGAAGGCCTCGTAGTCAAGCGTGCCGATGCGACCGCCCTTCGGATAGGGAGCGTCCGCGGCGTAGTCGGGATCGTCATAGTCGATGACCAGGGGCTTCACCTTGGCCAGGTCGAGCGCTTGCCGAACCACTTCGGAGAATTCGCGATCGACGATGAGCACCCTGGTCCCGGCATGGTCGAGCTGGAAAGCGATCACGGCGGCGTCGAGGCGAGTGTTGAGCGAATGCAGCACCGCCTTGGTCATTGGCACGCCGAAATGCGCCTCCAGCATCGGCGGCGTGTTCGACAGCATCACCGTCACCGTGTCGCCCTTGCCTATGCCGCGCCTGGAGAGCGCCGAGGCGAGCTGCAGCGAACGCCGCCAGAAATCGCGATACGTCACGCGCTGCCGGCCATGGATGATGGCGACATGATCGGGATAGGTCTTGGCTGCCCGCTCCAGATAAGTGAGCGGCGTCAGCGGCTGGTGGTTGGCAGCGTTCCTGTCGAGATCCTGTTCGTAAGGGTTGCCCATCCTGTCCTCCCCGTATGTCCCTTTGCCGACATGTTCTAACCACAGGCTCGGGCCGCGTCACCAGCAACGATGCCACGACAAAGCGCGTCTGGCGCAATGATGGTCTAGATTTGGCGCGCGTAAAGGCATTGCGTACCTCCGCGCGGTTTGACTTTTGTCGAGAGCCGTGACTAATGTCAGCCGAGGAGAAGGCATGGCAATCCGACCGGCAGAACAACTTATCCACAAGGCCGCCTGGCTCTATTATGCGCATGGCCTGCGCCAGGACCAGGTGGCGAGCCAGCTTAACATTTCCCGCGCCTCGGTTGCCATGTATCTGCGCAAGGCGCGAGAGACCGGCATCGTCAACATCTCGACCTCGACCCAGCTTTTCACCGACGACGTCATGGCGCGCAAGCTCGAGGATGCACTCGGTCTCGACGCGGTCTGGATCGCGCCGGAAAACGGCCATATCGCCGATCCCGCCACCGACATCGCGGTGCTGGCGGCGAGCGTCTTTCTCGAACTGGTGAAAAAAGGCGACCGCATCGGCGTCGCCTGGGGACGCACCGTCTACATGATCGCCGACATCATGTCCTACGCCGATCTCCAGGATGTCACCGTGGTGCAGCTCTGCGGCAATCTCGGCGCGCCCTATTCCTATCGTCCCGACCAATGCACGATGGAGATCGCCCGGCGGCTCAACGCCAAGGGCATCAATTTCTACGCGCCGCTCGTGCTGACCACCGAAGAGCTGGCGCGCGGCCTGCGGGCCGAGCCTGTAATCCGCGAACAGCTGTCGAACATCCACGAATGCGATCTGGCGCTGTATTCGGTCGGCGCCGTCGATGCCGACAGCCATCTGGTCAAATGCGGCGCGCTGACATCAGACGAAATGGCCGACCTGCGCAAGGCGGGCGCGGCCGGCGTCATTGCCGGGCAGATCATCGATGCCGAGGGCAAGGTGCTCGACTGCGGCTACAACCGGCGGGTGATCTCGGCGGAGCTTTCCTCGCTGCGCGCCATTCAGAAGCGGCTGATGGTGGTGCAGGAGAACAGCAAGTTCGAACCCCTGCTCGCTGCGATCGCCGGCGGCCTTTGCACGCATCTGGTGGTCGGCGCCGATATGGCGCAGCGGCTTCTGGATCATGCCGGAGCGCCAGGCAAAAAGGTATCCTAGAGACCATTCCTGCCGCGCCCGTCATCAAGGCGTCGTGGCATTCCTGTTTCACCACTATGACAGCAACTGGACGAAGCTAATGAAGAACCTGTGGAATGACGGCGACGCGGAGAAGATGGTTGCCGACTATGCAAAGAAAGGCGTCGGACGCGATCTCGCGCTGCGCGTCTACACGACGCGCCTGCTGGGCGGCGAACCGCGACTGGTGCTGCATGGCGGCGGCAACACTTCCTGCAAGACCAAGGCGACCGACCTCGTCGGCGACGAATGGGACGTGCTGTGCGTCAAGGGCAGCGGCTGGGACATGGCCGTCATCGAGCCGCAGGGCTTGCCGGCGGTGAAGATGGGCGCGCTCATCAAGGCGCGCGCGCTGAACAAGCTCTCCGACGAGGACATGGTCGCGCTGCAGCGGGCGAACCTCATCGATCCGTCCTCGCCCAATCCTTCGGTCGAGACTTTGCTGCATGCCTTCCTGCCGCACAAATTCGTCGACCACACGCACTCGACCGCCATCCTGGCGATCGTCGACCAGGAGGACAGCAAGCCGCTGGTGAAGACGGTGTTCGGGGCCAAGATGGGTTACGTGCCCTACATCATGCCGGGCTTCGACCTCGCCAAGGCGGCGGCCGATGTTTTCGACGCCGACCCTGATGTGGAAGGACTGATCCTCGACAAGCACGGCATCTTCACCTTCGGCGACGACGCCAAGCAGGCCTACGACCGGATGATCCATTATGTGAATGTCGCCGAGGAGTATGTTGCCAGCCACGCCAAGCCGAGGGCGGCAAAGGCCGCGCTTCCGGCGAAGCTCGCGACGCCGGCTTCCATCGCTCCTATGTTGCGCGGCGCCGTGGCGGTGGCACGCGGCGAAGGCCGCTTCGACCGCATGATCAGCGATTTCCGCACCTCGGATGCGATCGTCGATTTCATCAATTCGGCCGAGATCGCCGACTACGCCGCGCGCGGCGTGTCGACGCCGGACCTGTCGATCCGCATCAAGACCGGGCCGATGGCGGTGCCGGCGCCAGATGCGGACAAGGCCGGCGACTACAAGGCCGTCATCAAGAGCCATGTCGACGCCTTCGCCAAGGAATACCGCGCCTATTTCGAGACCAATGACGCGCTCGACGACGTCAAACGCACCATGCTCGACCCGATGCCGCGGCTGACGCTGGTGCCGGGGCTCGGCATGTTCGGCCATGGCCGCACGCTGAAGGATGCCAGGATCGCTTCCGATGTCGGCGAAATGTGGATCGAGGCCGTGCGTGGCGCCGAGGCGGTCGGCCGTTTTCATCCGCTTTCCAAGGCCGACCTGTTCCCGCTCGAATACTGGTCGCTGGAACAGGCCAAACTCGCCTCCAACAAGCCGAAGCCGCTGACCGGCCAGGTCGTGCTGATCACTGGCGGAGCCGGTGCGATCGGCGCCGCGACAGCCAAGCTTTTCGCCGACAATGGCGCCCATGCGGTGGTCGTCGATCTCGATGGCGAAAAAGCCGCTGATGCGGCCAAGAAAGCGGGCAACAATTCGATCGGCGTCGCCGCCGATATCACCGATCCGGACCAAGTGCGTGCAGCCTTCGACAAGGCGGTCGCCGTGTATGGCGGCGTCGACATAATGGTGTCCAATGCCGGTGCCGCTTGGGAAGGCCGGATCGGCGAACTTGACGACGCGCTGCTGCGCAAGAGCTTCGAGCTCAATTTCTTCGCCCACCAGTCGGTGGCGCAGAACGCGGTGCGCATCATGCTCGAACAGGGTACCGGCGGCGCTCTCCTGTTCAACACCTCCAAGCAGGCGGTCAATCCGGGTCCGAAATTCGGCGCCTACGGCGTGCCGAAGGCGGCGACGCTGTTCCTGTCCAGGCAATATGCACTGGATTACGGCGCGCATGGCATCCGTTCCAACGCCGTCAATGCCGACCGCATCCGCTCCGGGCTGTTGACCGACGCCATGATCGCCAGCCGATCGGGCGCACGCGGCGTGTCGGAAAAAGAGTACATGTCCGGCAATCTGCTCGGCCAGGAGGTGACGGCGCAGGACGTGGCGCAGGCTTTCCTGCACCACGCGCTGGCCGACCGCACAACCGCCGACGTAACGACGGTCGACGGCGGCAATATCGCGGCGGCGCTGCGGTAGCACGGTCACGCACAGCGCAGACGGCAGGCTTGCAAGAACACCCGTTTGTAGCTACATTGTGGCTCAACAGTAAGGAGTCGCAACATGGCTACGGATACGGTTGTCCGCGCTCGAATTGATGCCGCGACAAAGGACCAGGCTACCGAAGCCCTGGCGGCAATGGGACTGTCGGTCTCCGACGCCATTCGCCTGCTGCTGGTCCGCGTCGCCGCCGACAAGGAATTTCCCTTTCCGGTGAAGGTGCCGAACGCAACCACCCAAAAGGCCATGGCCGAATTGGAAAAAGGCAAAGGCAAGCGTTTCGCGTCAGCCGACGAATTGTTCAAGGATTTGGGCATCTGACATGCCGACGCCCGTTCACTCCGGGCAATTCCGCAGGGACGTTAAGCGCATGGAGAAGCGTGGCAAAGACCTCGCTAAATTGCGCGAGTTGTTGGGCCTGCTCATCGCCGGACTGCCGGCGCGTTATAAGGATCACCCCTCTAAAAGGCGACTGGAAAGACTATCGGGATGCGCATGTAGAACCGGATTGGCTCTTGATCTACCGCATTGCCGACGATGAGCTGCGGCTTGCCCGCACCGGCTCCTACTCCGATCTGTTCAACGAATGAAGACAGCAAAAAAGCCGCCTGCAGTTGCTGCAAGCGGCTGTTCCAAGTGTGAGCGAATTGCAATATCGATTGGCCTACTTCGCGTTCGGGTTCGGCATCCAGGCCGGCATCGCGACATCGGCGTGGGCGAACTGCGGCAGCTTGGCCGACAGGTCCTCCATATTCTTGATGTCCTTGTCGAGAAGGTCCTTCTGGGTGATCAGCGTCGGCGGCACGACGACGTTGTGGCCTGGGTCTTCGCCGGCCAGCAGCTGCGCCAGCGCACGCACCGAGACCTGGCCGACGACGGCCGGGTTCGTGGCCGCGGTTGCCGCCCAGGCGCTGTCGGGCTCGCGCATCGCCGCAATGTCGGAGGTCGAGATGTCGGCCGAATAGATCTTGATGTCCTTGTTCAGGCCCGCCTCGTCGACGGCGATCTTCACGCCCTTGGCGAACTCGTCATAGGGAGCAAACATCACCTTGATGTCCGGATGGGCGGTCAGCACCGAGCGCGCCTGGTTGGCGACCGAGTTGGCGATCGGGTTGTCCAGCGTGCCGAACATGGCGACTTCCTTGATGCCCGAGTATTTCTTCTTCACGTCGACCCATGTCTCATTGCGGCGGTCGAGCGGGGCGATGCCCGCGACATAGACATAGCCGGCCTTCCAGCTCTCGCCATTATCCTTGACCGCCTGCTCGAGCGCGAGGCGCGCAAGGTCGCGGTCTGACTGCTCGATCTGCGGGATCTTGGGGTTTTCGACGTTGACGTCGAAAGCGACCACCTTGATGCCGGCGTCGACCGCGCGCTGGGCGGCGTCCTTCATCGATTCCGTCAGGCCGTGCTGGATGATGATACCCTGCACGCCGAGCGCGATGGCCTGGTCGACCATGTCGGCCTGGAGGGCGGCGTCCTGGCGGCTGTCGAGCACGCGCAGGTCGACGCCAAGGGCCTTGGCCTGCGCCTCGACGCCGGACAGATAGGCCTGGAAGAAATCCCCGGTCGAGAGATAGCGCACCAAGGCGATCTTGACGCCTGGCTTGTCGAACGGCGCCGGGCGATCGGCAGCCAGGGCCGTCCCTTGCACCAGCAACGCCGCGCCGGCGAGCCCGAGTGCTGCCTTGCCCAAAAGTCTTCTTGTGATGTTCACGTCGTTTCCTCCACTTGTTGAAATGCAACCCAGCCGAAATCTATGTCCTGCCCCTGCCGGAAAGAGCGAAGGTGAAGACAAGGGCGACGACCAGAACGGCGCCCTTGATGAAATCCTGCGTGTAGTACGGCGCGTTCATCATCGTCAGGCCCTGCAGCAGGACACCGACGAAGACGGCGCCGACAGCCGTGCCGAACGCGTTCGGCTTGGCGGCGCCTAGCACCGCGTAGCCGATGAGCGCCGCGGCGACGGCGTCGAGCAGCAGATTATTACCCGAGGCGATGTCGCCGCGTCCAAGCCGGGCGGCGAGCAAAATACCGCCGATCGAGGCAAAAACTCCTGAAATGATATAGGCCCAGATTTTGTATGCCTTGACAGGCGCGCCGGCGAGTTCGGCGGCGCGCTCATTGGAGCCGACTGCATACATCATGCGGCCGAAGCGGGTGTATTCGAGGAAGAACCAGATCAGCACCGCGAGCACCGCCAGGACGACGACCGAGACCGGAACGAGATTGGGAATGAAGAAGTCGAAGCGGTGGCGGCCGAGCGCCAGGAACGCCTCGCCGAACTTGCCGTTGGCGACCGAGCCATCGGGCATGGTCATGCCGGTGGCGATCGAGCGGCCTTCGGTCGGGATACGCTGCAGGCCGACCAGCAGGAACATCATGCCGAGCGTCGCCAGCAGGTCCGGCACGCGCATATAGACGATCAGCCAACCATTGATGAGCCCAACGATAACGCCGATCAGCAGGCAGACGATGACCGCGATGACAGCGTTCTGCTCCAGCACGACCATGACATAGGCCGCCGCCATCATGGCTGACGTGGCGACCGAGCCGATCGACAGGTCGAAACCCCCAACGACCAGCGTGGCGGTGACACCAAGCGCCAGCACGCCGGTGATGGCGACCGACTGGAAAATGAAGACCGCACTTTGCGGCGAAACGAAACCGTCGGCGGCGATCGCGAAATAAGCGACGAGCCCGAACAACAGGACGATGAAACCGTAGCGGATGGCGTGGTTGCGCTGCGTCATTCAGCGCCCCCACGCGCCGCTGCCGTTTTTACCCAACTCGAACCCATGCTCTCCATTCCAATTGTCATCGTCAGCTCTTCAATTCCAGCCGGTCAAGCCGCGCGGTGCGGCAGCCCGCCGGCCACCTCGGCCAGCAGGCGATCGAGATCGATGTCCGCGTTGCGGTGTTCGCCGACGATGGTCTGCTCCGACATCACCAGGATACGGTCGGCCGTCTCCAGCGCCTCGTCGAGTTCGGTGACGAACAAAAGCGTCGCGCGGCCATTGGCGCTTGCCCTCAGCTTGGCGGCGATGTCGCGCCTCGCCGAGATGTCGACGCCCTGAAACGGCTCATCGAGAATGAACAGGCTTGCATCCTGCGCCATCCAGCGGGCGACCATCACCTTCTGCTGGTTGCCGCCGGACAATGCCGACATCTCGTCCTTCTCGGAGCGGCAGACGATGCCCAGTTCCTGGATCTGCCGGCGCGCCGTGGCGCGTTCGAGGCGGCGCTTGAGCACGCCCAGGTTCGACATCCGCCTCAGGAACGGCAGGCTGACATTGCGCTCGATGTTGAAGCCGCCGACGATGCCGCTGGTGGCGCGATCCTTGGCGATGAGGAAGACGCCGGCGGCGATCGCATCGCCGGCCGAGCGCGGCGCGTAGGGTTTGCCGTTCATCGTCATGGTGCCGGCGATCGGCCTGCGCACGCCGAATAGCGTCTCGGCAAGCGCTGTCTTGCCGACGCCGACCAGCCCGGTGACGGCAACGACCTCGCCGTCGCCAAGGGTCAGCGAGATCGGCCTGGCGCCCTGGGCGATGCGCAGGCCTTCGACGGTCAGCACCGCCTTGGCCGAGTGCCTGGCGACGATCTGGTCGAGGTGGATCTTGCGGCCGAGCATGGCATTGACCGCACCTTCGTAGTCGAGCGGCTTCTTGTCGAAGACGCCGGACACGGCGCCGTCGCGCATCGAGACGATGCGGTCGGCAAGCCGCCTTATGTCGGACATGCGGTGCGAGATATAGAGGATCGCCACGCCTTGCGCGCGCAGCCTGTCGACCAGCGCAAAAAGCCGATCGGCTTCGGCGCTCGATAGCGATGAGGTGGGTTCGTCGAGGATCAGCACTTTCGGCTGATGTGCCAGCGCGCGGGCAATCGCCACCATCTGGCGATCGGCCAGCGAGAGATCGCTGACGCGCGCCTTCAAGTCGATCGCCAGGTCCATGCGGTCGGCAACCGCCTTGGCCTCGCGACGCACACGGACCGGGTTGAAGAGCACCGGGGCGCCACTGCCGCTCAGCCTGTCCAATGTCAGGTTGGTGGCCACGTCAAGGTCGGCGACGACACCGTCATTGATGTTCTGGTGAACGGTGACGACGCCAGCGCGGATCGCTTCCGCCGGTCTTCCCGGCGCAAAGTCCTGGCCGGCCAGGGTCATGGTGCCGCCGTCGCGCTCGTAGACGCCGCTGACGATCTTGACGAGGGTGGATTTGCCGGCGCCGTTGGCGCCCATCAGGACGGTCACTTCACCGGCATGGAGTTCGAGCGAGACGCCGCCAAGCACCTCGTTGCGGCCAAAGGATTTCCTCAGTCCCTCTACGCGGAACACGGCATTGCCGACCATGCGTTCCTCCCTGACGGTGACGCTATGGGCTACATCGGCAATTGTCAACACGATTGACAATTGCCAGAGCGCTACCTAGCTTGGCCCCGCCGCCGTAGCTCCGCTATTATGGGGGGACGAGCAGGAGAGGTGAGGATGATCGGGAAGACGCCGTTCGAAGCACTGTCGGTGGAGACGCTCGCCACGCGGCTCGGCAGCAACGAGGCGCTCATCCAGCGCATCGGCGAGGACACCAGCCGCTGGAAGGTGCGCGAGGTCGGCGATGGCAATCTGAACCTCGTCTTCATCGTCGAGGGTGATAAGGGCGCGGCTGTCGTCAAGCAGGCCCTGCCCTATGTCCGGCTGGTCGGCGACAGCTGGCCGCTGCCGCTGAAGCGTTCCTTCTTCGAATATCACGCGCTGACACGGCAGGAGGCGCGCGCGCCGGGCTCGGTGCCGGCCATCTACCATTTCGACGAGACCCAGGCGCTGATCATCATGGAGTATCTGTCGCCGCACATCATTTTGCGGCGGGCGCTGATCGAGGGCCGGCAATTGCCGAACATCGCCAGGGATATCGGGCTGTTCATGGCCCGCACCCTGTTCCGCGGCTCCGACTTCTCGATGGTGACCAAGGATCGCAAAGCGGATCTGGCGCTGTTCGCCGACAATGTCGAGCTGTGCGACATCACCGAGAATCTGGTGTTCTCCGACCCCTATTTCGACGCCAAGATGAACCGGCACACTTCGCCGCAACTCGACGCCCTGGTCGCCGAGTTGCGCGCCGACCGCGACCTCAAGGTGGAAGCGCAGCGCCTGAAGCATCTTTTCGCCGCCAATGCAGAGACATTGCTGCATGGCGACCTGCATTCCGGCTCGATCATGATCACGGATACAGAGACCAGGATGATCGACCCTGAATTCGCCTTCTACGGGCCGATGGCGTTCGACGTCGGCATGTTGCTCGCCAATTTCTGGATGGCCTTCTTCTCGCAGCGGGGTCATGAGCAGAGCGGCAAGCGCGACGCCATGCGCGCTTATCTGCTCGATGTCACAGCGCAGACATGGTCGGTGTTCCGCACCGAATTCTCGCATCTGTGGCGCACGGAACGCAACGGCATGCTTTATCAAAAGAGCCTGTTCGAGGATCAGGGCGACAGGCTCGGCGCCGAGCAGGCGCTCGACCATGTGCTGCACCAGATCTGGGACGACCTCCTCGGCTTTGCCGGCATCGAGGTGCACCGGCGCATCCTCGGCCTCGCCCACAATGCCGATTTCGAAACCATTGCCGACGAAGACCTGCGCGCCACATGTGAAGCGAGGGCGCTGGAGTTCGGCCGCCACATCGCCGTCAACAGGCGTCATATTCACAGCATCGACGAGGTCAACAACCTGGCCGCGCTAATCGAACAGGAGAACCGCATTTGAACGTCGGCGAGCGCCACTATCGCACCATCTGGCTGAGCGACGATGGGCGCTCGGTGGAGATCATCGACCAGCGCTGGCTGCCGCATGACTTCCGTGTCGTGAAGGTCGACACCGTTAATGGCATCGCCACCGCCATCCGCGACATGTGGGTGCGCGGCGCGCCGCTGATCGGTGTCACCGCTGCCTATGGCGTTGCCATGCAGATGGCGGACGATCCGGCGGATGCCGCGCTCGATGCCGTCTGGGAGACGCTCCACGAGACGCGTCCGACGGCGATCAATCTGCGCTGGGCGCTGGATGAGATGCGGCGGTTCCTGCGGCCGCTGCCGACGGAACAACGCGCCGCAGCCGCCTATCGTCGCGCCAGCGAGATCGCCAACGAGGATGTCGGGCTCAATCGCGCCATCGGCGAGAACGGTCTCGCCATCATCAAGGACATCGCGGCGCGCAAAAAGCCGGGCGAAACCGTCAACATCCTGACCCATTGCAACGCCGGCTGGCTGGCTACCGTCGACTACGGCACGGCCACCGCGCCGATCTACCTGGCAACGGAGGCCGGCATTCCGGTCCATGTCTATGTCGACGAGACGCGGCCGCGCAACCAGGGCGCCCAGTTGACGGCCTGGGAGATGGCCGGCCACGGCGTGCCGCATACGCTGATCGTCGACAATGCCGGCGGCCATCTGATGCAGCGCGGCGCAATCGACATGGTCATCGTCGGCACCGACCGCACGACGGCCGACGGCGACGTCTGCAACAAGATCGGCACCTATTTGAAGGCACTCGCCGCCGCAGACAACGACGTGCCGTTCTATGTCGCGCTGCCTTCGCCGACCATCGACTGGACGGTGGGCGACGGGCTTGCCGAAATCCCGATCGAGGAACGCTCGGGCGACGAGGTTTCGCTGGTGTGGGGCAAGACCGCGAGCGGCGAGATCGCCCAGGTGCGCGTCTCGCCGGAAGCGACGCCCGCGGCAAACCCCGCCTTCGACGTGACGCCGGCGCGGCTGGTCACCGGCCTGATTACCGAACGGGGCGTCGCCAAGGCCTCGCGCGCGAGCCTAAAGGAGATGTTCCCGGAGCGGGGATAGCCGGCTCTCGCAAAGGCCAGGAACCACCTTTCGCGTTCAGAAGGTGCTGCTCTTTGCGATCTCCAGCGAGTTGACGAAATCCAGTGAACGCCGCAGCGCGCTCCGAATGGTGGCCATATCCACCGGCGCGCTCCGCCGTTGGGGATCACGGCGCTGCGGGCGCCGCAGCCGCAATGGCAGTTCGATGCTGACCGGCAGCGTCGCGGGAAGCGTTGCCCAGTACGGTCCGTAGCCCATCGAGCCGTCGCCGATGGCGCAAAATGTCCATCCCTCCCCGGTGCTGACGACATCCTTCAGATGGGCATGCCCAACGGCATCGATGGCATCAGCGATATCTTGCGCCGGCTGCACCGTCTCGTTGCTGTAGGTAAAGACATTTCCGGCGTCGTGGTTCAGGCGCACGTGTCGCGATCCGATGTCCCGAATGAAGCTTGCCCCCATCCGGGCACTGCCGAGCAGATCGCCTTGGCCATGTCCGGGGTTTTCAAGCGCCAGGACGATGCCGACTTCCTCCAGCCTCGGCAGGAGGGCGTCAATCGTTTTGCGGATCGCCGCGCTGTTTCTCGCCGGGCCGGCATTGGTAATCAGGAAGGACGCGCCAAGACCGGCGGCAAAGCCGATGCGGCGGGACAAGGCGTCGACGGCATCGGCCCCCGACAGGTCGAGATGAGCCGACACGGCATTGATCCCCAGCCCGGCATGTTCCGCTGCCTGGCGCAACTTCGCGGCGTGCGCAGCCGCAAACATGCCTTCGTCGAAATCGACATAGCCGCGGATGAAGGCCGGCTCGACATGGAGGGCGCCGGCCGCCGCAATCTCCTCGAGGGCCAATTCCATGGGATAGCCATCGAAGAGCGCGGTCGATACCGAGGTCCGGCGCGGCGAAGGCAGGGCTCAGGCTCCCTTGCCGTAGACGATCAATTCCGAGGCTTCCTTGACCTTGGCAGGAGACAGCGCTTCGCGCCAATCGTCACGGACCACGACGCCCTTGGCGAACCGCATCAGGCGTAGCGCCGCATCGGACGGCACTTTCGGAGAGAAGCCGAACCACATGGCAATCTCGACGTTCAGATGGCCTATCAGGAAGTCCATCGCGGCCTTCCTGGGAATGCCATATTTGCGTTCGCACTCCTCGACAGCCTCGACCATGGTGTCGACGAAGGGCATGGCCACCATTTCGGACAGGCCCGGCTCCAGGATCGCCAATTGTTCGACCGTGACGCGATGGCTGTCGATGATCGGCGACCACATGGCCCTGCACACTTCCTCGCCAAGCGCATAGTGCTCTTCCGGACCTTGCATCAGGGCACAGACGATCGATTGCCTGGCGATGCCGCCATGGTAATCGCGACGCGCGGCCCATTCCGTCTCTTCGCCGAACAGTGGCGGATGGCAGGGATGGCCGACGAAATAGGTGAGATCCGGCCGATCCGCGGGCAAGTCGCCGGCATAGGGCGCTGCCGCATCCAGAATGAGGATCATGGTGCCCGCGGCAAGCATCGGCGAGATCTGCCGCGCCACCTGGCCGATGATATTGTCCGGCAGGGCCATTACCACCACCTTGGCGCCGGGAATGCCCTCGTCCATGGCGACGGCGCCGATATCGGCCTCTCCCAGCCGCTTGCGGCCGGCCTCGCCGATCTCCACGGCGCGGACATCGTAGCCCGCTTCGATCAACTTGCGTGTCACGCGGAAGCCCATCTTCCCTCCGGCCCCAAGCACCGCCACGGATGTCGTCATTTGCTTTCTCTCCCATTTGCCTTGATGGCGCGCCGATGGCGCAGATTCAGCCGAACGCTTGCAGCGCGGCTTCGAGCTCCGGATGCGTGGCGGCATAGTCGCGTGCGGGAATCCCTGCCGCCGCGGCTTCGAAAGCATCATGCAGGCTTCGAACGCCGGCGGCCGGCCCGCCTGGATGCGCCATGATCCCGCCGCCGCAGCAATAGATGAAATCGTCCGAGCCGAGCCTCGTATAAGTCTCGGCTGCCTGCACAGCGGTCTGCCCGGACGAAAACACCGGCATGACCGTATCGGGACGGCCAGCCCGCTCGAACATCGGGGTGAGACAGCCATGGGCCGACGCCATCACCGATTCGTCCGGCTCGCAGAACTTGTTGGACAGCCCGTTGACGTGCATGTGGTCGATGCCCGCCAGACGCCAGAATTTCTGATAGGCGAGATAGCTCATGCCGAGATCGGGAGAGCGGCTGAAGAGGCCCCAGCCGGCCCGATGGCCGTGCAGCGCAACGGCGGAGTGGCGACGCATCTCGATGACGGCGGACAGGCCGACGGAATTCAGGACCAGCATGGCGCAGGTCCCGCCACGGCGCTCGATCAGATCCAGCTGGCGACGCATGGCGTCGATGTCACCGGAAATGTTGGCCGCATACATGACCTTGCGCCCGGTCCTGTCGGCGTGCCTGTCTATCACCGCCATGACCGCTTCGAACCGGTGTTCGAACGGCGAATGCGGAGGGTCTCCCATCAATTCGTCGTCCTTGATAAAATCAAGACCCGCGGCAATCAGCGTGTCGGCCAGGGCTGCCGTCTCCTGCGGGGTAAGACCAACGCTCGGCTTGACGATGGTGCCGATCAGCGGGCGCCCTTCGACGCTTGTCAGGCGACGCGTTCCCTCGACGGCGAAGGCCGGCCCTGGATAGGCATCCGCGAAGGCATCGGGAAAGGTAACGTCGAGGAGACGCATGGCCGAGAAATGATGCAGCTCGAACAGATTGCCGAGAACCGTCGACCAGACCGAAGCCAGCACTGTCCCCGTATTCTCGATGTTCCAGGAAAGGCCCACCTTGGCCCGGTGCGGCCTCACGGTCGCATTTTTTGGCGAGCGCGAGAACGGCAACGCCTCGCTGTCGACCTCGGCAACATCGCTGATGAATTCGACGCGGGCTCCGAACCTGCGCAGCAGCTCCGGCGTTTCTCCGGGTATGGCGCGGAAAGTCCCGCTTGATTGTTCGCCCGCCATCGCAGCCGCGGCAACCTCCAGCGGGTAGCGGGTTTCGATCAGATAGGTGGCGCGGAGGCGACCGGACAATGCAGGCTTCCCGACTGGAATGACGTTCACGGAGTGACCGTTAGCACCAAAAAGAAATCATGTCATCATATGAGTTTTCCCGGGCAAAAAATTTCGGCGGCCGCTCAGCCGGCGCCGCCGCCGGCCAGTTTCGAATAGAGCTCGTTGGCGCGGCCAATGTGGTCGGCCATTGCCGCGCTCGCGCCTTCCGGATCGCCGCCGGCGATTGCCTTGTAGATCCGCTCATGCTCCTCGACCGTCAGCCGCTCGGCGCCTTTCATCGCCACCAGATCCCGCTTGAAACGGGACAGCCATTCGAGCATTCCCTTCGCCACCGCCGCTATCATCGAATTGCCGCTCATCTCCGCAATGACGGCGTGGAACTCCATGTCGGCAGCTACAAACCGGGCTTGGTCGCCCTTTGCCTCGCGCAAATGACGCAAGGTCTCCGCGAGGCGTTCCAAACTCTTGGCCGTAGCGCGCCGCGTGGCTATCCGAACCAGGCCGGTTTCCAGCAAGAGCCTGACTTCCTTGAGTTCTTCAAGCCCGCGAGAGTTCGTCGCCAGCATCATGACCATCGCCGCTGAGACCTGATCGACGATGACATCAGGCGTCGGATTGATGACGCGGGCACGTTCTCCGTGCGAGATCCTGATAAGTCCCATCTGCTGCAGCGACAGCATCGCTTCCCTGATCGAGGGCCGGCCGACGCCGATCATCGTCATTAGTTCCTTTTCCGACGGCAATTGAGAGCCGGGCGGGAATTCGGACGTCGAGATTGCCGCCATCAGCCGGTCAAGCACCTCCACATACAATTTCTTTTTCTGGACCGGCTCCATCTGTCCCTCCCTGGGGTGTTCGCGGAACAATCGATCCCGAGTCGCGTCGGCAGACAAGGGTCGCGCCATCGATTGACATTACATATATGATGACCTAACGTCCGTCTACGGCCGACTTTGGACTGGTCACCAGTTGCTGGAGCAGGCCGGCTCCGTTTGGCCAAGGAAGAACGAAGCTGACGGCCGAGCTTCGTCTCGTCCTTAAATCGAAGGAGGTTTCGGCAATCGAGGTTCCGGTGCCCGCTTGCCTATTTGGTATGCTGGTATAACATGTAGCTGGTATGGCGTCTTTCGGAGGACGTCGTAACGGAATGGCAGAAGGCCGACGTATCGGCCGGTGTTTTTTGGGAGGAAAATATCATGAAGTTTTCAACCGTGGCGGCGCTTGCCGGCGCCGCGCTGGTCAGCGTCTCGGCTGTGCCGGCAATGGCGTCACCGGATGCGCCGGTGATCGCGCTCGCCAACGCCTATTACGGCAACACCTGGCGGCACCAGATGGTGGAGGCTTTCGAAGCCTCGGCCAAGGAAGCCAAGGCGGCCGGCCAGATTGCCGACTACATCGTCATGAACGGCGACGGCTCGGTGGCGCAGCAGAACAGCCAGATCGCCGAGCTGATCCTCAAGAAGGTCGACGTGCTCGCCGTCGATGCCGCATCGGAAACCGCGGTCAACGGGATCATCGAAAAAGCCTGCAAGGCCGGCATCATCGTCGTTTCGTTCGATTCGGTCGCCTCGGCGCCCTGCAACTACCAGCTCAACTTCGACTTCAAGGGCTACAAGGCAGCCCAGGCCGAGGCCGTCTTCAAGATGATCGGCGGCAAGGGCAACGTCATCCAGGTGCGCGGCGTCAAGGGTTCGGCGCCCGACAACGACATGTTCAACGCGCAACAGTCGGTGCTGGCCAAATATCCCGATATCAAGGTTGTCGCCACGGTCTACGGCCAGGCGACCGCGTCGGTCGCACAGGCGGCCATCGCCAACGTGCTGCCCTCGCTGCCGCATGTCGACGCCGTGCTCGCACAAGGCGGCAGCGACGATGTCGGCATCGCCCAGGCGTTCGTCCAGTATGGCGGCGACTATGCCGGCAAGATGCCGATCATCGAAGGCGGCGGCGGCACCGACTTCGTCAAATGGTGGGCCGAGGAGAACGCCAAGAACGGCTACCAGACGGTCTCGATGAACACCACGCCCGGCATTGGCGGCGCCGCGTTCTGGCTCGGCCTGTCGCTGCTCAAGGGCGCCAAGGCACCCAAGATGATGATCATGCCGGTAGCCACCGTCGATGCCGGCAACCTCAAGGAATATGCAAAGCTGCCGGGCGGCCAGATCATCAGCCCCAGCTATTCGCTCGACTGGGTCAAGCAGAACCTGCTGAGCAAGTAAGGTTGGCAATGCCAGGGACCGGGCGCCGCGGAACGGCCGCGCCCGGTCCCTGCCCGTGAAGAAACGGAGGACGAATGTCCCATCTCGCCGTAGCCGCCCCGGAAGGCGCAGCCGCCGCGGTGCTCGCCGATCCGGCCCGGCAGAGCGTTGTTTCGCTTTCCGGGATCACCAAGAGCTTCGGACCGACGCTGGCGAATGCAGAGATCGACCTCGCCGTCTCCGCCGGCGAGATCATCGGGCTGGTCGGCGGCAACGGCGCCGGCAAATCGACGCTGATGCGCATCCTGTGCGGGGCGATGTGGCCGACTCTGGGCTCGATTTCGTTTGCCGGCCAGAATATCGGCTTCGCCGGCTACGACACGGCGGAGGCACAGCGCCGCGGCATCCGCATGGTGCACCAGGAATTGTCGCTGTGCGCCAACCTCTCGGTGGCCGAAAACTTCTTCCTGGAAATTCCGGCGGATGCCGCCAACCGGCCGGGCTGGCGGGCACTCTACAGGGCGCGCGCCCGCTCGGCGCTGGACGCCGTCTTCCCCGTAAACGGCATCGATGTGAATGCCGAAGTCGGCCACCTCTCCATCGCCGAACGGCAAATGGTCGAGATCGCGCGCGCCGCCGCGACACCTGGCGTCAAGCTGATCGTTCTTGACGAGCCGACCTCCTCGCTCGATCTCGATCGCTCGAGACAGTTGCGGGCCTTCATCCGGGAGCGGGCCAAATCCGGCCTCGCCTTCATCTTCATCAGCCACAAGCTTCAGGAAATCATCGACATCGCCACCCAGGTGGTCGTGCTGCGCAATGGACGCACCGCCTGGCGCGGCGATGTGGCCGAGACGTCGATCGGCAGGCTGGTGCAGCTCATGGGGGGCGACGCCAACTCGATCCACCAGCATGGTACCGCCACCACCGGCAGCCGCGAAGCGCTGGTGCGATTGTCCGGGTTCCTGACGGCCGAACTCGGCCGCGACATCGAGATCGGCCGCGGTGAAATCATCGGATTGGCAGGCCTCGAAGGCAGCGGCCAGAAGGAGTTGCTGCACGCAATCTTCAAGCCCGATTCCGGAACGGATGCGGCCGTCGCCAGGAACGGTGAAGCCGGTTTCATCGCGGGCGACCGCCAGAAGGAAGGCGTGTTCCCCTTGTGGAGCGTGCTTGGGAACATCAGCATCGGCGCCCTGGCACGCCGCCCGGCGCTGGGCCTGGTCTCGGACCGCGCCAACCGCGCGGCAGCGGCGGATGCCGCCGGCCGGCTGCGGCTCGACGAAACCCGCTTCGGATCCAACATATTGGAGCTCAGCGGCGGCAACCAGCAGAAGGCGCTCGTCGCCCGGGCGCTCGTCGCCGACACGCCGATCGTCCTGCTCGACGACCCGACACGCGGCGTCGACATCGCCACCAAGCAGGACTTCTACCGCCTCTGCAACGACATTGCGCGAGGCGGGCGCACGCTCATCTGGCACACGACCGAAGATGCCGAACTCCTGGCCTGCGACCGCGTGCTGGTGTTTTCAGGCGGCTGCATCGTCAAGGAACTGGCCGGCGAGGCGATCACGGAATCAGCCGTCGTTGGAGCGTCCTTTGCCCAGCAGACGGACAAAGCCGCCAGTGCGGGACGCAGCGGCGCTGCCGGCGCCGGGCTTGCCCGCAGGCTGGTGAATGCTGCCCCCTTCATCGGCCTCGCCGCCGTGCTGGCGGTGATGATCTCGGCCAATCCGGCGGTCGCCTCCATTTTCGGGCTCGACCTCTTGCTGATGCCGGCGCTGTCGCTGGTACTGGTGACCGCGGCGCAGATGTTCATCGTCGGCGGCAGCGAGATCGACCTCGGCGTCGGCGCGTTCGCGGGGCTCGTCAGCGTGCTCAGCGCCACGCTGCTCTACGACCAGCCGTGGCTCGGCGCGCTGGCGCTGGCTGCGGCGATCGCCGCCTATGCCGGCCTCGGCGGCCTGATCCAGGCGCGCAAGATCCCGGCCATCGTCGTCACGCTGGGCGCGTCCTTCATCTGGGTCGGGATAGGCTATGCGCTGCAGCCGACGCCGGGCGGCGCCAGCCCCGAATGGCTGTCGGCAATGTTCAACTGGTCGCTCGGCTTCGTGCCAACCTCGATCATCCTCATCGCCGCGGTGGCAATCGTGGTGTTCGTGATCGACCGGCTGCCGCTCGGCGTGGTGCTGCGCGGTTTCGGCAACAATCCGACCGCGATGATCCGTTCCGGCTGGTCGCCGACGCGCTACGCGCTGGTGCGCTACCTCGTCGCCGGGCTGTTCGCCGCCGCCGCCGGCCTGTCGCTGACGGCGATCAATACGGCGAGCGACATCAATTCCGGCAATTCATTCACCCTGCTCAGCGTCGCCGCCGTGGTGATGGGCGGCTGTTCGCTGTTGGGCGGCGTCATCTCGCCGGTCGGCGCCGTCGCCGGCGCGGTCACGCTGGCGTTGATCGGCGCCCTGCTCGGCACGCTGAGCGTGAGCAGCGACTTCAATGCGGCGACGCAGGGATTGATCCTCATCGCCCTGCTGACCTTGCGCAGCCTGACCGCGGACCGCAGGAGCGAACAATGAACGCGCTTGCCGCCTTCAGCCCTTGGGCGCAGAAAAACCGCTGGATCTGGTCGGCGATCGGGGTGCTGCTGCTCTGGCTGGTGCTGTCCATCGTCACCAACCGCTTCAGCCTCTCCAGCCTGTCGGGCATCGTTCTGTCGGCCTCGTTCCTAACGGTCGTCGGCATCGGCCAGATGTTCGTCGTCACCACCGGGCGCGGCAATATCGACCTTTCCGTGGCCTCGGTGATCACGCTCAGCGCCTTCGTGGCGCTGCTGACCATCAAGGGCCAGGACGCCAACCTCGCCGTCGGCGTCGGCGCCGCGATCCTGCTCGGCCTTGCGGTCGGCGCTCTCAACGCGCTGCTCGTCGTCGGGCTGAACATACCGGCCATCATCGCCACGCTGGCGACGGGCTATGTGCTGGCAACCGCAACGCTGCTGTCGAACCGCGCGATATCGGGCTTCGCCGTCAGTCCGCTGTTGAAGACGCTGGCGACGGGCCGTGTCGCGGGCGTGCCGATCATGGCAGTCATCGCCATCCTGGGCGTCGCCGCAACGTCGTTCGTGCTACGCTATACCGTTTACGGACAACTGCTCTCGGCAGTCGGCCAGAACCGCGCGGCGGCGCGACTAGCAGCGATCCGCAACAACCGGGTCATCGCCTCGGCCTTCATCATCTCCTCGGTGCTGGCCTCGCTCAACGGGCTGCTGCTGGGTGCCTATATCGGCGGCGCCTTTCTTGAAATGGGCCAGCCCTATCTCCTGCAATCCATCGCCGCGGTGGTGCTGGGCGGGACACTGATCTTCGGCGGCTCCGCGACGGCGCTCGGCACATTGTTCGCCAGCATCCTTTTGATCCTCATCGTCACGACCATGCAGATCATCGGCCTGCCGCCCGGCGCGCAGGACATCGTCCAGGGCATCGTGGTCATTTTCGTTCTGGCACTGGCCGGCCGGCAGGTGCTGTCGCGGCGCGCCGCCGTCGACCCCGCCGCCCTCGACCCCGCCGCCCTCGAGAGCGCAGCCGGCGACGGCACGGCGAAACCTAAGGCGGGCGCTGCGGCAATCAGGCCGCAGTGACAATGATTTCTCTTGCCAAGATGGTAGAGTGATCATACCAGTATATAAGGTGACGATTGGCGAGACCATCGTTCAATATTTAGGAGCAAGGCTAGATGACGACGATCGCGCTGTTCGGTGCCGGCGGCAAAATGGGTTACCGCCTTTCGACCAATTTCCGCGGCTCGCCCTATACGATCCGCCATGTCGAGGTCAGCGAGGCCGGGCGCGAGCGGCTGAAGACCGGGCTGGGCTTCGATACGGTCGGTGCCGACGAGGCGCTGGAAGGCGCCGAGGTGGTGATCCTGGCGGTTCCGGACACCCATATCGGCAAGGTCGCGGCAAGCATCGAAAGCAAGCTTGCGCCGGGCACGATGGTGATCGTTCTCGATGCCGCGGCGCCGTTTGCCGGCCATTTGCCTGATCGTCCCGACCTGACCTACTTCGTCACCCACCCCTGCCATCCGCCGATCTTCAACGACGAAACCGACATGGCGGCCAAGAAGGATTATTTCGGCGGCGTCAAGGCCAAGCAGCACATGGTCAGCGCACTGATGCAGGGACCGGAAGCGGACTACGCCAAGGGCGAGGCCATCGCCAAGATCATCTGGGCGCCGGTGATGCGCTCGCACCGCGTTTCCGTCGAGCAGATGGCGCTGCTCGAGCCCGGCCTTTCTGAGACCGTGTGCGCCTCGCTGCTGGTGGTGATGAAGGAAGCTGTCGACGAGGTCGTGGCGCGCGGCGTCGACCAGCAGGCGGCCCTCGATTTCCTGCTCGGCCACATGAATGTGCTCGGCGCCGTAATCTTCGGCGAAACCAAGGGCGTGTTCTCCGACGCCTGCAACAAGGCCATCGAATTCGGCAAGCCGGTGCTGATGCGCGACGACTGGAAGCGGGTCTTCGAACCGGAAGAGATCGCAGCCAGCATCCAGCGGATTACCTGAGCGGGCCGCCGCTTAGATACAGATCACCTGAATTAGTGGTTGACTCATTATACCAGTTAGCTTTAGCTGTTCCCGGACTCGGATCGGTCATGCTTCGTTGGAAGTTTAAAGTTGATGCGAGTGGAGGACGGCGGGAGCGGAGCGAGGAGCAGTTCGGATGACAGCCGGCGATCGGCTCTGAAATCCGGGCGGCGCACTGCCGGCCCTGCCTGACGAATTCAATAGTAGATAGAGGCCTCGAAACGATCGAGGCATGGGTTTCAACGGGAGGACTTCATGAAACTGACACGCAGAATGACGCTTGCCGCCTTCGCAGGCGTGCTGGCACTCGGCACGGCGATGCCCGCCTACGCGGCGGATCTCATCGCCATCATCACCCCATCGCACGACAATCCATTCTTCAAGGCGGAAGCCGTCGGCGCCGAAGCCAAGGCCAAGGAATTGGGCTACGAGGCGCTGGTGCTGGTCCATGACGACGACGCCAACAAGCAGTCCGAGCTGATCGACACTGCGATCGGCCGCGGCGCAAAGGCGATCATCCTCGACAATGCCGGCGCCGACGCCACCGTCGCCGCCGTACAGAAGGCCAAGGACGCCGGCGTCCCCTCCTTCCTCATCGACCGCGAGATCAACGCCACCGGCGTCGCGGTGGCTCAGATCGTCTCCAACAACTACCAGGGCGCCCAGCTCGGCGCGCAGGAATTCGTCAAGCTGATGGGCGAGAAGGGTAATTTCGTGGAGCTGGTCGGCAAGGAATCCGACACCAATGCCGGCATCCGCTCCAAGGGCTATCACGACGTCATCGACGACTATCCGGACCTGAAGATGGTCGCGCAGCAGTCGGCCAATTGGAGCCAGACCGAGGCCTATTCCAAGATGGAATCGATCCTGCAGGCCAATCCTGACATCAAGGGCGTCATCTCCGGCAACGACACGATGGCGATGGGCGCCTATGCGGCGCTTGCCGCGGCCGGCCGCAAGGACGTCATCGTCGTCGGCTTCGACGGATCGAACGACGTGCGCGATTCCATCACCTCGGGCGGCATTAAGGCGACGGTGCTGCAGCCTGCCTACGCACAGGCGCAGATGGCGGTCGAACAGGCCAACGACTTCATCAAGAACAAGAAGTCGCCCGAGAAGGAAAAGCAGCTGATGGACTGCGTGCTCATCAATGGCGACAATGCCGCCAAGCTGGAAACCTTCGCGCTCAAGAACTGAGCCGGCGCAACGCGAACAGCGGGGGGGCGAACCGAGGTTCGTCCCTCACTCCTTTTCACCAGGATGCCCTTGACCGCCATGGAGAAAAAGCCGAGTTGGCCGATCCTTGCCCTGACCGCCGGCATCGCGCTCAGCGCCTGCAAGATCCTTCCGACGCCATCGGCGCAAGGCGACGGCAATGCCTCCGCCTTCAACCCTGACGAGATAGTCGAGGACATCTGGGCGGCGAAAGTCATTCCCTATCTGCAGCAGAAGGCTGGACCGTTCGCCGAGGTCCATGCGCTGGCAAAGACCGATCCGGCCGCGGCCGGCGCCAAATACGGCAATCCGAAGAAGCAGGCGAATTCGCCATGGACGTTCGCCGTGCGCGTCGAGGGCAAGATCGTCGCGGCAAACACGCAGTCGCGCGCGGCCACCATCGATGTCGACGCCGACGGTGACGGCAAGGCGGACGCGCGCGTCCAGATTGGGCCGGCGATGCGCGGCACGGCACTGCGCGACAGCCTCGACTTCGTCCAGTTCAACGACTTCACCAACCAGATCGACTTCGCCCAGTTCGGCAAGGCTTTCAATGCCCATGCCGCCAAGACGGTGCTCTCCAAGCTGCCGCGCGAGGCGCTGGAAGGCCGCACCGCCAAGGTGCTCGGCGCCTATACGATCGAAGGCGGCCAGGACCTGCCGCTGGTGACGCCGGCGGAGGCCGAGATCGGGCCGAAGCCATGAGCCAGGCCAATGGCCATGACGTCATCCTCAAGCTGGAGGATGTCTCGAAAGTCTATGCCGGCACGGTCGCGGTCAAGCAGGCGAATTTCGAAGTGCGCAAGGGCGCGGTCAACGTGCTGGTCGGCGAAAACGGCGCCGGCAAGTCGACGCTGATGAAGATCATCGCCGGCGTCGAGCAGCCGACCTTAGGGCGCATCTTGCTCGAAGGCGAAGAGGTTTCGTTCTCGTCGTCGGGAGACGCGGTCGACCGCGGCATCGGCATGGTGTTCCAGGAGCTGAACCTGTTCGGCAACCTGTCGGTCGCCGAGAACATCTTCGCCACGCGCGAGATCACCAACCGCTTCCGCAAGATCGACCGCAAGGCACAGGAGCAGCGGGCCGGCGAATTCCTGGAGCGGCTGGAAGCCGGCATCCGGCCCGACATGCTGGTCGAGGATCTGCGCATCGGCCAGCAGCAACTGGTCGAGATCGCCAAGGCGGTTTCGCTCGACGCCAAGATCCTCATCATGGACGAGCCGACCTCGGCGCTGAGCGCTGCCGAAGTCGAGATCCTGTTCAAGGTGATCGCCGACCTCAAGGCGCGCGGCGTCGCCATCGTCTACATCTCCCACCGGCTGGAGGAACTGATCCGCATCGGCGACTACATCACCGTGCTGCGCGACGGCCGCATCACCGGCCAGGAGGAGATGAAAAACGTCGATACGCAGTGGATCGTGCGGCAGATGATCGGCTCGGACGCCAAGGACTTCGCCAAGGCCGACGGCCATGTGCCGGGCGCGGAAATCTTCCGCGCCGAGGAGATCTGCCTGCCACGCGTCACCGGCGGGCTGGCGGTCGACCACGTCTCGCTGTCGCTGCGCGCCGGCGAGATTCTCGGCATATACGGGTTGATGGGCGCGGGGCGCAGCGAGCTGTTCGACTGCATCATGGGCCGTCACGGCCATGCCAGCGGCAGGATCTTCATCGCCGGAAAGCAGGTGAAGGAGCGCGACACGACGCGCCGCATCCAGCGAGGCCTGGCCTTGATCCCAGAGGACCGCCAGCGCGAGGGCCTGGTGTCGATCCTGTCGGTCGCCAGCAACCTGACGATGGCGAGCCTGTCGCGCTTCGTGCGCCTGTTTCACATCCGCGGCGGTGCCGAGCGGCAAGCCGTGATGCAGATGGTGCGGGAACTCGCAATCAAGGTCGCCGACCCGGCGCAGGAGGTCTCGTCGCTGTCGGGCGGCAACCAACAGAAGGTGGTGATCGGCAAGGCGCTGCTCACCGGACCGAAAGTGCTTCTGATGGACGAGCCCAGCCGCGGCATCGATGTCGGCGCCAAGGCCGATGTCTTCCGCACCATGCGCAAGCTTTCGCGCGACGGGCTGGGCATCCTGTTCGCCACCTCGGACCTCGACGAGGTGATGGCGCTGTCCGACCGCATCGCGGTGATGAGCAATGGCAGATTGACCGGCATATTCGACCGCGCCGAAGCGACGGAGGCGGCGATCGTCGCCGCGTCGGCGCTGGGCCACGGACCGGCCGCACATGGGGAGCAACGCTGATGACTGACATTCCGGCCAAGGCTGCCGCTTCCTCCGCCTCCAGCGGCTCGGCGCTGCTGACGCTGATGAAGCTCAGAACCTTCATTGCGCTGATCGCCGTGCTGGTGTTCTTCTCGATCGCGGCGCCGAACTTCCTGTCGGCCGCCAATCTGATCCTGATGGCCAAGCACGTGGCGCTCAATGCCTTTCTCGCCATGGGCATGACCTTCGTCATCATCACCGGCGGCATCGACCTTTCGGTTGGCTCGATCGTCGGCCTGTGCGGCATGGTGGCCGGCTACCTCGTGCTCAACGGCATCGACCTGCAGATCGGCTACACCATCTATTTCAATGTCGTCGAGATCGCCTTGATCACGCTCGCGGTCGGCATGCTGATCGGCGCCGTCAACGGGCTGCTGATCACCAGGCTCAACGTCGCGCCCTTCATCGCCACGCTCGGCGTGCTCTATGTGGCGCGCGGCTTCGCGCTGCTTTCCTCCGACGGCCGCACTTTCCCCAATCTCGTCGGCAAGCCGGAACTCGGCACCACCGGCTTCGGCTTCCTGGGTGCCGGCCGGCTGCTCGGCCTGCCGGTCTCGATCTGGATCCTGATCGTGGTGGCGCTGGGGGCAGCCTATCTCGCCCGCTACACGCCGCTTGGCCGCCACATCTTCGCCGTCGGCGGCAATGAGCGCGCCGCGCGCATCTCGGGCGTGCGCGTTAATATGGTCAAGATGTTCGTCTACATGTTCTCCGGCTTCTGCGCGGCAATCGTCGGGCTGATCATCTCGTCGGAGCTGATGGCCTCGCATCCGGCGACGGGCGAGAGCTTTGAGCTCAACGCCATCGCCGCGGCGGTGCTTGGCGGCACTTCGATGTCGGGCGGCCGCGGCACGATCGGCGGCACCATCGTCGGCGCCTTCGTCATCGGCATCCTTTCGGACGGGCTGGTGATGATGGGCGTGAGCTCGTTCTGGCAGATGGTGATCAAGGGCCTCGTCATCATCGTCGCCGTCGTCGTCGACCAGGCGCAGCGCCGGCTGCAGCAGCGCGTTACCCTGATGCAGATGGCAAAGGCGGGCTGAGCATGGCGGAGTTGCGTGGAGCGCTGATCGGTTGCGGCTTCTTCGCCGTCAACCAGATGCATGCCTGGCGCGACATAGAGGGCGCCTCGATCGTCGCCATCTGCGACCGCGATCCGGAGCGGTTGCGGATCGTCGGCGACCAGTTCGGCGTGGTGCGGCGCTACAACGATGCGGCGGAACTTTTCGCCGCCGAGACCCTCGACTTCGTCGACATCGCCACCACTGTCGGCAGCCATCGACCGCTGGTCGAGATGGCGGCAGCGCATGGCGTTCCCGTCATCTGCCAGAAGCCGTTCGCGCCGACGCTTAGCGATGCCAAGGCGATGGTCGCGGCCTGCGCCAAAGCCGGCGTGCCGCTGATGGTGCATGAGAACTTCCGCTGGCAGTCGCCGATCCAGGCGGTGCGCGCTGTGCTCGACAGAGGCGAGATCGGCACGCCGTTCTTCGGCCGCATCTCCTTCCGCTCCGGCTACGACGTGTTTTCCGGCCAGCCCTATCTGGCAACGGGAAAACGCTTCATCATCGAGGACCTCGGCATCCACATCCTCGACATCGCCCGCTTCCTGCTCGGCGACGTCACGAGCCTGACCGCGCGGACCACACGCATCAACCCCGCCATCGCCGGCGAGGATGTGGCGACGATGCTCATGGATCATGCCGGCGGCGCCACGTCGGTTGTCGATTGCAGCTATGCGACGAAGCTTGCCACCGAGCCGTTCCCGGAAACACTTATCGAACTCGACGGCGTCGACGGCACGATCCGGCTGGCGCAGGGCTACCGGCTGACCGTCACCGGCAAGAGCGGAACCAGAGTGAGCGATGTCTCGCCGCCGCTCCTGCCCTGGGCCTCGCGGCCATGGCACAACATCCAGGAAAGCGTGCTGGCCATCCAGCGGCACTGGGTCGACTGCCTTGTCGGCGGCAAGGAGCCGGCGACCTCGGGCGCCGACAATCTGAAGACATTCGCCCTGGTCGAGGCCGCCTATGCGGGTGCTGCGAGCCGCGAACCGGTGCAGATCGAAGCCTTGCTGCAATGACGGCCGACGTGTTCGATCTTTACGGCACACGGGCGGCCGAAGCGGCACCGATCCTGCTGCAGGCGGGCGCGCTGAGTGCCGAGCTGGTCAATGGCAATCTGCGCACAATCCGGCATGCCGGCACCGAAGTGCTGCGCGCCATCGCCTATATCGTACGCGACCGCGACTGGGGCACTTATGAGCCGGAGCTCACGGACCTGACCATCGACCAGAAGGTCGACCGTTTCTCGGTAAGCTATGAGGCGAATTGCACCGGCCCGGGCGGCAGCAGCCTGCGCTTCCACGCGACGATCGAAGGCTCCGCCGACGGCAGGCTGGTCTTCGATGTGACAACGCTGCCGGAGAGCGATTTCGAGACCAACCGCTGCGGCTTCTGCATCCTGCATCCGATCGCCGGCCTCGCCGGCAGCCCGGTGACGGTGGAGCACACCGATGGCAGGGTGGTGGACACGGAACTGCCTGATCTGATCGACCCATGGCAGCCCTTCAAGGACCTGCGTGCCATCACCCATGCAGTGCGTCCCGGCGTCAGCGCCGAATGCAGGATGGAAGGCGATACTTTCGAAATGGAGGACCAGCGCAACTGGTCGGACGCCTCCTACAAGACCTATGTGCGGCCGCTGGCCTTGCCGTGGCCCTATGTGCTGCCGGCCGGCGAACCGCTGCGCCAGACGGTGAGCCTGCGCCTCACCGGCGGCGCCGGGATGCCCGCCGCGACCGCGAGTGCCGAACCGGTCCGCATCGAACTCGGCGAGACCGGGCCGAGGCTGCCCGATGTCGGCGTGATCGTCTATCCCGAGGACGTAGAGGCAACGCTGGCCGAACTGCCGATGCTCGCAAGGCTCGGTCCGCAGCAACTCCTGTTCCACTTCGATCCGACGCGCGGCCACGGCCTGGACGCGCTGCGCGCCCATGCCCGGCTCGCCGCGGCGCATCCCGCCTCGACCACGCTCGAATGCGTGGTGGCCTGCACGGGCGACCTCGATGCCGAATTCTCCGATGTCGCCGATATGGTGCGCCGGGTCGGCCTGCGGCTCGATGCGGTTGCCGTCTCGCCTTCGGTCGACCGCCAGTCGACGCCGCCGGGCAGCGCCTGGCCGGCATGCCCGCCGCTGGAAGAAATCTATGCCGCGGCGCGGCGCGCCTTTCCCGGGATCCGCCTCGGCGGCGGCATGTTCAGCTATTTCACCGAGCTCAACCGTAAGCGCGTGCCCGCCGACCAACTCGATTTCGTCACGCACTGCACCTGTCCGATCGTTCACGCCGCCGACGATCTCAGCGTCATGCAATCGCTGGAGGCGCTGCCCTTCATCACCCGGTCGACACGGGCGATCTTCGGCGACAAGCCTTACCGGATCGGCCCGTCGACCATTGCCATGCGACAGAACCCCTATGGCGGCGCGACCAAGGACAATTTTGCCGGCCAACGCATTGCCATGGCGAACCGTGATCCCCGCCATGCCGCGCAGTTTGCCGCCGCCTGGACCATTGGCTATGCCGCGCGCGTCGCGCCGGCCGGGCTGGAGATGCTGACACTGTCCAGCATCACCGGACCATTCGGCGTGCTGGCCGCATCCGGCGAACCTGTCGCCGAGGGATCGCCGCGGCCGATTTTCCGGGCCGTCCAAGGGCTTTGCGAACTGGCTGGGCTCGCGCATGTTGCCGCGAAAACAAGCGACGAGACGCGTGTTGCGGCGCTGGCCGGTCGCGCCGCCTCAGGCGACATTGTCGTCTGGCTGGCGAACCTGACGGCGAACGACGTCCCGGTTGATGTTTCGGCACTGGGTCAGGGCCATCTTACGATGTCGCCCTACGCCATTGTCCGGGTTGGCTAGAGCTACTTATCGGAATTCATCACATAGAGCGCACGCGAGCGTTCGAGATGCTTGATCATCGCCTTTTCGGCGCCGTCGGCATCACGGTGCTCAATGCGGTCGATGATCTCCTCATGCTCGGTAAGCGTGTATTGTTCCTTGCCGGTCCAGATCAGCATCTCGGTGTGGTATTCCTTCAGCCAGCCGAGCGTGGCTTCGCTGACGGCGACATAGATCGGATTGCCCGATATCGCCGATATCTGGGTGTGGAACTTCATGTCGGCGGAGATGAAGGCTTCGGAATCACCGCGCGCGGCGCGCTGCTCGGCCACCGTTGCCCTGAGCCGCTGCACATCCTCGGCGGTCGCCTTTTCCGCGGCTTCCCTGACCATGCCGCGCTCGAAGAAGATGCGCGCCGTCTTCAGGTGCTCCAGCGTGTCCCTCGATGAAGACAGGATGATCTTGGCCGCGCCGTCGACCTGCTTGATGATCGATTTGGCGGTTAGTTGCAGCACCTTGGCGCGCTCGCCATGCGAGATGGCGACCAGTCCCATATTGCTCAGCGCCTGCATGGCCTCGCGGATCGCCGGCCGGCCGACCTCGAAGCGCTCCATCAACTCGCGTTCGGACGGCATGTCGTCGCCCGGCTGCAGCTCGCCGCTGGTGATCAGCCGCTTCAGCCTTGCAAAGACTTCGTCGGAAAGTTTGCGCCGGACGATCGGCTCCGAACGGTTCATCGTGACGAATCACTCCCTGGCCCGGTTCCTGTTTAGCATTCCAGGCAGGATTACCGGAATGCCTGCGCCTGGAGCGGTCCCGCGATTTCATGCAATCGCCAAGCCGCGCCAGCTGTTTGTTCCAGGCATTCCGAACGAAAAACGCCGCTCATTTCCCGGAATTGCCGAAGCCGGCCCTCTTGCCGAAGTCGGGATATTGCTTGCAATACTTAGGTACTCATTATACCAGATTTCCTGCGCGACAAAACTTTTTTCGAACCCTTTTCAAGCGGCCGACAGACCATGATCACGCTTACCTATCGCATCGAAACCTCTGGCAGCATCGAAGCGCTGGCGGCCAAGATCGCGAGCGACCAGTCGACCGGCACCTTCGTCCCACTGCCCGGCGAGACCGAGGAATTAAAGGCGCGTGTGGCGGCTCGTGTGCTGGCGATCAGGCCGCTGCCCGATGCCGAGCAGCCGTCGCTTCCCGGATCCGGGAACGGCCCCTTCCGGCGCGCCGATGTCGATATCGGCTTCCCGTTCGACGCCATCGGCACCGACCTGTCGGCGCTGATGACGATCGCCATCAGCGGCACCTATTCGATCAGGGGCCTGTCCGGTATCCGGGTCATCGACATGAAGCTGCC
Organism: Mesorhizobium sp. BR1-1-6; assembly: GCF_020165355.1. Taxonomy (NCBI): domain Bacteria; kingdom Pseudomonadati; phylum Pseudomonadota; class Alphaproteobacteria; order Hyphomicrobiales; family Phyllobacteriaceae; genus Mesorhizobium; species Mesorhizobium sp. BR1-1-6. Next base: position 66,805 of record NZ_JAIUHZ010000004.1, on the reverse strand, counting down.
GGAACAATACCGGGGCGCCCATCCCGGCCCGCAATTCGGCGTTGCCGGCAGCCGCAGGCTGACCGGGGTCGAGGGCCGTCCCATCATCGGCACCATCGTCAAGCCGGCGCTTGGCCTCAGGCCGCACGAGACAGCCGCGATGGTGGGCGAACTGATCGAAGCCGGCGTCGATTTCATCAAGGACGACGAGAAGCTGATGAGCCCGGCCTATTCGCCGCTCGCTGAGCGGGTGAAGGCGATCATGCCGCTGATCCGCGACCACGAGCAAAAGACCGGCAAGAAAGTGATGTACGCCTTCGGCATCTCGCATGCCGATCCCGACGAGATGATGCGCAACCACGATCTGGTGCTGGAAGCCGGCGGCAATTGCGCGGTCGTCAACATCAACTCCATCGGATTCGGCGGCATGGCTTTCCTCAGGAAGCGCTCCGGGCTGGCGCTGCATGCGCACCGCAATGGCTGGGACATTCTCACCCGCCATCCCGGCCTCGGCATGGATTTCAAGGTATGGCAGCAATTCTGGCGGCTGCTCGGCGTCGACCAGTTCCAGATCAACGGTATCGGCTCGAAATACTGGGAGCCGGACGATTCTTTCATCCGCTCTTTCGAAGCGGTGACCACGCCGCTGTTTTCATCATGCGATTGCGCGCTGCCCGTGGCCTGCTCCGGCCAATGGGGCGGCCAGGCGCCCGAGACCTATGAGCGCACCGGCCGCACGGTCGATCTCCTCTATCTCTGCGGCGGCGGCATCGTCAGCCATCCGGACGGGCCCGGCGCCGGGGTGCGCGCGGTGCTGCAAGCGTGGCAGGCCGCGGTCGAGGGCATTGCCCTCGACGAATTCGCGCGCGACCATGCCGAGCTGGCACGCTCGATCGAGAAATTCAGCGACGGCAAGGCGGCCTGAGCGAAGCCATGCAGAACCTGCTCCTGAGCTATTATGGCGACGACCTCACCGGCTCGACGGATGTCATGGAGGCGCTCGAGCTCGGCGGCGTGCCGACGGTGCTGTTCATGCGTCGGCCCGATGAGCGCCTGCTGGCGCGATTTTTCCATTGCCGCGCCGTCGGACTGGCCGGCACCAGCCGAAGCGAAACGCCGCAATGGATGGAGCAGAATCTGGCGCCCGCCTTCGAATGGCTGAAGAGCCTCGAAGCGGCGATCTGCCATTACAAGATCTGTTCGACCTTCGATTCCAGCCCGACGGTCGGCAATATCGGCCGCGCCATCGAGATCGGCCGGCGCATCTTCGGCCAGAGTAGCGTGCCGATGGTCGTCGGCGCGCCGCAGCTCAAGCGCTACACGGCCTTCGGCAATCTTTTCGCGGCGTTCCGCGGCGAGTATTTCCGCATCGACAGGCATCCGGTGATGAGCAGGCATCCGGTGACGCCGATGAACGAAGCAGACCTGCTCGTGCATCTCTCGCGCCAGACCAGTCTCAGCTCCGGCCTTGTCGACCTGGCTGCATTGCAGACCGACGATCTCGCGCAAACGGTCGACCAGGCCGTGCAAAACAGGGCGATCATCCTGTTTGATGTCGAAAGCCGCCAGACACAGAGACGCGTCGGCGAACAGATCTGGCGCATCCATGACCAAGGCCATGGCTTCGTCGTCGGATCCTCGGGCGTCGAATATGCCTTGCTTGCCGAATGGGCCGGCAAAGGCATTGCCTCCGGGCAGGCGTCGTTCGCGCCGCCGGGACCGGTAGACCGCCTCGCGGTGGTCTCGGGCAGCGTGTCGCCGACCACCGAAAAGCAGATCCGCCACGCCCTTGCCCACGGTTTCGACGGCGTCGAGATGGATGCCATGCAACTGGTCACGGAGGGCGCCAAGGAGGCAATCGAGCGCGCCGTCGCGAGCGGATTGGCAAGCCTGGCTGCGGGGCGCAGCGTCATCCTCTACACCGCGCTTGGCCCACAGGCCGACCGTAGTGCGGAGATCGACCATATCGAAGGGGCACGCAACAGGCTGGGCCGGGCGCTGGGTGACATTCTGCGCCGGCTGGTCGTCGAGAAGAAACTCAAGCGCGCGGTGATCGCTGGGGGCGACACCTCCAGTCACGCGCTCGGACAATTGGCCATCGACGCGCTGACCGTGCGCATGCCGTTGCCGCAATCGCCGGGATCACCGCTCTGTGTCGCCCATGGCGGCGGTGCGATCGATGGACTCGAAATCGCGCTCAAGGGCGGCCAGGTCGGCACCGACGCCTATTTCGAGACGATCCGGCTGGGAAGCTAGATGTTTGTTTTTGCGCAATTCCGGACGGAAAACCGTACACACTTTTCCTGGAATTGCTCTAAGCCGTTGCCATGATGACGTGAGCCTGAATTTTGGCGGCCACCGCGCCGCTGCCATGTCTGTCTGCAATCGCGGATGCGGCGTAGTCGGTCGCGGCTTGCAGTTTCCCGGCCTCCCGGGCCTCGATTTCGGTGCGAAGCACAGTTCCCTGGCAATAAGCGACGGCGGGAAGGCGCGGCGAGGATGCACGGCTTTGTTCGGCTCTCGTCTCGATCATTACACCGGAGAACCCAGCATCCTCCAGCTCGTGACGGATCACTGCCTTGTCGTGGTAGCCATGGGGTGTGCGTGCCAGAAAGCGCGGCGGATCGTCGGGGAAGATCCTTGCGAGAGCATTCGTCACATCATCGGCAAAGACGTTCTCCTCGATGCGATCCCATACGCTGAACAGGAAATGTCCGCCCGGCCTCAGGACACGCCTGGCTTCGCGGTAGGCCGATGGCCGGTCGGGAAAGAACATCGCACCGAACTGACAGCAAACGAGGTCGAAGGTCGCATCTTCAAACGGCAGCGCCAAGGCGTCCGCTTGACGCCATGTGATGCGACCGTCGGGAGGTTGTCGCGAAGCGGCATAGTCGAGCATCGGCTGGTTGAGGTCGGTTACCGTATAGCTTGCGCCGGGAGACAGTTTCGGCGCCAATGCACGGGTAACGACCCCGGTGCCGGCGGCCGTCTCCAAAACGGCGGCGGGCGACAGGGACGCTGCTCGTCCTGCAATATCCGCAGCGAAGGGCTCGAAAATCAACGGCACCATATAGCGGTCGTAGTTTTCCGGTATGGAGCCAGCGAATACCTTGTCCGTTTCCAGCATTGCCACCACCCGCCCTCTGCCTAGAGGCTCGGGAGATTAGCATATCATTCCTTGTTTTGCGGCGTTTTCGGCGGAGGCGGCGAGTCCAGCTCCAAATCAAAGAGATAGAGCATGATGTCGTCCGAAAACCGCTTCGCGCTTATGGCATCAGGCCTTAGTACAGAGGCTCGGCCATGTGCTTGGGCGCCGGCCACTGCGTCGTGACGCCGGGCTGCACCGGCCGCTCGAGATAGGTCGACAGCACCACGTAGCTGCGCGTCGAGGTGACGCCGGGTGTCTCGTAGAGGCGCGACAGCAGGCCTTCGAGCGCCCGTGTGTCCTCCGTGCGGACCTTCAGCAGCATGCAGGTGTCGCCGGCAACCGTGTGGATCTCCTCGACCTCCGGATATTGCGAAACCGCCATCAGCTCCGGCGTCTTGCCCCAGCCCTTGGTGTCGATATGCACGAATGCCAGCAGCGGCTTCTTGACCGCCTTGGGGTCGATGATGGCAGCCGTGCCGCGAATGGCGCCGCTGCGCCGAAGGCGCTTGACGCGCTCATGCGCGGCGGGCGGCGAGAGGCCGACACGATCGCCAAGCTCAGCATAGCTGACCGTGGCGTCGTCGACGAGAACGCCTAATATCTTTCTGTCGATCGCGTCGAGATCGCGGGGCGCCGGCCTGTTCTGCGGAATGCCATTTGTTTCTTCGTCCATAGTGGAAATTCCCGATTGCAGCCGAATAAAATACGGCCATTATGAATATATGTCGAACAGCGATCAAGCAGTAACCTTGGGTGCGAATGCCCGGCCGCCCATTCCGGCGCTGGCCTATCTCTTGACCGGATGCATCGCCGTCATCGGCTCGAACTCCCTGGTGCTGGGTCCGATTGCTCCCGCCGTGGCCGTGTCGTTCGCGACCAGCGTGCCTGTCGTCATGATGGCGGCCGCCGCGTTCGGCCTCGGCACCTCGGCGAGCGCCCTGTTCCTGGCACGCTACATCGACCGGGTCGGCGCGCGCCGGATGCTTCAGGCGGCCTTGCTGCTGCTGACGTTGGCGCTTGTCGCAAGCGCGGTGGCGCCGACGGTGACGGCGCTGGTCGCTGCGCAGCTTCTCACCGGCATCGCCGCCGGCGTCGCCATGCCGGCAATCTATGCCAGTTCCGCGGCGATTGCCCCACCTGGACGGGAAAGCGGAACGATCGGCGTTGTGCTGACCGGATGGACGCTGAGCATGGTGGCCGGCGTTTCGCTGTCGGCGGTGCTTGCCGATCTCGTGCACTGGCGGGCCGTCTTCGCCGCCGTGGCGCTGCTGGCGGCGCTGGCGCTTGGCAGCCTTACCGCGTCGTCACTCCCGGATGTCAGAAAGGCCGGCCCGGCTCCAGCGCCGCTCGAGGCGCTCGGCATTCCCGGCATCGTGCCGCTTCTGATCGCCTGCGGCGCTTTCATGACCGCCTTCTACGGTGTCTATGGCTATCTTGGCGACCATCTGCACAGCGGGCTGGGCCAGCCGGTCAGCGCCAACGGCCTGGCCGCGCTTGCCTATGGCGCCGGGTTCGGCACGGCGGCGCTCTTCGACGGCATCATCGATCGCCTGGGGGCCCGCCGCGTCATGCCCTTCGCTTACCTGCTCGTCGCCATCGTCTATGTCGCGATCGCCGCAACAAGCAACAGCTATGGCCTGACGCTCGCCATGGTGGCGGCCTGGGGTCTCGCCAATCATTTCGGATTGAACGTGCTGGTGATGCGCCTGTCGGCGCTCGATCCGTCACGGCGCGGCACGATCATGGGCCTGAACAGCGCGGTGACATATCTGGCGGTCTTTATCGGCACCACCGGTTTCGGGCCGCTATATTCGGATTTCGGTTTTGCCGCATCGGCAATGGTGGCGGCGTTGCTGATGCTGGTCGCGGCTTCGGCAGCGGCATGGCGCACGCGCCAGCCACACAGGACGTGATGGGCCACCAGCCTTCGCCTGGTTGACAGCCGCGCCCCTGCCCTTCCATACAAAGCCGTTAATGTTCTCAGGGCGGGGTGAAAGTCCCCACCGGCGGTAAGGACTCCTGATTGCGCATGGTTTCTTTCCGAAAACCGGTCCGGTTTTCGGGGTCATGCGCGGGACCCAAGCCCGCGAGCGCTTTCCGGCAAAACCGGAAGGGTCAGCAGATCCGGTGTGATTCCGGAGCCGACGGTTACAGTCCGGATGGAAGAGAACGAAACGGAAGACGGACCGCCCCGGCGGCCGGTTTTCGTATCGTGCGTCCTGATTCTGGTTCGAAACGGAAGGATGGACCCATGAATCAGCAATCCCGCAGAGACTATGAAACGACCCGCGTTGCCGTTGTCAGGGCACGCTGGCACGCGGATATCGTCGACCAGTGTGTCGCTGCCTTCGAGGCAGAGCTTGCAGCAGTGGGCGACGGCCGCTTTGCCGTCGAAATCTTCGACGTGCCCGGTGCCTACGAGATTCCGCTGCACGCCAAGACATTGGCCGAGACTGGTCGCTACGCCGCGATCCTCGGCGCTGCCTTCGTCGTCAATGGCGGCATCTACCGGCATGAGTTCGTCGCCGGCGCCGTCATCGACGGCATGATGAATGTGCAGTTGACGACCGGCGTGCCGGTGCTTTCGGCGGTACTGACGCCGCACAATTACCACGACAGCGCCGAGCACCACCGCTTCTTCCTCGAGCACTTCCAGGTGAAGGGCAAGGAAGCGGCCGGCGCATGCCTCCAGATCCTGGCGGCGCGAAAGCACATCGCCGCCTGAAACAGCCGAGAGCGGGGTAGAAATCTCGGTAACAGCCTGTAGTATCTCGGGAAAATGCCGAGTTCGGGAGGATGCCGGTGCAGACCAAGAAGATCATCAATGACGGCAACCGTGCCGTCGACGAGATGCTAGAGGGGATTCTGGCCGCGCATCCCAGCCATCTCAGGAGCGTGGACGGCAACCCGCGCTCGATCATCGCCCGCAACGGACCGCGTCCCGGCAAGGTCGGGCTCGTCGTCGGCGGCGGCTCGGGCCATGAGCCGACCTTTCTCGGTTTTGTCGGCAAGGGCCTGGCGGACGCGGCGGCGATCGGCAATGTCTTTGCCTCGCCGCCACCCGATCCCATCCTTGAATGCGCCAAGGCGGCGAACGGCGGCGCCGGCGTCCTGTTCACGTACGGCAATTATGCCGGGGACGTGATGAATTTCGACATGGCGGCCGAAATGGCCGCCATGGACGATATCGAGGTGCGCACGGTGCTGACCACCGACGATGTCGCCTCGGCACCGCGCGACCAGCGGCAGAAGCGCCGCGGCGTCGCCGGCAATTTCTTCGTCTTCAAAGCGGCCGGCGCGGCCTGTGATCGCATGCTCTCCTTCGACGAATGCGAGCGCATGGCGCGCAAGGCCAACGACCATACCTTCACCATGGGCGTGGCGCTGTCGCCCTGCTCGCTGCCGCAGACCCGGCGGCCGAATTTCGAGATCGGCGCCGACGAGATGGAGATCGGCATGGGCATCCATGGCGAGCCGGGCATCGCGCGCGGCAAGCTCGGGACCGCCGACGAGATCAGCGACGAGATGCTGGACAATATCCTTGCCGAGATGGCGCCTTCGCGTGGCGACAAGGTTGCGGTGCTGGTCAATTCGCTGGGCTCGACACCGTTGATGGAGCTCTACATCATGAACCGTCGCGTCAAGCAGCGTCTCGACGACATCGGCGTTTCCATCCATGCGACCTGGGTCGGCAATTACTGCACGTCGCTCGAAATGGCCGGCGCCTCGGTGACGCTGTTCCATCTCGATGGCGAGTTGCAGACCATGCTCGACCATCCGTGCGACTGCGCCATGTTCCGCGCCGGCTGAGGAGTGACCCGTGAGCATCGATAGCGCTGACCTGAAGAGAATGTTCGATGCGATCGCGGTGGCGATCGAAGCCGACAAGGACCGGCTCTGCCAGCTCGACGGCGTCATCGGCGACGCCGATCACGGCATCGCCATGGCGCTCGGCTTCAACGCAGTGCGCGACGCGCTGGCGCCACTCGACCTGACGGCGACCGAGCCGACCGCGCTTCTCAACATGGCGGCTAAATCGTTCCTCAACGCGGTCGGTGCGTCGTCTGGCCCGCTCTATGCCACCGCCTTCATGCGCGCCGCCGCTGCCGTCAAGGGCAAGACCACGCTAGCTGATGCGGATGTCGTCGCGCTGTTCCAGGCGATGGCGCAAGGCATCCGCGATCGCGGCAAGGCCGAGATCGGCGAGAAGACGATGATCGACGCCTGGTTGCCGGCGGCGGAAGCGGCCGGCGCCAGCAATGCGGCGGGAAAAGGTCTTGCCGAAAGCCTCGACGCGGCAGTGGACGCGGCGCGCCTGGGGGCCGAGGCGACCAAGGACATGATCGCCGTCAAGGGCCGCTCCTCGCGGCTCGGCGAACGCTCGCTCGGCCATATCGACCCCGGCGCCGCCTCGGCCGTGACCGTCATCGAGGCTTTGCGCGACAACCTGGCTTAGGCCTGCTTCGCTTCATCGAGCTTGTTGATCGCCTGGACATTGCCGGCCGACGGTCCCTTCTCGTCGAACTCCGAGGCCAACCAGGTATCGACGATCGCCTTGGCGAGTTCCGGGCCGATGACGCGGGCGCCCATGGTGATGATCTGCGCGTTGTTGGATTTGGCGGCGCGCTCCGCGGAATAGGTGTCGTGGGTGAGTGCCGCCCGGATGCCAGGCACCTTGTTGGCCGAGATCGAGACGCCGATGCCGGTGCCGCAGAACAGGATGCCGCGGTCGTTCTCGCCGTCGATGATCGTCTGGGCGAGCTTTTGTGACAGGTCGGCATAAAAGCCGGCCTGGCTGAGGTCGCTGACGGTGAGGCCGGATTTTGTCGCGAGATGCGCGGCGATGACATCAAGCAACGGCTTGCCGGCGCTGTCGGCTCCAATGGCTATTTTCATGGTCGTGTCCTTTCTTGAATGAGATTTCGTTCGTTCAGATCGCCGCCGAGGCGCGCCTGAGGATGTCGATGTAGCCCTCCGCCTGCCAGGCCGAGCGGCCGATAAAGAGGCCATCGATGCTGGGCTGGCCGATCAGCTCGGCCGCGTTGCCGGGATTGACGCTGCCGCCATAGAGCACCGGCGGGATGGACGGCAGCAGGCCGCCGGCCACTTTCTTGATCAGCGCCTGCTGTTTTTCGGCATAGGCGGAGCTGGCCGGAATACCCTTGTCGCCGATCGCCCAGACCGGCTCATAGGCAAACAGGATTTTTGCCGCCTTCGCCTCGCCTTCGAGGAACAGCAGCGCACCCTCGACCTGGCCGGTCAACACCGCATCCGCCTTGCCGTTTTCGCGCTCCGCCAGCGTCTCGCCGACGCAGATCAGCGGTATCAGTCCGTGCTTGACGGCGGCCGCCGTCTTCAGGCCGACGGTGCGATCGGCCTCGCCGAAATGCTCGCGCCGTTCGCTGTGGCCGAGTTCGACCATGTCGAGACCGCAGTCGCTCAGCATCAGCGGCGAGATCTCGCCGGTCCAGGCCCCGGCATCGGCCCAGTGCATGTTCTGGGCACCGACCTTGACCCGCGTCGACGACAGCGCCTGCTTGACCTCGCGCACCGCCGTGAACGGGGGGATGACGAAAGGCTGGATGCGCTCGTCGAAGCCTGGCACGAAGCCGGCCAATGCCCCGGCGAAATCCAGCGCCTCGGCGAGCGTCTTGTTCATCTTCCAGCTTGTACCGACCCAATAAACCACGCCTGCGCTCCTTGATCCTCAATCCTTGTTGGCGACCACCGTCAGCGAAACGCCGGCGGCATCCAGTGCGGCGCGCATTCCGGGCTCGGGCGCGCGACCGGTGAAGACGGCATCGAACGCCTCGAGTTCGGTCAGGAAATGCAGCGCCGTGCGGCCGAACTTGCCGTGATCGACCAGAAGGTATTTGCGGGTCGCTGCTTCCATCATCAGCCGCTTGATCTGCACCACCTCCTGGTCCTGGTGGAAAGCGGAGGCGCCGTGGATAGCCGATGACGACAGGAAGGCGACGTCCGCGCGCAGCGATCTCAGCGAAGCCTCGGCAAGCAGTCCGAAGAAGCCGTGGAACTTCTTGCTATACTGGCCGCCGAGCGCAATCAGGTCGATGCCCCCGGCGCCGGCCAGGTCCTGGATGACGGCCAGATTGTTGGAGATCACCGTCAGCGGCCTGAAATCGGCGAGATGCCGTGCGATGCCGCCAGCCGTCGAGCCGTCGTCGATGATGACAGTCTGGCCGGGTTCGATCATCGCCACGGCGGCCGCCGCAAGGCGCTGCTTTTCCCCTGTCGCCTGCTTTTGCCGGTAGCGAAAATCGCTTTCGAAGAGACCGCTCGGCTGGATCGAAGCGCCGCCACGCACCTTGCGCAGGAAACCGCTCTCCTCAAGGTCGTCGAGGTCACGATGCACCGTCATCCTGGAGACGCCAAAGCGTGAGGCAAGATCGTCGACGCTCACCGCGCCGACGTCCATCAGAAAGTCCATGATGCCTTGACGCCTGTTATCGCTCTTCATTGCTGCCGATGTCCGCCAACCGACGCTGGCTCCTCGATAAGATAACATATTTCTTCCTGAAACTATCATGGTTTCTGTGATAATGAGATGTTTTCCTGGGATATTCCCGTGGCTTTCATCACGGCCCTGTAACAAGAATTGCTGCCGGGACGGTGTCTGACGGTTGCGGTTGCGCGGAAATCCGGCCAGAAGCATCGGTGGGCTGGACGATGCGCGGACAGCCAGCAAGCACAGGTTCGAAACCAGATACGGGAGACTATTCGTTGGCTCGCATCACACTGAGACAATTGCTCGATCACGCCGCCGAATACGGCTATGGCGTGCCGGCCTTCAACATGAACAACATGGAACAGGGCCTCGCCATCATGGAGGCTGCGGAGGAGACCAAGTCGCCGGTCATCCTGCAGGCAAGCCGCGGTGCGCGTGCCTATGCCAATGACGTGGTGCTGGCCAAGCTGATCGATGCGCTGGTCGAGATCCATCCCGACATCCCGGTCTGCATGCACCTCGACCACGGCAACAACGAGGCTACCTGCGTCACCGCGATCCAGCATGGTTTCACCTCGGTAATGATGGATGGATCACTCAAGGAGGACGGCAAGTCGCCGGCCGACTACGCCTATAATTCGGGCATCACCAAGCGCGTCGTCGACATGGCGCATTGGGGCGGCGTTTCGGTCGAGGGCGAGATCGGCGTGCTGGGCTCGCTGGAGAGCGGCGGCGGCGAGCAGGAGGACGGCCACGGCGTCGAAGGCGCGATCAGCCACGACCAATTGCTCACCGATCCGGTGCAGGCCGAGCAGTTCGTGCGCGACACCCATGTCGACGCGCTGGCGGTTGCAATGGGCACCAGCCACGGCGCCTATAAATTCTCGCGCAAGCCGGATGGCGCGGTGCTGGCGATGAACGTCATCGAGGAAATCCACCGCCGCCTGCCGAACATGCACCTGGTCATGCATGGTTCGTCCTCGGTGCCAGAGGATCTGCAGGAGATCATCAACAAATATGGCGGGCAGATGAAGCCGACCTGGGGCGTGCCGGTGGAAGAGATCCAGCGCGGCATCAAGCATGGCGTGCGCAAGATCAACATCGACACCGACAACCGCATGGCGCTGACCGGCGCGATCCGCAAGGTGCTGACGGAAAATCCCTCGGAATTCGACCCGCGCAAATATCTGACGCCGGCGATGGCGGCGATGAGGAAGCTGTGCAAGGAGCGTTTCGAGCAGTTCGGCACCGCCGGCAACGCGCCGAAGATCAAGCCGCTGCCGGTCTCGGAAATGGCCAAGCGTTACAAAGCGGGCAGCCTCGATCCGAAATTCGGCTAAACGACCAGTTCCCGGAGCGGTTCAGTGTTGGATAGAACCGCCGAACCGCTCCAGCTCTTTACGGGATGAGAACACCGGCCGAGGTCGCGGAACGTCCTGCGCGGCGAAGCCCAACCGTGTCAAACAGGCTCGCGCCAAGGCTGCATTGCTGTCGATGACGACCAATCCGTTCGTAGGGTTGAGGCTGGCGGCCACCACCGACAGTTCGGTGCAGCCGAGAACGGCCGTATCGGCGCCGGCCGATCGCGCGATTTCAAGCGCGCGCTCGGTTTCGCTCGCCGCCTCCGCGATCGAACCACCCTTGACCAGGCCGATCGCGCTATCGACGCGGCCCTGGAATTCCGTGACGGCGGGAAAGCAGAGCTCAAATCCCGCCGCCGACATCCTGTCCCGATAGAAGCCGGAGACCAGCGTGCCCTGCGTGGCGAGGATCGTAACCTTGCCTCGGCTCAGGCTACGATGGGTTTCAGCCACGACCGCGTCGGCGATATGGATGATCCGCGCCTGCGAGCTCGCCGCCAGCTGCTCATACCAATGATGGGCGGTGTTGCACGGCATCGCGATACAGGCAACGCCGAGCGCATTGAGCGTCGAGACCGCGGCTTTCAAAGACGCCAGCGGACCGTCATGGCCGGCAAGGATCGCCTCGGTCCTGTCAGGCAGCTGTGGCACGCTGAGGATGACGGCGGGCACATGCTCATTGTCCCGGAACGCCTGGGTCATTCGGGTCAGCTTGAAGTAGAAGTCAGCCGATGCCAACGGCCCGAGGCCGCCAATGACGCCGAGCTGGAGGCTGATGCCATGGTCGATCATCGAGCGGGCTCGGCTTCGAGCTGTTCCGACGCCGCTTCGACAGGCTGCATTGTCTCCCTGTGGCTGGGCGCGATCATTGCGGTGCTCGCCGCCACGGTGCAGACGCTGGACAGCGTCATGAACGTGTCGACGGCCGCGTCGACGGCGACGAACAGGGCGAAAGCCGCCTCGAAGGGAATCCTCAGGTAGCCACAGACGATCGACATCTGGGACAGGATGAGCAGGCTGCCCATGCCGCCGGTCGTGAGCGCGAGAAGCGCCGAGGTGATGCCGACGAGCAGGAGGTCGGGAATTGCCAGCGGACGGCCGTAGAGCTGGGCGATGAAAAGAACACCAGACGTGTAAAGCAGCGCCGGGCCTGTCCGCAGCAATGCCGCCTGCAGCGGCACGAGCAGTTCGACGACCACGAGGCTGAACCGCAGACGCTCGCTCAGCAGGTTTATGACCCACGGAAGCGAGGCGACGGTAGAGCGCGTGGTGATGGCGACCATGAGAAGGGGCTGACAGGTCTTGATCGTGGCCCAGTAGCTTCGCCGAGAGCGGATGGCGATAACGGCAAATGCGCCGGCGATGAATGTGAGGCAGGAAAGACCCATCACCAGCAGATAACCGCCCATCAGCGTGAGCGGCTTGGTTCCGGTCGACGCGGTCTGATCCGCGATCAGGATGAAGGTTGCAAACGGCAATCCCCAGATGAACCAGTTGGTAAGGACCGTGCAGGCCCGGTAAACCGCGTTCAGCGCCTGAGACAGGCTCATGGACGAAGGCTGGGGAATCTTGCCCATCGCGAGCCCGAAAAGCAGGCAGAACAGCAGGACCTGGATGGTTTGACCGGAGGCCAGCGCGCTGAAGACGTTGTTCGGTACAAGATCGAGCAGTATCGAACGCCCGGTGTCGGATCCCTCATTGGGTGGTGGTTGGTAGGGGAATGCGAGATCGGTGGATACACTGCCCTGCGAATTGATGAACTCGCCAAGCTCGATGCGCGATTGAGGATTCTCGATCTGGCCCGGCTGAAGGACAAGCGAGTAGGTGCCACTCACCAATACGCTCAGGAACGACACGACCAGCACCGCCATACCCACGCGGCCCAGGTAACGGACCGAGTTCGGATCCTGAACCATCGACATGATCGAGAAGATGACCGACGAGACCAGGTAGGGCAGGACGACCATCTTGAGGAAATTCAGGTAGAGCTGCGCCACAGGGCTGATCGCATGGGCAAATGCTGGATAATAGAGGCCGCAAAGGATTCCCGCCCCGATCATCGCAATCGTCGTCGCGGGCGAGCGCAATATGCGCCTCGCCGCCAGGCGCCAATCGAAAGCCAAGGGTCCGGCTGCTTCCGTGACGGCCATCGTCAGGCTTTGCTCCCCAACCGGTAGCGCGCGATGATCTCGTCAGTGTTGAGAACCTGCTGACCGCGCGCGAGATCGAGGTAAAGGTCGATAAACGCCGCGAGATGCGGATTGTCCGGTCGCACACCGATTGCGATCGTGTCTACCTTGTCGGTCAGCGTGATCGAGCGCGCGGCGACCGTCATCGACGGATCGTCGACCATCAGCTTCTTGATCTCGAAATCGTCGCGATACGCCATGTCGATCGTCCCATCGCGGATCGCATCGACAACCATGTCCCAGCCTGTAAAACGATGAACTTGTGCATGCGGGAAGGTCGTCGCCGCATAGGTTGCGAATGAAGAGCCCTCGATCACGCCGAGATCGCCCGAGAAATCGCGGATGATCTGCTCGGGTGGTTTGCCTTGCGCGATGCGCGCCAGGTTGAGGCGATTGGCGATGAGGCCTTGGTGCAGCATGGCATAGGGCCGGGAATAGAGGATTGAGCGGCCACGGCGAAGGGTTCGGCTGAGCTTGCCGATGGCTATGTCCGCCTGGCCGGAAGTCAGCTGTTTCACCATGCCGTCGAACGTTGCGGCGGATCGGTCGAACACCGGCTCGACGCCGAGCTCCGCTGCTATGCCGCGGGCCAGTTCCATGTCTATGCCGCTGTTCCCCGATCCATCGGCCGGGAAGAATGGATCGGAGGCAAAGGCCGGCATTGCAATGCGAAGCGCATTGTCGCCGACGACGGGAGCGATCTCCGCCTGCTGTCCTGGAGTATTGGCCGCCCGAGCTTGCGCGACCAGCAAGCCGACGCTTCCGGCCGTGAGCAGCGTACGACGTGTAACCGACATGCGGATTCTCTAGTTCGCGAGGGAAGCCGGACAAACAAATCGGACCAATTCGCAGTATGCATGGCGAAGTTAAACAAAAGTATCTTTCGCATTGTACTTTTATAGCAATCAGCAGCGCAGGCTGCCGCAATACTCGCATTATCTAATATGTCATCTGGTTGCTTCGCTGGCGGGCCAACCGGTTGGACGTCAACAGCGCGAGTGGCATCGGCTCCCCACTCCGACCTCTACCCGTTTTTCGGCAGCAGGTCAGGCCTGCCCGTGTCGATAAAGGGCGCCCAGTAGTCGACCGATTCGCGGATCATGGCGACCACCTGGTGGTCGACCGGTTCGCGCTCGCGAAACGACAGTTCGAGGCAGATCTCGTTGTCGGTGCCGCCGCCGCGCCGCACCGTCTCCAGCAGCTTTTCAGGCGTGATGCGGCCGTCCCTGTTGTGAGCCGCGGTGAACGGCCAATGGCCACCCTTGTTCATCGACGATTGCTTGATGTGGATGATCGGCGACTTCCTGGGGAAAGTCTCGGCCCAGGCATAGGGATCGATATCGGCCGGGTTGCTGGAGGTGACGTCGCCATGGTCGATGTCGACCATCATCTCCAGCGGAATGGCCATCCCGGCCGCGTCGATCGCATCCTGCAGCAGCCGGCAATTCTCGATCGTGTGGCCGAACTCGCGGCCGACCGACATCGGCTCCCAGAACAGGTAGTTAAGCCCGGCCGCGCGGGCGTGTTCGGCGACCTCGCGCCAGCATTCCAGTGCAATGTCGAACAGGCGCGCGCGGCGCGCGGGATCATCATAATCGCGATGGGTGAAGATCGCGAATTGGGTACCCATGCCGCCGGCGCCAAGCTCGGCCGAGATGTCGGCAAAGGTCTTGAACCAGTCGACATAGTAGCGGCGCACATCCGCGTCTGGATGGCCGAAATGGTTGAGCCGGCCGTAAGGACCGGTCATGCCCGAGGTCACGCGCACGCCCGTGCGGGAGAGTGCGCCACGAAACAGGCGGACGAATTTCACGATCGTCGCCGCCGGCCAGCCCGGATTGACGAATTCATGCGTGAGCTGAATATCCCTGATGCCGATGTCGTAGGCGATGGTATCGACCAGGTCGTCAGGCTCGGCAAAGCGATTGACCAGCGGATTGGTGTTGAGGGAGAGCGTGAATGCCACGATCGCGATCCTCTCAGCCCTGTCGCGCTACATTGGCGATGATTGCCATCACCCTGCCCTCGCCAGCCGGCTCGCGCACCAGTGTTCGAAGGCCGATCTCTCCTCGGCGGAAAGATGCAGGCCGTGCTTGGTGCGCCGTTCGAGAATGTCGGCCGGTGTCTCAGCCCATTCCAGCTCGAACAGGTAACTGGCCTCGCGCTCGAAGAAATCCTTGCCGAAACATCGCCCGAGTTCCGCGAGCGAACGGGCCGCGCCGACCACAAGACGTGTCCTGGTGCCGTAGAGCCGACCGTAATGCTTGAGCAGCGATGCCGGCATCCATGCATACTCCCGCCCGAGATCTCCTAGAAACTGTTCGAAATCGGCATTGGCGATGTCGCCGCCAGGCAGATGCGCCTTCGCCGTCCAAGGCTTGCCCATCAGGGGGAAGAACGGAGCGATCCTGTCCAGCGCATGCTCGGCGAGCTTCCGGAAGGTGGTGATCTTGCCGCCGAAGACGGACAGCAGCGGCGCCTCAGCATCCGGCGCGTCGAGTTCGAAAATATAGTCGCGGGTCACGGCACTCGGGTTGTCGGCATTGTCGTCATAGAGCGGCCTGACGCCGGAGAACGAATAGACGACATCGCCGCGCGCGAGGCCGCGCTTGAAATAGCGGTTGACCACCCTGATCAGGTATTCGATCTCGCTCTCATCCGCCGCCACGTCCTCGGGTCGGCCGTCATAGGGAATGTCGGTGGTGCCGATCAAGGCGAGATCGCCCTGATAAGGATTGATGAAGATCACCCGCTTGTCGCTGTTCTGGATGAGGTAAGCTTGGCGGCCCTCCCAGAATTTGGGCACGACGATATGGCTGCCCTTGACCAGGCGGACATTGCGCGTCGAGTTCTGGCCAGCAACGCGGTTGATGATGTCGTTGACCCAAGGGCCGGCGGCATTGACCAGCGCCCGCGCCCGCACGGTGGTTTTCACGCCGGTCTTGCCGTCGCGCATCTCCACCGACCAGAGGCCGCCTTCCCGGCGGGCGGCGGTGCAGGCGGTTCGGGTGAAGATCTTCGCTCCGCGCTCGCGCGCATCCAGCGCATTGATCAGCACGAGACGGGCGTCGTCGACCCAGCAATCGGAATATTCGAAACCGCGCTTGAACTCGTCCTTGATCGGCGCGCCCTCGGGCGCGGTGCGCAGGTCGAGCGTGCGGGTGGCCGGCAGCCGCTTGCGGCCGCCGAGATGGTCGTAGAGGAACAGGCCGAGCCGCACCAGCCAGGCCGGCCGGTCGTCAGGACTGTGCGGCAGCACGAAGCGCATCGGCCAGATGATGTGCGGTGCCGATTCCAGGAGTACCTCGCGCTCGATCAGCGCCTCGCGCACCAGGCGGAACTCGTAATATTCGAGGTAGCGCAGGCCGCCATGGACGAGCTTGCCCGATCGCGAACTGGTGCCTTCCGCCAGATCGTCCTTTTCGCACAGGATGACGGAGAGGCCGCGGCCTGCTGCATCGCGGGCTATGCCGGCGCCGTTGACGCCGCCGCCGATGACGAAAAGATCGACGATTTCGGATCCGCCGCTCATCTCGTCACGATCTCGCTACAGGATTTGCGCACCATGGCTGCCGCTCTCAGCACGGATTGACCGGCGGCAGCCCGGCGATATAGCGGCGCACCTCCTCGGCGGCCTGCTCGGCCGCATAGGTCACGGTGCGCACCGAAGCACCGGCAATATGCGGCGTCAGCGTCACGTTGGGGAGCCGCAGCAAGGGCCAGTCCGACGGCACCGGCTCGACCGCGAACGTCTCCAGCATGGCGCTGGCGATCTGCCCTGAAACGAGCGCCTCATAGAGCGCCTCATAGTCGACCAGCGGCCCGCGCGCCGTGTTGACGAAGATCACGCCGGGTTTCATCCGCGCGATGGTGTCCTTGCCGATCAGGCCGCGCGTCTCCTGCGTCACCCGCGAATGCAGCGTGACCACATCGGAACGGGACAAGAGATCGTCCAGCGCGACCAGTTCGACGCCGGCGTTACGATCCTCGGCGCTTAACTGCACATAGGGGTCGCTGACCAGAACGTGACAGCCGAAGGCGCGCAGCAGCCTGACCACTTTCGTGCCGATATTGCCATAGCCGACGACGCCGACGGTCATTTCGCTAA
The DNA here is from genome assembly GCF_020165355.1 of Mesorhizobium sp. BR1-1-6. Lineage (NCBI taxonomy): Bacteria > Pseudomonadati > Pseudomonadota > Alphaproteobacteria > Hyphomicrobiales > Phyllobacteriaceae > Mesorhizobium > Mesorhizobium sp. BR1-1-6. The sequence goes on along the minus strand of NZ_JAIUHZ010000004.1, from coordinate 49,554 downwards.
GCTCACGGCCGGTGCGGTCGGCGCGGTAGAGATCGCCGCGCCATTCGCCCCTGCGCAGCGCTTCGTGGCCGACCCGGATCAGCCGTGTTTCGGCCAATATCGCGCCGATGGTGAATTCGGCCACGGCGGTCGCGTTGCGGCCGGGCACATTGACGACAGTGATGCCATGTGTGCGGGCCGCTTCCATGTCGATGTTGATCGGGCCGCCGCGCGAAACCGCGACGAGCTTCAGCGCCGGCAGGCGCCGCATCATGCCTTCCGACAGCGGCGCGAGCTGGGTGACGAGGATCTCGGCGTCGCCGATGAACTCGACGACCTCGTCGGGACGGCCGAAATACTCCTTGACCTTGTCGAGGCCGAGCGCCGGATCGCCGAATTCCATCGGCTCGTCGGGCCAGGCGGTCTGCAATGTCCTGACATCGAGGTCACCGCTCGCGACCTTCTCGATTTTGGCGCGAAACACCTCCGGAAGCATGAAGTTGTCACCAATGATCGCTATTTTCCTGGGCATACTCGACTTCTCAATTTGCCTGCACCGAAGCCATCGCGCGCCAGACCGGTCGCAGCGCCTGGTGCGCCAACACGTAGGACGGGGTCATCCTGTCGTAGATCGCGGCGAGGTCCCGATCACTCGGCTCCGCCTCGCCAAGCAGCGGCGTCACCCATTCCGCGACGCATTCGTCCATCGACTTGTACAGGCCGACGCAGACCGCGGCTATCATCGCCGCGCCGGCCGCCCCGGCCTCCTCGCGCTGGCTGGTGCGGATGTCTGCGCCGACGGCGGCTCCGAGGATCTTGCGCAGCGCCGGGCTTCGGGCGGCGCCTCCGGTCAGCCGGATCTCGCGCGGCAATGGCCCCATGGCGGCGTAGCAATCGCGCGCGGCGAAGGCCAATCCCTCGAAGACGGCGCGCACCAGGTCGGCATAGCCGTGGCGCGAGGATATGCCGACGAAGCCGGCCCTGGCATTGGCATCGACGAACGGCCCCCGCTCGCCGGCCTCGGACACATAGGGCTGGTAGAGCAGCGAGGCGGGCTGCGAGGCCGCGATCCAGGCATCGACGAGCGCGATCATCTCGCCATTGCTGCGGGTGATGCCTTGCGAGGCGAGGATGCCGGAGGCAAGCCCAAGCACCCAGTCGATGTTGAGCGTCGCCGCCATGTTGGACTGCATCTGCGCGAACACGCCGGGCGCCGGCATGGCCATGGTATAACCGGTCGCGGCCTCGTTGAGCTGCACGTCGTCCGGCGTCTCGGCCAGCCGCATATGCATGCCGGTGGAGCCGATGATTGTGCAGCCGGGCTTGCGCTCGCGGTCGAGCAGGCCGGCGCCAAGCGCGGTGCAGACGACGTCGACATAGCCGAGCACGACCGGCGTGCCGGCAAGCATGCCGGTGGCGGCGGCCGCCGCTGGCGACAGACCGGCGCTGTGCCTGGTGCCGTCGGTGACCGGCGGCAGGAGATGCCGGAGGTCCGCGACGCCGAGCACGTCGAGCACATCGTCGCTATAGTCGCGGGTGCGGAAATCACCAAAGGTGAAGGTTCCCTCGGAAGGATCGGTGGCGCGTTCGCCGGTCAGCTTGAAATAGAGCCAATCCTTGCAATGAAACGCCGTCGCCGCCTTGTCGAGCATTTCAGGCATGTTGCGCTTCATGAACACGAACTGCGAGCCCTGCTGGCAGGCGGCGAGCCCGCTGCCGGTCTTTTCGAAGCGCAGCCGGTCCTCGGGCCGCGCGCGGATCTCCTCGACGACGCCGGCGGCGCGCGCGTCGAGCCAGAGCCAGCCCTTCGCCACCGGCTCGCCCTTGCCGTCGATCAGCCAGGTGCCGTCGCCCTGCCCGGTCACCGCGATGGCGATGGTCCGGCCGGCGAGATCGGGCACTTTCTCGGCGAGCTGGCGCAAGGTCGCCGCCGCATCCGCCCATGTGCGCGCAAGATCCTGTTCGGCGCCGCCGCCCGGCCGCGTCTCGTAATGGTTCGGCGTTGCCGCGGCGGCGATCTGCCGGCCTTTCGTGTCGAAGGCGATGGACTTGATGACGGAAGTACCGGCGTCGATACCGATCAAGAGATCACGCATCAGGCGAGCTCCATGCCGTGCGAAATGGCCTCGCCGCTCGCCTGGTCGAAGACATGCAGGTTCTTCGGGTCGATGCTGACATTGATCGGCGCGCCAAGGTCCAGCCGGGTGCGGTCGTGCTCGACCAGGACCAGCGAGCCGCCGGCGAAATCGGCCGCTATATGGGTCTGGTCGCCAAGCCATTGATTGGCCGAAACCCTGGCGGGGACCCCTTCCTTCGAGCGCCGCACCGCGTAAGGCCTGATGCCGATGACGACGCGCTCGCGGCTGAGCAACTGGTCGCGGACGGGAGCGCTGAAGGCGTCCTTGTCGTAGTCCAGCGACAGCCCGTCGGGAAGCCTGAGATTGATGCGCCCGGCGGTGGCGCCGACATAGGCCTCGAAGACATTCATCGGCGGCTCGCCGACGAAGGTGCCGGTGAACAGGTTCGCCGGACGCTCCTTGATCCTGTCCGGCGTATCGAACTGCTGCAGCACGCCGCCTTCCATCACCGCGATGCGGTCGGCAAGCGCATTGGCCTCGGTCTGGTCGTGGGTGACGAGGATCGCGGTCAAGCCGCGCTCCTTGATGAAATGCTTGATGCGGCCGCGCAGCACGGCGCGAAGCTGCGGTTCGAGCTGCCCCATCGGCTCGTCGAGCAGGTGCAAATCGGCGTCGCGGATCAGTGCCCTGCCAAGACTGGCGCGCTGCTGCTGGCCACCGGAGATGGAGCTGGGGTAACGCTCCAATATATCCTCGATCTCGAGCAGCTTGGCGATGCTGGCGACCCTGGCCTCGACCTCGCTTCTGGGCAGCCGGGCCGCCTTGAGCGCGAAGGCCATGTTCTCGCGCACCGTCAGCGGCGGGTAGAGCGAATAGCCCTCGAAGGCCATCGCCACATTGCGCCTGACCGGCGGCAGCGTGTGCACCTGGCGGCCGGCGACCGAGATCGCGCCGCGCGACACCTCCTCGAAGCCGGCGATCATGCGCAGCGTCGAGGTCTTGCCGCAGCCGGACGAACCGAGCAGCGCCACGATCTCGCCCTTGCCGATCTCCATCGTCAGCTTCTTGACGGCGTGGACGCCCCGGTCGATCGGGCCATAGAATTTGTCGACCCCGGAAATGGTGAGTGCGCTCGCGCTCATGCGGCTTCTCCGTTGCGCAAACTGACGACATTCTTCGAGCCGATGCGCTCGCCGCCGGCGCGATCGAACAACAGGGCGCTCTTGCCGTCGACGGCAATGTGGGCCTTGCCTTCGCTGCGGCCCGGTGTTCCGGCCGGCCGCGAAACCAGGATCTCGCGGCCGCGCAACGTGCGCACCAGCGTGACGATCTTTTCGTTGAGCGGGGTTTCGGCCTCGACCGTCACCGGAATGGCGCCGGGTTCATTTTCTCCGACGAAATGCAGTGCTTCCGGCCTGAGCCCGATGATGCAGTCGCGGCCGACCGCGGTCTCGGGAGCCCCGCCGAGATGGACCTGCACATTCGACAGGGCGACATGGATTCCCTTGGCGCCAAGCGCCGGCTTGACGTCGAGCAGGTTGATGGTCGGGTCGCCGAACAGCCGCGCGATCTCGATGTTGGCCGGCTCGCGATAGATCTGTTCGGGCGTGCCGAGCTGGCTGATGACGCCTTGCGACATCACCGCGATGCGGTCGCCGAGCGCCATGGCTTCCTTATAATCCTGGGTGACGTAGACGACGGTGGCGCCGCGGTCGGCTAGCAGGCGCGGCAGTTCGAGACGCATCTCGAAACGCAGCTTGGCATCGACATTGCGCAAGGGATCGTCGAGCAGCAGCAGCGGTGGCGAGCCGACCAGCGCACGGGCAAGCGCGGTGCGCTGCTTCTGGCCATTGGAGAGCGCACGCGGCTTGTGGGAGAGCACATGGGCGATCTTCAACAGCTTGGCGACGCTCTCGACGCCGGCCTTGATCGCGCCCTGCGACGACCGCTTGGCCTCCAGCGGCGTCGCGATGTTGTCGAACGCGCTCATATGCGGAAACAGCGCGAAATTCTGGAACGCCATGCCGACGCCACGGAATTCGGCGTCGACGTCGGTCATGTCCTCGCCGCCGATGAGGATCTTGCCTTCGTCGGGGTCGATGACGCCGGCGACGAGGCGCAGCAGCACCGTCTTGCCGGCGCCGGAGGGTCCGAACAGGACCAGCGTCTCACCGTCAGCGACGGTCAGCGAAAGATTGTCGAGCACGGTCTGGCTCTTGTAGCGCTTGACGAGGTTTCTGAGTTCGAGGCTGGCCATGGAACTACCCCTTCACCGCGCCGAGCGACAGGCCTTCGACCAGATAGCGCTGTGCATAGAGGGCGAGCGCCAGCGTCGGCGTGATCGACAGGACGATGGCCGCCGAGATCTGGCCGTACTGGATGCCCGAGGAGGTGATGAAGGCGAGCGCGCCGACCGTCACCGGCTGCTTGTCGGCCGAGGCCAGCACCAGCGCGAAGACGAAATTGTTCCAGGCGAAGATGAAGGCAAGCAGGCCGGCAGCGGCGATGCCGGGGCCGGCGAGCGGCAGCGCGATCTTGCGGAAGGTGGCAAACCAGGAATGGCCGCCGATGCGATAGGCATATTCGATGTCGGCCGGAATATCCTCGAAATAGCCGCGCACGATCCACAGGATCAGCGGCAGGCAGATCAGCTGGTAGACCCAGATCAGCCCGATATAGGTGTTGGCCAGCCCGAGCTTCTGGAAATAGAGCGTGAGCGGCAACAGCACCAGCAGGGCCGGCGCGAACCTGAACGACAGCAGCGTGAAGGCGATGTCCTCCGAGCCGCGGAACTTGTGCCGCGCGAAGGCGTAGGCCGCCGGGACGCCGAGCAGCAGCGAGACCGCCACCGAGGTCACCGACAGGAACACCGAATTCCACAGGTTGCGCATGAAGGCGATGTCGAGCGTGCCGGCGGCGGTCGTCAGCTTGCCGGTGATCAGCGCTGTGTAATTGGCAAGCGTCGGCTCGAAGACCAGCTGCGGCGGAATGCGCAGGATGGTCTCGTTGGTCTGGAACGACATCATCAGGATCCAGACGATCGGGAACATGAAGAAGATCACGACCAGCGTGAGTGCCGCGCCGCGCAGGGTGCGTTCAAGCAAGGAGGTGTGTTCCATGGCTGCCTCCTCCTATGCCTGGCCACGGGCGCGCTCGCGCAGCCTGAGCCAGTTCTTGATGAAGATGTTGGAGAGGAAATAGGTGATCGCCCACAGGATGATCATCAGCGCCGCCGAGCGGCCGACATTGGTCGACTGGAAGAAGTTGAGATAGGCCTCGACCTGGAAGACGGTCAGCGTGTCGCCCGGTCCTCCTTGCGTCATGGCGTAGATGATGTCGAACTGCTGGATGGAATCGAGCAGGCGGAACAAAGTCGCCGTCAGGATATACGGCGTCAGCATCGGCAGCGTGATGCGGAAGAAGACGAAGCTCCTCGGCACGCCATCGAGGGCCGCGGCCTCGAAGGGCTGCGTCGGCAGGCTGCGCAGGCCGGCAAGCAGCAGGATCATGATGAAAGGCGTGTAGACCCAGATATCGACGAGAACGACGGTGAACAAAGCCGTCGACGGCGACGAGGCCCAGCGGAAGTCCTGTAAGCCGATGAGGCTGGCAAGATAGCTCAGCACGCCGAAGCCGGGATTGGTCATCAGCTTCCACATCAGCGCGGCCAGTGCCGGCGCCGTCATCAGCGGCATCAGCAGCATGATCGAGATGAAGTTGTTCAGGGTCGAGCGCTTCTGCAAAAGCAGCGCGATGGCGAGGCCGAGAAGCAGTTCCAGCACCACCGTGGTGCCGGCATAGAGCAGCGAGATCTTGAGCGTGTTCCAGAACTTCGGATCGGTGAAGAAGGAGATATAGTTGTCGCCCCAGTTGAACTGCCGCGCCCAGGGCTGGCTCAGCCGATAGCGCTGGAAGGAATAGACGACGGAGGTCAGGAACGGAATCAGGATGCCGATGCAGACCAGCAGAGCCGGCAGGCTGAGCACGTAGGGCAGCACTCTCTTGCTGATCCTGAAGCCCGAGGGCTTGGGCCTTTGCGATACCACCGCAGTCATCGTGCTGCTCCGTTGTCCCTGTCGCTCCGCCCTGCCGGCCGCCCAAGGAAGCAAGGCGGCCGGTCGGGCGAATTGGCGGCCACCTTACGGCCCCGCGTCGCAATCTTGAAAAGGTCAGGTGAGGACCGGCCTGCCAAGGCTGGCCGGTCCTCTGTTACATCTAGCCGAGGCCGGCTTCCTTGAGCTGGCCGTTGATGCTTTCGGCCAGCTTATCGAGACCCTCGTCCACCGGCACTTCCTTGGCCACCATCTTTTGCAGCGTCGCCGCCCATTCGGTGGTGAGATCGAAGAACAGCGGCTGCGCCGTGAACTTGATCGAGGCGCCCGGCGCCGAGGCGTCGAACATCTCGACATAACCGGGATAGCTCTTGTTCAGCTTCTCGCGGAACGTCTCATCCTTCCAGACCGACTGGCGGACCGGATTGACGAAATCCATCTTGGTGGCGCCGAACAGAGCATGCTCGGGTCCGGAGGCCCACTGCATGAAGTACCACGTGGCGTCCTTGTCCTTGGAGAAGTTGGACATCGACAGCGACCAGATCCAGATGTTCGGCGTTGGCGCCTTGGCCTCCGGGTTGGCCTTGAAGGCGGCAAAGGCAAGCTTGCCGGCCATCTTGTTGTCGCCGCCATTCATGAAGTAGCCGAGGATGTCGGCGTCGAAGATCATCGCCGAGGCGCCGGCGCCGAGATCGGCGCCGACCTGGTACCAGGTGTAGGTCGACCAGTCCTTCGGACCGCTTTCCTGGATCATCTGCACCCATTGCTTGTGGAAAGCCTTGGACTGGGCGGTGTTCATGGCGGCCGACAATTTGCCGTCGGCCGACACGTTCAGATCCTTCTGGTCGAAATTGGCGTAGGCCGAAAGGAAACCCGGATGGATCGTCGCCCAGGAGCGCGACCCGCGCACGCCAATGCCGTAGACGCCGCCGCCGACATCCTTGGTGAGCTTGGCGGCCGCGGCCACCATCTCGTCCATATTGCCGGGAACCTTGACGCCCGCCTTGTCGAACATCCCCTTGTTGTAGGTGATGTTGTTTTGCTCGAAGCCCCACGGAATGCACCATTGCTTGGCGTCTTCGGAGCCCAGAGCCCCGCCCGGCTTGCCGTTCCAGGCGCAGGAGTTCTTGACGCCGGGCAGGAAGTCATCCCAGGCATAGTTGGGGTTGGTCTTGGCCGGATCCTTGATCCATTCATTGAGGTCGGTGATCCAGCCGGCTGGGCCGTAGGTCCAGGTCATATAGGCGCCGGTCATGAAGGCATCGTATTCGGGCGAGCTCGCCGACAACGCGGCCGTGACCTTGTCGAAATAGACGTCTTCCGGGAACACGTCGTAGACGACATTCATGCCGGTCAACTGCTTGAAGTTTTCGAGGTTGGCGATCATCGCATCCGCATAGGGATGCTTGTTGAGCAGGAGCTTGATGGTCTTGCCCTGGTGCGCCTTCCAGTCGAAGTCGGCGGCCAGCGCCCGGGTCTGCCCAAGATTGAGCAGCGTACCGGCCGTGCCGGCGGCAAGGCCCATCGCACCCAGGCCCTTGATCAGCCCACGACGGTCGACTTGTCCGCGCAGGAAAGCGTCAATGAGGTCTTTCTCTTTCTCATGCATTTGGTCTTCTCCTCCACAGGGTAGTTTTAACTGAACCGACGCCGGCTACCCGACTGGCGTCTCCTCCACGAGCGATCGCGCTGTCCGCTCATCAGTTATCAGGCCCTTGAGATAGCGGCCCTCCAGCACCGCTTTGACGGCTCGAACCTTGACCTTGCCGCCGGCGACCGCGACGATCCGGCGGCTGGCGATGTCCTCGCGCGCCAGCGCCAGCGCCCGATTGGAAAGGGTTGTCGCCACCGCTTTGCCGGCATCGTCGAAGAAATGGCCGAGCAATTCGCCGACGCCGCCATTGCGGCGGATCTCCTCCATCTCGCCCTTCTCGATCATGCCGGTGGCGACGAGCGAGGCTTCGCGTTCGGCCGTGCCGATGCCGGCAAACAAAAGGTCGGCGGATCTTGCGAGATCGAAAACCTCGCTGATGCCCTTCTGTCCCAGCAACACCGCGCGGTCGTCCACCGTGTTGGCGAACATTGGCACCGGCATCACATAGGCTTCGGCGCCGGTGCGCTCGGCGAGGCGGTGAATGACGTCATGCGGGTTGGCCGAGAACTTCCGCGTCAAGCCGCCGAGCAGCGAAACGAAGCGGATCTTGTCTGTCGAGCTGCGCGGCAGGTATTCCACGCAGGCGGCGAGCGTGCGGCCATGGCCGACGCCGATCAGCGCCTGCTCGCCGCGTTCGATCTCACGCTTGAGGAATTGCGCGCCGGCGATGCCGAGCGCCTTGAGCGGCAACTCCTCGGAATCGAAATCGGGAACCACCTCGCAATAATCGAGGCCGTAGCGGCGCGACAGCTCGTCCTCGAGCTCGACGCATTCCGAGACTTCGCCGTCGATATAGACCTTCACCAGCCCTTCCTGATTGGCCTTGGTGATCAGGCGGTGGGCCTTGAGGCTGGTCAGCCCGAGGCGCTTGGCAACCTCGGATTGGGTCAGGCCGCCGGCGTAATGAAGCCAGGCGGCGCGTGCCGCCATGCCGGTTTCATCATCGCGCAAGAGGCCGTTTCCAAATCCAACCACGTTCCGCCCTCTGATATTTTTTTCAGTTTCTGCAAAATTTTTCACATGGACGCATCGGAGTCAAGCGCCAAGCGCCTGCAAACGCTGATTTTCAACGAGAATGGACGAGCGAACACCGGGCGTGGCACCGGTCAGGGTCACAGCGGCAGCGAAAGAAAGCGGTGTCGACTTACGTTTCGCACAGGAACTCGATCACCATCGTCGCCGTCCAGGCGAAGCGGCGGCGCCCAGCATTCGCCGGTGAGCGGATCGCACCATTCGGCAAGCCGCTTTCGGGTGATCAGGTCCAGGCTGAACTTGGTGGTGCGCCGGCGACGTCGAGGTGCCCGGCAGCGGCCAAGGCCGCCGGCGAGCAGCGCCTATTGCAACGTCCGCGCCGCGAATGGCATGGAATGGTCGTGCGCCATGCCGGCATCGGCATCTTCCACGCCGAGCCCACGGTCGAGGCCGGTGGCCACCACCGAAACCCTGAACCGGCCTTCCATGCTCTTGTCGAAGATGGCGCCGACGATGATGTCGGCGTCCTCATAGACCTCTTCACGAATCCTCGTGGCGGCCTCGTCCACCTCGAACAGGGTCATGTCGCGGCCGCCGGAAATCGAGACCAGCACGCCCTTGGCGCCCTTCATCGACATCTCGTCCAGCAGCGGGTTGGCGATGGCGGCTTCCGCCGCCTTCATCGCCCGGCTATCGCCTGACGCCTCGCCGGTTCCCATCATGGCGCGGCCCATGCCGCGCATCACCGATTTGACGTCGGCGAAGTCGAGGTTGATCAGGCCTTCCTTGACGATGAGATCGGTGATGCAGCTGACGCCAGCATAGAGCACCCGGTCGGCGATGACGAAGGCATCGGCGAATGTGGTCTTGGCGTCGGCGATCCGGAACAGGTTCTGGTTGGGGATGACGATCACGGTGTCGGCGCTTTCGCGCAGCCGCTCGATGCCCTCTTCGGCCATCTGCATGCGGCGCCTGCCCTCGAAAGTGAACGGCTTGGTGACGACGCCGACCGTCAGGATGCCTGCCTTGCGCGCCGCCTGGGCGATGACCGGCGCGGCGCCGGTTCCGGTGCCGCCGCCCATTCCGGCGGTGACGAAGCACATGTGGGTGCCGGCCAGATGGTCCATAATCTCGTCCAGCGATTCCTCGGCCGCGGCGCGGCCGATCTCGGGAAGCGATCCGGCGCCCAGCCCTTCGGTCACATGCGCGCCGAGTTGGATCAGCCGCGTCGCCTTGGACATGGTGAGCGCCTGTGCATCTGTGTTGGCGGCAATGAATTCGGTGCCCTGAAGCTGCTCGGCGATCATGTTGTTGATGGCGTTGCCGCCGCCGCCGCCGACGCCGACAACGGTGATCTTGGGTCTCATCTCGGAGATCTCGGGCTTCTTGAACTCGGCCATGCGTCTTCTCCTTCGCCAGTCGCTCGCGCTTCACGCCCCGCCAGATCGATCACACCGCAAAACGGCAATCGACGCAGAGCGGCGTGACGAATCAGTCCGCTCGGATGGGTGTCCCAAAAAGCCAGAGAGCGGCCAGAGGTGCAAGTGCGGGGAAGGTCAAGATTTGTGATAGGGACGTTTCATATCCCCACGACGGCCGCGCATGCCCGAGAGTGATGCCGGCATCCCGGCTTCACCCTGCGCGCGCCAAGCCCGATGCCGAGCCTTGGCTTTCCACGCTCTTGCCTCTATGTTTCGGTCGCAGATCGCGCAACTGGTTTTGAAATGCCTCCCGACATCCCAGCTAATGACTTGAATAAATAGGGAAACATCCGGCTGCGGCCAGATATGGATCCCGAAAACTCACAAGCCATTTTTACCAGGGACAGCGCGGCCGATCAGGGCTCGGGCACCTTCGAAACCAGAGGTTGGAAATTGGGCGATGCAATTGCGGACGTTCTGAGCTGGCTTGAGAGCCGAAACGACATCCAGAGCCTGAGGGCCGCGGTGTGCGACCTCAACGGCATCATGCGGGGAAAGCGCATCCCCGTCGAGCAGGCGCGCAAGGCACTGGAGGGCAAGCTGCGCATGCCCTATTCGCTGATCGGGCTGGACATCTGGGGCGAGGATATCGAAGGCAACGCGCTGGTGTTCTCGACCGGCGACGCAGACGGATTGTGCCAATGGACCGGCCGCGGCATCCTTCCGGTGAACTGGACGGCGCATCCGACCGCCCTCATCCCGCTCTGGCTCGCCGACGAAGGCGGCGCACCGTATCTCGGGGATCCCCGGCGGGCACTGGCCCGTATCCTCGACCGCTACAAGGCTTTGGGCCTGACGCCTGTGGCCGCCACCGAGCTCGAATTCTATCTTGTCGACCCGCAATCGCAGCGACCGGTCGGGCCTGTCTCGCCGGTCACCGGGCGGCGTCTGGATTCCGACGCGGCACTGTCAATCGACGAGATCGACGACTTCGAAGCCTTCATCCACGACATCTACGAAGCCTGCCGAGCACAAGGCATTCCCGTCGATACCGCCATTGCCGAGAACGGCGTCGGCCAGTTCGAGATCAATTTGAACCATGTCGCGGACGCGCTGCGGGCGGCCGACGACGCCGTCCTGTTCAAGCGCACGGTGAAGGGCATTGCCCGCAAGCACGGCTTTGCCGCCTGCTTCATGGCCAAGCCTTATGGCGACCGAGCCGGCAACGGCTTCCACGTCCATTTCAGCCTTGTCGACGCCAACGGGCGCAACGTCTTCGACGACGGCACCGACCAGGGCTCCGGCATTATGCGCCACGCTGTCGGCGGACTGCTGGCGGCGATGGCCGAGAGCACGCTGGTGTTCGCGCCGCATTTCAACTCCTACCGCAGGCTCCGGCCGAGATCCTACGCGCCGACCGCCGTCGCCTGGGGTTACGAGAACCGCATGGTCGCGATCCGCATTCCCGGCGGCCCGACTGGTGCGCGCCGGATCGAGCATCGCGTGTCGGGAGCGGACGCCAATCCCTATCTTGTGCTTGCCGCCATACTGGGCGCGGCACTGGTCGGCATCGAAAGGCAGATGTCACCGGGCGACCCAACCGGGAACGACGGGCAAGGCCTTGCCCCGGCCAAGCTGCCGCCGGACTGGGCATCCGCGATCGCGGCCTTTGAAAGCGGGACGCATGTGGCGGAGATCTTCCCGGCGATCCTGCGCCACTCTTTCATCGCCTGCAAACGCCAGGAACTGAATACGTTCGCGCTCAACGTCAGCGACTTCGAGATCGAGACCTATCTCGAAAGCGTCTGAGGCTGCGCTGACCGACAGCAGCGGCGTCGGTTCAGCACGACCTTCGACGCAAGGGCTTGCGGTGCTGTCGCTGACCGGGCATAACATGATAGTTTCTATCATGTTATGCCCGGGATAAGCAGAATTGACCTTCGTCGCGCGCATGGAGAGCCGGATTCAGGGATTTGCCGTAATTGGCGACCTGAAATGGCACGTCTGGGACGGCGTGGTCGCCGACCTCTGGGACGTCTCATGCGGTGACAATGCCGAGGGTTACTACATCTCTCCCGACCCCCGGCTGTTCGTCGCTCTCGATATCGACGGCGACGGTGCCTTCGTCGTCGAAGGCGCCCAGGGCGAACCGCGCCGCCACAACCAGGCGTTTTCCGCAGCCTATATACCGGCCGGGGTGCCGATCCGCGGCCGCGTCGAGGGACTCAAACGGATCAGGCATCTCGACCTGCATTTCGACGCGGCGACACTGACCCGCCGCTTCGGCCGCAGCCTCGATCGCGATGCCTTGCAGATCTCGCGCCTCCAGTTTCGCGATGATCGGATCGCTACGCTTGCCGGCCTTATCGCCGCTGAATGCGGCAGCGAGTGGAACCTGCATGATCTTTATGGCGAAGGTCTGCTCAACGCCTTGTTCGCATGCCTTTTCCGGATAGACCGGCCAAGTGCCGCCAGGCGCCGGTCGCCCCTGCCCCGCCGCAAACTGCGCCTCGTCACGGATTACATCGACGCCCACTGCCTGGACAGGATCCGCCTTGCTGATCTTGCCGCGCTGACCGGCCTGTCCGAAACCGCGATGAGCCATGCCTTCAAGGCGGCAACGGGCGTGCCGCCGCACCGCTGGCACATGCAGGTGCGGATCGACAGGGCAAAGGCGATGATGGCGCATGAGGCTGCCTCGCTTGGCGACATCGCCCAGGCCACCGGCTTCTTCGACCAGGCGCACCTCACCCGCGTGTTCAAGTCCGTGGTCGGATTGACCCCGGGTGCGTGGATGAAGAGCGCCGGCCGCCGGTGACATTTCCGCAACACGGCACCGCGATATCAGTGGTTTGGACAAGAATGGACAAGCCGCCCAAATCAGTCCAATGACCCGTTGATAAGTTGAGGTAAACCATCAAGTATCTCAACGACGACAGGCGGGGACTTTCCTGAATGAGCAGAATTTACCGGATCAAGGCGCTTTTGGCGGCTGGCGTCGCAGCTGCCGCGATGATCCCGCCAATGCCGGCGTTCGCGCAGACGGCGCAATCCAGCACCCAGCTCGAACCGGTCGTGGTCGAAGGCGAGGCCGGAGACAGCGCGACCGGGCCGGTCGACGGCGTCGTCGCCAAGACGACCAGAACCGGCTCCAAGACGGCGACCGACATCAAGGAGGTCCCGCAATCCGTCTCGGTGGTCGGACGGCAGGAGATCGAGGATCAGGGTGCACAGAAAGCTGACGAGGCGCTGCGCTACACCGCCGGCGTCTTTGCCCAACCCTTCGGTCCCGACAGCGACACCAACTGGATGTACATTCGCGGCTTCGATGCAACGGCCACCGGCACCTACATGGATGGCCTCCAGCTGTTCAGTTATGGTTTCGGCGGTTTCTATGTCGACAGCTTCGGCCTTGAGCGCATCGAAGTGCTGAAGGGGCCGGCCTCGGTGCTTTATGGCGGCAGCAATCCGGGCGGCCTGGTCAACTATGTCAGCAAGCGCCCGGACTTCGAACGCACGCGCTATGTCGAAACCGGCGTCAACGATGCCGGCAATGTCTATCTCGGCTTCGACATCGGCGACGTCGCCAACAACGGCACGGTCAGCTACCGGATGACGGGCAAGGTCGCCGGCGGCGATACCTACAGCGACCTGCAGAACGGTTGGCGCGGCTTCATCTCGCCGAGCATTAGCTGGAAGCCAGACGAAGCGACCACGCTGACCATACTGGCCAATTACAGCCACATCGACGAGAACCATAACGGCGGCAGCTTCCTGCCCTATGATGGAACCGTGACCGATCACATTGTCGGCGGCGTGAACTATGGCCGCATCGATCCCGATGCGAACTTCACGGAACCGAGCATCGACCTCTACAAACGCGAGCAGGGCTCGCTCGGCTACGAGTTCGAGCACACGTTCGACAATGACTGGACCGTTCGCTCCAACGCCCGTTTCACCGCCGCCGACATCAACGAGGTCAGCGTCTATCCGAACGGCTGGTCAACGATCGGAGGGCCGACCGAGCTGGCGCGCATCAATTTCGATCACGACACCACGGCCAAGACGTTCCTCGCCGACAACCAGATCGAAGGCAAGGTGGCGACCGGAGCGATCGAACATACGATCCTCGCCGGCGTCGATTTCAAATATTACAACATCGACCAGGTACAGTCGTCCGGCCTCTACGATCCCAGTTATGACAATCCGATCGACGCTTTCGATCCGGTGTACGGTTCGCCGCTGACGCCTCGCGTCAGCTATCTCAATCAGGACCTGACGCAGAAGCAGCTTGGCTTCTATGCACAGGATCAAATGCGCTTTGGCGACGGCTGGCTGGTGACACTGAACGGCCGCTACGACCGTGGCTGGCTCGAAGCCGACAACCGCCCGACCTATTACTCGGCGGGCTCCAGCACGCAGAGCAGCACGGTTGGCGACTTCTCCGGCCGCGCCGGCCTGGCCTATGAGTTTGCCAACGGCGTAACCCCCTATGCCAGCATCGCCACCTTCTTCAATCCGATCATCGGCACCGATGCGATGGGCAATCTGTTCAAGCCGGAAGAGGGCACGCAGTACGAAGTCGGCGTGAAGTACGTGCCGACTTTCGTCGATGGCCTGTTCACCCTGTCGCTGTTCGACCTGACCCGCCAGAACGTGCCGTCGAATGTCACTCCCTTCACCCAGATGCAGACCGGCGAGGTGCGTTCACGCGGCGTCGAGCTCGAAGGCAAGGTGAACGTGACCGAGGATTTCCGGCTTACAGGTGCATTCACAGCTTACGACATCGACATCACCAAGGACGCCAACCCGGCGCTCATCGGCAAGACGCCTTTCATCGTGCCGGAAGTGATGGCTTCCGCATCGGTCGATTACACCTTCCGTGGCGACTGGTATGACGGCATCTCGATTGGCGGCGGTTTGCGCTATATCGGCTCCTCATGGGCAGACAATGAGAATACATCGAAGGTTCCGGCGGTAACGCTGGCCGACCTGAAGCTCGGCTACGAGAAAGAGAACTGGGGCGTCGACCTCAACATCACCAACCTTTTCGACAAGAGCTATGTGTCGAGCTGCCAGACAACGCTCACCTGCTCCTACGGCGAAGGCCGCTCCTTCAAGCTGAAGGCGCACACGAGTTGGTAGTCATGGACCGAACCCACCGGCGATGATCCATCCGCCCAACAGACGGCAGGTGCTTGCGCTAACGGCCGCGGCCTTGCTGCCGCCGGTTGCCGGCAGGACTGCGACCCCAAATGTTGCCGCGATCGATTGGGGCATGCTGGAAACGCTTCTGGCGCTCGGCGTCGAGCCGGCGGCGGCGACCGAACTGATCCAGTTCCGCAGGATTGCGGTCGAGCCTGCCGTTCCCCAAACCGTGACCGATCTCGGACTGCGCGGCACGCCCAACTACGAGCTGTTGCGCATCGTCGCGCCGGACCTGATCGTCATCTCCAATTTCTACGAGTACCAACGCCCGATTCTGGAACGCATAGCGCCGGTGTTCGCGCAAACCGTCTACGAGGCCGGAGTGCCGCCCTACGCACTCGCCGAGGCAGCGACGCTGGCCTTGGGCGAAAAGCTCGGACGACCGGCCGAAGCGAAGCGTTACGTCGGCGACACCGCCGACGACATCGCGCGGCGTCGCGCCGCCATGCCAACCAGGTCCGCACGGCCGGTCTTTGTCATCAGCCTCGGCGATTCCAGGCACTTCCGCGCCTTCGGCCGCGACTCCATGTTCGGTGACGTGCTCACACGGCTCGGCCTGGTCAATGCCTGGTCCGAAGAGACAAGTTACAGCGCGGCAGCACCCGTTGGCCTGGAGGCGCTGGCGCGGGTGCCCGAGGCCTCCATCCTGATCGTCTCGCCCTTGCCGGCGGATGTCGGGCGCTCGCTTCCCACCAATGCGTTGTGGAACGCGCTGCCGGCCGTGAGCAAAGGCCGCGTCGCGGTGCTCGAAGCGATCAACCATTTCGGCTGCCTGCCGTCGGCGCGCCGCTTCGCGCGGCTGGCGACGGCGGCGCTTGCGGGTCATGCTTCGTGACGGAGCGCGCTGTGGCCCGAAGCGAGATACCTCACCGCACCATCGGCGGCGCGCTGTCGCCCATCATCCTGTGGGGCCTGCTCGCGGGGCTGGCCACACTCTTGTTCGCATGGCGCGTCGGCATGCAGCAGCCGGCATCGGTGCCGGGCGATCTCCAGCATGTCATCCTGTTCTACAGCTCGCTGCCGCGCGCCGTCGTAGCGGGGCTGGCGGGCGCCGTGCTCGGCCTGTCCGGCCTGCTGTTGCAGTATGTGCTGCGCAATCCGCTGGCGGAACCATCGACGCTCGGCATTTCGGGCGGCGCGCAACTGGCGATGACGCTCGCCTCGCTTTACGCGCCGTTGCTGATGGAGCGATCGCAAGGGCTGGTGGCCTTTGCCGGCGGCAGCGCCGCTGTGCTGCTGGTGCTGGCGTTGACCTGGCGGCGCGGGCTGGAGCCGGTGTCGGTCGTGCTCGCCGGAATGATGGTGGCGCTGACCGCGAGTTCCGTCAGCGCCGCGCTGATCCTCGCCAATGGCGACTACCTGTTCTCGCTGTTCATCTGGGGCGGCGGGTCGCTGGTGCAGCAGGATTGGCAACCGGCTATCGCCCTGACGATCAGGCTGGCGGCCGGCGCCGCCGCGGCGCTGATGCTGCTGCGGCCGCTGACCATCCTTGGCCTCGACGACGCCTCGGCGCGCGGCCTTGGCGTTGCCCGCCACACCAGCCGCTTTCTCATCATCGCGCTTGCGGTGTGGATGGCAACGACTGTCGCGGCGCAGTTCGGCGTCATCGGTTTCGTCGGCCTTGCCGCGCCGGCGCTCGCCACGCTTTCGGGCGCGCGCACCCTGCGGCAGAAGCTGGTCGCCGCGCCGCTGATCGGCGCAGTACTGCTGTGGCTGACGGACGGGCTGGTCCAGCTCGCCGCCGGAGCCGGCGGCGAGCGCATTCCGACCGGCGCGGGAACCGCGCTTCTGGGCGGCCCACTGCTGCTGTGGCTGCTGCCGAGGCTGCGCATGTTCGAATGGCCGCATCTCGGTTCCAATGGCGCGGCACCGCGCAAGGCTCGCCGGCCATGGCTCATCATCTTCGTCCTGCTTGCGCTCACATTTGCCGCCGCCGCCTTGGCTCTCGTCGTCGGGCGTGGACCGGCAGGGTGGTCGATCGCCGGCTGCGACCTGCTGGCCGATCTCGTCTCCTGGCGCGCGCCGCGTGTCGGCGTGGCCGCGGCCGCCGGCGCGATGCTCGCGGCGGCGGGCGTGGTCATCCAGCGCGTTACCGGCAACCCTCTGGCGAGCCCCGAAGTGCTTGGCGTCGGCACCGGCGCGGGCGCCGGTCTGACCGCCGTGCTGACGGTCAGCGCAACGACCGGGCTCGGCTGGCAGCTCGCCGGCTCGGCCGCGGGCTCACTGGCGGCACTGGCCGCCATGCTGGCCATCGCCGCCAAGGCAAAGTTCGGCGCCGACCGATTGCTGCTTGCCGGCATTGCCATGAGCGCACTGTGCAGCGCGCTGATCACCGCGACGATCGCGATGGGCAATACACAGTCCTATGTGCTGTTGCGCTGGCTGAGCGGTTCGACCGGCCAGGCGACCGCCCTGGACGCAGCCGTTGCACTGGCCTGCCTGTTGCCACTGACGCTGCCGCTTTTTCTTGCCGCGCGCTGGCTGGACATCCTGCCGCTCGGGGCCGACAGCGCGCGCGGACTTGGCGTGCCCGTAGCCGGCGGGCGGCTGATGCTGGTCGTCGTCAGCGCGCTCCTGACCGCGCTGGCCGCTTTGATCGTCGGCCCGTTGAGCTTCGTCGGCCTGATCGCGCCACACCTTGCCCGGCTCCTCGGCTTTTGGCGCGCACGCATTCATCTTGCCGGGGCGATGCTTCTGGGCGCCTTGCTGATGACCATATCGGACTGGCTGTCGCGCATGGCGGCCTTCCCGTACGAACTGCCTGTCGGCCTGTTCGCCTCACTGCTCGGCGGGCCGTATCTCGTCTACCTGCTTGCCAAGGGCGTGCCTCGTCAGGGCTGACGCGGTCCGGGCATGTCAGGAAGACCATTCGGCCTTCAGCACCGAGACCGCCGCCTCGCTGTTGTGGACGTAGTCATTGGCGTCCGGCTGCTTCTGCACCAGGAGGATGAACAGAAGGTCGGTCAGCGTCAGCTGCGCATCGCGCGCGGTGATGGACGATGAGCGCGCACGCTCCTCGTCGGCGATGGTGTAGAGGCAGATATCGGCAACGCGGCTCAGCGGATTGTCGTGCAGGCCGGTGACCGCGATCACCATGGTGCCGCGCTTGCGGGCAAGCTCGGCGATGCGCAGAGTTTCGATGCTGGCGCCCGAATGGGAGAGCGCGAACAGCACATCGTCAGGCCCGAGCGTCGAGGCATTGGCCATCTGGATATGGCTGTCGCTGTCATGCAGCACATTGCGGCCAAGCTTCATCAGCTTGTAGGAGAAATCACGCGCCACCAGCGAGGAGGCGCCGACACCGGCCAGATGTATGCGGCGCGCACCATCCAGCAGTTCCAGCGCCCTGGAGATGATCCGCTCGCTGTTGGCGGCGACGGTCCGCTCCATCGACAGAAGCTTGCTGCCGATCAGCTTCTTCAAGATGACCTGATAGCCGTCGCCGACCTCGATCGAACCGTGGATCATACCGGCCGGCACCTGCCATTCCCGCGCCTTGGCTTCGCTGACGGCGAGCTTGAGTTCCTGGTAGCTGGCATAGCCGAGCTTCTGGCTGAATTTGACGACGCTCGACTGGCTGCGCCCGATCTCAGCCGCAAGAGCAGCCGTCGACAGCCGCAGCATCTCCTCGGGATTTTCGACGATGTACTGGCCGATCTCACGATCGCCGGGCGCCATGCCGTCGAGCTTGGCATTGATCCTGTTCAGAACGGACATGATTCCCCTTGCGCTTTGGCGTCCAGCCGCACGGCCAAGGAATAATTTATTCCAATTTCGATTGACAGCCAAGAACGCGGAATTAATTCTCAAGCGGGCCGGATTGAGCTCGGGAACAGCTTTCGAGAGCGCCGCGCCCGGACGCGGCCCGGCGCACAAGGTTTCAGCCATGGACAGACTGCGCATCGTCGGCGGGCAAAGACTGCAAGGCGCGGTCACCATATCGGGCGCCAAGAACGCCGCTCTGCCGCAGATCGCGGCGGCGCTGCTCAGTCCCTACCCGCTCGAACTGACCAACCTGCCCGATGTGACCGATGTCGAGAACATGCTCGGCGTGGTGCGGCTGCACGGCGCCGAGGTGACGCGATCGGCCCATGCCGCGACGATCGACACCAGTGCCGCCGTTTCCAGGGAGACGTCCTACGACACCGTCAGAAAGATGCGCGCGACGGTGCTGGTGCTGGCGCCGCTGCTCGCCCGTTTCGGCCATGCGCGGGTTTCGCTGCCCGGCGGCTGCGCGATCGGCGCGCGGCCGGTCGACATGCATGTCGCCGCACTCGCGGCGCTGGGCGCCCGCATCGCCATCGAGAACGGGCTGATCGTCGCCTCGGCGCCAAACGGGCTCACCGGCACGCGCATCGTGCTGAGCTCGCCATCGGTGGGGGCGACGGAAACCGCCATGATGGCGGCGGCCACGGCCAAGGGCGAAACCGAAATCCTCAACGCGGCGCGCGAGCCGGAGGTGGCCGACCTCGCCGCTTGCCTCAACGCGATGGGCGCGCGCGTCGAAGGCGCCGGCACGCATCGCATCCTGATCGCCGGCGACACGGACTGGCGCGCGGCCAGGCACGACATCATTCCGGACCGGATAGAGGCCGGCACCTATGCCATCGCCGCGGCGATCACCGGCGGGCAACTGGAACTGACGCATGCCCGGCTCGAGCACATGGCCTCGGTGGTGCAACTGCTGGAGGCGACCGGCGTCGGCGTCTGGCCGGGCGACCGCGGGCTCATCGTGTCGCGCGAGCGGCCGCTCAAGGCCGCCGACGTCACGACGGAACCCTATCCGGGCTTTCCGACCGATCTCCAGGCGCAGTTCATGGCGCTGATGTGCTGCGCGCAGGGCGCGTCGCTGCTGCGCGAAACCATTTTCGAGAACCGCTTCATGCATGTTCCCGAACTGATGCGGCTCGGCGCCAACATCAAGCTGCAAGGCACCACCGCGCTGGTGCGCGGCGGCGAGAAACTGCATGGCGCGCAAGTCATGGCCACCGATTTGCGCGCCTCGGTGTCGCTGGTGCTGGCGGCCTTGGTCGCCGAGGGCGAGACGACCATCAACCGGGTCTATCATCTCGACCGTGGCTATGAGCAACTGGACCGCAAGCTGCGTCTGTGCGGCGCCGACATCGAGCGGCTGAGCGCATGAACAACGGCCGCTCCGATTATTTTCTCGGTGTCGACGGCGGCGGGACCGGCTGCCGCGCCCGTATCGAGGACGCCGAAGGAATCGTGCTGGGACAAGGCCTCTCCGGTCCGGCGTCGACGCGGCTCGGCATCGACGCGGCCTGGGCGTCGGTTGCCAAGGCCTTTGACGTGGCGATCGAGGAGGCAGGATTCGGAGCGGCGGAAAGCGCCCGGATTCACGCCGGCATCGGCCTTGCCGGGATCGGCCGCAAGGGCGCGCTGGAGGCGCTGCGGGCGATCGCGCATCCCTTTGCCAGCATCGATTTCGTCAGCGATGGCGTCGCCGCCTGCCTCGGCGCGCATTCGGGCCAGGACGGCGCCATCGTCATCGCCGGCACCGGTTCGATCGGCCTCGGCTTCGTCGAGGGCCGCGACCTGCGCGCCGGAGGCTATGGCTTTCCGATCTCCGACGAAGGCAGCGGCGCCGATCTCGGGCTGAAGGCCGTGCAGCTGGCGTTGCGCGCCCATGACGGCCGGCATGAGCGCACGGCACTGCTGGCGGAAGTCATGCAGCGTTTCGAGAACGACCCGATGCAAGCCGTGGCCTGGATGGACCGCGCCAGCGCCACCGACTATGCGGCCCTGGCGCCGATGGTGATGCGCCACGCCGACCAGGGCGATCCGGCAGGGCGGCGCATCGTGCAAAAGGCCGCCGAACAGATCGACACGCTGGTGCGGGTTCTGTTCGAAAAAGGCGCGCCGCGCGTGGCCCTGCTGGGCGGGCTCGCCAGTCCGCTCGAACCATGGCTCGCACCCGACGTTCGCCGGCGCCTGAAAGCCGCCGATGGCGACGCGGTTTCCGGGGCGATCATTCTTGCCCGCAGGTCACTCGGCAAGCATTAGCGCGGAAGGAATAATTTATTCCATCTTTCCGTTGACGGAACGAATATTGAATTCTAAGACGTTAACGAAACGGGGTAGCATAACGAAATACGCGTGTGCCGGAGCCAAAGAGGAACCACTTCCGAACAGGCTGAGCGGCCTGATTTTTGAAAGCACTGATTTGAAAGCACTGGGATGAGCGAGCAAGGTTTGATGTCCGAGCTGGACCGGCTGGTTTCCGAAGGCCGGAATCCGCGGACTATGGACATCGACCTGCTGCCGACGATCGATGTGCTGCGCAAGATCAACGACGAGGATCGGGTGGTCCCGGCAGCGGTCGAAAAGGTGCTGCCGGACATCGCGGCCGCGGTCGACTGCATCGTCCTCGCCTTCCAGAAAGGCGCTCGGCTCGTCTATATGGGCGCAGGCACCAGCGGCCGGCTCGGCGTACTCGATGCCTCGGAATGTCCGCCCACTTTCGGCGTGCCGGAAGGCATGGTCGTCGGCCTGATCGCCGGCGGGCCCGACGCGCTGGTGCGCTCGACCGAAGGCGCCGAGGATGATCCCAAGAGGGGCGCCAGGGCCTTGCAGGACATCAAGCTCACTCCGGACGACGTGGTGGTCGGCATCGCGGTCAGTGGGCGCACGCCCTATGTGATCGGCGGGCTGAACTATGCCAAGCAGGTGGGAGCAACGACGGTCGCCCTGTCCTGCAATCCGGCATCGACCATAGCGGGCATTGCCGACATCGCCATCTCGCCTGTCGTCGGTCCCGAGGTGCTGACCGGCTCAACGCGGCTGAAATCCGGAACGGCGCAGAAGCTGGTGCTCAACATGCTGAGCACGGCCTCGATGATCCGCATCGGCAAGAGCTACCAGAACCTGATGGTGGACCTCAATCCGTCCAACAGGAAACTGGTCGCCAGGGCAACCAGGATCGTGATGCAGACCACAGGCTGCACGGCGGCGCAGGCGCGCCAGGCGCTCGGCCGGACCGGCAGCGACGTGAAGCTGGCGATCCTGCTGACCATCACCGGGCTTGAGGTCGAGGAGGCGCGCGCAGCCCTCGCCAAGGCAAGGGGTTTCCTGCGAAAGGCAATCAGCGACGAGACGCATGAAGGCGCTTGAGACCAGACGGCGTGAAGCTGCTTTACACAAGACGGCGCGAGGCCGCATAGACTGGGCCGATAGTCCAAAGCGCGTGTGTCTTGGAAGCGGTCCGCAGAAACTGCAAGGGCATCGGGTTCAAGCAAAGATGGGAGACGAGAATGGTTCACCTCACAAGAAAGCTGCTGTCGGGCATCACGCTGGCAGCCATGCTCGGCATCGCCACGGTCTCGACGCAGGCGGCGACGCTGCACATGGCCTGGTCGCAGGATGCAACGGGACTTGATCCGCACAAGCAGACGGCCTTTTCCTCGCTGCGGCTCCTGGAGCTGATCTATGAGCCGCTGGTGCGGGTCGATGCCAGCCTGCAGATCGTCCCGGCCATCGCCACCTCCTGGGAATTCTCCAAGGACGGCAAGGAGTTGACCTTCAAGCTCGATCCCAAGGCGAAATTCCAGGACGGCGCTGCCGTGACTCCGGCCGACGTCAAGGCATCGTTCGAGCGCATCCTGGACGAGAAGACAGGCGCCGCCGCCCGCGCCAACTTCCTGTCGATCGCCAGCATCGACACGCCGGACGTTGGAACCGTCGTGTTCCATTTATCGCAGCCCGACGCGCCGATCCTGACGGCGATGAGCGACATCAACGCGGCCATCGTGCCGGCGGCCGAGATCAAGGCCGGCTCGATCGGCACCAAAACGGTCGGCTCCGGCCCGTTCAAGCTCGATAAATGGGATCCCAACGCCAAGGAAGTCTTGAGCGCCAACAAGGAATGGGCCGGCGGCGCGACCGGCGTCGACGGTATCGAAATCAGCGTGCTGCCCGATGAAGCGGCGATCCTCGCCGCCATGCGCACCAAGCAGGTCGATTTCGCGCTGCTCAACGATCCGCTCGTCGCCACGCTGGTGCCGAAGGAGGCTAGCCTGCAACTGAACCGCGCGCCGGTGCTGGCCTATAACGTGCTGCAGCTCAATCCGTCACGCAAGCCGATGACCGAACTCAAGGTGCGCCAGGCGATCTCCTGCGCCATCGACCGGCAGGAGGTTCTGGACACCGCCGCGCTCGGTGAAGGCAAGGTCACCGGACCGCTGACCATCCCAGCACTTGCGACCGATCCAAGCCAGCTCTTCTGCTACAAGCGTGATGTCGAGAAGGCCAAGAAGTTGATGGCGGAGGCAGGCTTTGCCGACGGCTTTTCGGCGACCGTGATCGGCGCCACCGGCGAGCCGCCGACGGCGGCGGCAGAAGCCCAGGTCATCCAATCGCAGCTCGCCGAGATCGGCGTCAAGCTCGACATCAAGATGATGGAGCTCAACGTCTATGTCGACGCCTGGCTGAAGGGCGATTTCGACATGGCGATCGCGCTCAATGGCGGCCGCGCCGACCCCTACACCATGTACAACCGCTACTGGACCAAATCAGGCAATCTGCAGAAGGTGGCCAACTACATCGACGATACGCTGGACAGCCTGATGCAGAAAGGCCGCGCCGAGACCGATCCGGCCAAGCGCAAGGCGATCTTCACCGAGTTCGAGAAGCACCTCGCCGAAGTCTCGCCCTGGATCTGGCTCTACACGTCCTACAGCTATACCGCCCAGCAGAAGAACGTCGCCGGGTTCGTGCCGACGCCGACGGGCACGCTGTTCAGCCTCAGCAAGGTTACCATCCAGCAGTAGCCGTGGGCGGCCCTGGAGACGGATGATTTCAGGTTGAATCGACCTGAAATCTGAATCCGCCTCCAGATCAAAGGGATAGAGCATGATGTCGTCCGAAAACCGCTTCACACTCGGCATCATGCTCTAGACGAGAGGTCTTCTTCGCGTGAACTATCTGATGCGACGACTTGCGGCGTTTCCTCTCGTCCTGCTTGGCGTGTCGATCCTGGTCTTCGTGGCGATCCGGATGGTGCCGGGCGATTCGATCACCGCGATGCTGGGCACCGAAGCCGGCCTGCTGACGCCGGCACAGCGCGATGCGCTCGCCGCCTATTTCGGCATCGACCAGCCCTGGTTCGTCCAGTACTGGCGCTGGATCGGCGGCATCCTGCA
Source organism: Mesorhizobium sp. BR1-1-6 (assembly GCF_020165355.1). Classification (NCBI taxonomy): domain Bacteria; kingdom Pseudomonadati; phylum Pseudomonadota; class Alphaproteobacteria; order Hyphomicrobiales; family Phyllobacteriaceae; genus Mesorhizobium; species Mesorhizobium sp. BR1-1-6. Next base: position 25,032 of record NZ_JAIUHZ010000004.1, on the reverse strand, counting down.
CGGCAATTTCGGCATCTCCGTCACCTATGGCAGGCCGGTATTGGACGTCATCCTCGAGCGCTTCCCGCTGACGCTGGAACTGGCCGTGCTGTCGATGATCATCGCACTCGCCGCCGGCATGCCGGCGGGCATCTACGCCGCCACGCATAGTGAGAAACTGTCCGACCTCGGTGTGCGCGTCGTCGCTATGATCGGCCAGTCGACGCCGAGCTTCGTGCTCGGCCTTTTGATCATCTACGCGCTGTCGGCCGGCTTCGGCGTGCTGCCGGCCATGGGCGAATTCGCGCCGCTCTGGCAGGATCCCTTGCGCAATCTCAGCCAATTGATCCTGCCTGCCATCACGCTCGGCTTCGCCTTCGCCGCATCGGTCACCCGCATCTCGCGCTCGGCCATGCTCGACGTGTTGAGCGACGACTATGTGCGCACCGCCCGCAGCAAGGGCGCCTCGGCGCGCAGCGTCATCTGGCGGCATGCGCTGCCCAACGCGCTGATCCCCGTGGTGACGCTGAGCGGCATTGAATTCGGCTATCTCCTGGGCGGCGCGGTCATCGTCGAGCAGATCTATGCCCTGCCCGGTCTCGGCCGCATGGTGCTCGACGCCATCCTCCAGCGCGACTACGCGCTGGTGCAGGGCAGCGTGCTGTTCATCGCCTTCAACTTCATGATCGTCAATCTCCTGGTCGACCTCGCCTATGTCGCGCTCGATCCGCGCATCCGGCTGGGCGAGCAGTGATGCGCATGCTGCGCGCCATCCTCGGGCACGGCAGCGGTCGTATCGGCGGCGTGATCGTCGGCGTCTATCTCCTGGTCGCCATCCTCGGTTTGCTTGGACTGACGCCGCACAATCCGATCACGCAATACCGGATCGACCGGCTGCACGCGCCCAGTGCCGCCTACTGGATGGGCACCGACCTGTTCGGCCGCGACGTGGCGAGCCGGCTGATGGCGGGCGTCGGCCAGTCCTTCACCGTTGCCTTTCTTTCGGTCGCCTTCGCCGCGCTTGCCGGCACCGTGCTTGGGCTCGCCGCCGCTTGGCTCGGGCGTCGCTGGGACGGCGTGCTGATGCGGATCATGGATGTGCTGCTGGCTTTTCCTGCCATTCTTCTGGCGCTGCTGATCGTCACCGTTGCCGGACCGGGCACATGGACCAGCGTGGTCGCCATCGGCATCGTCTATACGCCGATCTTCACACGAGTGGTGCGCGGCCCTGCTTTGTCGCTCAAAGCGCGCGAATTCGTCGACGCCGCGCGCACCTTCGGCAGCAGCTCCAGCTACATCGTCACGCGGCACCTGCTGCTCAATCTGGTCGCGCCGCTGACCATCCAGGTGACGCTGGCGCTCGCCTGGGCATTGCTGACCGAGGCCGGCCTGAGCTTCCTCGGTCTCGGCACGCAGCCGCCGGCCGCTTCGCTCGGCCTGATGCTGAGCGACAGCCGCAATCTGATGGAAACCGCCCCATGGCTGATGATCTTCCCCGGCCTGGCGATCATGATCAGCATTCTGGGCTTCAACCTCTTGGGCGACGCCTTGCGCGACATCCTCGATCCGAGGATGCGGAGAGCGCTCGCATGATCCCGCTTCTGTCGGTCCGCGACCTGAACGTCGGCTTCGGCCGCGACCCGAAAGCCAATGAGGTGGTGCGCGGCGTCAGCTTCGACCTCGCCGACGGCGAAACGCTGGCCATCGTCGGCGAAAGCGGCTCGGGCAAGTCGGTCACCGCGCTGTCGATCAACCGTCTCATCGATTTCGGCGGCGGCCGCATCACCGGCGGCGCCATGACGCTGAAACGGGCCGACGGCAGTCTCTTCGACCTGACGACCGCGACCGAGCCGCAACTGGCCGGCATTCGCGGCGCGGAGATCGGCATGATCTTCCAGGAGCCGATGACCTCGCTCAATCCTGTGCTGACGATCGGCACGCAGATCGAGGAATCCTTCCGGCTGCATCGCGGCCTGACCGGCCGGCAGGCCACGGCGGCGGCCAGGGACGCGCTCGACCGAGTGCGCATCCCCGATGCGGCAAGGCGGCTGAAATACACACCCAACCAGCTGTCGGGCGGCATGCTGCAAAGGGTGATGATCGCCATTGCGCTCGCCTGCAATCCGCGTCTGCTGATCGCCGACGAACCGACCACGGCGCTCGATGTGACGGTACAGGCGCAGATCATGGCGCTGCTTGCGGAGCTCAAGCAGGAAAGCGGCATGTCGATGATCTTCATCACCCACGACATCGGCCTTGTCGCCGGGATCGCCGACACGGTGATGGTGATGCAGAACGGGCAGGCCGTAGAACAGGGCGAACTGAACCAGGTCCTCGACAGGCCGCAGCACGCCTACACGCAGCATCTGTTGCAGGATGTGCCGCATTTCGCCCACGGCCGCGCGACACGCACGGACGGGCAGCGCGACAAGAACGCAAGGAAGGACCCGGCCCTTGAGGTCAAAGGCCTCGTGGTGCGGTTTCCGCTCAAGAGCAGTTTCTTCAGCCATGCCAGCGGCGCGGTGCACGCCGTGGATGGCATCGACTTCGACCTGATGCCGGGAGAGACACTGGCCATTGTCGGCGAGAGCGGCTCGGGCAAATCAACCACCGCGAAAGCAGTCCTTGGGCTGGTGCGCTCGACGCGCGGCAGCTTCTCGGTGGGCGCCCGGACGGCCTCGGCAAAGCACAACGCCAAGCCCGTGCAGATGGTTTTCCAGAATCCCTACGCTTCGCTCAACCCGCGGCTGAGCATCGAGAGCATCCTGGCGGAGCCGGTGATCGCCAATGGCGGCCGGGCGGACGCCGAAACGCGAGCCAGGATGGCGAGCCTGCTGGAGCGCGTCGGCCTGCCGCAGAACAGTTTGCAGCGCTATCCGCACGAATTCTCCGGAGGCCAGCGGCAAAGGCTGTGCATCGCCCGCGCGCTGATGCTCAACCCGTCGGTCGTCGTTCTGGATGAAGCGGTTTCCGCCCTCGATGTTTCAGTGCAGGCCAAGGTGCTGGAGCTGCTGGTCGACCTGCAGCGCGAGTTCGGGCTGGCCTATCTGTTCATCTCGCACGATATGGCTGTCGTCGAGCGGGTCGCTCATCGCATCGCCGTCATCTATGCCGGCCAGATCGTCGAGATCGGAGACGCGGCCTCGGTGCTGTCGGCACCGAAACATTCCTACACGAAGAAGCTCATATCAGCGGTTCCGGCCATCGACCGGCGGCATGAGCGTTTCGAGATCGACACACGCCAGGTGCCTTCCCTGGTGCGCCCGCAAGGGTTTGAGCCGGCGCCGGCGAGATGGGAGCGGTTTGGCGGGGATCATGTGGCGAGGGTGGAGGCGTGATGGCCCTCGGATATCTCAGGTTGGCGGGACAGCACCCCCCTCTGCCCTGCCGGGCATCTCCCCCGCAAGGGGGGAGATCGGATGTCGCCTCGGCCTTCGCCAATCTCCAATGGTGGAAGGCTGGCGGGACATCAACTCTGCCAATCTCTCCCCTTGCGGGGGAGATGCCCGGCAGGGCAGAGGGGGGTGTGACGGAACTCGGCCTTTCAGGAGGCCCGCATTGACCAACCTCGCCCAGATCTTCGACCGCGCGTTCCAACCACTCGCAGCGGCAGTTGCCGCCAAGCGCATCCCCGGTGGCGTGCTCGGCATCGTTGACAGGAATGGCGACCGCATCACCAGGGCGATCGGCTCAGCCCAACTCGTGCCTAAGCAGCGACCGATGCGTGAGGAGAGCTGGTTCGACCTGGCATCCCTGACCAAGGTGATCTTCACCACGCCGCGCATTCTGACGCTGGCTCAGGACGGTGCCATCGATCTCGACGCACCACTCGTCTCGGTGCTGCCGGACCTTCGCCAATATGACGCGAGTGCCTGGGAGCGGAAGGTGACGTTTCGCCAGTGCCTCGGGCACCAGACGCCCTTCCCGGCCGTCGAACCGATCTACACTTACGGGCGCGACCCCGACTTGCTGCGCGCCTTCATCCTGCAACGGCAATGGCGGGCCCGCGATCCGGTCTATTCCGACATCAATTTCATCCTGCTCGGCTTTGCGCTCGAACGGCTGTCGGGAAAAAGCATCCGCGACATGGAGCCCGGCCCGGGCTTTGCGTGGTCTGCCGAGCCAGATCTCGCCGCGGCAACAGAAGACTGCACCTGGCGCCATCGCGTTCTGTCCGGCGAGGTTCACGACGACAATTGCGCGGCGTTGCAAGGCGCCGGCCATGCCGGCCTGTTCGGCACGGCCGCCTCGGTGCTCGATTTCGCCCAAGGGCTGCTGACCGGCGCATCCGAACGGTCGATCGCGCCGATGCGCACGCCCTTGTCCGCCACCCGCACCCATGGCTGGGAGCGTCCCTATGACGGCTGGTCCGGCGGCGCTTTGTGCGGCCCCGGAACGATAGGCCATACCGGCTTTACCGGCACGGGGCTGTGGATCGACTTCGACAGAGGCAAGGCCTGGACCTTGCTTACCAACCGGATCCATCCGACACGTCACTTCGACAGCGGAATCGTCGCGCTTCGCCAAGCGGTCGGCGATCTCATCAATGGAGTTCGATAATGGAATCCATCTGGGCCGTCGGCCTGATGACCGGCACCGTGCTGGACGGCAACATCGATGTCGCCCTGATCAAGACAGATGGCGAGCGCATCGACGATTTCGGCACCTACCGGCTGATGCCCTACCCCCCGTCGATCCGCTCGCTGCTGGAAGAGACGCTTAAGCAGGCGCGGGGCTGGAATTTTGCCGGACCGGAGCCGGCGATCTTCCGCGAGGCCGAGGAGGCGCTGACGCGCGCGCAATCGGCGGCGGTCAAGGAGCTCGTAGAAGATTATGGGATGACGATGGCGGATATCGGCGTCGTCGGCTTCCACGGCCAGACCGTACTGCATCGCGCGCCGCAAATCGGCCGGCTCGGCCAGACCCGGCAGCTTGGTGATGGCGAATTGATGCATGCGATCCTCGGCACCAAGGTTGCCTATGATTTCCGCTCTGCCGACATGCGCGCCGGAGGACAGGGCGCACCGTTGGCGGCCGCCTATCACACCGCGCTGATGCGCAGCGCCGGCGCCAGCGGCGAGGTGGCCGTGCTCAACCTCGGCGGCGTCGCCAACATCACCTGGTGGGACGGCGGCGACAATGTCGTTGCCTTCGACACCGGCCCCGCCAACGCGCCGCTCAACGATTTCATCAAGTCGAAGGGGCTCGGCGAAATGGACCGCGACGGCGCGCTTGGCCGGGCGGGAACGGTCGACGAAGCCCGGCTCGCCAAGCTGCTGCAACACCCCTATTTGACCAAACCCTATCCGAAATCGCTGGACCGTTTCGACTTCGGCGCCACCATGGCGGATGGCCTGAGCGCCGAGGACGGCGCCGCGCTTTTGACCGCCTTCACCGCCGCCGCGGTCGGCAAGGCACTCGATCTTCTGCCGAGCCGGCCGAAAAGACTGGTGGTCAGCGGCGGCGGCCGCCACAACCCGACGATGATGGCAATGATCGCCAGCCGCGCCGGTGTCGAGGTGGTGCAGGCCGAAAGCCTCGGCTGGAGCGGCGACGCGGTGGAGGCGGAGTGTTTTGCCTTTTTGGCGGTGCGCGTGCTGCGCGGCCTGCCGATCAGTTTCCCCAGCACGACGGGCGCGCCGCAGCCGATGCGCGGCGGACGGTTGGCCGGTTGATCAGCCCGCCGACAGTTTTTTCTGCAGGAAGACGCGGCTGCGGCCGACGGGGAAATCGGCGAGTGTTCCGAAGGGCTGATAGCCCTGGCGCCGATAGACCCTGGCGGCGTTGGGGTTGAAGGTGTCGATCCAGGCGTTCTGGCAGCCGCGCGCCATCGCCTCCTTCTCAGCCGCGTCCAGCATCGTGCCGGCCATGTGCCGACCGCGCAGCCTTTCGTCGACCCACAGCCATTGCACGTAGAGCCAGCCCCAGGCGGTGTAGCCCGAAGTGCCCGCGACAATCGCGCCGGCTTCATCACGCACGAACACCGCAAGGGCCTTCCTTTCGGAAGCGCCGACATCGCCGTCGTTGAACGCCATCAACCGCTCGCCGAGAAAGGCGAGCTCCTCGGGCAAGGGGGTTGCCGTCGTTTCAAGTGTCGTGATCATGGCTCATCCGAAATGCGCAACGGGAGATGAACAGAGTTACGAAGGCCGGAGCGCCTGCGCAACGCCTATATCCGTCCCCGAACAGGGTGCTGGTCCGGGGCGCCACCATTGCGGAATTCGGAGGCGGAAATGCCGTAGCGCTTGAGCTTGTCATAGAAAGTCTTGCGCGGCACGCCGAGTGCGTCGATGGCCCCGCGCACGTCGCCGGCATGATCGCGCAAAGCCTCGCGGATGAGTTGCGCCTCGTAGCGGCCGACCCGTTCGGGCAGCGCCGCCGAGGGCTCCGGCAAGCGCGCGGACGTTGCCCTGGCCTCCTCGTCGGGCCCGAGGCCAAGCGCGACCCGGTCGGCAAAATGCGCGAGCTCGCGCACATTGCCGGGCCAGTCATGCGACTGGAGATGGTCGCTCACCGCGGCATTCACGGCCGCGACAGGACGGCCGAAACGCTGCGAGGCGTTACCCAGGAAATGCCCGAACAGCAGCGGGATGTCGCCGCGCCGCTCGCGCAGCGGCGGGATGCGTAGCGTCACGACGTTGAGGCGGAAATAGAGATCCTCGCGGAAATCGCCGCGCTGGTCCGGCCGGCCTAGATCGACCTTCGTTGCCGCGACGACCCGCAGATCGAGGCGGCGCGTTTCGTTGGAGCCGAGCGGGGTGAGGCTGCGCGTTTCCAGCACCCGCAGCAGCTTGACCTGTAGCGGCGGCGGCATGGATTCGATTTCGTCGAGGAACAGCGTGCCGCCGCTCGAATGCTCGATGCGACCGATTCGCCGCCGCTGCGCCCCGGTGAACGCGCCCGGCTCGTGGCCGAACAGCTCGCTCTCGATGACGGTCTCCGGCAGAGCGCCGCAATTCAGCGCCACGAAAGGCTTTGCGCGGCGCCGGCCCCATCGGTGCAGGAGATCCGCCACCACCTCCTTGCCGGTGCCGGTCTCGCCTTCCACCAGCACGTCGACATCCATGTCGGCGATCTGACGCAAGGTCTCGCGCAGGCGGCGGATGGCGGGCGCCTCGCCGATCAGCGGCAGGCCGTCGGCGGCCTGCGCGGCGGCCTCGTGCAGCCTCCGGTTCTCCATCACCAGCCGCCGCTTTTCGCCGGCCCGATTCAGCGCCTCGACAAGGCGTTCGCCCGCATAGGGTTTCGGGATGAAATCGTAGACGCCGTCCTTGAGCGCCGCCACCGCGAGATCGACATCGCCATGCCCGGTGACCAGGATCACCGGTATGTCGATGTCGATCGCCCTGATACGATCGAACAGCTGCAAGCCGTTCATGCCGGGCATGCGGATATCGCTGACAACCACGCCCTGGAAATCCCGGTCGACGGCGGCAAGCGCTGCCTCCGCGGCCTTGAACGCGATCACGCCGAAGCCGGCAAGCTCGAGCAATTGCGTGGTGGCGTGAAGCATATCCGCGTCGTCTTCGACGAGCGCGACCAGCCCTGATCCCTCAGTCATTCAATTCGCCTCAGGTCGATGGTGAAGGACGCGCCTTTTTTGCTGTCGGGGTCGAGGCGCAGCGTGCCACCCAGTTCCTGAGCGATCTCCTGCGAGATCACCAGCCCGAGGCCAAGCCCCTTCTCCTTGGTGGTCTGGAACGGCATGAACAAATTGCCGGCCGCTTCCGGCCCGAGGCCAGGTCCATTGTCGCGCACCGAAACCAGCACCCTGTCGTCGCGCTCGGCAAGCTCGATCTCGATGCGCGGATCGGGCCGGTCCTTCAGGGCATCCAGCGCATTCTGCAAGAGATTGACCAGGATCTGCTCCAGCCGGATGCGGCTGGCCATGACCGCCGGCGAGGCGGTGCCGCGCGGCTTGACGACGGTCACGCCGGAATCGCGGATGCGGCCGGACAGGAGCGACAGCGCGCCGTCGATCGCTTCGCGCACCGGCAGCGGCGAGGCGGCGACGCCTGGCCGCCGCGCGAAACTGCGCAGCGTGCTGGTGATGGCGCCGATGCGCTCGGTCATCGACACGATCGATGTCAGGTTGCCCGAGACGGATTCGACCTTGCCGCCATGCAGGAAGCGGCCGGCATTCTCGGCGTAGGTGCGTATCGCCGCCACCGGCTGGTTGATCTCATGCGCGACACCGGCGGCGATCTGGCCGAGGATGGAAAGCCGGTTGGCCTGGGCGAGGTCGTCGCGCAGTCGGCGGACCTTGGCCTCGGCGTTTTCGCGCTCGGCGATCTCGCCGGCAAGGGCGGTGTTGGAGCGGGTCAGTTCCGCCGTTCGCGTGCTTACCCTGCTCTCCAGTTCAGCATTCATGCGCGCCAGCGCTTCCTGCCTCACGCGGCGCGCACGGCGGCGCCTGAGAAGCACGTAGGCAAGTAAACCCGTGAACAGCAGCGCCAGCAGCGTGGTCAGGCGTGCCGTGTTGGCGGCCGACGTCAAAGCGGCATCGGCAGGCGTGAGCAGCCACAGACGCCAACCGGGAACGGCGCCGGGCAGGTCCTGCGCCACTTCGACGAACTGGCGCGATTTTCCGGCATTGTCGATTGTCGCCAGGCCGTCACCGGCACCGCGTCGTATCGGCAGCGGTTCGAAGCCGGTTTCGGCAAGTTGAAGCTGCGCGTGAGCTGTCGCGGCATCCGCGGCCGAGAGCGGCGCAAGCGCGTGGAACCGCCACTCGGGCCGGCTGGTCGCCAGCACGACACCGCGCTCGTCGGTGACGAAGACGACAAAGCCGCTGGAGCGCCAATTGGCTTCGACGCCGTCGAGTTCGACCTTCAGTACGGCAACGCCGAGCGGCGTCTTGCCGTCATCGACGCGGCTGGCGAGATAAAGTCCCGGCCTGCCGCTGATCGTGCCGAGGCCATACTGGCTGGCGGCGCCCTTGGTCATGGCGTCGGTGAAATAGTGGCGGAAATTGTAGTCGATGCCGACGAAGCTGCCCGGCTCGCCGGCGTTGCTGGCCGATATCGCGATGCCTGCCGTGTCGATGACATAGATGGCGGATGCCGAGGCATCGGCGGCAATGGCCCGGAGCTTGTCGTCGAGCGCCGTCTCTTGCGTTTTGCCGGCCCGGCGCAACGCGTCGCGCACGGCATCGTCGCGTGCCAGCACCAAGGGAACGAGACGCTGCTTTTCGATTTCGCCGGTCAAGGTGCCCGCCGCCAGCGGCAAGGCTGCCAGTGCTCCGTCGCGCAGATCGCCGGCAGCCTGGTTGGCGGCAAGGCGCCCGGCAATCGCGACCGCTCCCGCCAGCATTGCCAGGCCGACCAGGAGAATGAGCCAGCGGCCGTCACGCAGCCTGGCCATCGCTTCGCGCAGCAGGTCGCGGCCGGCGAACTCCGGGGATGCGCTATCGGTGCCTGCCTGCGGCGTCTGCCCTCTCCACCGTTCGCTGTTCAGCAGCCACTGTAATGCGAAACTCCGCCCAGGCAAACAAGGGCGAGTGCGGAAATCCGCACAGGCCTCCATCGAAGCGGGGACAAAACTGCCGGGAATCCAGGGTTCCGGCCTTTTCTCGATCTGGCACGGCGCTTGCAAAACTCCCGACAGCGGCGAGCGACCGGAGCGCCGCGATGGGAGAAGTCTTGCGGAGCGGCGCGTGCCGTTCCCTCCGGCCAGGGAGATAGCAGATGCACATGGCAGACCAATCACGCGCGCCCGCCGCGCAGCGCAAGCCGCTCTACGCCCAACTCTACGTGCAGGTGCTGGTGGCGATCACCGTCGGCATCCTGCTCGGCCATTTCTATCCGTCGCTCGGCGAGAGCATGAAGCCGCTTGGCGACGCGTTCATCAAGCTGGTCAAGATGATCATCGCCCCGGTTATCTTCCTGACCGTCGCCACCGGCATCGCCGGCATGAGCGACCTGCAGAAGGTCGGGCGCGTCGCCGGCAAGGCGATGCTCTACTTCCTCACCTTCTCGACACTGGCGCTCATCATTGGCCTGATCGTGGCCAATGTCGTGCAGCCCGGCGCCGGCTTCAACATCGACCCGGCGACGCTCGACGCCGCGACCGTCAACAGCTACGCCGCCAAGGCGCACGACCAGTCGGTCACCGGCTTCCTGATGAACATCATCCCGACGACCATCGTCGGCGCCTTCGCCGACGGCGACATATTGCAGGTGCTGTTCTTTTCAGTGCTGTTCGGCATTGCGCTGGCGCTGGTCGGCGACAAGGGCGCGCCGGTGCTCAATTTCCTGCAGGCGCTGATGGCGCCGATGTTCAAGCTGGTCAGCGTGCTGATGAAGGCAGCCCCCATCGGCGCCTTCGGCGCCATGGCCTTCACCATCGGCAAGTACGGCATCGGCTCGGTCATCAACCTCGCCATGCTGGTCGGCACCTTCTACATGACCGCTTTCCTGTTCGTGTTTATCGTGCTGGGCGCCGTCTGCCGCTACAACGGCTTCTCCATCCTGTCGCTGATCCGCTACATCAAGGAGGAGCTGCTTCTGGTGCTGGGCACCTCGTCTTCGGAAGCGGCACTGCCCTCGCTGATGGAGAAAATGGAGAAGGCCGGCGCGAAGCGCTCGGTGGTCGGGCTGGTCATCCCGACCGGCTATTCCTTCAACCTCGACGGCACCAACATCTACATGACGCTGGCCGCGCTGTTCATCGCGCAGGCGACGAACATCCACCTCTCCTTCGGCGACCAGATCCTGCTGCTCCTGGTGGCGATGCTTTCCTCCAAGGGGGCGGCCGGCATCACCGGCGCCGGCTTCATCACCCTTGCCGCCACGCTTTCGGTGGTGCCGGCCGTGCCTGTCGCCGGCATGGCGCTGATCCTCGGCGTCGATCGCTTCATGTCGGAATGCCGGGCGCTGACCAACTTCGTCGGCAACGCGGTGGCGACGCTGGTGGTGGCGCGCTGGGAAGGCGAACTCGATGAGGCCAAACTGGCCAGGGCGCTGGCGGGAACGGCCGACGACAGCCTGCCGGCGGACATCGTTCCAGCCGAGTAATCGCAGCGGCCGCATAGCGATAGCAAATGGCCGGAGGCATCGCTGCCTCCGGCCATTTTTCGTGTGTTCACCGTGTGAGGCGGCAGGACTTGCGCACGCCGCGCAGCTTGAGCTCGACCATCAGTGTCCGTCCTCGTGTCCGGGATATCTGCTCGGCCCGTCGACAGGCAGGCGGGCCGTGCCATCGGCGAACAGGACAAGGCTTGCCGCGCCGATCAGCCCGGCGTGGCGGCCGAGCTGGGCCTGAACCACCGGCACGTCGCGATAGGCGCGCATGGCGCGCTGGCGGATTGTCGCCTCTATTGCCGGAGCCATCAGATCGAGGCCATTGGCGATGCCGCCGCCGACGACCAGCACGTCGGGCGAATAGAGATGCAGGAGGTTGGTGAAGCCGACGCCGAGCCAGCGCGCTTCCTCCTCGAGCAGGGCCAGGGCGAGATCGTCCTGCAGCCGCGCTGCATCGACGACATGGCGGCCCGTCACCTCGCCGTTAGCCGAGAGGCGGCGCAGCGTCGAGCCGTCGAAGGCCGACGTCGCGGCATTGGCGCGGCGGCCGAGCGCGGTGCCCGAGGCGATGGCCTCGAAACAGCCGACGACGCCGCATATGCAGCGCTCGCCTTCGTTGGTTATGGTCATGTGGCCGATCTCGGCGGCAAGACCCCGGCGGGCATGCAGGATGCGCCCGTCGACGACGACGCCGCCGCCAATGCCGGTCGAGACGGTGACGAAGACAAGCGAACGGGCACCGTGGCCGGCGCCGAAGCGCCACTCGCCAAGTGCCGCGGCATTGGCGTCGTTCTCCAGCCGCACCGGCAGGCCGAGCCGCCGCTCGAGAATGTCGGCGAGCGGCACGTCCAGCCAGCCGGCAAGCGTCGGCGGCCCGACGGCGATGCCGGCCAGCGGATCGAGCGGTCCCGGCGCGCCGACGCCGACGCCAAGGATGGCGAGCGCCGGCGCCTCGGCATGGATGGTCGCGGCGAGAGCCTCGATCTGGCCGATCACCACTTCGGGACCGGCCTGCGCCTGCGTCGGCACCGCCGCGAACGCCAGTATCTTGCCATCACGGTCGACCAGGGCGGCACGAAGCTCGGTGCCGCCCAGATCGATCGCGAGAGCGGCCTCGTTGCTCATGCCGCGACTTTCAGCCCGTGCAGCCAGCCGATGCGGCCGGCCAGATCCTTGTCACCGAAGGCGAGCGAACCAAGAACGACGGTCTCGGCGCCCGCGGCACGCAGCAGCGGCACCGTCTCGTGGCGGATGCCGCCGTCGGCGGCAAGAACCACGTCCGCCTCGCGGCCGGCTTTCCTCAGGATGGCGCGGGCAGCGCCCAGCCTGTCACAGGCTTTCTCCGAAAGGCCTTGCCCCTTGACGCCGATCGCGGTTCCCAGAAGCGTGACGAACGCGACTTCGGACACGAAGGGCCTCACCGCTTCGACCGGCGTTTCCAGCCGCAGCACGACGCCGGCTTCGGCGCCAAGTTCGCGCGCCAGCCGCACAGCGCGCAATCCTGCTTCGCCATTCTCGGCATGGGCGCTGATCATGTCGGCGCCGGCCTCGATGAATTGGCGCGTCTGTTCCTCGACGATTGTCCCGTCGACCATCAGATGGACATGGATGGGCTTGGCCGTCAGTTTGGCAATACGGGCGACCAGATCGGGGAAGAACAGGAAGGACGGCGCGAAGTGGCCGTCAGCGACATCGATGTGGTGAAGGTCGACATAGGGTTCGATGCGCTTCAAGTCGCTCTCGAAATTGGCGAGATTGGCAGACCAAGACGAGAATTCAGCGATCAGACGATCGCGCGGCAATGCGGCGATAGCGGCCGGGCCTGACAGGGGTTTCGAGATCATGACTGGTCCTGGTTGTTGAAATTTTTATCGAGAAAGCCGCCGATCGCGGCACGGATTTCGGCGAAGTGGCGATCCCTGTCGGTGGCCTTCGGTGTCACCTCGGTGAAGATCGCGTTGAGGATTGTCTTCACCAGTTCGCGGGCAGTCGCCAAGGGATGGACGAGGTCGACGCCGCTTCCGACGACGAGTGTGGGGATTGAGAGCGCAGAGGCTGCGGCCCGCGAAACGCCGGGCCCATCGCCAGCGATTGCCTGCATCATTTCGGCGAAGTCCGCTGCATTGTTGCGCTCGAAGAAACCGAGAAGGGAAGCCAGATTGTCGGGTGCCTCGGCGCGGAACCGGGCGGCCGTGGCCGAAGCGGCAAAGACGGCGCGCGCCTCGTTCGGCGGACGGTTTCGGATGAGCTCGGCCACTTCCGCATAGGGACGCATGTTTTCAGGGGCCGCGTCGAAGGCCCAGGCCGGACGGACCAGCACCAGGCCGGTGACGCGCTCGGGATGCCGGACGGCCAGGCGCAGCGCGATCGCCGCACCCATCGAGATGCCGCCGGCGACGAAGCGTTCGATGCCGGCCGCATCGGCGGCGGCCAGCACGTCGTCGGCGAACATGGCGATCGAAAAGGGGCGCTTATGGCCGGCACCGGAGCCGCCTTGCGCCCGGCATTCGACGGTGAGCCGGCGTCGCGACGGGCCGTCGGGAAAACTCTGCGCCACCTGGGCGGCGTCACCGCCGAGACCGTGCTGGAAGACGACGGGAAGCCTGCCTTGCTCCGTGTCGAAGACACGAAGCGCCGCATCGTCGCGAAGCATGGTCGTCGGTGCGACGCTCATCGGAGCAGGCGGCGCAGAAAGGCGGCAACGGCGGGAGCTTCATCGGCCGACAGTCCGTGCGTGACAAGCGGGCCATCGAATTTCACAGTGTTCAGCCGCGCGACGAAATCCGGAAAATCGACAATGCCCTCCCCTGTTGTGGCAAAGCGGCCGTCGGCATGCCGGTCCTTGGCATGCGCCATGGCTATATGGGCAGCGGCCTCGTCGATCGCCGCCGCGACGATGGCGCGCGCCTCGCCCGGCGTCGCATGCTCGAACAGGTTCGCCGGATCGAGCACGACCTTCAGATGCTTCGAGCCCATGTCGGCGATCAAGCGGGTGGCATCCTTCGCCGAGGTGACGATGTTGGCCTGTTCGGGCTCGATGCCGAGATCGACGCCTGCCCCTTCGGCCAGCGCCAGCGCCTTTTCCATCTCAGTGGCCATGTCGGACCAGGCGGCCGGTGTGGCGTTGTCGGGATGATAGGCCCATTGGTCGGCTGCATTGCGCGAGCCGGTGCAGAGCGTGACCAGCGGAATGTCGAGGGCGGCGGCTGTATCGATGACGACGGCAAGGCGGCAAAGACCATCGTCGCGCACCGCCTTGTCTGGATGCGCCATGTTGTAGGTGCCTGACAGGGCGGCGAGCGATACGCCTGTTGATCGGGCGGCGGCGCGAATGGCCGAAATGGCTGCGTCAGGCACCGCATCGGGCATCGACGGCAGGCCGGCGCAAGCGAGATTGAATTGCGTCGTCTCATAGCCCGCCTGCCGCACTGCTTCCAGCACAACAGCCGGCTCGGTGCCCGCAAAGGTCTTGGCGAAGATGCCGAGACGCATCAGACCGCACCCGAGACCGAAGCGAGCTCGATCCGCTCGCCGGTCTCGACGGAGCGGGCAATGGCGACCATGGCGCGGATCGAGGCAATGCCGTCCTCGACATTGGCACCGCGCATCGGCGCGCCGTTCAGCACCGTGTCGGCGAGACCTTCCAGCTGGCGGCGGAAGAAATGGCCGTCGGCGCCGAGCGGTTTTCGCGAGGTCGCGTCCTTCTCATGGAAGATATCGACCTCGCTGGCGCGAAAGTACCAGGGATTGAACGTCTTGGCGATGACGGAGCCGTTCTCGCCATAGAGCTGGAAACCCTCGTGCCAGTCCATGCGTACGGCGACGGTGAGATCGAGATGGCCGAGCGCGCCGCTGGCGAACTCGGTCTCGACGAACCAGCAATAGGCGCCGAAGCGTTCGTTGAGACGGGCGCGTACGGCCGTGATCTCGCCGCAGAGGAAGCGGGCCGTATCGACCAGATGCGAGCCGTGCGCCAGCATGAAATACTGCCGGAGATCCGCCTTCGGATTGCCGGACGGTTTCTTCGCCAGCTTGCTGGTGACAGGCAGCGGCTGCACCGCATCCGTGTTGGTGTAGCGGTGGGTGGAATCGCAATACCAGGCCTTCAGCGCCAGCACCTCGCCCATTTCGTCGCGGACGAAGTCGCGCGCCGCCTCCAGCGCCGGATCGAAGCGTTTCATGTGGCCGACCTGCAGGATCCTGCCGGAGCGTTTCACCGCCGCCGCCAGCGCCTCGCCTTCCTCGACCGAAGTTCCGATCGGCTTTTCGCACAGCACATGCTTGCCGGCGTCGAGCGCCTTGATCGACATCGGCACGTGATAGGCGTCCGAGGTGGCGACGATGACCGCTTCCAGCTCCGGATCGGCGAGCATCTCGTCATAGTCGGCATACATCTTCCGCGGCTCATAGCTGACGCCCATGCGGGCGAGCAGGTCGGGTGCGGCGTCGCAGATGGCGTAGAGGTCGGCATTGCCTGCCTTGACGCAGGATTCCAGATGCGCGAACTGCGCGATGGGGCCGCAGCCGAGCACGCCGACCCTGAGGCGCCTGTCCTGTTTCCTGATCATCGTCTCAGGCTCCGTAGCCGCGCATCGTCTGGCGGTTGGTCTTGACCGCGCCGGCAGGATCGGCGGCGGCCGTGTCGGATTCTTCCTCAAGCACCAGCCAGCCGTTGAAGCGCGGCGCCCTACCGACGATCTCGATCACTTCACGGGTGTCGCAGACGCCTTTACCCAGCATCGCCCAATCGCCCTTGGCGTCGACGTCCTTCAGATGGATGTAGCGGATGCGGTCGCGGTAGGTGGTAAGCGTATCGGCCATGTCCTTGTGGCCGCGCAATATGTGGCCGGTATCGGGCACCCAGCCGACCAGGTCGGGTTCGAGCAAGGCAAAGATCGCGTCGTAGTCGGCGCGGTCGAACAGCAGCGTGTTGTGGTGCGAACTCGGATGCACTGCGACCTGGACGCCGGCCTTTCGCCCGATCTCGCCGGCCCTGTTGTAGACCTCCGCGGCGATAGCGAATTTGTCGTCGCGCGAGCCGTTGGAGACCACGGTCGCCGAGCCCATCGAGACTAGCGCACCTGGGAAGGCGGCAGCGAAATCGATCCAGCGCCTCGCGGCTTCGAGGTCGGCGCCGATCTCGTCCTTCAGCGTGAACCCGCTTTTCGAACCGAAGGCGAAGGAGACCAGCGTCAGGCCGGATGCTCCAAGCGCCGCGGCGAACTCCGTCGGTTTGCCTGCATAGCGGCCGATCATGGTGTCGGTGATCTCGATGCCGGCATAGCCGCCATCGGCGATCGCCTTCAGGAGATCGTTGGGGCCGCCGGTCCAGGCCTTGCCGAGCATCTCCCAGGTGAAGGTCTGGCAGCCGACCTTGAGCTTCGTCTTCGTCATGTCGTTCATTCCTTGACGCCGCCCTGGGTTTCCTTGGCGCCCCTGGGTTTCGCATGGTCTATAAAAATTTTACGCGCGTCAATATTCAATATGTTGTATAGCGGCTGCGAGGAATGATCCATTGGCGGGCAACGGATCGGGCAGAGCGTGGCCGCATCGGAGGAACGACAAGAAAATGCACGGACAATCGAAGACGAAGCTTGGGATCGGCGTCGTCGGATGCGGCAACATCTCGATGACCTACCTGCGCAATGCCGCGCTTTTCGGCGGCATCGAGCTGCGCGCCTGCGCCGACATCTCGGCCGACATGGCTACCTTGCGCGCCAAGGAATATGGCATTCGTGCGCTCGGCGTCGATGCGATGCTGGCCGATCCCGAGATCGATCTCGTCCTCAACTTGACCATCCCGGCGGCACATTTCGACGTCTCGTTTTCGGCGCTTTCGGCGGGCAAGCATGTGTTCACCGAAAAGCCGCTGGCGACCTCGGCCAGCGACGGGCGCCGCTTGGTGTCGGAGGCGGCCAAGCGGGGGCTGCTGCTCGGCTCGGCCCCCGACACTTTCCTCGGCGCCGCCGGCCGGCGGGCGCGCCGCCTGATGGACGATGGCGCCATCGGCCGCGCCGTGACCGGCACAGCCTTCATGATGGGCCGCGGCATGGAGCACTGGCACCCCAACCCACAATTCTACTACCAGCCGGGCGGCGGCCCGGTGTTCGACATGGGCCCCTACTATCTGACCATGCTGGTCAATTTGCTCGGTCCCGTCCAACGCGTCATGGCAATGGCGACGCTGGGCCAGCAGGAGCGGCTGATATCAGCCGAGGGACCGTTCAAGAACACGACCTTCAAGGTCGGCACGCCGACCAACGTGCTGTCGCTGCTCGAATTCCGGTCGGGCGCGACAGTCACCTTCGGCGCCTCATGGGACGTTTTCAAGCACTCCAACCATCCGATCGAACTGCATGGCACGGAGGGCTCGCTGCGCCTGCCCGACCCCGACACGTTCGGCGGCACCGTGTCCTTGTCCGAGCGCGGCGCCGAGTGGAAGGATTTCCCCAGCGAGGGCGAACTCTACGGCGCCCGCAACTGGCCCTATGCCGCGCCCGACCGCGCCAATTATCGCATGCTCGGCGTCGCCGACCTCGTGCGTTCGCTCGCGACAGGTGCCACGCCCCGCGCTTCCGGCACTCTGGCGCTGCATGTGCTGGAGATCATGGAGGCGATCCTGCGCTCCGGCGAAATGAAAAGCCCGGTCGACATCGCTGGCGATGTCGTCCAGCCGACCCTACTCTCGGAGGACGAGGCGCGCGGCCTGCTCGCCTAGATGCAATCATGACGGAGATTGCGATGACGCTCGATCCTGATGCTCTGCGTGCCTTGGAAATCGGCCGCGCGGCCGGTGGTGAGCCGTTCGAGAACGGCAGCGTGGCGGCGGCGCGGGCCGCCTACAATGCTTCGTTCCCGGCGCAGCAGGGCAAACATGAGCCGGTCGCGGCGACGTCGCAGCGGCAGATCGACGGACCGAACGGCCCGGTTCCGATCCGCATCCATCGCGGCATCGGCGCACCGCGAACCGGCGCGCGCGCCGTGCTCTATCTGCATGGCGGCGGCTGGGTCATCGGCAATCTCGATTCGCATGACGAGATCTGCCGCTGGCTGGCCAATCTGGCCAATGCCGTCGTCGTCTGCCCCGCTTATCGACTGGCACCAGAGCACAAGTTCCCCGCCGGGCTCGAGGACTGCGCGGCAGCGCTTCGCTTCATGGCGCAAGACGCCGGGGAGCTCGGCATCGATCCGGCCCGTATCGCCGTTGCCGGCGACAGCGCCGGTGGAAACCTTGCCGCCGTGCTGGCACTGCTCGCCCGCGACGGGCAAGCACCGCCGCTTGCCGCCCAGATCCTGATCTATCCCAACACCGATGCCCGCCAGACGGCGGACAGCTACCGCCGTTTCGGTAACGGGTTTGGACTGACCGCCGCCACCATGGCCTGGTTCCGCGACCACTATGTGCGCACCCCGGACGACATCAAGGACTGGCGCGTTTCGCCGCTGCTGGCACCGAGCCTTGCAGGCGCGGCGCCGGCGTTTGTCCTGACCGCCGGTCACGATATCCTGGCCGACGAAGGGACCGCCTATGGCGAACGCCTGCTTGCTGAAGGGGTGCCGCTGGTCCTGCGACACTGGCCGGGCCAGATCCACGGCTTCGTCTCGATGGGCCGCTACATTCTCGCCGCGCGGCAAGCGATGAGCAAGGCCGCGGCCTGGCTCCAATTGCAGTCGCGCGCTCAGGCCGACTGACGCATCACCAGGGTCGCGCCGAGCTTGACGTTTCGCACGAGGTCATGCGCGGACGGGCGGGCCTCGTCGAGCAAGGCCAGCAGGATCTCGACGCTGCGGCCGGCCATTGCGGCGAAGTCCTGCGCCATGGTGGTGAGCGGCGGACAGGTGTAGCGGCTCAACGGGTGGTCGTCATGGGCGGCGACACGGAAGTCGCAATCGGGCTTGCGGCCGATCTTCAGCCCGCGCGTGAAAGCGGCCGACATGATGCCGAAGGCGAGCCGGTCATTGGCGCACAGGATCGTGCGACCAGGCAGGCCTCCCTTGTCGAGCGTACTTTCCATCCATTCATGGCCGATCCGCTCGAAGTCCCAGGTGTAGTCGCGCGCCGCGTTGATGACGACAGGCTCAAGGCCGCCGGCCCGCATAGTCTCGATATAGCTTTGCAGTCGCTCGCCCGAATTGTGGTTGACGTGCGGGATGTCGACATACACCGGCGGCGCGCCGGACCGGCAGAGATAATCGACCATGATCGACGTGCTCTGGTGGTTGTCGTTGCCGACGAAGGGCGTGTCACCCTCGATATAGGTGTCGAAATAGACGATCGGGATGTCTTTGCCCATCCGTTCGAAGACGCCCGGCTCGGAGACCGATCCCAGCGGGGCCACGACGGCGCCGGCCACCTTGAGCGAGGTGAGCGTCTTGACCGATTTCGACTCAAGCCTGGGCGAACCGTGCGAGGAGATGACGATCGGCCAAAAACCCTCGTCGCGGCAGCGCAGTTCAATGCGGCTGACCATCTCGGCATAGAACGGATCGGTAATCGCCGGCACGACGATGCCGACATTGCGGGTGCGCTTGCGGTTGAGATTGCGGGCGAAGAGGTTCGGCTGATAATCCGAGGAGCGAAGCGCGGCCTCGATGCGGGCGCGCGTCGCCGGCTTGACGCTTGCCGGATCATCGAAATATTTCGACAGGGTCGGCCGTGACACGCCGCACGCCCGGGCGAAGTCATCCATCGTGCGGTGCGTCTTTTCCGCCATCGATATTCAGGGTCCCTTGCCCTCGCCCGCCGCCCCGGCCGACACGAGTCACGCGGCCGTTGCCTGGAAGCAGCAATGCTCGACCGAACTTGTCCAGTCAAGTTTTAACGGTTCCCAATAGATCTCGGAGTCATTACGCGCGTCAAATTATTTATTGACGCTTTCAAAGCGACACTGAAGCTTCGGAAGGAAGCCAAGGGGATAGGCCCGGTCTTGCATCGACGATGATAAGTTCGTCTTGGGCGCATCCATGGCGGGAGGCGTCCGCGACGCCTCCCGCCCCGAACATCATTCGCCCCGCATCGTCGCCTGGAAGGCCGGCAGGTGCTTTTTCTGTGCTTCCAGCATGCGTTCGCGGTAGACGCCGTAGATGACATCGGTGTCGTGCAGGGTCACGCCCGCGATCGTCGGCGAGGCGAAGACCGGCAGTTCGATGCCGCGCTTGGCGAGCTGCTCGGCGGTACGCGCGATCAGCTCATGCGCCAGGATCATGGCGAGCACCGTCGAAGAGCCGGAGACCGGACGGCTCCAGCCCTCGACCGGCACGATCGCATCCTCTATCGGCGAGCAGGTGTCGATGACGAGATCGGCCGCGTCGGCCAGTCGCTTGCCGGAGGAGTGCGTCGCGGGCTTGTCGAGATTGTTCTTGCTGGTGACCGCAACGACGAAGATGCCGCGCTTCCTGGCATAGAGCGCCGTATCGATGCCGGAAGAGTTGCGGCCGCTGTGGCCGAAGATGATGATGGAGTCACCCTTGTTGAGCGGCTGATGATCCAGGAATTTTTCGGCGTATTTCTCGGTGCGCTCCAGCCACAGCAGCTCACGCACGCCGCCGGCGCCGAGCACATTGTGCCACATCACGCGCGGGTCCGTCAGCGGGTTGAAACCGACATAGCTGCCGTAACGCGGAAACACTTCCTGCACCGGCAGCACCGAATGGCCTGAACCGTAGAGATGGATCAGACCGCCGCCTTCAAGCGAGTCGGCAAAGCGGCTGGCTGCCTGGCCAAAGGCCGCTTCATTGGTTTTCGCTGCCTGGTCGATGAGGGCGGCGAGACGGTGAATGTAGAGGTCGGACACGTGGGTACTCCTGTTAAGTGTCTGCTTGGGTGATGATGGATCAGCTTCGCGGATTTGACGGGACGCGCCCGGCGCGCAGCGTCGAGCGTATCTCGTAGCGGTCGCCACGCATGATGGAGACGGTGAACTCGAACGGACCGCGCTCGTCGGTGGCGATACGCTCGACCACGAAAGCCGGACTGCCGACCGGCAGATCGAGCAGCTCGGCATCCGCCGCGCCAACCGCGCCGACGCGATAATTCTCGCGCGCCGCCACCGGCACGATGCCGTAGTGGCGCTCCAGCGCCTCGTACAGCGATCCCTGCAGCAGGCCGGCGTCGAGGAAGCCCGGCACACGTGCGGCTGAGAGCTGCGCCGTCTGGATGCCGATCGGTTCGTTGTTGCCGAGCCGCAGCCGCCGGATGCGCACCACCGGGTCACCCTCCTCAATCTCCAGCGCGCCGGCCGCCGCCGCATTGGCGATGGTGAGGCTGCAATCGAGCAGGCGCGAGCCGGCAACGACGCCGATATTGCCCATCTCCTGAGTGAAGCTCGTCAGTTCGCGGGTGCCGGCGACGAGCGTGGTGGAGCGCACGAAGGTGCCGCGTCCGTGTTCGCGGCGCAGCAATCCGCTTTCCTCCAGATTGCGCAAAGCGTGGCGCAGCGTGATGCGGCTGACCCCGAACAGCGCGCCCAGCCGGTCTTCGGCCGGGATCTGGTCGCCCGTCGCCCATTCGCCGCTCTTGACGATGGCGCGGATGGCCTCCTCGACCTGATACCAGAGCGGCTCGGGCCTTCTGCGATCCGGCTGCTGAAAACTGGCTTCACTCATCGGATCTGTCTCCACCCGCTTCCGGCCTGCCCGGCCACTGCCGCACCGACCAGGCCTGCGCCAGGGCCGAACGCGCCAGCCTTGAGAGAAATGCCGCGCAGATGCGGCGGCAGTTGGCGCCGCAGCGCGGCAAGCAGCGGCGGTCCGATGACGTCAAGCGCATCGGCAAGGCCGCCGGAAACCAGGATCACCTGGGGGTCGAGCAGCGCGACGGCGCCGGCAAGCGCGGTGCCCAGCCGGCGCGCCGGCAGCTCGAGCAAGGTCTGTGCCGCGAGTTCGCCCGCCTGGGCAGCCGCGATCAGCTGGCGGCCGCTGGCAAGGCCGACCTGACCGGCAAGCGCGTCAAGCGCACGGCCCGATGCAACGCGCTCCAGCCAGCCGCTGCGCTCCTCGCCATGGTCCTTGATGTCGGCGCAGGCCCAGCCGAACGAGCAGGCGCCGCCATGCGTGCCGGCGACGATGCGGTGGTTGGCGAGCACCGCCGAGCCTATGCCCGTGCCGATTGCCAGCAGGATCGCATCCGACATGCCCTTCGCGCTGCCTTCAACGGCTTCCGCCAGCAGGGCGATCTGCGCGTCATTGCCAACGGCGACGCGCAATTGCGGGAACAGCGCCGCGATGTCGACACCGTCGAGCCAAGGGAGATTCGGGATCCAGCGGCAGACCGACCCCTCGACGAGACCTGGCACCGCCAGGCCCAACGCCTTGACCGCGCCAGCCTCGGCGCAAAGCGCCGCGATACGGGCGACGAAGGCATCAAGGCTTGCCGGCGCCGGTTCGCGGCTCGGCCTCTCCAGCGCGCTGACATTGCCGGACTGGACGGCGGCGCGCAGATTGGTGCCGCCGAGATCGATGGCCAGAACCCGCGTCATCGGCGCCCTCCGGCAGCCGGCGGCGCGAACAGACCGCTGCCGGCGTTCCAGGAATGCGAGGCCGCCGCGAAGGCCTGCGCATGGCGCGTGCCGCGCAGGCAGCCGCGCAGACGGTAGAGCGCGCTGTAGTAATCGACATAGGGGAAGCTGCTCAGGCCCCGCGCCAGCTCGTATTCATGCACCGCCTCGCTCCACGCCTCGAAGCCGTCGCTGACGTCGACCAAATGCTCGGGGCGGAAACCGTCATCGTCCTCCCAGTTCTCGCCGAACAGCAGCAAGCCCGGCGTAAAGGCGGCATGGTCGCGCGCAACGGTCGGCAAGGCGGCGAAGAAGATGCCGGTCTGCGTCAGCTTGGCTGCGGCGCGATGGTCCTTGTGCCAGCTGCCGTGCCAATGGGTTATGACCACTTCCGGCTTCAGCTCGCGAATGACATCGCACAGTTTCAGCGCCGTCTCGTCATCGGAAGGCAGGAAGGCGTCATGCAGGCCTAGATTGCGCATGGCGACGCCGAGGCGAGCGGCGGCCCTGCCCGCTTCCTCTTCCTTCTGGGCGCAATAATGCTCGGGGATCAGGCACGGATGGCCCTGCTCGCCCATGCTCAGGTGCAGGAACGTCACCGTGGTGCCCCTCAGTACGGCGGCCGCCGCCAGCGGTCCGGCGATCACCTCGGCATCGAAGGCATGCGCGCCGACGACCAGGATGGATTTGGCGGCATAGATCCTGTCCTCGATCATTTCATGCCTCCCCCGGCGCCGACGCCCTCGCGAATCTGGCGGGCGAGCAGACAATACATGATCAGGATCGGCGCCATGGAGATCGCCAGCGAGGCGAACACCAGGCCCCAATCGGTGCGGTACTGGCCGACGAAGACGCTGATGGCCAGCGGCACGGTCTTGTAGCGGTCGTCGAAGATGAAGATCAGCGGGAAGAAGAAGTCGTTCCACACGGCGATCGCCGTGAAGATGGCGACGATCGACACCGCCGGCTTCACCATCGGCAGGATGATCTGGAACAGGATGCGGACCTCGCCGGCGCCGTCCATGCGTGCCGCCTCGTCGAGTTCGGAGGGCAGGACGCGCATGAAATTGGCGACGATGAAGACGGCGAAGGGAATGCGGATCGCCGAATAGACGAGGATCAGTCCGGTCAGGGAATCCAGCAGGCCGAGATTGCGCATCAGCGTGAACAGCTCGACCGAGGCGAGCCTTATCGGCAGCATGATGCCGGACAGGAACAGGCCGAGCATGATGGCGTTCCAGCCCAGCCGGTAACGGCTGAGCGGATAGGCGGCCATGGCCGAGACGACGATGGTGAGGATGACCGTCCCGGCGGTGACGATCAGGCTGTTGATGAAATTGTGGCCGAGGTCGGCGCGCGTCCAGGCGTTGACGAAATTGTCGAAGGCCCAGCTTGCCGGCAGGCCGAGCCGGTTGTCGTAGATTTCGGCCGTCGACTTGAAGCAGGAGACGACGAGGATGTAGAGCGGCAGCAGCACGGCCGCCGTCCACAGGGCAAGCACCGTCCAGCCGGGCAGCCGCGAAAGCCGGCGCGAGATCACGGGATTGCCTGCCATGGTCAGCGCGCTCATAGCTGCACCGTGCGGCGGTCGAAGAAACGCAGCATCAACAGCGTGCCGACGCTGAGGATGAGGAACAGCATGGTGCCCAACGCCAGCGCCAGGCCGATGTCGGTGATGCCGACGGCGCCCTCCGCGCCGAAGGCCAGCCTGTAGAAATAGGTCACCAGCGTGTCGGTCGAATAGCTCGGATTGCCCTGCACGCCTTGCATCACATAGACGATGTCGAACTGGTTGAAGGTGTTGATAAAGGACAAAGTCGTCAGCGTGCCCAGCGCCGGCATCAGCAAGGGCAGCGCGACGGAGAACAGCATGCGCGCATTGCCGGCGCCGTCGAGTTTCGCCGCCTCGAAGATCTGGCCCGAAATCTGCCGCAGGCCCGCCGTGTAGATCAGCACCGGCAGGCCCATCCAGTTCCAGGCGTCGACGGCGACCAGCATGGCCAGCGCGGTGTGGCTGTTGCCAAGCACGGTCAGGCTGCCCTGATGCAGGCCAAGCCCGTTCAGCGCCCATTCGACCACGCCGCCCGGCGCCAACAGCAGGCGCCACAGCGCACCGACGATGACCGGGCTCAGCACCGCGGGGAAGAAAAACACCGACTGGAAGAAGGCCGCACCCCGATCACGCAGGAACAGCAGCCAGGCGAACAGCAGTCCGATGCCGTTCTGGAAGACCATGATGCCGAAGAACCAGGCGGTGTTGTGCCAGAGCGCGCCGTAGAGCCTGGCGCTACTGGGGAAAACGAACAGGCGCGAAAAATTCGACAGGCCGGCGAACTCGGTGATGCGCAGCCCCTTCCAGATGAAGAAGCTGCCCCACAGCGACATCGCCAAGGGATAGAGGACGAACAGGGCGTAGACGGCCAGCGCCGGCAGGATGAAAAGCACGGCCATGCGCTGCTGCGTTCGCTTCAGGCTGCTTTTGCGGCGACGATCGATCATGCGTGGCTTGCCCGGTGGGAGGCCGGCCGCATTGCGGC